>JBARKP010000097.1:0-1914 GCA_049801475.1 Methyloceanibacter sp.
GTCCTTCGGTGTTCCGCTCTCCCAGCTCAAGCCCATCAAGGTTGACGCTGCCATGTCCGAAGCGATCGCCGACTGCCCTGTGTGCCAATGTGACCTGGAACAACTGCCTTCGGCAATTTAGTGTCTAAAGGTAGTATCCGCACATGGCAGCAGTAATGAACTCTTCGATGAACAGCACTTCCCCGGTTTCGGCCCAGGGCAACCCGGAGGGAGCCCGTAGGGCGAGTGAAGGGATGCCCTGGGCCGCGGCGGCACCCGACCCGGAGGTTGTCGCGACCGCCAGGCGCCGCCAGTTCTCGGCCGGCGAGAAGCGCGCGTTGCTCGCCGAGGCCGACCGTTGCAAGCAAGCCGGTACCCTCGGCGCGTTCCTGCGCAGCAAGCGCATTTATTCCTCGATGCTCTCGAGCTGGCGCAAGCAGCTGGGCGCAGCCGATCGGGTGGCCCTGGCCCCGAAGCGGCGTGGGGCAAAGCCGGACCCTGCGGCCCGGCAGATCGAGCAGCTCAATCGCGAGAACGCCCGTCTGCGCCGCAAACTCGAGCACGCGGAACTGATCATCGATGCCCAAAAAAAACTATGTGCGGTACTGGGACTGCCGACCTCGGACGACCGGAGCCCGGAGGAGCGATGAGTGCCGTAGCCGCACTCATGCCGCATATCGGGCTGAGCAAGGCATGCCGGGCGTTCGCACTGAACCGTGGGTTTGTGTATCGCGACCGGAGCCGGCATCGACCGACCGTGTCGCGGCATGCACGGCGCGTCCGTGTCCGTCCGCCGCTGGCGTTCTCGATCGCCGAGCAGGAGTTGCTGCTCGGGCTGCTCGGCAGCGAGCGCTTCGTCGACATGGCGCCGGCGGCCGTGTTCGCCACCTTGCTCGATGAAGGCCAGTATTACGGCTCCATCCGCACGATGTACCGGCTCCTGGCCGCGGCGAATCAAAGCGGCGAGCGCCGCCGTCAACGGATCCACCCGGTCTATACCAAGCCCGAACTCCTGGCGATCGCTCCCAACGAAGTGTGGAGCTGGGATATCACCAAGATCCGCGGTCCGGTGAAGTGGTCTTACTACCATCTGTACGTCATCCTCGACATCTTCAGCCGCTACGTGGTCGGCTGGATGGTCGCGCACCGCGAAACCGCCGAGCTCGCCGAACAACTCATCGCCGATACCATCGGCAAACAAAGCATCGCCCCGGGAACCCTCACCCTGCACGCCGATCGGGGCACGAGCATGCGCTCCAAGCCCGTGGCCGCCTTGCTCGTGGATCTGCAGGTGACCAAGACCCACAGCCGACCGCACGTCTCTGACGACAATCCGTACTCCGAGGCACAGTTCAAGACCTTGAAGTACCGGCCCGACTTCCCCGAGCGCTTCGGCTCGATCGAGGATGCTCGGGCACATTGCCAAGCCTTCTTTGCCTGGTACAACACGCAACATCATCACTCGGGCATCGGCCTGATGTCGCCCGACGTCGTGCATCACGGTCGAGCCGGCGCGCTCACCGCGCGCCGCGCCACCACGCTCGACACCGCGTTCATCGCCCATCCGAACCGCTTCAAAGGCGTTGCACCACAGCCACCGAAGCTGCCCGATGCCGCCTGGATCAATCCACCCAAAAAGGACACCGCTCAACCCATCATCACCATCGATTGCTCTCTAAACTCATGAACCCAGTTGTTCCAAAGTCATTGACACGCTCCGCTCGAGGCACGACGAGCAAAGGCTAAGCGCGGCGAGTTGATCGTGATGGCCCCTGTCGGTTTTCGCAAGAGCGAGGATCAGCGTTTCGAGAAGGATCCGGATCGGCGCGTACAGGAAGCGATCCGTTTGGTGTTTGATCAGTTTGAGCGGATCGGCTCGGTGCGCCAGACACTGCTGTGGTTTCACGAGCACGGACTGCAACTGCCGGCCACAAC
>JBARKP010000098.1:0-34740 GCA_049801475.1 Methyloceanibacter sp.
GCGTTCTCCGCGGCTATGGCACGGACCAGCCAGCCGCTGCGCGTCCTCGCACAGCATCTGCTCAATCGCTCCGATGCCGGCCGTCAGACAGAAGCGCTCAAATGAGCTGTCCACATCTCGCCAAGCCGCTTCAAGGCTGGGCACCAGCGTCATCGGTGAAGTCGTGGTAGGATTCGTCATGGCGTTGCTCTCCTTCGCGGATTCGACACCCCGAGCCTAACGGCTCAAGGCGGGCAACGCCTGCCCTCCTACTTCAACATCGATCGGGACATTCCCGCTCGTTCAGCTTCTCTTTCAACGCATTATGATAGGTCAAGTTCATCCAGCTCCTTTATCCCAACCATCGTACAAAGTAGGCGGCAGCTACGTACAGGATCGCACGACCTGCGGCTCGAAGCGCACTCATTAGAAAGCCTTCGACTAGGCGTTCCGGCTTGCTTCTACGCCGCAATCTCTGTGCGACGCGTCCCCATAAATCATCGGAATCGCTGGGGGCAGGTGGGCCTAAGAAGGCGTCCGCCTGCAACTCGTAATGGGGCGTTACGGCAGCATCACTAGGTCGCCGAATGGTACGAAGACCATCGCCGTACTTACTCAACCCTCGACCTTGATGTATCCGTGATTTGCATACCAATTTAGTGCATATCTGGGTGACTCACGTCGCTTGCCCTTTGCGTCAACATACGTCTTGCCAAGCGCCTCCTCGACCGTCATGCCGAACAGCCGGAAGTCGGCGCAACCCTCCCGATGTGGGTTGTCCTTGAGCACCGTGATGTGCGCATTGGGCTCGAACCGAACTCGACCTTGTCGGGTGGCAGCCTCGACCTTCGGCGCGGCTGGGGCCTTCGCCTTCTTCACCTTGGCCTTCCGGTCAACCTTCGGCTTGCCTGTAAATAGCTTCTTGGCCTTCTTGGTGATGATATTTGCGGTAGTATCTAACATTTTACAAATCGTCCTCTGTGGGGTTTTACTCCGAGAAAGCTCTCGGAGTTGTATTTCAGTATACCGCAATCTTGGGTTGCGAGCAATGTCGAAAAAACAACGCCGGGCTCAAACAAGCGAGATGAACCCGCGTTCAGGATGCTCGGGGGGCGCCCCGCCCGCATCCCAGGGGGCGAATTGCCGAAGCGCAGAGTTTCGCCGGGGCGGCGGCCACTAGCGAGATGGTTAGCGGCAACCGTGGGGGCGATGATAATGGTTCCAGAAGGTTTCGCTCAGCAGCACGTCGTTAGTCTGAAGCCGCATGACCGAATCGGTCAGGCACTCTCGAAGCCTTAGGTAGCCAAGGTCGGTCTTCTCTAGTTTAAATTGCATGGTGTTCGAGAAGATGCGATGGAGCAGCTCGGAAACGTGTTCGGCTTTATCAGTGGCAAATGCGCCCACCGCGACCCCGGTGTCGAACTCGATCAGTCTTGAGAGTGGGTGAACGTCCTTGTAGAACCGCAGCCTTTCCTGCCGATCGCAAAGGAAGATGACCGGCTTGCCCAAGCTCAAGGCCATAGCCGCCTCGGCGCACTTGCCGTAGCTATCCTTATCTCCAGCGATATAAATTAGCGCCTTGCAGCACTTCACCATGAGGCACTCGATCAGTCCCTTATCCTCATGGCCCTGGGCAGCGCTCAGTGTCGGGTCGAAGTATCGGAAGTTGAGCGGCTTAAGCCTCGGATCGCCAAAAATGCTCTCGGTGAGGTCGGCCATCTTCCTGAAGTCGTCTCGTGTCCGCATGCTTGTGGCCACATAGACATCGAGGTCGCCCACCTGCGAGAGGTAATTCTTGGTGTTGTCGAGGGCCTTCTGACGCGCTTCGCTAAAGACTGCGGCAATGCTCGCCATCTTTTTCCGCAGCTCTTCGGGGCTCGATACCTGCTCTTCCAGCAAGTCGTCGGCTGAAAACATAAACTCGGTTTGCCGATCCGCGTAGGTGCCCTCGATGAGCTTCTTGATGGTGACCTTGCCGCCGATGCGTCTTTGATGGTCATCGAGGGCAGCTAACAAGGCCCTCTCCATGTCGCTCTGGATTGTCGGCGCGCCGCCATAGCACTTACACGCCATCTCCGAGATCAAATAGCGATTGTCCTTGGGTATCGCGTGAACCGGCAACGGCGGACCTCGGCGTATCATCCGATCGGTGTCCCACCTCTTGCTGCGAAACAGTTCCCGCAAGTGGTCGGCGTTAAGATCGCGCAGCTCAAGATAGGCCGCCCGCACATTCCCCCACCAGAGCAGGCTGTCGGCATAAAGCCTGGCCAGTCCCCAGCTTAAGTGCTCTAGCGACTTGATCGTATTGTTGGAGAATTCCGGCTTGAAGTCCGAAAGGCTGCTGATGGGATAAGGGTGATCGGTCGGGATAATAAGCCAGTAGTAGGTAAGGAAATCTTCGGAGGGCGGCGCTTGATGGCCTAGCACGAGGAGTTGGGCGAACTGAGCAAGACTGAGAGGGTCTCGAGCTAAGCGGGCAAGCCTGTCGAAAACGAGATTTGGGGTGGTCGATGCCGAGAGCCAGCCGCCGATGCCGGGTCCGCCGAGCACGAACATGCTCATGCGCTGAAGGATTTCATCCTTGGGCGGGGCAAGAACTGGTAATGAGACTTTTGTCTTGGCTAGCGCCGCCATCCCAACCCGAAACGAACGCGCCCCCCAATACCCATATGGTAGCCGCTCGCGGCTTTTCAATGGGAGGACCATTCTCGGTTTCGTCGTGACGGCTGCGCGACATTGACCTGCGGCGCAGTCAGCTAGAGCTAGGCCAGGCCCAAGGCCACCTCGTCGCAGCGCGCCGCTTAAGGCTGAGACCGGCGCTGCAGTCAGCTTGAACTTAGGTGCATAGCGGCGCCGTGCATTGCCGTCCTCTTCGGCTGCGTGTTGACCGGCAAGCCATCTTTGCCACGTGCCAAAGATGCCCCCCGCCAAGGCGGGCGCGGCAAAACACACTGCCGGTGCTGGCACCCGGCGGTTGAGGCAAAGAGCCTTACCAAGCGGCTCGGGGCCAAACAGGTACGGCCCATGCCAGCAAAACCGACCTTCTGCCACTCGCAGGACGAGCCAGCAGAGGCAGATAGGCGCGCAAAGGGGGTGGTTGGCCCTGGCCAAGGCGCGGCGGCTATTTGCGACCCCCAGCGGCGCGGGGTGCTGCGCGTCATATAAATGAGTCACGCCCGGCGCCAATTACCGGCACCCAGCCTAATAATCGGGTCCGCATTGCCTGCTACGTTGCCTGAAGGCAACAGCGCTCAAGCGTTATAAACATCTAAACCATTGATTTAATTGGTGAGCCCGGCGGGGCTCGAACCCGCGACCCCTTGATTAAAAGTCAAGTGCTCTACCGGCTGAGCTACGGGCTCTGACGTGGCGACCATACGGGTGCGCCGCCGCCGAGGTCAACATAAAGCACCGCCAAGATCTGGCTTCTTGGCTGGCCTCGCACCAGAATAAACGGGGCGAATTAGGCGATCGCGAAAACACTAGGCTTTCAGTAAGCTCGCGCCATCGTGGGGCCGGGGCAGGGGGAGCACCATGCAAAGTGAGACGCCAAAGGGCGGCCGGCTCCGCTATATGCCGCGCCTGCTCCTTATCATTCCTCTCGTAGCCATGCTCTGGGTGCCGTCCTACAACACGCTTGAGCCCGAGCTCGCCGACATCCCATTTTTTTATTGGTATCAGCTCGCCTGGATTCTTATCGGCGCGGCTCTCGTCGTGATCGTCTACCTCATCGAAATCGGGATCACCCGCCGATCCGAGTAGGAAGCCGCCGGTGCTTTGGGGGAGATTTACCTGGTGAATGCGACGGCCACGATCGTCTTTGTCGCGCTGTTCCTTCTCGTCACCATAATTGGCTTCGTCGCCGCCCGTTGGCGGAAAGCCGATCTCAATCTCCTGCATGAATGGGGCCTCGGCGGCCGCCGCTTCGGCACCATGGTCACCTGGTTCCTGCTCGGGGGCGATCTCTATACGGCCTACACCTTCATCGCCGTGCCGGCCCTCGTCTATGGCAAAGGCGCCATAGGCTTCTTCGCGGTGCCCTACACCGTCCTGATCTATCCCATTCTCTATATGGTATTCCCACGGCTTTGGGCGGTCGCTCATGCGCGCGGCCATGTCACTGCCGCGGACTTCGTGCGAGAGCGCTTCGACAGTCGCATGCTCGCGCTCGCCGTGGCGGTGACGGGGTTGGTCGCCACCATGCCCTACATCGCGCTGCAACTCGTCGGCATGGAGGTGGTGATCGGCGCCCTCGGCTTTCCGACGGAAGGGCTGACTAGGCACCTGCCTCTCATCATCGCTTTTCTTGCCCTTGCGGCCTTCACCTATAAGAGCGGGCTGCGGGCCCCGGCGCTGATTGCCGTAGTCAAGGACGTCCTGATCTTCATCACTGTGATCGCGGCGGTGGTGGTGATTCCGGCCAAGCTCGGCGGCTATGGGGCGATCTTCGCCAGGGTGCCGCCGGAGAAGCTGATCCTGGCCCCGCCGTCGGGCGCCAGTTTCGGCGCCTATAGCGCCTACGCCACCTTGGCGCTCGGATCGGCGCTCGCCCTCTTCCTGTACCCACACTCCATGACGGGAATCTTGAGTTCCTCCGACGGGAATGTGATCCGCCGCAATGCCGCGCTGCTTCCAGCCTACTCCTTTATTCTGGGGTTGATAGCCCTGCTCGGTTACATGGCGATCGCCGCGGGCGTCGACCAGGACGCTGCGCATGCCGCGGGCTTCGCCCGCTACGGATCGAACTACGCGGTGCCCGCGTTGTTTCTAACATCGTTCCAGCCGTGGTTCGTGGGAGTGGCCTTTGCCAGTATCGCCATCGGTGCCCTGGTCCCGGCAGCGATCATGTCGATCGCCTGCGCCAACCTCTTCACCCGCAATCTTTACAAGGAGTTCGTGCGTCCCGATTGCACCGAGACGCAAGAGGCCAAGGTCGCCAAGATCGTGTCGCTGGTCGTCAAGATCGGCGCGGTGGTCTTTATTCTGGCACTGCCGCAAGTCTATGCGATTCAGCTCCAGCTCCTCGGTGGGATATGGATCATCCAGCTCTTACCACCAATCCTGCTTGGCCTCTACACCCGCTCCCGCAGTGCTCCGGCGCTGCTGATCGGGTGGGCCATGGGGCTCGCCACCGGCACCTATATGGCCGCCACCCAGGGATTTGCCACCTCGGTGTATCCGTTGTCCGTGTTCGGCATAACGCTACCGGGCTACGCCGCCCTTTATTCGGTCGTGCTGAACCTCTTTCTCGCCATGGCGCTTACTCCGGTGTTTAATCTCCTCCGTCCCCAGAGGCTCGCGCCTGCCGATCAATAGGCTGGTTGTCGGTGAACCAGAGCGGCAGCTTGTGCATTGAGGCTAGGAAACGAGGCGCTTCTCCCGGGGCCGACTCTCGACCCAGGGGGAATTCCTCGCTACGCTGTCCGGACCATTACGACCCTACGATTCTCGAGAGGGAGATTATCTTCATGGCAAACGATAACCAAGCTGGCGGTAGGACATTTCTTGCTATCGTCTTGGCCGGCATCGTGCTTGCACTCGTCATTGCGGCCTACTTTATGTACGGGCACAAGGGCGAGCCCGTCAAAGTCGAAGCGCCAGCGGCTCAAGCGCCGGCCCCTGTACCAACGCCGGCCCCTGCACGGCAACCAGCGCCGGAGCCAATGGCCGCTCCGCCGGCACCGGCTCCCGAGGCACCAGCCCCAGAGGCGCCGGCACCAGCACCGGAGCAGACACCTCCGAATCCTTAAGCAACACGCGCGTTGGGGCGGTCCAGCATTTTGGACCGCCCCACGTGGCACGTGACAGCTCCCGCCATCGCCGTCTCTCAGCGTTCGGTAGTGATGGCTCCGAACGGGGTCTATTTGCTGCCGAATTGATGCTAAATTGTTCGCGTGGAAGCATTGGCTTCGCGAACAGTCGCGCCCTTGGTCGCCAGTCCTCAGCCCTTCCCGCGGGATGACCTGAAGGCGCCGCCCCTCACCCTAACCTTTGATGGGACTGCGCTATTGCGCTCGACTGCATCGCGCTTGGCCGCGCGGGAAGCCGATCTATCGGATTAAGAGGCAGGCGATCGCCGTAATGCAAAAGCCGAGTTGCAGGAAGTTTGGCGACCCTGCTGCTCGCCCTTTTAGTAAGCCTGCCTGCGCTCTGGCAGCGAGGTGAAGAGGCGCTAAAGACGTAAGGTTCCGAGCCGGGACAACTTCAGACGCAGTCGATCAAGCCTATTCTAGCCACGCAGGAAAAACCGCCCGAAAAATCCGTTCCTGTCGAAGCGGCAGAAGTGACAAAGGGGCCCGTTGACCGAGCAGGTCACGCCCGTCGGCAGCCTGCGCTGGGATGAATCCGTGGTGATCAGCTCGGTGATCACGGTCAGGATCAAGGAAATTCATTTCAAGGAAAGCACACCAGTCGATAAGGGCGCGCCTCTGATTACCCTCGACGATCCTGTCTATCAGGCCGAGCTGCACGAGGCTGAAGCCAAGTAGCGCTTAGCCGAGCAAAAGAAGAGCCCCGGCGCGGGGATTGCCGAGGCTCGTACGCATTACACAGAACGCACTACCACCCAGACACGATACAACCGGGCGCGTAGAGAATGCCTTGCGCCTATTGCAGTTTTTTGACGGTTTCTTGTCGATCTCGCTTTTTACAACAAGGATTTGCGGGAGTCACCTCACTCCGCATGGTTGATCTTTCCCGGATCGTAAGGGCCCTCCTGACCTTGTGCGCAGCGCCGTCCCATGCACAATGGTTGGGTCCTTCCCGGCCCGTCCCGGAACGACATCGTCGAGGTGGCCTTAAAGATGCGGTGGCGCGGCGAACGCGAGAGCGAGAACGTCGAGGATCGGCGGGACGAAGGCGGGGGCTTCGGCTTTCCGCTCCCCAGTGGCGGCGTCGGCTTTCCCAGCGGGGGTGCGGGGCGCGGCGGAGGCATCGGGATCGTTGGCATCCTGATTCTGCTCGGGTTGATGTACTTCTTCGGCGTCGATCCGAGCGTCATCTTGCAAGGAGGGGCGCCGGGCGGCGACGAGTCGGGCTTCCCCGATATCCGTCTCCCGCAATCGCGCCCCGACACCACCAATTTTCCGGTGCCTGGCCAGCGCGGTCCGCAGATCCAGCACCCGCAAAGCACGAGTGACGACGATCTCAAACAATTCGTTGCCGTCGTCCTCGCCGACACCGAGGACGTATGGGGCAACCTGTTCAAGCAGTATGGCGCGAGTTACAACGACCCGAAGCTCGTGCTGTTCACGGGTGGCATTCGCTCTGCCTGCGGGACGGCCATGTCGGCGATGGGACCATTCTACTGTCCGAGTGACGAGAAGGTCTATATCGACCTCTCCTTCTATAAGGAGCTCAAGGACCGCTTCAACGCTCCCGGCGACGCCGCCCAAGCCTATGTCATCGCCCACGAGATCGGGCACCACGTGCAGAAGCTGCTCGGCATCATGGATCAGGTCGAGGCCGCGCGGCAGCGCATGAGCGAGCGACAGGGCAAGGCGCTACAGGTCCGCGTCGAGCTCCAGGCCGACTGCTTTGCCGGCATCTGGGCCAACAAGGCGCAAGAGACTAAGAACATCTTCGAGCCCGGCGATATCGATCAGGCGCTCGCAGCGGCAAGCGCCATCGGCGACGATCGCATCCAGAAGCAGACCCAAGGCTATGTCGTGCCTGATTCCTTCACTCACGGCTCGTCGGCGCAACGCGCGCGCTGGTTCCGCCTTGGCTATGAGACCGGCAGCCTCCAACAGTGCGACACGTTTAACGCGAAAGACCTCTAGCAGGCGCCCCCTTTTTCGTGCCTAGCCGGAAGGATCGGCAATTTTGGCGCGCAATTTGACGCGAGCAGCGCTGAACGTTGGACCATGCCCGCGCCGCCGCGTATGCTGCCGGTATCCAGCAGATTCAAGAAAAATGTTGGACCAAGCGGGGGTGGGAAGGATGCTGCGCGTACGGCTCTATCGCTGTCGATTCTGATCGCTTCCGTTCTTAAACGTCCTACCGAAGCTTGCCGTCGCCGACGAGGTCATCACCCTCGGCGCTGCGGTGTCGCAGACCGGAAAATATGCGCTGAACGGCGTGAACACCAAGAACGGCCCGGTATGGGCAGGCTCTTTCTCGGCGGCTAGAGCATGATCCGGAAAAGTGGACACCGGTTTTCTGAAAAGATCTTGCTCCAACAAAAGCTAGAGCGCGTCGCCCGCGAAGACCGTCGCCTCGCAAGGCATGTTCGCCTTTTTGAACAGCGCGCAAGCCTGCATCGCCTCGGCGGCGCTGGAGAATGGGCCGGCAATGAGTCTCCACTTTTTGTCCGGCGCGATGATGCGCCGCGCCTGTAGGCCAGCGACGAGCGCCGCGTGATTGGTCAGGAGGTCGCGCCACATCGGCCTGACCTTGTCCTGCTTCTCCACGCTGCCGATCTCGATGCCGAACCGGGTCGTGCCGGGCGGTATGGGTAACGGCGCGCTGAGATTAGCGGTGCCTGTCGATGCCGCAGAGTTGGTCGACGCCGGCTCGTTAGAGGTGACTTGCACCGGCTCTGAGGTCTTCTCGCTCCGTTTCTGATCTGGAGAGCTTGGCTTTCCTGAAGCCTGCTCGGAAGGCTTCGGCGGTTTGGCCTCGTCCACCTTGTCTTGGTGTGCCGGGATCTCTGTCGCCTTGGCTTGGTCGGAGGGTTTCTCCGCAGGCTTGGCAGAGTCGGACGGCTTTTCCATTGCCTTGGCCTGATCGGATGGCTTCACGGGCACCTCCGGGGAGGCGGACTTCGCTTCCGGTTTGGGCGGCTCCGGGGGGTTCTCCGGCGGCCTCAGCTCTGGGGACGGCAGCGACGTCGTGACGGCCGTCGAACTCGGCAGCGCGGCCACAGGTCCAAGAACCTTCTCGAGCGGCTTTAAACGCGTATTGAGCTCCGCCACCTGGCCGGAAAGATCGCGCAGCTGAGACTTCAGCTCGGTAACCTCCCTATCCTTGGCCTCATTCGCACGCAATACCGCGTTAGCCTGATTCGCCGACAGCGCCGGAGGTTCCGTTGGCTGTGGACTGGCAGGGCTCATCGGGGTTGCCGTGGCGACGGGATTGGCTGTGGCGGTCTCGGTCCGATGCGCGGTGGGGTCGGTGACGATGCGAAACAGATAAGCCCCCGAGAATGCGGCGAGCAAAACCCAAAAGGCTGCGAACAGCCCTGGCACCCAATTGCGCATCCCGCCGCGGCGATCCTTAACCAGCATGGGCTTCGCAAGCCTCCTCTAAGACCCAGAATTAACGTCGAAAAGCGCTAGCAATATGGCTCCGCCGCAGTCCACCGATCGGCAATGTGAAGATGACTCGCTCTACCGTCTGGGTCAATTTCCACGTTTGATCCCCTGATCGAAACTCGCCTTGTGGCTCTTGCCCCGGCTTTCTATTAGACAGATCCCCGCGGGGGTCGGCGGCGGCGATTCGTGACGCGCGAAAGACAAGATTATCGGTTTGACTCTCTCATCTGCAGGAAGACCTTCGGGGCACGCTTCTTGCTCGATTTCAGGTACACCTTGGCAGTGACCAAAGAGGCATGACGCAAGACTCAGTTCTCGCCATCGTCCTTGCCGCGGGCGAGGGCACCAGGATGACGTCAGAGGTGCCGAAGGTGATGCACGAGCTCGCCGGCGCGCCGCTGCTTGCCCATGTGCTGACGGCGGCCAAAGCCGCATCGATCGGCCGGGTCTGCGTCGTCATTGCTCCCGGCATGGAGGAGGTCGCAGGCGTAGCGCGGGCGTTTGATCCGGGGATTGCGGTGTTCGAGCAAGCCGAGCCACGGGGAACCGCCGATGCCGTCAAGGCTGCGCAAACAGCCTTTGCCGGCCATCCAGGCCCGGTGCTTGTGCTTTACGGGGATACGCCGCTGCTCCGGGCGGAAACGCTTGATCGGCTTCGCCGCGAGATCGATGACGGAGCCGATCTCGTCGTGATCGGTTTCGAGGCCTCCAACCCGACGGGCTATGGCAGGCTGCTTCTCGACGCTCGCCAGAGACTGACGGGCATTCGGGAGGAGAGGGACGCGAGCGAGACGGAGCGCGCGCTCACCCTCTGCAACTCTGGCATCATGGGGTTCCGCAGCGGCAAGACTTTGGCCAATCTGCTGGCGCGCATCGGCGATGCCAACGCCAAGGGCGAGTTTTATCTGACCGATGCGGTGGCGCTGGCGCGCGGGGCAGGGCTGGAAACGAGCATGCTGCGGTCCGAGGCGGGGGAGGTGTTGGGCGTGAACTCCCGCGCAGAGCTGGCCCAAGCCGAAGCGGTGATGCAAGAGCGCCTCAGAGCCGAGATCATGGCCGGCGGCGCGACGCTCATGGCGCCTGAGACGGTGTTTCTCAGCCATGACACCAAGGTCGGCAAGGACGTGATCATCGAGCCAAACGTGATCATCGGTCCGGGCGTCGTCATCGGCGACAACGTGACCATCCGAGGCTTCTGCCACATCGTGGGCGCACGCCTTGCAGCGAATGCGGTGGTGGGGCCGTTCGCCCGTCTCCGGCCCGGTGCCGCGCTGGGCGCAGGCGCCCATGTCGGCAACTTCGTAGAGATCAAGCAGGCCGACATCGCTGAAGGCGCCAAGGTCAACCACCTCACCTATATCGGCGATGCGAGCGTCGGGGCCCACGCCAATGTCGGGGCCGGCACCATTACCTGCAACTATGACGGCTTCCGCAAGCACCGCACCGAAATCGGAGCCGGGGCGTTCATCGGCTCGAACAGCTCGCTGGTGGCGCCAGTCAAAATCGGGGAGGGGGCCTATATAGGCTCCGGCAGCGTGATCTCCAAGGACGTTCCGGCGGATGCGCTGGCGCTCACCCGTGCTCCGCAAGAGGAGCGCCTGGGCTGGGCTGCGCGGCTTCGCAAACGGCGCGAGCGCGGAACCGGAAATAGTGGGACATAGCATATGAATTGCGGGTGCTATGCCGCCTGGTTAGCTAACGGTAACGGTCGGAGTCTGGAGTAGCGCGGATGTGCGGTATTGTTGGCGTCCTCGGCAGGGGGCCGGTCGCGGGGCAACTCGTCGACGCGCTGAAGCGGCTCGAATATCGCGGCTACGATTCCGCGGGCGTCGCCACCGTCGAGAACGGCATGCTCGGGCGCCGGCGCGCGGAAGGGAAGCTGCGCAATCTCGAGGCGCGGCTCAAATCGGCGCCCCTTCTCGGCGAGACCGGCATCGGCCACACCCGTTGGGCGACCCATGGCAAGCCCACCGAGGCCAACGCGCACCCGCACATGACCGACGACGTCTCGGTGGTGCATAACGGCATCATCGAGAACTTCCGCGAGCTGAAGGAGGAACTCCTGGCCGAGGGCGCCGCCTTCACGAGCGACACCGATACCGAGGTCATCGCCCATCTCATCACCCGCGAGATGAGGGCCGGCAACGATCCGGTCCGCGCCGTCTATCACACGCTGAAGCGGCTGGAAGGCGCCTTTGCCCTCGCCATGATCTTCCGCGGTTATAACGACCTCATGATCGTGGCGCGCCAAGGTAGCCCGCTCGCCATCGGCTACGGCGACGGCGAGATGTTCGTGGGCTCGGACGCGCTCGCGCTGGCGCCCTTCACCGATGAGGTGGCCTATCTAGAGGATGGCGACTGGGCGGTGCTCACCCGCGAAGGCGTTGCCATCCGCGACCGCAACGGCAACGCCGTGCATCGGCCCGTCACCCGGTCGCTGGCAACGGCTCTCCTCGTCGATAAAGGTAACCACCGCCACTTCATGGCCAAGGAGATCCATGAGCAGCCCGAGGTCGTGGGCCATACGCTCGGGAGCACTGTCGACCTCTCTTCGAGCCGCATCGAGCTGCCTGAACTCCCCTTCGATTTCGCGAGACTCGGGCGCCTGTCCATCTCGGCCTGCGGGACGGCTTTCTACGCGGGCCTCGTCGCCAAATATTGGTTCGAGCGCTGGGCGCGCCTGGCCGTGGACGTGGATATTGCCTCGGAGTTCCGTTATCGGCAGGGCGGACTCGATCCCGGCGGCGCGGCCCTCTTCATCTCCCAATCCGGCGAGACGGCGGACACGCTCGCAACGCTCCGTCACTGCCGCGAGCAGGGCCAGCGCACCTTGTCGATCGTCAATGTGCAGGAGTCCTCCATTGCACGCGAATCCGATGGCGTGCTGCCGACGCTTGCCGGTCCGGAGATCGGCGTCGCCTCCACCAAGGCCTTCACCTGCCAGTTGACCGCGCTCGCTTGTCTGGCCATCGCCGCCGGCAAGGCGCGCGGACATATTGGCGAAGCGCTGGAGGCCGAGCTGGTTCAGGCCTTGGCCGAGGTGCCGCGCCATATGGCCACCGTGCTCAGGGACGAAGGGCCTTATGTGACGCTCGCGCATAGCCTGTCGAGAGCGCGCGACGTGCTCTATCTAGGCCGGGGCCAAAGCTATCCGATCGCGCTTGAAGGCGCGCTGAAGCTGAAGGAGATCTCCTACATCCACGCCGAGGGTTACGCGGCCGGCGAGCTGAAGCATGGGCCGATCGCGCTGATCGACGAGAACATGCCGGTCATCTTCATCGCGCCGCGCGACGACCTCTACGACAAGACCGTGTCGAACATGCAAGAGGTGGCGGCGCGAGGCGGGCAAATCGTGCTGGTGAGCGATGCTGATGCTGCCAGCACCGGCTGCGCCATCCGTACCCATCTCGGGGTGCCACCGTTGCATCGCTTCGTGACGCCGCTGGTCTATGCCGTGCCAGTGCAGCTCATCGCTTATCATACGGCGGTCTTCATGGGGACTGACGTGGATCAGCCGCGGAACCTGGCAAAATCCGTGACCGTGGAATAGGCTATAGCCTCGGATTTGCCTGATTTCTTTGTTGAGCAAGGACATGGCGGTTTATCGGAGGTGCCCGCGCCCGCCCAACCCGGTTTCAGGAGCGCGCCTGCGTTGGCGCTTGCTCATCCTTGGCGCCCTGTTCGCCCTGGTGGGCCTTGCTCCTAAGGCGCTGCATGCTCAGGAACGCGCGGTCGGAACACTCAGCGGTGGCGCCTCCGCCTTCTCCGCCGGGAAATACGACGCAGCCGTCAGGCAACTCACCGCCGCGCTCGGCTCCGACAAGATTTCACCGGGCGATGCCGCCAAGGCTCTCTACTACAGAGGCCTTTCGTATCAAAGGCTCGGCCAGTCTCCCCGCGCCATCGCCGATCTCGGCGCGGCGATGTGGCTTGGGATTTCCCCATCCGAGCGCCTCTCGGCCATGGTCAACCGGAGCCTTGCCTACCGCGCCGCCGGCCAGATGGCTCAAGCCGACGCCGAGCTTGCCTCGGCACGGAAAGCGGACAAGAACGGCGAGGTGGATCGGCTTATCGCCGACAAGGGCGGTTCGGCCAGCGATTCGGCGGCGATTGCCGCCTTCTCGACGGAGGTCCATGCGGACAAGGCGGGAGGCGGCGGCTCAGCGGCGGTGCCTGGCCCCAATACTGGGGCGAAGCCGGGCTTCGGCAACACGGTCACGGCATCAGAGCCCCAACCGGCGCGCACGGCGGATGCGACGACCCCGAGCTCGTGGACCACCACCACGCCAGAATCCTCTTCGAGCGGCAATCGCATCACTCGCTGGTGGGGCTCGATCCGAGGGTCCGCCAACCAGGCCGAGCCAGCACCTGCAAGCGAAGCGAACGACAAGCCTCCGGCCACCCCTCAAGCCGCACCGTCGGTTTGGACGACGCGGACCCAAACGGCGAGCTCCAATGCCGGCCCTGCGGCATCGGGCACCGCGGGAGGTCCAGGAACGCGAATCGCGGCAGTCACCCCCGCAGCGCCGGTGCCTTCCGCCAGCGGCGGCAATTACCGCCTGCAACTGACTCCCACCCGTTCGGAGGACGAGGCGAGGGCGCTCTGGAAGAAGGTCATCAGCCAGAATCAGCAGCTTGCCGGCGCGGAGCCGCGGATCGAAAAGACCGATATGGGCAATCTCGGCACCTTCTATCGCCTGCAGATCGGACCCTTCCAGGACAAGGCGGAAAGCCTTAAGCTCTGCAACGCGTTGAAGCGGAGCGGAGTTGATTGCTTCCTCGTGAACCCCTAAGCACCTCCATTACGCGTTAAGCCCGTCGAGCGTCGAACGGTGGGCGATGTCAAAGCCACGTAAGCAACAGCAATTCGTGATAATCCAGCGCTCATTGGCGCACCCGAAGAACGCATGAACACCGTCAACGATCCAAAGCCCACGCCGAAGGGGAAAGCCCCCGACCTTGACGAAGCTCGGCTGCGGCAGCTCGTTGCCGCAGGGGAGGAACCCGCCTCTTCGCATCTTGGCGCGCGGCTGCGCGGCTATTTCCTGACCGGCCTCATCGTGGTCGGGCCGGTTGCCATCACCATCTATGTCGTCTGGTGGTTCATAACTCTCATCGACAACTGGGTGAAGCCGCTCCTGCCGCCGCAATATTTGCCCGAACACTATTTGCCCTTCAGCGTGCCCGGGGTCGGGCTCATCTTCGGCATCACCGGCTTGATGGTGGTGGGAGCGCTCACCGCCAATCTGTTTGGCCGGACGCTGGTCGGCTACAGCGAGATGATGCTCGCCCGCATGCCGATCGTGCGCAGCGTCTATCGCACCCTGAAGCAGATTTTCGAGACGGTGCTCTCCAAGAACGGCGGCTCGTTTAAGCGCGTGGGGCTGATCGAATTCCCGCGGCGTGGCCTCTACTCGATCGTGTTTCTTGCCGGCGACCCGCCGCCAGAGGTCGACGAGAAGATCGGCGGGGGCCATCCGCTGATCACCGTGTTCATGCCGAACGGCCCGAACCCGACCACTGGCTTCATCGTCTTCGTCCCGGCGAGCGAGGTGATTGCGCTCGATCTCTCCGTCGAGGACGCCGCGAAACTCGTGGTGTCCGCCGGGTTGGTAGCGCCCGACCAGCAGGATCGCTTGCGCGAGCTCGCCAAACGGAAGGGGCCAAAGCAAGTGCCCGAGGAAGAGCCGGTCGTTTGATCGCGCTCGTCTCTATCCGGCACGCATCAGCTTGATGGCGTCATCGCGTTCGAACAGATAGAGCAGGAGCCTGAGCGGCTCCGAGCGCTCGGCCTTCAGCTCAGGGTCGCGCGCGAGCACGAGCCGCGCCTCGTCCCGGGCCGCTTGCAACAGCGCCTCGTCATCGGGCAGTCGCGCCACGCGAAAAGCCGGCAGCCCGCTCTGCCGCGTTCCGAGCAGCTCGCCTCCGCCGCGGAGCCTCAAATCCTCCTCGGCAATGACGAAGCCGTCCTCTGTGCTCCGCATCACCGCGAGCCGCGCGCGCGCGGCCTCCGAAAGCGGCTTGCGGTAGAGAAGAATGCAGGAGGATTGTTTGGCCCCCCGGCCCACACGGCCTCTGAGCTGGTGCAGCTGGGCGAGGCCGAAACGCTCGACGTGCTCGATGACCATGATGCTTGCGTTTGGCACGTCGACGCCAACCTCGATCACCGTGGTCGACACCAGGACCGAGAGATCTCCCCCGGCGAAGGCGGCCATGACGCGATCCTTCTCCGGTCCCGGGAGACGCCCATGCACGAGGCCGACTTTGCCCCCGAAGCGCTTGCGCAACTCCGCATGGCGCTCCTCGGCGGCTGCGATGTCGAGATTTTCGGATTCCGCCACCAGCGGGCAGACCCAATAGACCTGCGCTCCGTCTGCTATGGCACGCGCGAGACCGGCCACAATCTCCTCCTGTCGCTCGCTCGGCACCGTGCGCGTCATGACCGGCTTCCGCCCGGGCGGCTTCTCATCGAGCCGTGACACGTCCATGTCGCCATAGCTTGTGAGCAGCAGCGTGCGGGGAATGGGTGTCGCGGTCATCACCAAAAGCTCGGCGCCGCGTCCGCTTCCCTTCGCCTGTAAGGCAAGCCTCTGGTGCACGCCGAAGCGGTGCTGCTCGTCGATCACGACAAGGGCGAGATCGCGGAAGTCGATGGCTTCCTGGAGGAGGGCATGGGTACCGATCAGGATGTCGACGCGTCCCTCTCGCAGGGCGGTGAGAATCCCCTCGCGGTCGCTGCCGCGCTCGCGCCCCGTGAGCAGCGCGATGCGCAAACCCGCCGGAAGGCCGAAGTCATTAATGGTTTTGAGGTGCTGTCGCGCCAGCAGCTCGGTCGGCGCCATCATCGCCGCTTGCGATCCGGCTTCGACGGCCGTCGCCATGGCAAGCAGACCGACGATAGTTTTGCCGCTGCCGACATCGCCTTGCAAGAGACGGAGCATACGGTGGGGGCTTGCGAGATCGACATCGATCTCGCCGAGCGCGCGAAGTTGCGCCGCGGTGAGCCGGAAGGGGAGCGTGGCCAAAATGGCCTGCCGAAGCTTGCCGGGGGCGGCAAGGGGGCGTCCGGAGCTTCGGCGCCAGCGCTGACGGATAGCTGCGAGCGCAAGCTGGTTGGCAAGAAGCTCATCATAGGCAAGCCGTAGCCTGGCAGGCGCAGAAGCGTCAGGGTCGTCCGACTCTGGCGCATGCATGCGCCGGAGCGCGTCGGCAAAGGACGGCCAGGTATTCCGCTCGCGCCAGCTTGGGTCGATCCATTCAGGCAAAGCAGGCAGGCAGGCGAGGCCTTGGCCGATCGCCTTTCTTAATGTTGAGCTGGTGAGGCCCGCCGTAAGCGGATAGACAGGCTCGAGCAGCGGGACTCTCGCGGCATCCTCGGCCTTGGCGCCTTCGACCCTTGTGCTGTCGGCCCCCTCCGGGTTCGCCACGTGATCGGGGTGCGGCATTTGCAGCCAGCCGTCATAGGACTCGATTTTGCCTGAGATCAGGCGCCGGCTGCCCTCCGGCAGGAGGCGTTTCAAATAGGCGGGATCGGCATTGAAATAGACAAGCTCAAGCGCGCCTGAGAAGTCCTCTACCAATACGCGATAGGGCGCCCGCGAGCCGCGGCGCGGGCCACCGGGCCGGTGCTCGGTCACGGTGACCTCGAGCGTGGCGAGCTCCCCGATGCGGGCAGCGGCGATTTTCGGCGTCACATAGCGGTCGATGACGCCTACCGGCAGATGCCAGAGGAGATCGATCACCCGCGCATGGGCCGACTGGTAGCGCGGCGCGACCAGGTTGTTCAACAGGGCCTCGATCCGCGGCCCGACTCCGCCGAGGCTCCGGGCCGGCGCGAACAGAGGGGCTAGGAGGTTTGGCCGCATGGGCTTTCCGCACGAGCCTAGGCTTCAAGAGCAGCGCAAGGCTGGACGCCCGCGCTTGACAGAGGTAAGCCCGCTCGCTCTAAGCCTCCGCTTTCCGCCTGTAAGCGTGACGGGGCTTGGTCGTCAAGAAAGCTGTACGCATGCGGGGAGATGATCTCGTGATACGGCGGCGCCGCGCCCTCTACCGGGCAACGCATCGAGGGAGCAAGGAGTTGGACTTCCTGCTCGGGCGCTTCGCCGAGCAAACGATCGAGACCATGACCGAGGCCGAGCTCGGCGTGTTGGAGCGTCTGATCGACGCGCCCGATCCAGAGATCGCCATGAGCTTGTTTGGCGGAGACTCGCTCAGTGAGCCCGAGCTCGACGCGCTCATGCAACGCTTGCGGCATTTTCACGGAGTCGTGCAGGGCCGCGTGAGCAGCTGCAAATAGCACCCATGGCAGAGACGCCGAAATCTCCATTGCTGCCGGTTGAGCGCCTTCTTAAGGGCGGCTCTACGATCGCGAGCGGGGTCCCCGAAGGGCTGGACGCAGCCGTGCTCGGCGAGCTTGCCCGTCAGGCTGGGCGGTCCGACCCTCCGAGGCCGATCCTGCACATCGCCCGCGACGGCCAGCGCCTGGCAACATTGGAGGACGCCCTTCAATTCTTCGCGCCCGAGGTTCGGCGGCTGAGCTTCCCCGCCTGGGACAGCGTTCCCTATGACCGGGTCGCTCCCAATGCCGAGATCGTGGCGCGGCGTGTCAGCACTCTCGCCGAGCTTGCCGGGCGTCGCGCGCGGAAAGGTGAGAGACCGCTGATCGTGCTCACGACGGTCAATACCGTGTTGCAGCGCGTGCCCCCGCACGACTTCTTTGCGGCATCGGTGCAGCGGCTCGCGCCGGGCAATGTCGTGAGCATGGCGAGCCTCGTCGAGCGCTTGGAGAGCCTCGGCTATGGGCGCTCCGGCACGGTGATGGATCCAGGTCAATATGCGGTCAGAGGCGGCATTCTCGACCTTTATCCACCGGGAGGCCAACCCGTCCGCCTCGACTTCTTCGGCGACGCGCTCGAATCCATCAGAGCCTTCGATCCCGAGACGCAGCGAACCCAAGCGCGGCTCGACGGGATAGCGCTGCTTCCGATGAGCGAAGCGCCGCTCGACGTGGAGGCGCGGAAGCGGTTCCGTGCCCGCTATGTGGAGCTGTTCGGTCCCGTCAGGGGCGATGACCCGCTGTATGAATCAATCTCCGCCGGGCGCCAGCATCACGGCATGGAGCATTGGCTGCCGCTGTTCCATGAGCGCCTGGAGACGCTGTTCGATTATCTGCCCGACGGTGTCGTGACCTTCGATCCACTCGTGGATGATGCGCGGGCGAAGCGGATGGAGCAGATCAAGGACCATTACGAGGCACGTGAGCAGGCTCTGGAGCGCAAGGCCTTCGGGGCGCCGCCTTATAAACCGGTGACGCCGGAAAGCCTGTTCCTCACCGAGAGTGACTGGCAGAGGGCGCTTGAAGGTCGCCAAAGAGTGGCGCTCGACCCGTTCGAGCATCCCGAGGCTGCGCGCGAGGCAACTGTCGTGTCCTTCGGCGGCCGGCAAGGGCGGTCTTTCGTCGCGGAGCGCCAGAGCGAAGGGGGCAACCTCTTCGACGCCGTGGTCGCCCACGCCGGACGGCTTAAATCCGATGGCAAGCGGGTACTGATCGCCTGTTGGAGCAAGGGCGCCAAGGAGCGCCTCGCCACCCTACTTGCCGAGCATGGGATCGGCGAAACACTCGGCGTTGAGTCTTGGGACGAGGAGCTTGCGGCGCCGCGGTCCGCCACGGCTTTCGCCGTGCTTTGCCTCGAAGGCGGTTTTGAGGCGCCGGGCTTCGCCATCATCGGCGAGCAAGACATCCTCGGCGACAGGCTCGTGCGCCGCACTCGGCCAAAACGCGGCAGCGATGTGCTCACCGAGATCTCGAGCCTCACCGTGGGCGACCTCGTGGTGCACGCCGATCACGGCATCGGCCGCTTCGCCGGACTCACCACCATCGAGGCCGCAGGCGAGCCCCATGACTGTCTCGAAGTCCTCTACCAGGGCGGCGACAAGCTTTACCTTCCGGTCGAGAATATCGAGCTGCTCCGCCGCTACGGTTCAGATGAGTCGGGCGTCCAGCTTGACAGGCTCGGCGGCGTTGCCTGGCAGTCGCGGAAAGCGAGGCTCAAGAAGCGCATTCGCGACATTGCTGAGAAGCTGATCAAGGTGGCCGCCTTGCGCAAGTTTCGCCAAGCGCCGGTGATCACGTCACCCGACGGTGTCTACGAGGAGTTCTCCGCGCGCTTTCCTTATGAGGAGACGGAGGACCAAGCCACGAGCATCACTGCCGTGCTCGACGATCTCGCGAGCGGACGCCCCATGGACCGTCTGATCTGCGGCGACGTTGGCTTCGGCAAGACGGAGGTTGCCTTGCGGGCAAGCCTACTTGCGGTGCTTGCCGGCAAGCAGGTTGCGGTTGTGGTCCCGACCACGCTGCTCGCGCGCCAGCACCTCAACACCTTCATCGAGCGCTTTCGCGGGCTTCCTATGAAGATCGCTCAAGCTTCGCGCCTCGTCGGGGCCAAGGACCTTGCCGAGGTGAAGAAGGGTCTGACGAGCGGCGCCATCGACATCGTCATCGGCACCCACGTGCTTCTCGGCAAGGGCATCGAGTTCGCCAATCTCGGCCTTTTGATCGTCGATGAGGAGCAGCATTTCGGGGTCCAGCATAAGGAACGCCTAAAGGAGCTGCGCGAGGACGTGCACGTGCTGACGCTGACGGCGACGCCGATTCCCCGCACGCTGCAACTGGCACTCTCCGGCGTGCGCGAAATGTCATTGATCGCGACGCCGCCTGTCGATCGTCTCGCGGTGCGCACCTATGTGACGCCGTTCGATCCCGTGATCCTACGCGAGGCCTTGTTGCGGGAGCGCTACCGCGGCGGCCAGACCTTCTATGTGGTGCCGCGCGTCTCCGACCTCGACGACGCGGCTGCCTTTCTCGCCGAGCATGTGCCGGAGCTGAAGGTCGCGCGCGCCCACGGCCAGATGGCCTCACGCGAGCTCGACGCGGTGATGAACGCCTTCTACGACCGTCAATACGACGTGCTGCTCTCTACCTCGATCGTGGAGTCGGGGCTCGATATTCCGACGGCCAACACGCTGATCGTGCATCGCGCCGACATGTTCGGGCTCGCCCAGCTCTATCAGCTCCGCGGGCGCGTCGGGCGGTCGAAGATCCGCGCCTACGCCTATTTCACGATTCCGACCGACGCCCACCTCACGCCCGCCGCCGAGAAGCGCCTGAAGGTGCTGCAGTCGCTCGACACGCTCGGCGCGGGCTTCATGCTCGCAAGCCACGACCTCGACATCCGGGGCGCCGGCAATCTGCTCGGCGAGGAGCAGTCTGGCCATATCAGGGAAGTGGGCTTCGAGCTTTATCAGTCCATGCTCGAAGAGGCGGTGATGGCCTTGAAGGGAGGGGAGGGCGCGGTGATCGAGGATCAATGGTCGCCGCGGATCAATCTCGGCACCTCGGTGCTCATCCCGGAGGAGTACGTGCCAGACCTGCAGGTGCGACTTGGGCTCTATCGCCGGCTGTCTGCGGTGCAAAGCCACGACGCCATCGAGGCCTTCGCTGCCGAGCTGATCGACCGCTTCGGCCCGTTGCCGGAGGAGGTAAGACATCTCCTCGACGTGGTGGAGATCAAGGCGCTGTGCCGGCAGGCTGGCGTCGAGCAGATCGATGCCGGGCCGAAGGGCGCCGTCATCGCCTTCCGCAACAAGAGCTTTGCCAATCCGGAGGGCCTCATCGCCTTCATTCGCGAGGAGGGCTCTGGCGTCAAGCTGCAGCCCGACCACCGGCTCATCTATTACGCCGATTGGGAGACACCGCAGGAACGGCTGCACGGCACCCGCGATTTGCTCCGCCGTTTGGTCGAGATCGCCGGCGAGGTCAAGCAAGCCGCTTGAATTTCCCATCTCCCCAGCGGGGCTGCTGCTATAGGAGCGCGCCGCCGCTGATCAGGCCATGAGCGCGCGCCCCGTCGGCCCCGTGAGGGTTGAGGATCACGTCACGGCGGGTAGGCGAAAGCGCCCACACCGTCATCCGCGCCTTGCGCCAGCAGCTTGTCCTCGCGTGGAACACCGGGAGCAGGGGACACCCGCGCGGGCAGTGAAGGTGATCAGCGCGGGACCCCTGGAGGCTCCCCTCGCGGGGCTCGCAGCGCCGCTTTGCAGAGCGTGCGGCGCTTCGTCGAGGGAGGTGACGCCGTCGCGCAGGGAGGAAGGCCCGAAACCGAGCACGAAGCGCACTGACAATGCTGTGGCGGCGATCTCGCAGAGGCTCTCAATCGGGCTTTCGCCCGCGAAGCCTCCGACGCTGATAAAAGCGCGGGGCTTAAGCTCGGCGCAGACCTTTGCGATCTCCAGTCGCCACAGCGTCGGCAGCATGCAGACCGTCAATCGCCAGGCGCGAACCCGAGCTCAATGAAGGAGTGGGCGAACGCATCGACGCTCACGTCGGCCTCGCGGTAGGCGAAGGATCGGCTTCCCCAAGGTCCAAGACATTGGCGATTGGGAGGATCGGCCAGCGCAAGCGCTACGGGATAGTGTGCCGCGCGCCGGTGCAGCAAGCCCTCTGCCGTCAGCGCGGCGTCCGGCCTCTGCTCCTCCCTTCCGGATCGGCGGCGAGACTGCTCATCGTCATGACATCAAGGCTGAGCAGGGGCAGGGCTCGGGGCCTCCCGCGGCGACGGCTCCATCCACCAGGTGTCGAGCCGGTAGCCGTAAAGAGGGGTTTTGGACGGCCGGCCGAGCTCGCTCCAATAAGCGAGCCATTGCCGCGGCAGGTGGAAGAGGGGAATGACATAGTCGCCCGAAAGCAGGACGCGGTCGAGCGCGCGAACAGCCGCCACGAAGTTCTCGCGATCCTTCGCCTCGAGCATCGCCTTAATCATGGCATCGACGCCTGGGCTTTCGACCCCGGCATAGTTGAACGAGCCCTCCGTCACAGCAGCCTCGCTCCCCCAACGAAAAGACTGCTCATTCCCCGGCGACAGCGAGACCGGCCAGTCGTATTGGATCATGTCGAAGTCGTAAGTCTGCTTGCGCCGCTGATATTGGGCCGAATCAACCTGACGGATTCGCGCATCGATTCCCACCTGTTTCAAGGCGCGTGCATAGGTAAGGAGCAAGCGTTCCTCGGCCCGCGTCGTGGCAAGGATCTCGAAGGCGAAAGGGTCGCCGCTGGCAGTGTTGAGCAGAGTGCCCCCTTCAAGCCGATAACCTGCTTGCTCGAGCAACGCGAGCGCTTCACGGCGCCCCTCGCGGTTCTCGCCGGACCCATCGCTGAGCGGGAAGGCGAAGCTGCCGTCCAAGATCTCCGGTTTGACGTCGCTTGCGAAAGGAGCGAGCAACGCCCGTTCGCGCGCATCGGCTGGGCGCCCATGGGAGCTGAGTTCGGAACGATCGAAGTAGCTCTGGGTGCGCGCGTACTGACCATGATAGAGCGTGCGGTTGATCCATTCGAAGTCGAACAGCTTGATCAGGGCCTCGCGCACCCGCGCATCGGCGAAGAGCGGACGTCGCGCGTTAACCACAAGCGCCGACATGCCGGCCGGCACGGCAATCGGGAACTCCTGCCTGACGACCCGGCCATCGCGAAGCGCGGGGAAGTCGTAGCCTTCCGTCCATCGCGTGGGGTCTTCCTCGGGCCGCGCGCTGATCGCGCCGGACTTGAAGGCTTCGAACATGCTTCCGCTGTCCCGGTAATAGTCGAAGCGGATCTCATCGAAATTGTACTGACCTCGATTGACGGGGAGGTTTGCTCCCCAATAATGCGGATCGCGCTTGTAGCGGATGCTCTGGCCGGCCTTCACCGCGTCCACGAGGTAAGGACCGCTGCCGATGGGCGGAGAGAGGCTTGTCTTCTCGAAGGTTTCCGCATCGAGCAAGTGGCGCGGCAGCACCGGCATCAGCCCGATGATCAACGGCATCTCGCGGTCGCCGCCGCCATCGAAGGTGAATTTGACTTTGTGGTCGCCCGTCTTCTCGACGCGCGTGACCTTTTGATAATAGGAGCGATGGTTGGGGCGCCCGTGGTCGCGCAGCAACGCATGCGAGAAGATCACATCCTCGACCGAGATCGGCGTCCCATCCGAGAACTTGGCCTCCGGGCGGAGCGTGAACTCCACGAAGCTTCGGTCTTGGGGCACCTCGACACTCTCGGCGATGAGGCCATAGAGACTGAAAGGCTCGTCGTAAGCGCGGGCAAGCAGGCTCTCATAGACGTATTCCCGGATACCTTCCGCGCTGACACCTTTGACGATCAGCGGGTTTAGGCTGTCGAAGGAGCCGCGCATGGCGAGCGTTAGCCTTCCTCCCTTCGGTGCGTCCGGGTTCACGTAAGGAAAGTAGGCGAAGTCCGCGGGTTCGAGCGCCTCGCCGTGCATGGCGATTCCTGAGCGAGGCTCGCACCGGCTGCCGCCCGGAAACAGCAACAAGGTTAGAACCAGCAACGAAATGGGGACTTTCCACGGCGAGCGGGTGTGGCTATAGATGCTTCCGCGGTGCAGCATGGTCCAAGAGTAGCATGGCCGGGCAGCGCACACAGGTGAGGGCGGTCTAGTGGGTATTGTGACAGAAAGGGCGCGAAGTCGCGTGAAAGGGCTTATTTGGGAAGGCCCTCCACCCGTCGCACCCAGCCACGTCCATGCCTCAATTCGGGTGTTGACCCTAGTGCAGGGACGCGGGGGATAACCAGGTTCACGTGCCAGCTGAATCAGGGCCCGCAGAAACGAGGAAAGGTCGATTATGATCTCGTCAATGGATCGGTGGAACATGCTCCGCAGCATGGCCCAGCGGGGGTTGCTTGCGGCGCTTGCCGTGGGGCTTGGAACATCTTTGGCGATCGCGCAGCAAGCTCCCGCGGTACCCAAGACGCCGGCGGCGCCGAAGGCAGCTCCGGCTCCGGCGCCTGCAGCGCCGGTTCCCGCCCCCGCTGCAGCGGGCGCGGCTCCCGTCGGTGCTGGCCCTGAAGAGAGCGCGTGGGTCAAGCTCTGTCTGAAGAACGATCAGACGGGCAACAAAGAGATTTGTCTCGTCAATCACGAAGGGCTCGAGCCCAATACTGGGATGGTCCTCGTATCCGCTGCGGTCCGCACCGTCGAAGGCGAGGATAAGCAAAGCCTCCTCGTGAGATTGCCGACCGCCTATTCACTGGTGATACCGGCCGGCGTCCAGATCAAGATCGATGAGGGTGAGCCGATTTCGCTGCAATATGCGGTCTGCTTCCCCACGAGCTGCCAAGTCCAGATCGAGCTGACGAAGGAAATGTTCGACAACATGCGCAAGGGCAAGCAGATGGTCGTGGCTGCCATGAACATGCAGCAGAAGACGATGGCTTTCCCGGTGCCGCTCACCGGCTTCGGCAAGGTTTTCGATGGGCCTCCGGTGGACAATGCCAAGTATGAAGAATCTAGGCGCCAACTGATGGAGAAGTTCCGTCAACGCCAGGCCGAGCTCGCTAACAAAGCCGCCGAGGCGCAGCAGAAAAAAGAGCAGGGCGGTGGCGAAGCGCAATCAAGCGGGGCGCCCCCGCAGCCGGGCGCACCGAATGCCACGGTCGCGCCCTCGAAGACGCCTCCCGTGCCGGCGCACTAGGCAAAGCGCGATCAGGTTAGAGAGCTTAGACCAAGGCCGCGCCGTCGAGGACGCGGCCTTTCGTCTGCCCGCCCGCCAAAGCCTGAGCGTTATCGTCCGAAATTAAATCGCGAAAGCGCTCTAGCTTTTTGTTTGAGCAGGATCCTTTCGGAAAACCGGCTTCCGCCTTTCCGGATCGTGCTCTGGATCAGTGCTCCTGGACGAAGCGGAAGCGGAAGATACCGTCCTTCAAATCTTCGAAGAGCTCCGACACCTGGGGGTGACGTAAGGGCTCGTCGGAGCAGTCCGGGATGAGGTTCTGCTCCGAGACATAGGCGATGTATTCGCTGTCCGCGTTCTCGGCGAGCAGATGATAGAAGGGCTGGTCCTTGGGAGGACGGACTTCGTGGGGAATCGAGCAGTACCATTCCTCGGTATTAGAGAAACTCGGGTCGATGTCGAAGATCACGCCCCGAAACGGATAGACCCGGTGGCGCACCACCTGGCCGATCTGAAACTTGGCATTGCGGACGATGGACATGGCCGACCGTTCCCCGAGTCTTTCCCACGATAAGACTGAAGGGCAAGGAGGCTGTCAACGGCAAATGCGGCTTGTCCGGGCGTCACGACCAACGGCGGTTTGACCACATGAACTGCTCGGGATTTTCACGGATCCAGGTCTCGAAATGGCGCTGGATTGCCGCGGTAATGTTGCGAATGTCCTCGGCCTGATTGTTGGTGCGCGGGATCCTAAGCTCGTTCACATTGACGTCGAAGCAGGCGCGGTTGCCGATGCGTATGCAGCGTCCAATCCAGATGCGCGCGCCGACCCTCCGCGCGATCATCGCCGCGATCGGCATGCTCTTAGCCGGATAGCCGAAGAACGGCACCTCGATCCCTTGCGCATCGTAGAGGTCCGAAATGAAGCCGAGACGTCCCCCCTGGCGCACATAGTCCATGATGAGCCGCGCCGTCTTCTGGCCTTCGTCGGTTCCTGCCGCCCTGCCACGGCCGAATAGACCGCCCGGGTAAAGCTCCTTCCGCTGAGTGCGGAGATAGCGGTCAACATAAGGGTTCTTCACCAGCCGGTAGACTCCGGCCGGGCGGACGCCGGCGAGCGTCACGGGCCACATGCCGATCTCCCAATTGCCCATATGCATGGTCACGATCAGCGCCGGCCCCATCTTTTCCTTGTAGCGGCTGACCCAATGCCCGTTGGTGACATGCAGCCGCTCGGGCTGTTTGAGGATGCGGTCGATGTTCATCGTCTCCACCATGACGCGGCCGAGATTCTCCCACATGCGAAGCGCAATCTCTGCACGCTGCTCGGGTGTCTTTTCGGGGAAGGCCCGCTCGAGATTGGCGAGGGCGCGTTTGTGCCGCCGGTTATAGGGGGCGATCACTCGCCACAGCTTGGCAGAGATCGTTCCTGCCACGTCGATGGGGAAGAGGCGGACGAAGCCGATCAAGAGCCGCAAGACGGCATATTCTACCCGGTAGCGCAGGTCGCGTAGCGGCGGGACGGAGGGGTCGGCCATTGGCTGGGCTGGCGCTGGCTCGGCGATCGCGGAATGACAAGGTTCCTCCTGGCAAATAGCGCTCTAAGCGTCAAGCTTGCGGGACCTGCACCCGGAATGGGGGCAGGGTTTAGCTTCCGGCGGGCCGCATCAGGCTGGGCAGCTTCGTTGGCGGCGCCATGCCGATCCGCATAACGAGGTGACGTAGCGGCGGCAGCGCGTTCAGCCCATGGGAGATGATGCCGCGGGCCGCCTGCAACGGCAGAAAGCCGGTGAGAAGCGAGCGGTTCAACAAATCGATGCCGAGCGTCCGCGTCAGCACATCGATTCTGCGAGCGCTATCGTAGGCGCTCAACACCTCCTCGCTGCCCGGATCGCCGCCCCACTTCAGCGCCGTGCTGACGCAGTCGGCGAGGGTGGCCGCATCGCGGAGACCGAGATTGAGCCCTTGTGCCCCGATGGGGGGAAGAATGTGGGCGGCTTCTCCGACGAGAGCGGTGCGGCGGCCAGTAAGACTCTTGGCCGCAAGAGGCGCGACAGGAAAATTTGCGCGTGCGCCGACCCCATCGATGCGCCCAAGGAGACCGTCGAGCCGCTCTTCAAGCGCGTTCCCGAAGCGTGTTTCGTCGAGCCGCATCAGAACGTCGATCTCGACCGTTTCGCCAACCCAGATCAAGCTCGAGGCGCAAGGATCGGTGAGAGGTACGGTGGTGACCGAGCCGGCCCGACGGTGAAGCTCGGTCGAGACGCCCCGATGCGGTTCCGTGTGCTCGAAGCTCGTCGCGATCGCGGCCTGGTCGGTGTGCCGTTCAGACACGCCGATGCCCGCATGTTCGCGGCAGATCGACTGCCGTCCGTCGGCTCCGACCACGAGCCGCGCCGTGATTTGCCCGGCGTGGCTCAAGCCCAATACGGCGTGGCTCGGGGTGAGCTCGATGCGCTCAACGTTTGACGGCTGAAGCGCATCCAGGGCGGAGGCCGCCTGAGCGTAAAGCGCCTCGACGAGCACACTGTTGGCGATGTTGTAGCCGAAGGCCTCAAGACCGAGCTCGCTCGCCTTAAACTCGACGTCGGGTGCCCGAAGCAAGCCGCCTGAGTCGTCGATGATGCGGATGGCCATGAGGGGCGCGGTATGAGGAAGGAGCGCCTCCCAGAGGCCAAGCGCCTTCAACATGTCCACCGAGCTTACGAGAAGCGCCGCCGTCCTGGTGTCGAGGCACTGCGGGCTCTCGGGCCGCGGCGGGCGCCCGATCAAGGCGACATTGGCGCCGACATGGGCAAGCGCCAGAGCCGCGGTGAGGCCCGTAGGACCAGCCCCGACCACGGCGATGTCGCAGTAATCGTTCAAACCTGTGATTTCGATTTGTTTGTCCATTGCTGCTCGTTCTGGGCCACCCTAGCGTGGTTGGCAGGCTATCGCCATCTCGCCATCGTGATTCGGGAGCAGGGCTCCGCAAGCATTCTTGAGCTGACCTTTGTTGGTGTGACGCGCGACGGTCACCGTTCGTAGTCATTCTGATTCTGCGAGGACACGGCTCCAAGAAAGAATTTCTAACGCCCCCCTAAACAAAGAAATGGCGGGCCGTTGTGTAACTCGACCATTTTGGTAGAGTTTACCGACGGGGAGACGCAGATATGGGCGGGGAGACCGAGTTTACAATTCCGCGTTCTTGTGGCCGCGGGGAGCTACGCCACCGTGGTGCGTTGAATAGCGCGCCGGCAAGAGCTGCCCACCTTGGGGGCTGCGCCGATCTTGAGGATCGCGTCGCTCGAGGCTACGACCGTCCGCAAGGCCAATCAGGATGGTGACCATTTATGGAAATGGTCAACAAGCCAGTGTTGTTCTGGGACGACGGTGCGGAAAGTGGCACCTACGTCGTGGACAACTTTTATGAATTCACGTGAAGATCCAAGGTTAGCAGATGACTAGAGGAGATAACCCATGTCAAAATTCGATGGCAACCGTGTTTTACACTGCATATCTACAGGCTTCATGTTGTGCATTACCCAGCCTGTACTAGCGCAGAGCAGTTCGGATCTGGAACAACAAATTAAAGCTATACAGGCGCAGTTACAATCAATTCCAGCTCTACAGGCGCAGTTGCAATCAATTCAGAAACAACTCACTGCCCAGCAGGCGGCGACCAAACAGGTGCAAGCGGAAGTCAAGAACGTGCCTGGCATGGCTGCGGTGAACCAGCCGCCGGGCGTGCAGTATGTGGAAGTTGCCCCGAATGGGGGAGTGAAGATTGGCCCGGTTACGGTGAAGCTTGGGGGCTTCATTGACGGTAGCATGATCTTCCGCACGCGAAATGAGGCCTCCGACATCGGCTCGTCATTTGCGCAGATTCCCTTTAACCAAGTACCTTCCGCGCATGAGGCTGAATACCGCCAATCGGCCCGCAATAGTCGGCTGAGTCTGTTGGCGGAAACCTCCTGGAATGAAGACACGCTCTTATCCGCATATGTCGAGACTGACTTTAAGGGCGTTGGCGTTACCACCACAGGGGGTCAAAACAACTCATACCTGCCGGCGTTGAGGCAGGCCTACTTGACCGTGGACAAGACCGTGAATCACACAGACGGTTGGCGTTTCGAAGTCGGGCAGGCTTGGAGCCTAGTCACTGGCTTCAAGGATGGCCTGGTGCCACGGGATGAAAATATTCCATTAACGATCGACACCCAATACGTCCCTGGCTTTAGTTCTCGACGCGATCCACAGTTACGGATAACCAAGGTTTTTAGCCCCGAGTTTTCCGTCGCCTTATCGGCAGAATCCCCCGAAGCAAATTTTGCGGGCGATGCGCCGGGAGCAGCTCAAGGGGTAGACGAATTGGTTACCTCAACTCCCGGAACCGGCAACTCAGGAGGGACACTCAATTCAGGCCAATGCGTCAAAGGAGGGGGGACAGCCCCCACCGTCGTCACGACCAATTGCGCAAACTATTCCGTTAATGTGGCACCCGACATGGTCCTCAAGGCAGCGTTCGATCCAGGTTGGGGCCACTATGAGGTTTTCGGTCTCGGGCGGGTCTTCCAAACACGGACCGGAATCTTTAGCGGAACGCCCGGGGAATCGCAGATTTCCGGCAACAACAACACGACTTTTGGCGGCGGCGCAGGTGGAAACCTAATTCTACCAGTTATCCCAAAATTCCTCGATTTCCAGGCCAGCGTGCTGGGCGGCTACGGCATCGGGATGTACGGTGCAGCTCAATTCGCGGATTTCACGGTGAACCAAGACGGCGAGCCAAAGCCTATTCCGGAGATACAGACGTTGCTCGGTGTCGTCGCACATCCTACTCCAAGGCTGGATCTCTATGGCTATGCGGGATACGAGCAAGCTTACCGAGATACTTTCGACGACGGGAAACGGATCTTTGGCTACGGTAGTCCACTAGACACCAACGCGGGCTGCAATATTGAAGGCTCAGCCGTATTTACCACCCCACTCGCGTGCGCCGGACAAAATAAAGACGTTTGGCAGCTTACAGGAGGTCTTTGGGACCGGGTGTACCAGAGCAAAGCCGGCACGGTGGCGGTGGGCTTGCAGTACTCTTACACGGAGCGCCAACTTTTCGAGGGTATTGGTGGGTCCCCAACTGCCGTTGACAACATGGTATTCGCCTCGGTGCGCTACTATCCATTTTGAGGTTTCGGAGAGCAGTGCGTCAAGGCAAGAAAAGACCACGGGGAGTAGGTCCAAAACGGGACCCTTCAATGCCTATTCGAGTCCTTTTATTCCTATGCGTCAGCTGGCTATGACGCGGGTAGGGAGGTCAGGGGTCGCAAGCGACACATCTTCGGCGTCTCGCTTCGGCATCATGCTCTAAACTTCGCGGATCAGCTCTAAGGCTCTCGCCGCGGGTAGCTGATTTGATTCGGGCAAGGTGAAGGAAATCTCGGGCACTACGCCATCCCGGTGAAACTCGCTCTTGCCCAGACACCAAACCTTTTTTGGTGAGGCTCTCGATCAGACGTAATCCGAAGCCATGCCTTGTTGGTGGAGCAACCGGTGCACAGACCGACTCAGCCCATCTGAAGTGAACTCTTCCGCAGTCGACTCCCCAGCAAACGGATACGCTGCCACCGGATCTCGATAATGCACCATATTTGACGGCATAAGCTGGTAGAAAACGAGCGTAATTGTTCTCGCAAGGTGTGAGTGCAACCGAGCCGCCACTGCATATAGACTTGCTCTTGACTGTATGGTCTAAGCTCTGCCGCTGCGGAGTCCTTCAAGTCGACATGTTGGTTCGGCGACTTGGTGATCAACTCATCTATAGCTACGAGGGCTTTGATCCGTTCTATGATCTTGTCCGCGTCCATCGGTATACCCCTCTTCCGATCAGGATTGTGAACGTCGTAAAGGCGAGCTGGACGAGGCCCAGCATGGCAGCGGACCCCCGCCACCAGATCAGAAGAACAGAATCGATTGAGTTCGTCCGACCCGCCCTCTCGCAGTCCGCAGGTTGGAACGTTCCCACCCGCGTAAGTACCCCGCTGACTAAAAATTGGCGACGCGGTAACGCATGACGTCACATCGAGGACAGCGATGCCTTATGGGGCGCGCCGCCTAGCCCTAGGCGTCGGCGGTAACCTGTACTAAGCTTTTAATCCCCCTTGCCGAAGAGTTCAGGTGCATGTCCGTAGCCGGCTTCGCCCTTAGGCGTCCTTATACCGTCGTCGCACTTATCATGCTGGTGTGCGTGCTTGCTGGTGGCGCAATCATGCGTATGCCGACGGACATCTTTCCCGAAATCGATATCCCTGTCGTCAGCGTCGTCTGGACCTACAGCGGGATGAGCGCGCCTGAGATTCAGGATCGCATCGTGACGTTACATGAGCGCCAGCTGGCGGCGCTTGTCGACGACATCTCGCGCATTGAGGCTAATAGCTACGCCGGAGTCGGCGTCATTAAGGTCTACCTGCATGAGGGCGCCGACGTGAGCCGCGCCGTGTCGCAGCTGGCGAGCAGCGCACTCGTGGTGCTCAAATACATGCCGCGCAATATTACGCCGCCGCTCATCCTGCGCTATGGGGCGACCGACGTCCCCATCATCCAACTGAGCATGTCCAGCAATTCGCTCTCGGACACGGCGCTCAACGATCTGGGTCAGAACATCATTCGCCCGGATCTCGCGGTGGTGCGAGGCGCGTCGGTACCCTATCCATACGGGGGCAAGCCTCGCGTCATCATGGTGGATCTCGACGCGCAGGCGCTGCAGGCACGTGGGCTGACGCCGGCTGATGTCACGGAGGCGCTGTCGCAACAGAACGTCATCATGCCGTCCGGAGACGTGAAGATCGGCAGCAAGGACTACATTGTGGCGATGAACAACAGCCCCGATGTGATCGCCGCCATAAACCAGTTTCCCATCAAGCAGATCAGCGGCAAGACGGTGTTCGTCCGCGACGTAGCGCATGTCCACGACGGGTACCAAGTTCAGACCAATTCGGTCAGCCAAAACGGCCTACCCGGCGCGCTGATGCTGGTACGCAAGACAGGCGGCATATCGACGTTGGCAGTGATCGACGGGGTCAAGGCCGCACTCCCCGAAATCCGCAAGCTGATCCCTGAAAGCGTGACCCTGACGCCGATCTTCGATCAATCGATCTTCGTCAAGGCAGCCTTGAACAGCGTGATCATGGGCGGCCTGATGGCTGCTGGGCTGACGGCGCTAATGATCTTGTTGTTCCTCGGAAACTGGCGGCTGACGTTGATCATAATGGCGTCGATACCCCTCTCCATCATTACCGCGGTTCTGGTACTCTATCTCGGCGGCCACACGCTCAACACCATGACGTTGGGCGGCTTTGCGCTCGCGGTGGGAATACTGGTCGACAACGCCACAGTGGTGATCGAGAACATCGAACGCAACGTTGGCATTGGCAAGCCGCTCGAGCAGGCGATCCTCGACGGGACCGCGGAGGTCGGGGTCCCGACCTTTCTTGCTACCTTATCGATCAGTGTGGTTTTCGTTCCGGTGTTCCTGCTGACGGGGACGGCCAAGTATCTGTTCTCGCCACTTTCGCTCTCGGTGATCATTTCGCTTAGCGCGAGCCTGCTGCTGTCGTTCACGCTGGTGCCAGTATTGTTCAAGTATCTCATGCGTTCGCAGGTGGCAGCGCACCAGGCTGGTCATGGCGGCGCTGGCTCGCAGCAACCGGCGGAGCAGGCGAGGCGTCACAGGTTCAATCTGTTGCACTTGCTCCACGGCGAGTTCGAGCGCGGGTTCGAGCGCTTTCGCGAGATTTATCGTAATGCCCTAGCCTTGTTGGTCGACCGACCCTCGGCCACCGCCGCGTTTTTCGTCCTGCTGATCACCGTGTCGTGCCTGCTGTTTCCCAAGCTCGGGATGGATTTCTTTCCGAAGATCGACGCTGGCGAGATGCGCCTGCATGTCCGCGCGCCGCCGGGGACGAGGCTTGAGGATACCCAGCGATACTTCGCCCAGGTCGAAGCGGCCATTCGCCAGATTGTCGGCAACGATCAAATCGATGTTATCCTCGATAATATCGGCTTGCCATACAGCGGCATTAACATCGCGCTGAGCGATACCGCAACCGTCGGCCCGATGGATGGCGAGATCCTGGTTTCACTGAAGAAAAATCACACGCCAACGCCCGACCATGTCACCGATTTGCGTCGCGAGTTGCCGGGACGTTTTCCGCAGCTGGAGTTCTTCTTTCAACCTGCAGACATCGTCAATCAGGTGCTCAATTTCGGGCAACCGGCTCCGATCGACGTTCGGATTTCGGGGCCGGACAGCGAGGCGGCCTATGCGGTCGCTGCCAAGGTTGCGAAGGATCTGACGCGCGTCCCTGGGGTCGTCGACTCGCACGTATTCCAGGTTCCAGACGCACCGGCTCTAACGGTCGACGTCGACCGGACGCTCGCCCGCGAAGTCGGACTAAACCAGCAGAGAGTCGCAGACAACCTTCTAGTCTCGCTTAACAACAGCTTGCAAGTTGCGCCGAATTTTTGGCTCGATCCTCGCAACGGAGTTTCCTATCCGCTCGTGGTGCAAACGCCGACCTACAGGATCAATTCGACGCAAGATCTGTGGACCCAGCCGGTGACGGCATCGCAAAACCAAGACCCACAGATGCTCATGAACGTTGCCCGATTCGGCCGAAAAAATGTGCCGATGATCGTGTCGCAGCTTAACATCAGGCCGGTATTCGATGTGCATGCCGACGTGCAGGGGCGAGATTTTAATTCGGCCGCCGGAGCGATAGACAAGGTCATCGACGCCGACCGGCCGGACCCCTCAAAGGCGATCTCGGTGACTCTCAGCGGACAGGTCGAAACCATGAGGGAGAGCTATTCTGGATTGTTTTCGGGTATGGCGCTCGCAGTTGTTCTGGTGTTTCTGCTTCTGGTCATCAACTTCCAGAGTTGGATCGATCCACTGATTGTGCTGATGGCGGTGCCGTTCGCCCTCGGTGGGGTGATGTGGATGCTGTTCGTCTCGCAGACCCCCATCAGCGTTCCAGCCCTCATGGGAACTTTAATGTGCATCGGGCTTACCACGGCCAATAGCATCCTCGTGGTGACATTCGCCAATCAACGCATGGCCGTCGGCTCTGATCCGCGCACTGCCGCCATCGAAGCCGGTCATACGCGATTGCGACCAGTTCTCATGACGGCTGGCGCAATGATCCTGGGGATGATACCCATGGCATTCGGCATCGGCGAGGGCGGCGAACAGAACGCTCCGTTGGCCCGCGCCGTCATTGGTGGCCTACTGTTTGCGACTGCCGCGACGCTGGTGTTCGTCCCCACCATGTATTGCCTGCTGCGGCGTAAACCCAAGCGCGAGCCTACAACAGGGAGTCTTGCCATTGCATGAACGTGACGCTCCGAAACCCGCGGACGGAGCCGACGACGCCAAGGTTGCGTTCGATGCGTTGGACAATGTTTGTCAAGAGGGAACCGAGTTTGAGGGCCAGAGTTACGCGACCGTAGGGACCAGCTACAATCCCGGAACGGGACGCCGGCTACGGATGCTGGCTGGGACCATCGCCATCATCTTGGCAGTCGCGTTCTTCGTCGTGCATCACATTAAGAGCCGCGATGAAGCATTGCTCGCCACGGCGACGGCGGCACGCGCCGAGCAGCCGCCTCCGGTCAACGCCGTCAAGGTTCAATTCGCGCCGCCGAGGCAAGTCCTGACCCTCCCGGGAGGAACCCGCGGCTGGTACTCTTCGACGATCTATGCGCGGGTGAACGGCTATCTGGCCAAATGGTTCGTCGACATCGGCGATCATGTGAAGAGCGGTCAGGTGCTGGCGACGATCGATACGCCGGAACTCGACGCCCAGCTCGACGCCGACAAGGCCCAGCTCAATGCCTCTGAGGCCGAGGTCAAGGTCAAGGAGGCAGATGCCGAATTCGCCAGGACCACCTACGAGCGCTGGCGGGGCTCGCCCAAAGGCGTGGTGTCCGAGCAGGAGCGCGAAGACAAGAAGGCACGCTTCGA
>JBARKP010000099.1:0-25132 GCA_049801475.1 Methyloceanibacter sp.
ATGCATGATAGGGACTGCCCGGCGGCTGAATGCGTGGCGTGCTGTCCCAGATCTCAGTGCGATAGGGGCCGGGCTCGACGAGGATGATGTCAATCCCGAACGGCTCAACCTCGTAGGCGATCGCCTCGGCCCATCCTTCGATCGCCCATTTCGAAGCGCAGTAGATCGAATTCGTGGGCTGGCCGATGAAGGCGGCCTCGCTCGAGACGATGACGATGCGCCCGCGCGCGGAAGGTCGGTAGCAGGGTGCGCGTCAGCCTGAGCACGCCAAAGAAGTTCGTCTCCATCACCCGCCGCAGCTCCGATTCCGGCACATCCTCCAAGGCGCCAGCAGCCGCCACGCCGGCATTGTGAACGACTGCGTCAAGCTCGTTGCCAGTTTGCGATGCCGTGGCGCGACCGCCGATCGGATCGAAGTGGGTCGGTGACATCGAGCGGATCGATCTTGACGCCATTCTGCACGTCCGCTCAAAGGCCGTCAGAAGAACCGAACAAATCTCAATCAACTTTTGGGCGCAGTGTCCTCCGGTTTCACCCGCTCGGCCGTCTCATTACGCGTCGTAATCGCCGCCACAATCTCGCGCGCGAAACCCGTCAATGAAGGATCGCGCGCTCCCATGACCAGCACCACATCGCCGGCGCGGGCCTCCTCGGCAATGCGGGCAGCGAGCCAGTCGCGGGAGGACGCAAATTCTGCCTTCACGCCGCGCTCCGCGATCTCGGCCACGATGTCGGCGGCGGAGAAGTTGCGTTGCACCGTTCCGCCCGCGTAGAACACCTCCAGCATCCATAAGCGATCATCGGGCCGGAGCTCGCGGGCAAAGGTGGCGACGAAATCCTGGCGGAGGAAGCGTGTGGGACCGTAGCCATGGGGCTGGTAGACCGCAAGCACGCGGCGGGCGCGTAGCTTCGCCGTGGCAAGCACCGCCGTGATCTTGTCGGCGTTGTGGGCGAAGTCGTCCACCACCACGACGCCGTGCGCGGTGCCGACGGTCTGGAACCGCCGGCCCACGCCCTGAAACCCCACGAGCGGCGCAACCATGTCGCGCATGGGCACATCGAGGGTGCGGCAGGCAGCGATGGCCGCAAGCGCATTGGCGACGTTGTGACGGCCGGGCGCGCGGAGCGTGAAGCGAACGTCGTCAACCCGGAAGCTGCTGCCTGCCATTCCGAGCTCCACATCCTGCCCACGCAGATCGGCATCAGGTCCGAAGCCGAAGCGGAGCGCGCCGCCGGCAAGCTCGTCCAGATTTTCCCCTTCCCCCACCACCAGGGCCTCACGGACGCGCGCGCGCAGCACGGCGAACATCGCCGCCACCTCTTCCATCTCCCGGTGGTCGCGCTGAAGATTAAGGATCACCCCCACGGCAGGCGCGTAGCGCACCAGCGAGCCGTCGCTCTCGTCGGCCTCGATCACCAGGAGGTCGGAGCTGCCGACCCAGGCGTTGCCCGGCAGCCCTCGAGCTTGCAGCAGGCGGAGATCGCCGCCCGTGATCACAGACGGATCGCGACCTGCTCCGGCCAAGATCTCGAAGACCATCGCCGTCACCGTGGATTTGCCGCTCGTGCCGCTCACCGCCACTGTGCGGCGCGAGCCGACGAAATGCGCAAGCAACTCGGACCGGTGGAGGATGGGTATCCCCTTCGCCCGGCCCATGGCGACGTCGGGCACCTGTTCCTCGACCGCGGTGGAGACGACAAGCGCCGCGCAGTCTTGTGAAAGACCGCTTCCGTCCTGAGGCAGTACCCTGATGCCGAGGCGCTCGAGCTGCTCGCGGAGCTCCGCACGCTCGCCACGGTCGAAGGCACGATCGCTGCCGCTCGCGCGACCCCCCGTCATCACCTGGAACTGCGCGAGCGCGCTCATCCCCGACCCGCCAAGTCCGGCGTAATGGAAGCGTCCCTCCCCATGGGGATCCGGAATAGTCCGCGCGGTCGGCTCGGCAATCAGTACGAGATCTCCTTCCCGAATGCGCGCGAAGAGACGGCACACATCATCGCTCGACATGCGCACACAGCCATGGGAATCGGCGCGGCCGAGCAGGCGCTCATGGTTCGTCCCATGCACATAAATGTAGCGCGCGAGCGAGTCGCGGCCCGGGCCCCGGTTCACGCCCTCCTCGAGCCCGTCCAGGGTGAGGATGCGGGTGAGAATGAGATCGTCGCCGCGCGCCTCGCCGCGCCATGTCTCGCCGGTAGGCTCGCGCGCAACGAACACTGCACGGGCTTCCGCGCCCTCCCCGATCCGCCGATGGACACGGTGCCAGCCGGGGGGCGTGCGGTACGAGCCCTCCTCGCCGCCCATGCCGGCGCGCGCGGTCGAGACGGGCCAAGCTGCCTTGGCCTCCGCATCCTCGAACCAAACGGCAATCTGGCGTTCAACGTCCACCACGAGCAGGCGGGACGGCAATTCCGCGGGCGCACCTCGCCGCTTGAGCGCGGTACGCGCAAGATCCAACGCGCGCGCGCCCGATGTCGGGTCGAAATGATGGGTCACGGCCGCACTCTGCCACAGCCCGGATGCCAGGACAGGTCCAATCTCCCGGCTCTCGCCTCCTGAGAGCCGGATAGACACAAAGCTTGGACGATTAGGGCGCTATCGCATCAAGCGGAATCGCGACAGGGCTCTAACTTGATCGGAGCATGTCTTTGCGGAGAACCGGTCTCCGCTTTTCCCGATCAAGCTTACCGCGAGGAGCGGAAGGCCGGGGTGGCATAGAGTAAGTGGGCAAATTCGAAAGATGGCGGCGACTGCGGGATGTAAGCGCCACCGTTGTAGGTGTTTTCGCCGGTTTGCCCGAACACCTGCAAGCTCCCCGGCAGAGACGGTGCCTCGTCTGGATCGGAGAAGCGCGCCGAGCCATCAGGATTGTTGGCGGTCGAGTTATTCACCTCGAAGGCGAGAGCCGCGCGCGGCAGAAGCATCGCAGCGGTCAGCGCCGCTGCTATCAAAATCACTGGTCGCACGGGCCATCCTCCCCTGTCAGAGTGCCACGAACCAACTGCAAGCGAAGGTCTAACATATTACGCGGCCGCGCGCGCCACGGCGAATAGCCGCAAGGTTTGCCACCCATTACGCCCGCTTTTTGCTACGGCCCGGATGCACCGGGTTTCGCCTCTGGGCTCGGCTCGTCGCTCTGGACGGGAGGTGGAACGCCACTCTCTGCCGGTGTACCTCTTCCTTCCAATCGCCGGAACGCCTGCGAGTAGATAAGCGGCGATCTGCCAGATCTGGTTTTGCGTCAGCACGGTCTTGAACGCTGGCATCACCGTGCTGAACTGCTTGCCGCCCTCGGAGATGCTCCACAGCAAATCTGGTCCACCGCGATCGGCTGCTGTTGCGAGGTAAGCAAGGAGCGCCGGCGACGGGGTCAGTTCTTGCGCGAGCTCGCCGTTGCCAAGGCCGGTTTCGCCATGACACCTTTTGCAATTCGCACCATAGAGCGGGCCGCCCTATCGCCTTGGTCGTATAGCCAACGTCGTTGGACGCCTTGAGATAGGCCTCCGGAACCTCTTTGATGATGAACGTCCAGGACGAACCGATGAGAAGCGTGGCCGGCATCGTCGGGCGGCGCGCGCAACGCCGCCTTGATCTCCATCAACCGGTTCAGAGACGCTGCCACTTGCCCGCAGCAAAACGGGCCGGCGGCGATACGCCAGAGCTATGCGAGACGACGGTCCGCGACCCTTAAGCCGCGACGAATTTCAGGGCGACGCCGTTGATGCAGTAGCGCAAGCCAGTGGGCGGCGGGCCGTCGTTGAACACATGGCCTTGATGCCCTCCACAGCGGCGGCAATGCACCTCGTCCCTGACCATGCCGAACGTGTAATCGGTGTTCTTCCTGATCGCGCCATCGATGGGCGCATAGAAGCTTGGCCAGCCCGTGCCGCTGTCGAACTTGGTGGCCGAGTCGAACAGCGGCAGGTAACATCCGGCGCAGGTGAAGGTGCCGTTTCGCTTTTCATGGTTGAGGGGGCTCGTGAAGGGCCTCTCGGTGTCCTCCTCGCGCAGCACCGCGTATTGCTCGGGCGTGAGCAGCTCCTTCCATTCCTCCGGGGTGTGGGTGACCTCGAAGGTCTCTGGAGCGGCCGCCGTGGCGCGGCCACCCATAAAGCGCACCGCAATTGCGGCTGCCGCCACGCCCGCGACGGCAACGGTGCCGAGAGCGATCTGACGCCGTGTCAGCATGATGTGTCTCCTTGTCTCCGGCGGCCTTGGGGGCGGCCGTTCGCGCGTCAACCGCGCTATGGTGTTGGTTGCAAGCTAAGGTCCTGGATTGGCAAGGGCAATTCAACTTACGCGCACGGAAGATCACGAGCGCGTTGGCCGCCTCTCTAACCGCGTGAGGCGACCTGGGCCGCCGGAATGACGATGACGCATCGCACGCCCCTGGGTGGGAATGAGAGCTTGACCTCGCCTTCCAATGCCCGGCTCACCACCGTTTCGAGCATGGCCCGCCCAAAACCGGATCGCTCCGGCGCGGTCACCGGCGGACCTCCCCGTTCCTCCCAGACAAGCTTCAGCTTGGCGGCATCGCAGAACTGCCAATTGATGCGCACGCGGCCGCTGTCGCTGGAGAGCGCCCCATATTTTTGCGCGTTGGTCGCAAGCTCGTGCAAGGCGAGACCGAGATTTTGAACGGCCTCCGGCTTGAGCACGACATCCTGGCCATGGATGGCGATCTGCTCGCCAAAGCGATCCGCATACTCGCTCAATTGCTGCTCGACCAGCGTCCGCAGCGACGCGCCGTGCCAGTCATCCGCCACGAGAAGATCTTGCGAGCAGCCGATGGCAACGAGGCGGGCGCCGAAGTGTTTAAGGAAATCGTCGATCGATTTGGTGCGCGAAGCGGTCTGCCGTGCGATGGCCTGGATGACGGCCAACAGATTTTTCGAGCGATGGGTCAGCTCGCGCAACAGCAGGCGAAGCTGGTTCTCGGCCTCCTTCCGGTCGCTGATGTCGACGGCGACGGAGATGGTGCCGACGACATTGCCGTGGTCGTCCCGCAGCGCCTCGATCAGAAGGTAGAAGGAACGCATGCGCCCGAACAGCTCGAAATTGGTCTCGATCGTCTGCGACAAGCCAGTCTCCATGGCATTGCGTTTCGCCGCCATGATCGGGGATGCCGCCTCGGGGGGCAGAACCTCCATATCGGTCTTGCCCAGCAGGTACGCGGGATCGACCCCGGCCGGTGGGTTGTGGACCCAGAGGAAGCGCGTGTCCTGGTCCTGGCTGAACACCATGATGGGCGAGCCCCGAAGAGCGATCTCGAAGCGCTGCTTGGCTTCCGCCAGTTCCTTGGTGCGCGCTTCGACCCGCTCCTCGAGCTGCTGACGAGCCTCTTTCAGCTCATCGAGGGTGCGCAGGTGAGCGGCAATCTCGGCCTGCAGCCGATCGCGCGAGGGACGTCTTAGGAGCTCCGGCGTCAGCTTCCAGATCACGACCGCCGTGGTCAGCGCGAACAATGCGCTTAGGGCCTTCAGCACGAGTTCCAGTCCCTGCACCGGACCCCACGACCCGAACAGGGAGGCAAAATGCGAAAGGCCGGCGGTAAGCAGGAACAGGATGAACAGCGTCAGCAGTGCGCTGTCGCGCCGATTGCGGTCCCCTCTCCGGTAGTAGAGGAAGAGGAGCGCCGCCGGAATGAGGAGGAAGGAAGCGGCAATGATAGCGTCGGCAACGGCATGGAGCGGGGCGACGCCCGAGGTCCCAGCTTCAGATAGAGTGGCAGATCCCTCTGTGCCAAAGAGGAATGAGAGCCAGCTTTCCATTACCGTCAATCTATACCAGTAGATGGGTTACGCGGCCGCGAGAGGATCATGGAGCGGCGTTAAGGGACCCACTCACCCTCGTTAAGCTAAGAACACACCCGGACACTCTTCGTTCTCAGGTCGCCAAGTTTTTTTCAAATGGGCGCTTTTTCTGGGATTTTCGCCGGCTGACACGCCACGCTCAATCGTGACGCAAGCAAGCGCGTGCGGTGGTGGTTGGCTCGCTGTTCGGCGCACCCCCCGCGGCGATCGAACAAAACGCTCGTAGCCGCCCCGCGGTTGCGGGCGTTCCCTTCGTCAGAACGAAGGCAGGGAAAGCCCAGCAACCAATTCGCGCCGGTGACCGCCTGAAGCGGCGTTGGCGATCTGAGACCCGCGACTGGTCGTCGCTATAAGAGCGCAGCGATGAGGGAGATGAGGAAGACCACAATGAAGATGAAGAACAAGATGCGCGCCGCGCCGGCTGCGGCCGACGCCACGCCGCCGAAGCCGAACACGCCTGCTACCAAGGCAATGACAGCAAAGACGAGCGCCCAATAGAGCATTTGACTCTCCTGACGTTGAATGGCCGGCTCGCAGGGACGCGACTCCCCAGACGCCAACGCACGGTCTTCCGATCCTGTTCCGAACGGCCTAGAAGAGGGGGGGCTTTGGCGTCAAGACTCTGTCCGAAAGCGCGCGACCACGGCGAGCAGGTCTGCGCCCGTGAAGGGTTTCCTGACCAAGGGCGCTCCCCGGTGCTGCGGGGGCAGCTGGTCCCGCCCGTAGCCGCTCACAAAGGCAAAGGGCACCTTGCGTGCCAGCAGGGCATCGGCGATGCTGCCGACCGGTTGTCCGCCGAGATTGGCGTCGAGCAGAGCGCCATCGACCGCTTCCTGCTTAAGCGCTTCGAGCGCATCCGAAATCGACGCCAGAGGCCCAATCACGACGAGACCCCCTTGCTCAAGCGCGCCCGCGATATCGAGGGCGATGAGAAACTCGTCCTCAACCACAAGAATGCGTTTGGCTGCCATCTTTGCCCGCCCGTCGCGGCGACGATTTCGGCCTAGAACTGCGATTTCCGCCTGATCTTTTCATCCCTTTCCGCAAATTTGATCAAGCCTATTTGTTTTGCCGCACGCGTGAAGGAACCAGCTTGTGCGCGCCCGCGTTGGATCGGCGCCTACCGTCTTGCCCTCCGAACCGGGGGACCTTCAGCGAAAAGGAGCAACCCATGAATTGGGATCGAATCGAAGGCAATTGGAAACAGTTCCGCGGCAAGGTTCAACAACAATGGGGCAAGCTCACCGATAATGACCTCAATTACGTCGAGGGTCGCCGCGTCGAGTTGGTCGGCAAGATTCAGGAGCGTTACGGCATCGCCAAGGACGAGGCCGAGAAGCAGGTCGATCGCTGGATGACCAATATCGGCTAACCGCTTCTGTATCGGCTAACCGCGTCTGTCCGCCGCGTGCCTCCTAGGGCTAGGCAAATCAGAGGTCCAAGGAAGGCCACGGCGCGACGAAGGGGTGCCCCTGGACAAAATGCGCGCCGGTGGAGAGCGCTAAGACCCCGTGTAATGACATTTGACGCAGTTGGATGAGGGCGGGGCCTGCACGCCGACAGAAATGCTCTGACCCGGTGAGTTGTCGCTCGTTCCGCTGCCCTAACATTCGGCTCCGCAGGGCCCTCGCCTGTTGCGGCCATTAGGAGGGAAAATGAGCACGATTCTCATCATCATCCTGATTCTCATCCTGATTGGCGCCTTCCCGTCCTGGCCCTACAGCCGCGGCTGGGGGTATGGCCCTTCGGGTGTGGTCGGGTTGGTCCTCGTGATCCTTTTGATCCTCTTGCTGCTGCACAAGATCTGACCCCGGGGACGAGCGGGAGCGGACCTTCGCGTCCGCTCCGTCGCACGGTTTTGCCCGCCACTCGGCTCTACAGGTCCGAGCTCAGCCCGGACGTGAAAATGCTTAGGCGCGCGCTGGCGAGGAGTCGCGCAACTGCGCCCGGCGCTCGAAGAACAGCGCCTGACTGACAATCGCTTTCACCGTGTCGGGCTGATAGGGCTTGGTGATCAGGAAAGCCGGCTCTGGCCGCTCGCCGGTCAAGAGCCGGTCGGGATAAGCGGTGATGAAGATCACCGGCACCTGAAAAGAACGCAGCATCTCGTTGACGGCGTCGAGGCCCGAGCTGCCGTCGGCGAGCAGGATGTCGGCAAGCACCAAACCAGGCTTTTCTCTCGCCGTTGCTTTCACGGCCTCGGCGTGGGTGCGCGCCACGCCCATGACCCGATGGCCTAGGCCCTCAACGATACTTTCGAGATCCATGGCGATCATCGGTTCGTCCTCGATGACGAGCACATCGGTTGCCACTTGCAGTGCAATTTCGCGCCCCGCCCGATCGATCAGCTCCTCCACCTCCTCCGCATCGAGGTCAAGAATGAGGGCGATCTCCGGGACTGAGAACTCTTCCACCGAGCCGAGCAGAAAGGCCTGCCTCGGCAGCGGCGTAATTGATTCGAGCTTGCGGTCCACCGGGTTGGCAGGTCCGGTCGTCAACTCCGGCTCGAGATTGAGGCCGACCGAGTTCCACAAGCGGGCGAACGTCCGGTACAAGGCTACCCGCGGATCGAGCTTGCTGTCGAACAGCGACGGGTCTTCGATCAGCACCTCCAGCGTCGCCGCTACGTAGGCGTCGCCTGCCGTCTGCGTGCCGGCGAGCGCGCGGGCAAATCGGCGCAAATAAGGGAGATGTGGCGCGATCGCTCGCGATATCGACATGAGCGTTGACTTTCGATGATGACGGACAGCACCCCTTTGCACCACCGGGGTAGCGATGGCAACCCGATTGAACGCCGCGGACGCCAAATTGGTTCCCCGTGCTTGGAACCATTTGACGTTTGAGGTGTTTTCCAGCCCAGATATGATTATATCCGCCTCGCCTGGGCAATTCTAACCGGGTGGATAGGGGACAGCCGTGGATCACGCAGACAAGAAGGAACGCCGGCGAAAAACAACCGGCGCCGGCAAGAGAATGAACCAACCAAATGGTGCTGGGACGCGAGCAGGCGCTTCCTCTGCAATTGAAGAGGGGTTGTCCCCCAACCTCCAAGCTCATATCGGGCGCCACCTGCGTGCCTCTTTCGACGAGATAGCGCGTGAGCCAATACCCGATCGTTTGCTTCTCTTGCTGAAAGACCTCGAGCGGGGCGGAGACAAATAAGTGCGGCGCAAGGTGTCGGCGAGCCTACGAGACGCACTCGTGGGCGAGATGGCCAATCTGCGGGCTTTTGGCGTATCGCTTTGCGGCGACCGGGAGCGCGCGGACGATCTCGTCCAAGAGACGCTGTTCAAGGCGTGGAACCACCTCGACTCGTTCCGCGAAGGCACCAATATGAAGGCGTGGCTCTTCACGATCTTGCGCAACACCTACTTCTCGGAGCGGCGCAAGCGCCGCCGCGAGGTCGAGGACGCCGACGGGAGCTATGCGGCGACGCTTTCCACCCATCCCGAGCAGCACGGCCATATGGAGATGCAGGACTTTCGCGCCGCACTCAAACGCCTTCCCGACGACCAGCGCGAGGCTCTGATCCTGATCGGAGCTGCGGGCTTCTCCTATGAGGAGGCGGCGGAGATCTCCGGCTGCGCCGTTGGCACGATCAAGAGCCGCGTCAACCGCGCACGCAATCGCTTGGGCGATATGCTGGGGCTGGACGAAAGGCCCGAAGCCGCGAGTCACATCACCAAGAGCGCTTGACGCCTCAAAGCGTTCTGGTAGGAAATTTCAGCTATAAGAGGCAGGCGTCCCGGATGCTGGAAATGACACGGAGACAAACTCTGCCATGACGACCGTTGCAGCCATCGACCTCGACAATGCCAAGCTCGATCCCACCGCCGTCTTCCGGGCGCCTAAGGACGTGCTCGGGGCCCCCGGCCTCTCGCCAGAGGACAAGAAGACGATTCTGGTCCGCTGGGAGGAAGACGCCGAGGCGCTGCTTCGCGCTACCGAGGAAGGCATGCCGCCCGCGGAGAACCGCAACCCCGCAGAACTGCTTCGCGCCGTGCATGAAGCAATGCACTCGCTCGAGGCTCGCCGCTGCCAAACCGCCGCCTGAGACGCTTACGCCGCCCGTCTGTTTCTTCTCTCAACTCTCGGAACAGCGACGCCCTCGTCCGCGTTTTACCCAATGAACGGGGTACGCGCCAGGTGCGCTTCAAGTGCGAAAGGCCTTGCGTAATGGTCACCGAGCTCAACGCCACAGAAGCCCGCCAAGCCACAATGCGTCCACGCGCAATGCTCTGGGTCTTGGCGGTCTCGCTCATGCTCGCGGTCGTCGCCGGACTCGCGCTCGCCGTGGGCTGGATCAGCCTTCCTTGGAACGCGTGATGCGGGGCCGCTCGGGCTTATCGCAGCGTCGAGATGATGAAATCGGAGCGACCGGATTCGGAGAAGGTCGGTTGCTGCCTGACTCCGTCAGCTTGCCGACGGTTGAAAACACATAGGTCGAGAGCTCTTGCGCCTTGATCCGCTTGTCCTTGGAGAGATCGGCGCCACCCTTCAATCCCCTCGATCACGGCATAGGTGAACACGGCCATGGCCGAGCCCCGGCCGCTCTTGGGCGAGCGTCTGGGCGTCGGTGGCGGCATAGACGGCGATGCTCGCATCGGCCGCGTCCTTGATCAGCCGTGTTGCATTGAAGGCATTGCCGGAATGGCAGGTGTCGACGAGCATGATGCGGCGTCCCTTGCTCGTTTCGATGGCCGTGGGAGATCGTGCATGTCGCCTTAACTTGAATGGTGCCCTCAGCGAGGGTTCAGGCGCGCTCCTCTAAGACTTTCTCCACAAATTTGAGACAGACTGGCCTTGGGACCCAAGAGGAGGTCGCACCCATGACATGGTTTCTTCGCAACGCTTTCCTTGCGCTCGTGGCATTCGCCGCTCTTGCCATCATCGTGATGATGGCCGTGTCATCCGAGGCCAAGGACCTCAAGCCGAGCACGAATCCGGCCGATGCAGTGACAGGCGCCGACGCCAAGTCGCTCGTCGCGCCGGTGGCGCCGCGCAACGCCGCCGACCGAACGCGCCAGATCGTGGTCTCCTCGACCACGAGCAAGACGCAAGGCGAGACGATCAAGATCGCCAAGGGCGATGACGCCGCCGAGCCGGCGAGGCCCGCAGAGGCCAAGCCTATGGCCGCTGCGACTCTGCCGAGGTCCCACTCGAAAGTGCCCGCCCGGGCTCGAGGTTGAGCAGCCTGCTCCTCAGGCGCAAGCTCATGGTTACGCCTATGGCTATTTCGCCTATGCGCGCCCGCCCCGCGAGGGCTACGCCCAGAGCTACAACTACCGCCGCAACACCGACTACGACCATTGCGACTGATTTTCGATTCTCTTCCTAGCACCGACGCACAAGGGCCCGGGCGCCTCTCCCCCGGGCGTCTTTTTTCTTTAGCCCTCAATGGCTGACGAGCTCGCGAGGCCTCTCCGGCTCACGCATCAGGCCCAGCGGCTCCGCGCGGATCAGGCCCCTCACCGAATTGCCGAGATAGATGCGGTCGGCGGATGCGAGATCGGCAAGCGTGAGCACGGCCTCGCTCGCAGCGGCCCGCGGCAGGTCGATCAACTCCTCGCGCAAGGTGCCGGGCAAAAGGCCGCAAGTGAGCGCCGGGGTGAACAGGCGCCCGTCATGCTCGATGAAGAGATTGGTGCGGGTCCCTTCGGTCAGCTCGCCCTTTTTGTTGAGGAAGACGACCTCGTCGCAGCCGGTCATGGCCTTTTGCCGTTCCATCTCGTGATCGAAGAACTGGCGCCGCGTGGTCTTGTGGAAGAAGAGCGGGTCCTTCTCGTCGAGGCGCTGATCGGAGATGACGAATTTCCACACCCTGTCCTTGACCGGCATTTCGATCTTGGTCGAGGTGACGGTGATGGCGCCCTCCTCGGCGAGCAGGAGCCTCACCATATGAACCTCGCCTTCAAGCTTCTCGGCTTCGGCATCAAGCGCGGCAAGGACCGCCTCGCGATCGAAGGGATAGCCGAAATGCGCGGATGAGGACTGGAGCCGCGCCAGATGGCGCTCCAGCAGATAGAAGCCGCTTCCCCTCTCCCACCGTATGGTCTCGATCAGCTGGAACGAGGCATCGGTGTCGGTGAGGAACTGCGCCTTGAGTAGGCATTCCTCGAACTCGGCATCGACCTTGGAATCGGCGACGACGCCGCTGCCGATGCCCATCTCGCCGCGTTGACCGTCGAGCACGATGGTGCGGATGGCCACGTTGAACTGGGTATCGCCATTCGGTGCGATGTGGCCGATGGCGCCGGTATAGACGCCTCTTGCGCCCGCTTCGAGCTCGCAGATGATCTCCATGGCACGAACCTTCGGTGCTCCGGTGACGGAGCCGCAAGGGAACAACGCACGCAGCATGTCTTTCAGGCCCATTTCGCCGCGAAGCTCGGCCGTGATGCCGGAGGTCATCTGATGCACCGTGCGATAGGTCTCGACAGTGAAGAGGTCCGTGACCTCGACGGAGCCGATCTTGGCGACGCGGCCGAGATCGTTGCGGAGCAGGTCCACGATCATGAGGTTCTCGGCCCGTTGCTTCTCGTCCATGGCGAGCCAGGTCCGAAGGCGCGAATCCTCGCGGGGCGTGCGCCCGCGCGGAGCCGTGCCCTTCATCGGACGGGTCGACATGTGCTTGCCCTCTCGGCGGAAGAACAGTTCCGGGGAGAGCGACAACACATGGAAGTTGGAAGCGCCGATCAGCGCGCCATATTCCACGCGCTGCTTGCGCCTGAGCGCAGCGTAAAGCGCGACCGGATCGCCGGAAAAGGCGAAGAGATATTTGAGCGTGAGGTTGATCTGATAGACGTCGCCCGCGGCGATATAGTCCTCTACCGCGGCGAAGGCGCGCGCATATTGGTCGCGGGTCCAGGAGAGCTTGAGCGCCGTAACCGCCGATTTCTGCAAAGCTCCATGGGCATCGAGCCAGGAGCGGGTCTCGGCATCGTTGAAGCGGCGTGGCTCGCGGAAAAGGCCGATCCAGATCAGCGGCTGGCGTCGCTCCTTGGGAAAGAGGGCGTTCAACTTTGGCTCAAGGCAATAGCCGAGCTCGTAGGAAAAGAACCCGGCGGCATGCAGCCCCCGCGCCAGACCTTGGGTCACGGCATCGAGGCAGGCTTCGACCTCGCTTGGCTCATGCGCCAAAACGATCCGCTCAGGCGCAGCAAACAGCAAGCTCGTTCCGAGCGGACTTCCCCCGGACGGGGTCAAGCTATCGTCGAGGAGGACGAAAGGGGCGGTCATCTCAAGAGCCGATCGCGCGACATCCGCTACAGCATGATCCCGAAAAGTTGCAGACTTTTCGGACAAATTTATGCGTCAAGAAAACGAGCATAGCTCATATGGGAGGAAACCGGGTCAACATCGAGAAGCCGACGGCTCTAGGCCAGGATTAGCATCTCGCCCTTACCGAGCACGGCCATGTCGCCGATTAGCCTGCGGGCTCGGGGCCTGAATTTGACGTGAGCGCCGGTGGCGCGGAGCTGGCGCTCCAGCAGGCGAAGGTAATTGAAGTCGAGCGTGCCGCAATCGCCGAACGTCGGCAGCAAGTCTTTCGGCTCTTTGCTGAGGATCAGCGACCCGCGACGCAGACCATATCCGGCCCAGCGACCGACTCGACCTTTGAGCAGAATGGTGCCGGCGATCATCCGGGCCCCGGCATAGTCGCCCGCGCCGCCGCTGACGATGACGAGGCCGCGACGCATCCGCTCGCCCAGCATGGCACCCGCCTTGCCGCCGATGGTGAGCCGCCCGCCGCGCATGCCGAAGGTCTCGCCCACAACAACGCCGCCGGCCCGCTCGCCCGCGTCGCCGGCGATCTCGATCACGCCGCCTCCCATGCCACCGCCGGCATAAGGACCGGCCGAGCCGCTCAACGTTATCTTGCCGCCACGCATGACGGAGCCGAGATAGGCCCCGGTATCGCCGTCAACCATGATCTCGCCCTCGGTCATGCCCTGGCCGATCCGGTCACAGCTTGCATTGGTCCCGATGAGGCGCAGCTTGGCGGCGTCGTTCCCCTTCAGCTTGAACACATCTCCAACAGTCACTGGCTCGCGGACGGTGCCGATAGAGAGCGCTTCGATCTTGCCTGCGCCAAGACCGGCGAGCCGCTGAGGCGTAAGCGGCGAAAGGTCGAACCGCTGCTTGCTCTTGGTCGCGAATTTGAGCGTCAACGCACTCACGCGATGATCTCCTTGAGATGGAAATGATGCGGACCGAGATTGCCGCCGTAATTGCCGGCGCTGATATAGGTGACGCCCGCATCGGCGCCGCCTTCGGCGACGGCGTAGATGCCTGCCCGCATGGCCTTGGCGATGGCGGGGGCCGTCAGACCATCGATCACGATCTCCATCACCGCCTCGACATCGAGCGGCAACGCCGTGTTCACCGCTCCTTTGAGCGTCGGGCAATAGGCGTCGTTGGTCGAGGCGATCTGGCCCTTATATTTGGAGCCGACCTTGGACCCGGAGCGCACGATGCCCCCGGGGAAGGGCGTGATCACGTCCACGACCTTGTCGATCGCCTTCACCGCCCGCTCGCAGGCGGCGAGCACGGCAGCGTGGGACCGGCCGAGCACGAGCAGATTGCCGCCCCCTACCGCTTTCTTGGTGAGACCCGTCTTTTCCTCGCAGACGAACTCGCCATCCATGACGGGGATGCGCCAGAAGCGCCGGCCGCCGATCACCTTCGACGTTTGCCAGCCGTCGCCGAAGAAACGGAGCGAGGCGCCGAGCTTCAGCTTCTTCTCGCCTTCGAGCCCAGCGAAGCAGGCCGAGCCTGGGCTCGTCAGCACGCATTGACCGACGCGGTTGCGGAGCTGGCGCTGGAGCTTTTCGGTCTCCATGGCGAAGAGCAGCACCGCCACGCCCGGGCGGCCGTCAAGGGTCTCGGTAGGCGCGAGCTCGCGCTCGATGCCAGCCTCGGCGCCGCAGGCGATCACCGAGGTGGCGAAGCCCGTCATGGTGCGCGCGGCAATGAGCGCCCAGGCAACCGTCGGCGCCGTGATGATGATCCGCGTGCCGACCATGGGGAAGGCCTCGGCGAACGTCTCGACGATCTCGACGCCTTTGAGTTTCAATGTAGACATGGCACCGTTGCAAACCGGTCAGGGCGAGTGGCGATATAGCCTGGCTCGCCGAAGCTTGAAAGATCGACGTCGTAGTAACGGTCGTACAAGCGCTTCAACCGGCGCTCAATGGCAGCGTCAAAGCCCGGCGCCACCTGGAAGGCTTGGCCGCAGGTGACGTTGACCACCTCGTCGTCGCGCATAACGAGCTCGCCGTCCTTGAACACGAGGTCGGCACTCTGGAACATCGCCGTCTTGTCCTCCTGCTCGCTATAGACCGCCACGTCGCCGACGGCGCCCTCGCCAAGATGCCTGCGGTCGGTGAGACCGAGCACGCGTGCGGGGCCGCCGCGGGTGATGATGGCAATCTCCGACAGCGTCAGCTCACGCGTGATACCGGGAAGGTTGCAGACCTGACGCGCGGCCTCGGGCAGGCGCTCGAGCCAACTTGAGCGCGCTTGCCTCCTCGGCCCCTTCCCCCTTTACGCTCACCGCCATGGGGTCGCACCATTAAACAGGTGCCTAGAGAGTGCAAGCGCGCGAATGAGGGTCCCGCCTAAATCCTCTGCCTACGGTGATTTTCGTGGGCTGGCGCGGGGCGTTCGCGCTCACTTTTTCGGCTTGTCGTGCTTGATATAGGCGAAGCGCATATCGTCCGCGGGCGTGCCTTCGAGCGGGCCGCCTTCGAGGCCAGGCTGCCAATGCACCACGTCTTCGATCTTCTTAGCGAGCGCGAAGTCCTTGTCGGTGATGCCCTTGGCCGCATGATTCATTAGCCTCACCTCGACCCAGGCATAGGAGGCCGTGATGTCGGGGTGGTGCCAGGCCGCTTCCGCCAAATGGCCAACGGTGTTGATCACCATCAGCGTGCCTTTCCAGCTGTGGGTGCGATAGCGGCGCCGGATCCAGCCGCCTTCGAGATACCAATGCGGCAGCTCGGCCTTTAGCCGTTCTTCAACCTCGGCATCGGTATAGGTTCGCTCAGAAGTTGCCATGGGGGCCATCTTTTGAAAAACTGAGGCACTGCCCTCGCATCTTTCAGCATATCCCAGAGGCTTCGAGCCAACAATGGAGGAGGCCCTGCGTCCCGCGTGCTCAGGCGCCAATGAGGTTTCGGCGCCCTGCGACCTTGTTTCGGTCGGCACGAGCGCACGCCTCCATTTCGGCTTTCTCGATCCGAGCGGCAGGGGGCAACGCCCGTTCGGCAGCTTTGGGCTCGCGCTAGACCGGCCGCGGACGAGGCTGATCCTCCGGCACGCGCGCGAGTTCAAGGTCACGGGCGTGGAATGCGCGCGCGCCGAGACCTACCTCCGCTCGATCGACGCAAGCTTGGGCGGCACCACGGCCTATCACCTGCACCTCGACGAGGTGATTCCTAGTCATGCGGGCCTCGGCTCCGGCACGCAGCTTGCGCTTGCCGTCGGCTCAGGAGTCGCGGCGCTCAAAGGCATTCCCCTCGACTTGAGAGAGATCGCCGCGCGCCTCGACCGGGGCAAACGTTCCGGCATCGGCATCGGTACCTTCGGGCAAGGCGGCGCCGTGCTCGACGGCGGTCCTGGCGCCGGTACGCTGCCCGCGACGCTCTGCCGCCTGCCTTTCCCACCGCAATGGCGCGTCCTTCTCATCTTCGACCGCGCGTCGGCCGGCATGCACGGGGCGAGCGAGACCGCGGCCTTCACCTCGCTCCCGGACTTCCCCGAAGCGGAGACCGCCGAATTGTGCCGGCGCATTCTGCTCGGCGCGCTCCCGGCCTTGGTCGAGAGCGACTTCAAGACCTTCTGCGATCAGGTCGATTACCTGCAGAAGCGCATGGGCGCTTATTTCGGTCCGCTGCAGGGCGGTGCCTATGTGAGTTCCGGCGTCGCACAGGTGCTCGATTGGCTCACGCGGGAGGGCGTGAGCGGGCTCGGGCAAAGCTCGTGGGGGCCGACGGGGTTCGCCTTCGCCGCCTCCGAGGCTGAAGGCCAAGCGCTGCTCGCCGCAGCCCGCGCCCGGGCCGCTAGCTCGAACCTTCGTTTCGAGCTAGCGCAAGGCCGTAACGAGCCCGCGACGATCGAGGCGAGCTGATGCGAGATATTCTTAAGCTTATTTGCCCATTGAGACGCTTTGCCGCCTCGCCCCTTGTGCTAAAGCGGGGCATGCAGGCCCGCGCAGTCGGGCGCGGGAAGCTGAGAGGGAGAATCAACGAATATGGCGCACCCACGTATTCTGCATATGATCACGCCGCTCAAGCATATGAGCCCGTTCGACGTGAACATGGCGCTCGACGCAGGTTATGATGCGGTCATCCCCTATACTTCCGTCACCGTCGAGGACGTGAAGGGGCTCGTTCAGGACGCAATCTTCTCGCGCGGACCCGAGGGCGTGAAGCGGACCGGCATGTTCATCGCCGGCAAACGCGCGATCGAAGCCCTCGATATGATGGACCGCGCCAACAAGGCAATGGTGCCCCCTTTCGAGATCTCCGTGTTTGCCGATCCCGCGGGCTCTTTCACTACGGCCGCGGCCATGGTCGCCTGCGCCAAGAAGGCCCTTAAGGACAAATTCTCCACCGAGCTCAAGGGCCAGCCTGTCGCGGTGTTTGGCGGCACGGGCGTCGTCGGTTTTGCCTCCGCGGTAATCGCCGCACTCGAAGGGGCTCGTGCCACGCTGATCGGCTATGACGGGCCGGACCGGGTGCGCAAGCTCGCCGAGGAAGCGAATGCGCGCTTCTCGGTCGATATCGGCTTCGCCGACGGCTCGACCGAGGAGCGAAAGTCCGAGCTCGTGCGTGCCGCCGTCGTCATCTTCTCGGCTGGGCCTGCTGGGCGCCAGCTGCTCACCCTCGACCAGATCAAGCACGCGAAGCACGTCCGTGTCGTCACCGACGTGAACGCGGTACCGCCGGCAGGCGTGGAAGGCGTGGGCGTGAATGACAACGCCACACCCATCCCCGGAACCGAGGCCGTCGCAATCGGCGCGCTCGCGGTCGGCAACGTCAAATATCGGACCGAGGCAGGCCTCTTCATGCAGATGATCGAGTCGGAGAAGCCGCTCTATCTCGACTTCCGCGATGCTTACGCTCTTGCACAGAAGCTCGCCCGCTGACGCCTCCCTTCTCGTCGTGGCGATCTCGGGACGGGGGCTGGCCGCCTCAGCGAGGAGAGCGGGCCTTGTGCCGCTCGTCGCCGATTTCTTCGCCGATGCCGACACGGGCCGGATCGCTCACGCCTGCTTGAAGCTTGAGGGCGACCTCAAGCACGGGCTCGTTTGGAAGCCGATGGCGGCCGCGCTGGAAGCGCTTGCCAAGACCGCGCCCTCGCCTGTGCTAGGCCTAGTCTATGGGTCGGGTTTCGAAGATCGCCCCGAGCTTCTGACAAAGATTGCCAAGCGCTGGCCGCTCATCGGCAACGCCGCGCGCACGGTCGAGCGGGTCAAGGCGCCGCAAAGCTTCTTTGGCGAGCTTACCCGCCTCGGCGTGGCGCATCCGCGGACCGTCACGGACCCTCCCCCAACGGAAGACGGCTGGCTCGTCAAACGCCAGGGGGGCGCCGGTGGCAGCCATGTTATGGCAACCCACAAGGCGGCAAGTCACATCGCGGCGAGTGCGCGCCGAAGGCCTGGGCCCGGTCTCTATTTCCAAGAGAAGGTGCATGGGCGGCCGGTCTCAGCCCTGTTCGTCGGCAATGGCGACCGTGCCCGCGTGCTCGGCTTCAGCGAACAATGGACGGCGCCGAGGCGAGGCGCCAGGTGGCGCTATGGCGGCGCCGTGCGTCCGGCCGAGCTTTCTCCGGAACTCGAGAGCGGAATGACAAGGGCGGTCGAGCGGGTCGCCCAAGCCTTTGAGCTGAAGGGGCTCGGCAGCGCCGACTTTCTGGTCAACGACGGGGAAAAGGCCAAGAGCCGAGTCCTCCTGCTTGAAATCAACCCCCGGCCCGGCGCCACGCTTGATATTTTCGACAGCGAGGCCCAGCCTCTGCTTCGCTTGCACCTCGGCGCCGTGCTAGAGCACCAGCTTCCGAGCGTCCCGCTCAGTCTGCCGGAAGCAAGCGCCGCAGCCATCGTCTACGCAATGGAATCCTTCACTGTGTCAAAGACGATGGTCTGGCCCGATTGGACCGCCGATCAGCCCAAATGCAGGGAATGCATCGACAAAAACGGTCCTATATGCACTGTGTTGGCCGGCGCCGAGACCATGCCCAAGTCAAAGCAGCTGGTCGAGGAGCGGATTTCGCTCATTTTGGCCGCCTGCGCCGGCGGATAAGGGGAGAATCAGTGAGTGTGACAAGAGAGGAAGCCGTGACTGCACGGAGCCAAGCCGAGTGGCCGAGCGTCAACGCAGAGGTCGTGCCGCTCGTTGAACGCCTGATCCGGGACGCCCGGGCTTTGCGGGTCGAGGTCACGCGAGGGCCGCTCGGGGAATGCCGCATCGATTGCGGCGTCCGCGCCGTGGGCGGCCTAGAAGCAGGCCGCCGCATGGCGGAGATCTGCCTTGGCGGGCTTGGGCGCGTGAGGCTCGAGACATCGGATCCGGCAAGTGCGTGGCCCTTCATGGTGACCGTGCATACGAGCCAGCCCGTGCTTGCCTGCCTCGGTTCCCAATATGCCGGCTGGAGCCTGTCCGTCGATGACAAGGGCAAGACCTACCATGTCTTGGGGTCTGGGCCGGCCCGGGCCATGGGCTCTTCGGAGAATCTTTTCGAGGAGCTCGACTACCGGGACGAAGCCGATAGCGCCTGCCTCGTGCTCGAAGCCGATCGCGCGCCGCCTGTCGCGCTCGTCGAGCACGTCGCCGAGGCCTGCAAGATCCTGGCCGACAGGCTGTCCATTGTTTACGCACCGACGTCGAGCCTTGCCGGGACGGTACAGATCGCCGCCAGGTGCCTCGAGGTCGCGCTGCATAAAACCCATGAGCTGCGTTTCCCCCTGGACCACATCGTCGACGGCATCGCAACCGCGCCCATGCCACCGCCCGCACCCGGTTTCGTTGCCGCCATGGGCCGGACCAACGACGCCATCATCTATGGCGGCCGGGTACAGCTCTACGTCTCCGGGCCAGCGAAGGCGGCGCGAGGATTGGCCGAGCAACTACCAAGCCTTAAGTCCAAGGATTACGGCAGGCCGTTCGCCGAAATTTTCGAGGCAGCAAAGGGCGACTTCTATGCCATCGACCGCATGCTGTTCAGCCCGGCCATGGTGACCGTTACGGCGCTCGAGACGGGTGAGAGCTTTGAGGCTGGCCATATCGACACGGCTATCCTCTCCCGCTCCTTCGCCTGACCCATGACCTCAGACGTCATCCTGTTTTGCGAGCGAAAGAAATGGCATGGCAGGAGTGTTTCCCGGGCCCTGAAGGCCCGGGGAATCACGCCGCTGACGGTCCCTCTCGCGGAGTGTGGCTTCACCACCGGAACCAGAACGGGCCTTGCCATCCCCGGGCTTGAAGACCATCCGCCGAGAGGCGCCCTCGTCCTGTTCGTGCCGGGCGGGAGTTTCGAGCAAGTCACCGTGTATCTCGGTGTGCTGCATGCATTGCGCGAGCTTGGCGTCAAGGTGTGGAACGATGCGCGCGCGATCGAGCGCTGCGTCGACAAATCCACCACCACCTTCCTCTTGCAGAAGGCTGGCATCCCGACGCCCTGGACCTGGACCGGATCAGACCATGACGCGGCTCTTGCGATCGCGGGGAAGATGCTCGCGAGAGGGCTAAAGCTTGTGCAGAAGCCGCTGTTCGGTGCGCAGGGCGAAGGCTTGCGCCTCATCCAGACGCTCGACGAGCTCGCTCCGCCGGAGGAGGTGAACGGCGTCTACTATCTGCAAGAGTTCGTGGCGCCCCCGGAGGGTCCGTATCGGGATTGGCGCATCTTCATCTCGGCCGGCCGCGCCATCGCCTCGATGATCCGCCACGGGTCGAGCTGGATCACCAATATCAAGCGAGGCGCTCGCGCCGAGGCCGCCATCCCATCCCAGGAGCTGAGCGATCTCGCCTTGCGCTCCGCAGCCTGCGTGGGGGCCGATTTTGCCGGCGTCGATATCGTTCAGGACCGCACGGGCACCTATCTCGTGCTCGAGGTGAACAGCATGCCTGCCTGGCAAGGCCTGCAGCGGGTCACGCGGATGCGCATCGCGGATCAAATCGTTGCCCCCTTCCTCGACGCCGTGCTCGGCGAGTCGCGGGCTGAAGGGCAAGAGGGCGCTTGAGGCGGACCCTCACAGCCTTGCAGGTCGCCCAAGCCTTCCATGATTCCTGCCTGGCGGAGCTCGACGCGCTGAAGCCAGGCAATGTGCATCGCTTCCGCGACGATGCTCGCATCAATGCACGCATGAGCGTCGCCGATTTCGAGAGGAGCGCCCGCGCCTCGGCTCCCGAGCTTGCCGGCCTTGGGCTTTCGGTCGGAGTGCGCATTCGTCGTGCCGTAGAGGCGACGAAAAGCGCGGTCGGGCAGAATACCAATCTCGGCATCATTCTGCTTGCGGCACCGCTAGCCGCGGCCGCGCTTGACGATGCGACCGAGGATTTGCGCGAGAGGCTTGCCGGCGTTCTCGCAGGCCTCAGCGTCGAGGACGGGCGTGAAGCCTATCGAGCGATCCGCGAGGCCGGGCCGGGAGGCCTTGGCGAGGTATCGCGGCACGACGTTGCCTTGGAGCCCAACGTCGATTTGCTCGAAGCCATGCGGACGGCGGAGACTTACGACCGCATCGCCTGGAACTATACTCACGATTATGCGGATATCTTCGATCTCGGTCTGCCGCGGCTCGAGGCAGCAATGGACCGTTGGCAGTCCCTGCCCTTCGCCACGAGTTTCGTCTATCTCGGCTTTCTCGCACGCATCCCCGATACTCTGATCGAGCGGAAATTCGGAAGCCAACAGGCGGTGAAAGTGATGCAAGAGGCCCACAGGATCGAGGCGCGTTTGGCCGAAAGCTCAAGCCCCCAGGCCCTGATGCCTCAACTCACAACCTTCGACCACGCGTTGAGGACCCGCGGCCTCAATCCCGGCACATCCGCCGATCTCACGGTCGCCACCCTGTTCGCGGCTTCACTGCAGGCCTTAGAAGAGCGCCGCTAATGGCCCATTTTGGGACCAACAATCGACTTGCCGATCCTTCTGGCCCCGGCTTATCTTCTTGTCGCGTAACTCCGACCAGGAGTTGCGGGCGGAGGCGCGCTCAGTCAAAGCACTTTCGTCTGCGTGCCGTCGCGATTCCCGTGGCGGCTAAAGCGGTGTGACATGGTATCAGCGAACTAGGGAGGACTTGGTTCATGGCCAAGATTAGTGGTGTCTGTATAGGTGAATCGCTCGTCGGCGATGGCAATGAAGTGGCTCACGTCGATTTGATGATTGGCCCCCGCGGCAGCGCCGTGGAGACCGCTTTTTGCAATGCTCTGACCAATAACAAGGACGGCTTCACCACCCTACTCGCTTTGGTCGCGCCGAACCTTATGTGTAAGCCGCCGACGATTCTGTACAACAAGGTGACGATCAAGGATGCGCGTCAGGCGGTGCAGATGTTCGGCCCGGCGCAACATGCCGTGGGCAAGGCCGTCGCCGATGCCGTCGCCGAAGGCGTGATCCCGGCCAACGAGGCCGACGATCTCTTCGTTACCGTCGGCGTGTTCATCCACTGGGAAGCCAAGGACGACAAGAAGATCCAGGACTTCAACTATCGCGCCACCAAGGAAGCCCTCGCCCGCGCCGTGAAGGGCGAGCCGAAGTCCTCCGAGGTCACTGCGAAGAAGAATTCGGCGCACCATCCGTTTGCCGCCGGTTGAAGGGGAGAACCCCCAGGTCGGGAGAAGACCGGCAACCCACCGGGCCCGATTCAGCGGTGGCTCAAAAAGCTGGGTTTTTGATCTGATCTAATCGAGATCGCCGCCTTTGCAAGAAGGCGGCGATTTCGTTTTGGGCGATGGCGCCCGAATGCAGCGCCGTGGCAATCAGCGCTCCATGAGCGCCGGTGGCTGCGATGGCTTCAAGGTCGCCGAGATTACGGGCTCCACCCGCGGCATAGACGGCGCGAGCCCCGGCCGCCTTGGCCACGGTCTCCAAGCGCTCGACGTCTGGGCCGCCATCGGTGCCGACACGATCGAGGCACATGGGGATGATCCGGTCCGGCCAAAGCCCGGGCTCCGACAGGAGCGCCGTGGGCCCGCGCAATCCCTCCGCGGCGAAGTCCAGTGACAGCATCAGGCTCTCGCCGAAGGTCGCGCGAAGCTCGCGCCAATTGCCGATGGCGGGAAGGCTTTCGCTGCCGATCACCAGAGTAGCACCGAGCGGGAGCCAGAAGGCGCAATCCGTGACGTTGCAGAGGCCGGCATCGATCCACAGTGCCGTGGCCGGAAGGGCAGCGGCAAGATCCCGGCACAGATCGAATTGATTGCCGGTCCGCGCGATTGCCTCGAGGTCGGCAACATAGAGCGTGGGCGATGCGGTGATGGCGAGCAGCGCGCGCGCAATCCCGATCGGATCGTGGGCGGCGCCGAGCTTGGTCTCGATAGGCGGGTATTCGGCGCGCGCGCCGGCGCGGGCATGGACGACAAGCCCGCCCTTGAGATCGATCACTGGAATGACGGCAAAATCCTGCATAGGCGTCGTTCCCTTGCCGGGCTTGAATAGACCGCCCGTTTGCCTGAGAGAAGGGCCATGACACACGTGGTCGGCTGGGACTTGGGCGGCGCCAATGTGAAAGTTGCATGCGTCGAAGATGGGTTCGTCGCTCGCGTCGCCCAGATCCCCTGCCCGTTGCTTGCAGATCGCGGCAAGTTCGATGCGGCTGTGGAGGCGGCGCTTCGGCTCAGCCCCTCGCCCGCGCTCCACGCCATTACCATGACGGGCGAACTGTCCGACGTGTTCAACCATCGCCAAGAGGGCGTCGCCTATCTGGTCGAACTGATGCAGACGGTCACGGCCGGTCAGATGCTTCGCATCTACGCCGGTGACTCCGGTTTTCTCGAGCCAGAGGACGCCAAGCACCGATGGAAAGAGGTGGCCTCCGCCAATTGGCACGCAACTGCTGCCTTCACGGCGCGGCTTCATGCCGATGCGCTGCTGGTCGATGCCGGCACCACGACCACGGACCTTATTCCGATCAAAGGCGGAGCGGTCGCTTCGCGCGGCTATACGGACGGCGAGAGGCTCAGCGAAGGCGAACTCGTCTATTCCGGCGTCGTGCGCACGCCGGTGATGGCGATCGCCCAAACCGCGCCCTTCGGCGGACGGATGCAGCGGATTGCGGCCGAACGCTTCACCACCATGGCCGATGTCTGGCGCCTGACGGGCGATCTGCCCGACGATGTCGACGCCTACCCCGCCGCCGACCAACGGGGAAAGAGCCAGGCAGAAAGTGCCGCGCGGCTCGCGCGCATGCTTGGCCGTGACGCAAGCGAGGCTGAGCTTGCCGATTGGGTCGCGCTCGCGCGGCATTTCGCGGGCTGCCAGCTCGCTCTTATTGAGGAGGCCGCGCGGGCCGTGTCGGTGCGGGAGGGACTACAAGCCGAGGCGGCGGTGATCGGCGCGGGCTGCGGGCGGTTTGTCGCAAGACATCTCGCTGAGCGGCTTGGCCGCCTCTATCTCGATTTTGCCGAGATCATCGATGCGGCACCGGAGGCCCGCGAGGCTGCCGCGCGTGCCGCCCCCGCCGCCGCCGCCGCCTTGCTCGCAAGCAAAGAGTTATCCGAGCAGCAACGAGCCCCCCTCTCCCCTGTGGTTCTCGGGCATTGAGTTCCCCAAGATGGAGCGTCGTTCACGGAGAGTGGATAGTGGTCTGAGCTCGCTTCATGACGAGATCGAGTCTCTGCTGCTCGCCGCCGAGCGGCAGAAGATCAATGAGCTCTTTCAGAGCGGCAAGCTAAAGGACGAGGCTCGGCGCCGGGTCGAGCGCGAGCTCGATATGCGCGAGGCAAGTCTCACCAACCAGCCAACCGAGGAATGATGGAGCTGCGGTTCATCTTCATCGATGGCGCGCTTGCGTATCGAATGAGCCGCAATTCAGGGCTTGCAGGGCCCAGCAATTTTACAAAGTTCGACTGGCCTGTACTCCAACAGAAGCCCGTAAACCGCAAGTGAGCAGGCGACTGCAGCCGGCGTGCACTCGGGGTTGATTAACTGTGTCGCTAAGATCACTTACCGCTTGGTGCGATAAGTGGACACTAGAGCAAGTTCAGGTTTTTCCGATTCCTGGAGGGATTCCCAAATCTCGCGAACAGTGCGAGTCCTCTGTTCCTTTGGGGATGGAGGGCGACCATGGCGCGCGCTTACAGCCAGGATTTGCGTG
>JBARKP010000100.1:0-9202 GCA_049801475.1 Methyloceanibacter sp.
GGGCCGCAACGTCCTCAGGAGCCGCGCTCTGGCGGAGCGAGGGGTCGGAAAGCTTAAGACAGATGCTCGTGACAACCGAATCGACGGACGCCGACGGAGCGGCTGCATTTTGTGTCGGAGGATCGGGAGCCCCTTGTGCCGGCGGAGCGCCTGCGCCAGCAGGCGGTGGTGGAGGATTCGCGACGCTGCGAGGGGGAATTGGCTGCACCGGGGGGCGAGGGGGTGACTGGGCTCGGGAGCGTCGCGGGCGCGCCATTCGAGGCACGCGGTTGCTCTGCTGCTGCTACGTCCTCGGCGCTGACCGCAACCGGAACCGAGACCGCAAACACCAGAGCTGGAGCCGCAGCAATAATGACGGCGACGAAGGATCGTCCGTGCATCTTGCCTTCCCCCGAAGACTTAGAGGTTAATCTGAGAAGGCCGCAACCGCCACTACGATCTGTCACCGCCCTCCAACCGGGCCGGTTGAACCTTCCGTGAAGCGTCTATCTGGAAAGGGCGAGATTTCACCGTTTCTGCTCGCCTGCCGGCCAGATGAGCCAAGGGGCACGCGCCGGCGGCGAGGGCCGAGGAGGACGTCTGGCCGAGCCTCAAGCAGGTGACTTTCGGCGACCGCGCCATTGAAGCCGAAGACGGCATGGTCGCCATCGACGCTCCGGTGACCGCCGAGGATGCAGCGATCGCGGTGCGCGTGCCACCGTCGATGACACAAGCCCTCAAATCGATGACCCTGATCATCGATAAGAATCCGCAACCCGTTGTGGCCACCTTCACCTTCGGTCCCGCGGCCGGCAATGGCGGGGAGCGCTCGTTGTCCACTCACGTCCGCATCGACAATTTTTCGCATGTGCGCGCGAACCTCGAGACCAAGGACGGCAAGCTGCATATGGCGACCAAGTTCGTGCAGGCCGCGGGGGCTGCGCGGCGATGCAGGCCAAGGACCCCACGGAAAACGAGGATCTCGGCAAGATGATCGTCAAGACCTTCGCGCCCACCCTCAGCACCATGCCGCTCTTTGAGGGGCAGGTGATGATCAAGCACCCTAACAGCAACGGCATGCAGCTCGACATCAATACGGGTGGCTACATCCCGGCGCGGTTCGTCAAGGAGATGACCGTGAGGCGGGGGGACGACCTCGTCTTCCGCATGGAGTCGAGCTTCTCGATCTCGACCGATCCCAATATCCGCTTCTCCTTCGGCCACGGCGGGGACAACGAGCTCGAGGTCGTCGTCACCGACACCGACGGCACGGTCTTTACCGGAAAATCGCAGCCAAGCGGGTCGTAACCGGAAACGGGCTCGAGTGCTGCGCACTGACGTCTGCATTTGGCGTCAAGACAGAGTGATTGGGATGCCCGCCGGATAGAAGCCATTGTCATCGGCGCCGGGCACAATGGCCTGACTTGGGCCTGCTATCTCGCCAAGGCAGGCCTCAAGGTCCTTGTTCTGGAGCGGTATTCGACTTATGGCGGCATGACGATTTCCGAGGAGCTCGCGGGCCCGGGTTACCTCTCCGACGTCCATGCAAGCGGCTCTTGTCGCCAAGCTTACGCCCGCGCCGGAAGAGCTTCGGCCCTCGTTAATCGGCTGGTATCAATTGCCCGCAAGAGTGAGGCACGGGCCTATTCGCGATGCTCCAAATCAAACCTCGCCATAACAAGAACAAAACCATGAAAGAGCTTGAGTCGATGACCCATCGGCACCATAGAAGGCGAAAAGCCGGGCGGAGGCGGATGACCTTCGCCATAAGCACCAAGGCTTTGGCGTCCTCGGGGGGCGGGCAGGCAGGGGCAACGGGTCGCTCGGAGAGTCCCCATGGCTGAGCTCATCTTCACGCTCCTGTCCCTTGCTGCCCTGTTTGCCTTGGCGATGAACCGCGCGCCGCTTTGGGCTTGGGCTCTCGCCGTCGTCCTCTTCACCTTGTGCCTGCAGATGGGGCTTGGGCACGGCCATCTGCATGGGCTGGTGTTCAATTTTTGGGCGACTCTGGGCTGGCTGGTGGCCGCTGGGCTCTTTGCACTGACCTTCCCGCGCATCAAGCGGGATTACATCGTGCTTCCCGCTTATCGGGTACTCAAGGCCGCAACGCCCACGATCTCGGAAACGGAGCGGGAGGCGCTTGAAGCCGGCACTGTCGGCTGGGATGCCGAGCTGTTTTCCGGCACACCTGATTGGTCGCGGCTCCGCCGGGTCAATCCGATCACGCTCACCGCGGAAGAGCGCGCCTTTCTCGACGGGCCGACGGAAGAGCTCTGCCGCAGGCTCAACGACTGGCGCATCCGCCACGAGCTGCACGACATCCCCGACGACGTCTGGCGTTATGTCTGCGAGCACGGCTTTCTCGGCATGCTCATCTCCAAGGAGCATGGGGGCTTGGGCTTCTCGGCGCAGGCGCAGTCGCTCGTCCTCGGCAAGATCGGTTCGCGCAGCCCCGATGGCGTCACCATCGTCATGGTGCCGAACTCGCTCGGCCCAGGCGAGCTGATCGAGAAATACGGCACCGAGATGCAGAAGGCCTACTTTTTGCCGCGGCTTGCGCGTGGGCAAGAGATCCCGTGCTTTGCGCTGACCGGGCCGTTCTCAGGCTCCGATGCGGCCTCCATGCGCGATATCGGCGTCGTGGCCAAAGGCTCGCACGATGGGAAGGAGACCCTCGGCGTCAGGCTCACCTGGGACAAGCGCTATATCACGCTGGCCCCTAACGCCACGCTGCTTGGCCTCGCCTTCCGCCTGTTCGATCCGCAGAACCATCTTGGTCGCGGCGAGGACGTCGGCATCACCCTCGCGCTCGTGCCGACCAACCATCCGGGCGTCGAGATCGGGCGTCGGCATCTTCCTTGCGGCGCCTCTTTCCCCAACGGCCCCACCTCCGGCAAGGATGTGTTCATTCCGCTCGACTGGATCATCGGCGGCAAGGAGCGGGCAGGGAAGGGGTGGCGCATGCTGATGAGCTGCCTCGCCGCCGGCCGCTCCATCTCGCTCCCCGCCACGAGCGCCGCCGCGGCGAAGGCGCTGCTCCGGTCGAGTACCGCTTACGCCCGCATCCGCAAGCAGTTCAACCTGCCGATCGGCTTCATGGAAGGGGTCGAGGAGCCTTTGGCGCGCATGGTCGAGGCAGCCTATGAGATCGAGGCTGCGCGGGCCGTGACCGCCGCAATGGTGTCGGCCGGCGAGAAGCCCGCCGTGATCTCGGCGCTGCTCAAATATGTGTCGACCGAGCGAATGCGCGGAAGCGTCAACGACGCGCTCGACATCCATGGCGGCAGGGGCATCTGCGACGGGCCTTCGAACTACATCCTGGGCGCCTATCAGATGGTGCCGGTCGGCATCACCGTGGAAGGCGCCAACATCCTCACCCGCACGCTGATCACCTTCGCCCAAGGGGCGCTCCGCAGCCACCCCTACCTCTTCACCGAGATCGAAGCGTTGCAGAACCCCGACCAGCAGCAGGGGGTAGCGGCCTTCGAGCGCGCCCTCGACGGCCATGTGGCCTTCACCGTGTCGAATGCCTTCGGGGCTTTCTTCCACAATTTGACGCTTGGCGCCTTCGCCAGCGCCCCGCCGAATGCCGGGGCAACGCGCCGATGGTGGCAGCAGTTGGCGCGAGCCTCGCGCTCCTTCGCGCTCGTCGCCGACATGACCGTGGCGCTGCTCGGCGGCGGCTTGAAGGTGAAGCAGAAGATCACCGGGCGCATGGCCGACGCGCTCGCCGAGCTTTACCTGCTGTCCTCGATCCTCAAGCGCTATGAGGACGACGGTGCCCCGCGCGCCGATTTGAAGCTAGTGGATTATTGTGCTGAGAATTGCCTCCACCGCTTTGACCAGGCGCTCGCCGGCACGCTCGACAATTTTCCGATAACCTGGGCGGGCGTGCTGATGCGCCCACTCATTTTCCCTTATGGCGCTACGCGCCGTGCAGCGCCCGACAAAGACGGCAAGGCGATCGTGAGCGCGGCACTCGAGCCCGGCGAGTTCCGCGACCGTCTCACCAGGGACATTTTCATCACCAACGATCCGAACGACCGGCTCGGACTGCTCGAACATACCTTACTGAAGACGGTTGCGGCCGAGGAGGCCGACAAGAAGCTCGAGCGCGCGATTCGCAAGGGCGAGGTGCAACGCTATTACAACAATGATTGGATCGCCGAAGCCGAGCGCAAGGGCGTGGTGAGCCAAGAGGAGGCGCGCTCGCTCGCCGAGCTTCGGGATCTTGTGGCGCGCGTAATCGCGGTGGACCATTTCGTCACATCCGAGATTTCGGGCCGGCGCGCCGTTTCTCAAGCAACGCCGGGCGCTTCAGTCCAGCCTCCAGACTCTATCGCTGCCGAATAGGGGTGATCATGCCGACGACGCTTCCCATTTTGCATGACTGGCACCTCTCAGTCGATTTTGAGGGCATCGCCTGGGCCCTGATGGACCGCGAAGGCGAGAGCATGAACTCGCTCGGGCGACGCCTGACCGAAGAGCTCGGCGAGATCGTCAAATGGGTCGAGGAGGCCGCCATGCGCGGCGAGGTCAAGGGCCTCGTGCTGATGAGCGGCAAGCCTTCGGGCTTCCTCGTGGGCGCCGATATCCGCGAATTCGAGCGCTTCGGCACGGAGCCTCAGATCAAGGAGGTGGTGAAGGAGACGCTGTCGCTGTTCGACCGCATCGAGAAACTGCCGGTGCCCGTGGTCGTCGCCATTCATGGTTATTGCTTGGGCGGAGGGCTCGAGCTCGCGCTGACCTGCCATTGGCGCATCGCGGACCGGGAGGAAGGCACGCGGCTCGGTTTCCCCGAGGTCAAGCTCGGCATCTTCCCTGGGCTCAACGGCACGGTGAGGTCTCTTCAGCTCGCGGGCCCCATCGACGCCATGAGCGCCATGCTGACGGGACGCATGCTGCGCCCGGCCGAGGCGAAGGCCGTAGGGCTGATCGACCAGGTCGTGCCGACGCATCACAATCTTCGCTGGGCCGCGCGCAAGGCCGTCCTGCAAAAGCGCCGCGCCAAAGGCGCGCCCTGGTGGAAGCAGCTGATGCTGAAGCAGCCGGTGCGCGGGCTGCTTGCCAAGCAGATGCGCGCCAAGACCGCGGCCAAGGTCCGCGAGGAGCATTATCCAGCGCCCTTCCGCCTCATCGATCTCTTCGAGCAATATGGCGACGACCCGGCACGCATGCGCGCGGCCGAGACAGAAATCTTCGCCCCGCTGATGGCGGGCGAGACCTCACGCAATCTCCGCCGCGTGTTCATGCTCTCCGAGATGCTGAAGGACGAGGCGCCGAAGGATGGCTTCAAGCCCCGAAGGGTACATGTCATCGGCGCCGGCACCATGGGCGGGGACATCGCCGCCTGGTGCGTGGTGTGCGGCATGCAGGCCAGCCTGCAAGACCTCGACGAGGCCCAGATCAAGAAGGCGCTTGCCCGCGCCAAGAGCCTGTTCCGCCGACAGCTTCGGAAGAAGCAGGCGATCGACGCCGCTGTCGCACGCCTCATCGCGGATCCGAAAGGCAAGGACATCAAACATGCCGATGTGGTGATCGAGGCGATCGTGGAGAGGCTCGAGGTCAAGCAGAAGCTGTTCCAGGAGCTCGAGGGCCAATTGAAGCCGGGCGCCGTTCTAACCACCAACACCTCGTCATTGCGCCTGGAGGGTATCGCCCTGTCCCTCAAAGATCCCGGCCGGCTCGTGGGGCTCCATTTCTTCAATCCTGTAGCGCAGCTTCCGCTCGTGGAGGTCGTGCGCGGCGAGCAAACGCGCGAGGAGGAGGTGCGCAAGGCTTGCGCCTTCGTCACCGCCATCAAGAAGCTGCCGCTGATCGTCAAGAGCTGCCCCGGCTTTCTCGTCAACCGCGTGCTCGCGCCCTACATGATGGACGCCGTGCGCCGCCGCGAAGAAGGTGAGCCCAGGGACAAGATCGACCAGGCCGCGCTGAAATTCGGCATGCCCATGGGGCCGCTCGAGCTGATGGATCTGGTCGGCCTCGACATCGCCAACGACGTCGGCGAGCAGCTCGAGCTCGCGCCGCGAGCGGACACCGTGCTCTCGCGGCTGGTCAAGGCGGGCAAGCTCGGCAAGAAAACGGGCGAAGGCTTCTACTCTTGGGAGAATGATAAGCCCAAGCGCGAGGAGGTCGTCTATGACGCTGCCGAGCTCGAACGTTTGGGCCGCGATCTGGTCAAGCCCATGCTCGACGAATGCGAGCGGGCGCTCAACGACAAGATCGTGGCGAGCGCCGATCACCTCGATGCGGGCGTAATCTTCGGCACAGGCTTTGCGCCCTTCCGCGGTGGCCCTCTGCATTACCGGCGCACGCAAGACACCGGCTCGTCCGCGCCCGCAGCTGCGGCCTGAACGGGCGGGGGACTTCAAGCTCATGACGGAGCAGGGGATGCGGCGAGTCGCGGTGCTTGGCGGGGTCAGGATTCCCTTCTGCCGCTCCTATACGGCCTATGCTGAGCTTTCCAATCTCGACATGCTGACGGCGGCGCTTTCGGGGCTGATCGAGCGGTTCTCGCTGCACGGCGCCCATATCGACGAGGTGGTGGGCGGCGCTGTGGTGACCCACGCCAAGGACTGGAACCTCGCGCGCGAAGCGGTGATCGGGAGCGCGCTCGCCCCAACCACGCCCGCCATCACGATGATGCAGGCCTGCGGCACGAGCCTGCAGGGCGCGCTGGGCCTAGGCGCCAAGATCGCCACCGGCCAGATCGAATGCGGCATCGCGCTCGGCACCGACACCACGAGCGATGCACCCATCGTGTTCAAGCGGAGCTTCGCCCAGCGCCTGGTGCAGCTGTCGCGGGCGAAGGGGCTTGGCCAGAAGCTCGCGACCTTCAAAGGCTTCACGCCGGGAGAGCTTGCGCCCCAACCGCCAATCACCGCCGAGCCCCGCACGGGCCTCACCATGGGAGAGCATTGCGAGCTGATGGCGAAGGAGTGGCACATCACCCGCGAGGCGCAAGACCTGCTCGCCCATGAGAGCCACAAGAAGGCGGCTGCCGCCTATGACGAGGGCTTCATGGATGACCTCGTCATCCCCTGCGCCGGGGTTTTCCGCGACAACAATATCCGCGAGGACATCTCTCTTGCGAAGATGGCCGAGCTGAAGCCCGTCTTCGATCGGGGGAGCGGCGGCACCATCACCGCCGCGAACTCCACGCCCCTCACCGACGGCGCTTCCACGGTGCTGCTCGCTTCCGAGGAATGGGCGGCGAAGCACAATATTCCGGTTCAGGCCCATCTGACCCTCGGCCGCAGCGCCGCGGTCGACTTCGTGGCGGGCGAGGGGCTCTTGATGGCTCCGACCGTCGCCGTTAGCGAACTCCTGCGGAAGAGCGGTCTTGCGCTTCAGGACTTTGATTATTATGAGGTTCACGAGGCCTTTGCCGCGCAGGTGCTGGCCACGCTGAAGGCATGGGAGTCCGAAGACTATTGCCGCCGCCGGTTAGGGCGGAACGAGCCGCTCGGGTCGATCGACCGGGCCAAGCTCAACGTCAAGGGCTCCAGCATCGCTTTCGGCCACCCGTTTGCCGCCACCGGTGCGCGCATCTTGGCCGTGCTGGCCAAGCTCTTGCACAGTCAACGTGGCCGGCGCGGCTTGATCTCGGTGTGCACGGCCGGCGGCATGGGTGTCGCGGCCATCCTGGAGGGTGTGGAGCCGCGCCAAGCCCGTCAAGCGGCAGGCCGGAGCGAAGAGGCAATCGGCGCGCCATGAAAGCGTCTGAGCGGCAAGAACAAGGGCCATACAAAGGCCGCATAAAGGCCCAATTAGGGATCGGGGGCGTAAGGTTAAATGTCGGGGTCGCAATCGGCGCCCGCCGGCGAGACCCGTTACGAGGAGGTGCTCTTATGAAGCATCGCGCATTCGCCCAGGCACTCGGCTTGCTGGCTGCCGTTCTTGTTGCTGCCAGTGCGCCGTCTCAGGCCTTCGCCGCCGATCCCTCCGGGATTTGGGAGAAGGACGACGGTTCGGCGAAGATGGAAATCAAGAAATGCGGCCGCGGCATCTGTAGCAAGATCGTTTGGCTGAAGGAGCCGAACGACTCACGCGGCAAGCCCCTGCACGACGCTCGCAACGAGGATCCGTCCATGCGCGACCGGCCGATCATCGGCCTTCCGCTGTTTGGTAACATGATGCCGACGGAAACCAGTGTTTGGGTGGGGAACGTCTACAATCCCGAAGAGGGCCACATCTATACGGACGTCAAGGTGACGCTCATCTCCCGGCAGCAAATCGTGCTCAGAGGCTGCAAGGCTTGGCTCCTCTGCGGCGAAAAGAGCTGGACCCGGTCGCAGCTTCCGCCGACACCGAATGCTCCGTCCGAGCCTATTGAGGTCAAGGCCCCGGCCGAGCCCGGAGAAGCCGCGCCAATGCTTGTCCCGAATCCGAAGGCGCCGATCGTGGAAGCGGCGCGTGAGCCTGAAGCAGAGCCTGCGCCGAAGCCAGCCGCAACGGCACCGTCTGACGGCGTAGCGATGCCGGCCGCAGCCATCAAGGCCGATGCGGCGATGGCGACGTCAACGACGCCCAAAGTGCCGAAGCTGACACAGCCGCCTGCGTCCCACCAAACCTACATAGGCCCCGGCCTGGTCATGACTACAGCAAACCCGGAGCCGCTCCCGCTCTCCGGTGAGAACGTCTCGAGCATGATGGTGATGACTAGGCCAGCGCCCATGGCGGCCCCCACCGAACCCCTGGTGAGCGAGGCCGCGATGGACCCTGCCGCCCAGCAGCAAGACCCGCCCGAGCCTGCCCGCGTTCCGAGGCCGAAGCCCAAGGCGCAAGCGGCGGCCCAGGCCGATGAGCCGGCGCAAGCGCCCCGTGCCGTGAAGCCGAAACCGAAGCCGAAGTCGGCCGAGGAGCCGCAAGAGCAGCTTCCTTGGTTGCAGCACCCCTAGAGCTGACGGGGGGTCTGTTCCCTGCACTTTCCCCGCGATGAATTTCGCTACCCGTCATGGCCGGGATTGACGTTTTAATCTTAGTGAGGTCTGCAGACGTGGATGCCCAGCACAAGGCTTGTGCGCGGGCTTGTGCGGGGGCCGGCGAAAGCCGAACCCGAGTGCTGGGCTGACGACCGAAATCGTTTTGAACGGGCACTAGAGCAAGTTCAGGTTTTTCCGATTCCTGGAGGGATTCCCAAATCTCGCGAACAGTGCGAGTCCTCTGTTCCTTTGGGGATGGAGGGCGACCATGGCGCGCGCTTACAGCCAGGATTTGCGTG
>JBARKP010000101.1:0-28006 GCA_049801475.1 Methyloceanibacter sp.
CTAATTGGCCTCGGTCTTGTTCTTGGCGCCAGTGTCTACCGACTTGATGCCGCGCAAGAGATCGAGACCGAATTGGAGCTGAGTATCCTTGTCCTTTTCCGGAGGCACGTAGGAGGAGCTGCCGGCCTCATTCTTGGTATTGCCCTCCTCGTCTTCGCCCTTGAGGTGGCCCCGCAGGTTGACCTCGCCCTCGGCGTTTTCTGCCGCCTTTTTCAGATCGGGGGGAAGCTCCTCCTCGACCACCACCTCGGGCTCGATGCCCTTGGCCTGAATCGAGTGGCCTGAAGGGGTGTAATAGCGCGCGGTGGTCAGCCTGAGCGCACCGTTGCTCCCCAGGGGAATGATGGTCTGCACGGAGCCCTTGCCGAAGGACCGGGTGCCCAACGATGGTTGCCCTGTGGTGATCCTGTTCGCCGCATGCACGTGTTCCGGTGGCGGCAACTGCCCAAGCACGGCAACGATACAGATCACGACGATCCCCAAGGCGACCTCCATTGCAGTGAAGAAACAAAAGAGTCGCAAGGTATCGCTCTCCTTGTCGGCATGCGCGTCGTTCGGGAACAACCGCGGCGTCAGCCAAAAGCGGTTGACGGCGGCAAAGGCCAACATTGTCATGAAAAGTGCGATCTTCAGCAGAACCAGATCACCGTATTCTGTCCCGAGAAGGCTGCGCATCCCGTTGGTCATGAACCAGGTGTTGACGATCCCGCTCGCGGCTAGCACCGTGACGCTTAAAGTCGCAAGAGACGAGAATCGCCGCAGAACGCAAAAGCGTGCGCCGAGAGGCTGTGAGACCGTATGCCGCGGCCAGATAAAAATAAGCAGCGGGATCAGTCCACCAACCCAGGCAGCGGCGGTCGTGAGGTGAAGGGCGTCACCAGCGAGATGCAACCTACCGCCCAAGCCAATACCCGCGCCTGCATGCCCGCACCATGCCAGCGTCACCACGAAGGCTACGGCGATCAATGCCTCGGCCAGCGACAATAGGCATAGGCTGCCGGGCCGTGCGACAGGTCCAAGAAAACCGATACAGGCGAGCAGAGCCGCGAGGACCAGACGGCATTCCCAAACATGACCGAATTGGGTTTCGGTCAGTACCGACCAAGCAGTGCCATCACTGATGGCCTCGGCGATCGAACTCTGCCCTATGTGAGATGCCAGGATGACAAGCCAAAGCGCTCCCGACGCCACAGCAAGGAGGAGGGCCGCAAGCATGAACTGTCCAAGCTGTCGCTCAGCCATCGCGTGTGCGTGAAACGCGCTCTCCCGTTCCGACAACGGCGCGGCGACGAAGGCAGAAAATATCACCGCACCCGCGACCGTGATGCTGGAAGCAAAGTGAATTGCCCTGGCGCCAATGAGCGGATCGAACATGGCCGCCCGCTAGTTACTTCCCAACGTGGAAGTTGAAGCTTCCCTGGGTGGTGTGTGTGTCAACGGACAGGACGTGCCACGTCACGCTGTAGGTGCCCGGAGGTAGCCCGCCGATACTGAGGCGCATCACATTGCCGCTAATGCTCTTGCCGTGGTCAACACGCGCGCCAGACGCATTACGTACCTCCGCTCCGCTGAATTTTGGTTCAAGCTGCTGGGTGAAATAGAGCGTGACCTGACCAGGGGACGTTGCAACGGTGCTGCCGACAGCTGGGCTCGCATGATCGAGGAAGGCGTGAGCTTGTGCGGTCGTTGAACAGCCCAGGATGGTCATGAAAAGCATGACGATATTGAAGTTGCGCATGACTACTGGCCCGTTGGCTCAGACGCCGCTGCTAAAAGCGGTCTGCCGAATGAATTGGGAAACATGTCGTCGAGGTAGAGATGCAATTGGCCGATGACACCGACATCATCACCGCTTGCGCGATTGACCGGAATGATCGCTTCGAGGCTCAACTGGTATTTGTTCGCCACGTAGATCACTCCGGGATTGATCGTGCCGGTCGTGCGCTCGTCGCCGTTGAAGTTGCTCGTCTGCGTCGCAAGATTCCACTCGACGAGCGGGATCAGGTGGTTGAGGAAATCCGGCAGGCTCAGGTCCATCACGCTCGATTTGAGATAGGGCATGCTGTACTGGAGCGACCCGCCCCAGGTGAGGAATTGCGGATTTGGGGTTGTGGTCAGCAACCCGCTGCCTCCATCGACCGAGCTCGTGGCGGATTCGGTGGGAACCGAATAGCCGACCTGCGCCGTGACCGCCAACGGCTTAAAGAAACTCATAGACTCCGGAAGAAACCCAAAGCCTTTGCCGACGAAGAATGTCGGGGTCAGGGTTGTGAATGGATCAGCGCCCACAGCGCTGCTTCCGGTTCCTCCCCAGTCAACGTCGAGCGACGCGGACATCGCGAGCTCTCCTTCTGGATCTGTAAGGAACTGGAACTTGAAGCTCGTCCCGAGATTGTCGAAGCCCTGAACGTTACCGCCGCCTGGAACATTGAGATGTATCCAAGTGTCACTGACAGACACGCCAAACGTCTTGGTGATCGTCTTGGAAAACTCACTGGAAATGTCCAGCTCTTGTGCGGATGGATTATCGCCATTCTCGAACCCTGCGATCGTCGGAATCGACAACTCGTCAGCCACGCAGGGGTCGTCGACGGTTAGCGTTGACGGAAAGAACCGATTGCCGACGACGCAATGCGCGCCCGCGGGCGTGGAGAACGCAAGCACAAGCAGTATTGCAACCGCGATCTCCCTTGCGATGGAGGCATAGGCCCAGCTACGGGCTATCGCCATGAGCCTGATACAGGACATTGAAAGGCGGGGCATAAGCATGCTCCTTTGATCAGTGAGCAGGTTTGTGTTCGTGGTCGTTTGGCTTAGGCGCGGTTGCACCAAGGCCCTCGACATCGAACTTCACATCAATCGTGCCGGCCTTCTCGAAGGTCAGGGTACCCGAGAATTGCTCGCCTTCCTGGAGCTGCCGCTTCAGGCCCAGGAACATCAGATGGTAGGAGTCGGGTTCTAAGACGACTGAGTCTTTGGCTGGCACGGGCAAACCACCCATCACCTGGCGCATTTTCATCACGCCATCTGCCATGGTCATCTGATGGATCTCGGCGCGATCGGCGATCTCGGCTGTGGCAGAGATGAGGCGATCGGGAGCCGTAGAGCTGTTCTCAATGGTCAAATAGCCGACAGCAACTTGAGCTGCGTTCGGTGTGGCGCGCGACCAGGCATGCTCGACGGAGATCGGCTTTACTGTGGCCTCCTGGGCAAACGTGCCGTGAACGCACAACAAAATTACGGCCGCTTGAACCGCGGCAGCGGCTAGCGATGTGTGGACGTGGCCTAGGCCGATGGCCACTCCCGTCGCAATACGTTCGCGGAGCTGATGCGTGGCTTCCCCTCGACGCTCTCTGTGCCGATTGCTTAGCCGTTGATCAGCGCAAAATAACCGAGCTGATCGCAAGCCGAGCGCCGCCTGCTCGCAGCAAAACGAGGGAGGCAGCGCGTTTGCCTAATCGCACTAGGCGGAGAGGAGAGGGGGACCGCGGCTCCGTGGCGCGCGCGGCGTGGTGTCGGCGAGATCGTCTTCAGCTGCGGGCAGAAGCAAGGTGCCTGCGGCACCTCTGACCGTGAGGACATTTGCCGGGGCGTCCAAGGCGAGATGCAAGGCGGCGAACCCCTTGCAGATCGGGCAGTGCGTCTGCGGCTTCACGGGCTGCGGGCTCTTCGAGCTTTCTCCCGAAGCTGCCGAGGCGTGATCGCAGGAGGGCTCGAATGATTTTGCGAGGTCGGAGTGGAGGAGCCCAGTGGTCGCTTGGGAAACGGTGTGCCAGGGCACAAGCACCGCGTAGAACGCCATGCCAGCAAGCGCCAACGCTCCGGCAAAGCGACGGTGCCGATGCAATCCCCGCAGGCCCATAGGGTTGATCCTAGTCTCGGGCGACACTCTGATTCAAGGCGCAATCGGCGGGTCGCGAGTACTCTGCACGCCCGGGATAAAACAACCTTCGAGGCTCAGGGTACCGAGCTATGTCGGCTTTGGGTCAAAGGCTGAAGAAGCGCGGCCTCACCGGATGGGTCCGCTGCTAGGCGAACGATGAGAAGACATACAAGTGTGACACTCGTGTTGACAACAATTCTAACTCCTCTCCTGCTCAATACGGCGATTGCCCAGGAGATAATCAAGGACAAGCCGACTCCCAGCCGCGCTGAATGGGCGCCGCTCGGCTGGGCGTATGGGCGGGACTATTCGACATCCGACGTAACCAAGGTCGTCGTAATCGGCAGTGGGACGTCGGCGGCCGACCCACATCACGGCGGTATCTCCGTCGCAGTCGTCGTCAACGATCAGCCTTACATTATCGACTGTGGCCCAGGCTTTTGGCGAAACTCGCAGGCGAACACTCCGGCGTACGGTGGAACGATCGCTGCCCTCGAAGCGAAGAAGCTGACCCGCCTGTTTCTCACCCATTTACACTTTGACCACACCGAAGGCTTTGCGGAATCGGGCGAGCTTATCGAGGTCGAGGCGGTCGAGAGCTTCTGGCGCGGCAAGCTCAAGGGTTTCCGCAACCGCGTGCTCGCCATCCCGCATCGGGTCGAATACCTATCGGCGCGGCAGACCCTGACCTTGACGCAAGAGCTTCGCGCCTGCCTCGACGAGCTTGCAGATGATGGAGGTCAGAAAAAATGAAGTCGGCGATCATGGCGGCTACCTTTCTCGCCCTTGCAACATCTGCCGAGGCGGCAGAGACGTGGACTTGCTCTCCCAATGGCACGCCAGCCAGCGTGCTTTTTCGCTTCACGATATCTCCCCCTGACGTAATCTTTAGCTTACGGGAAGACATGCGTTTGCGCATCGTGCACAACGATGACTACGGGCTCGTAGCCACTGGATCGGCCGACATGACGCAGCTAATGCTGTCACAAGATCAGGTGTGGGTTTACACCGTTGCTATCAACAAAGTGACCGGCGCGTTTAGCCTTGCCCACGTAAAGACAGCCCAAGACGCAGCCGATGTGGACGACCAAGTCCAGCATGGAAAATGTCTCAAAGACTAGCATCGGTGCGGTCCTGCGTCGTCGAGGCATTTGCGACCGCCTCCAATTCTGCGCGGCAGAGCGTTACGCGGCGCTGAACGAGTTGGCCGATCAATAGGGGGGTATCAGATGAAGCGGTCGATTGTTGGGTTGATGTTGCTGGCCAGTGCAACGTCGGCCGATGCGGCTGAGACGTGGACGTGTCCTCGTCACGGCATAGCAATCGAGAGTATGAAGCGTTTTACAGTATCGGCTCCTGACACGCTCGACGAGACTGTTAAGCTCCCGGCCTCTCTTTCAGTGTGGAACACCGCCGCTCCCGACCATTATCGGATCGTGCAAAATGACGATTATCAGCTGGTCGCCACTCGACTGGTCTACATGATGACAAGCGAAGGGGTATCATCAGGCGAAAAGAAGCTGGCAGTCGTCACGGTCGCTATCAACAAGATGACAGGCGAGTATGCCTTTGCCGACTTTAACGTGTCCGAGAGCGATGCCAGAGCCGAGGGGGTGGTTGACAACGTTGAGCACGGGAGATGTTTCAAAGACTAGCATCGGTCTGGTCGCGCGCCGCCGAGGCGCTGCGACCGCCGCCGCTCGAACCTCTCTCGGCGTGGCTAGAGACGCACCTACGCCTGCCGACCGGCCTTGCGGCAGAAGGTGGTCCGATCAGGCTATGGCCGACACAGCGCGGCATTGGCGATGCGCTGGCCGATCCCGAGATCGAGAGGGTGACGTTAGTCAAATCGGCGCGCTCAGGCTTCACCACCTTGTTGACCGGGCTGATCGCGCATCATGTCGTCAATGACCCGGCTCCCATCCTCGCGGTGCTGCCGACCGAGAGCGACTGCCGTGACTACATCGACATCGAACCGATCTTTGCCGCCTCGCCTGACTTGCGCGGCGTTGTCGGTGAACCGGGGCGGACGGAGGTAGGGCGCAACCTCATCACCCATCGCATGTTCGAGGGCGGCAAGCGAGCCTAGGTGGGCCAGGTTCCTCCCTGGTTAACAGGCAAGGCGGCCTCAGAGCCTCTAGGAAGCCCAAGGGACGGGCGAAAGCCACATTGGGCTATATGATGGGAACAAAGGGAGAACACGTTTCAGCCGTCAGCGGCTAAATATAGGGCTGTGGTAATCCTGATTTTGCGCGGCTAGACACATTAGCGGTTCGGGTTGCCGCGCGACCTTCCTTGCGGGCACCGAATGCGGAGTGCGATGGCAAAGATCCTGATCAGCAGTGCAGCTTATCTGCAACAGGTCCATCTATCCGAAGCCGACTTTAAGAGCTTGGAAGTTTCGGGCGGTGTTCTGCTCTCAGAGGCCGCTCGGTCACATCTGCAGCTCCTCTGCGAGCAATTCGCTAAACGCTTAGAGCTAAGACTTGCCGCGCCATCCGCCACCATGGTGAGAACCATTCTGGATGAGTTCGTCGCCGGTCTTGCCAAGGCGGAACGCGCCTGGGCCAAAATGCGCGAGACTAACGACGCATCGGACGCAGCCAGGATTTGGTTACAGGCGAATTGGATTGGTGAACGTCCGCTCGATGACTTTGGGAGCGAAATGCACGGGCCAGGACCTTGCCGTGCAGCTTGAGAAACTTGAAGGCGCTGCCTGCGCCAAAGTCTTTAAGGAGAAGCGTTCAGGCGTTGATGCAGGGCGTCCAGAGCTAAGGCGCTGCCTTGAGTATCTGCGCGAAGGCGACACGCTGCTGGTGACGAAGATTGACCGCCTAGCGCGCTCAACCTCGGACCTCTACCGCATTGTCTCGCAGCTTGCCGACAAGGGCGTTGCGTTCAAGGTGTTCGATGATCCGGCAATCGACACTGGCTCGCGTACCGGGAAGCTGGTCATGGGCATCCTGGCGCTGATCGCGGAGTTCGAGAATGACATTCGCCGTGAACGACAGATGGATGGCATCAAGAAAGCGCGCGAGCGTGGAACCCGCTTCGGTCGCAAGCCTCTCCTAATCCCTGAAACGATCCAGCACGTGAGGAAGCTGAGGAAGGCTGGCAAGACAGTGCCAGAGATCATGCGTCAAACGGACCTCAGCAAGGCAAGCGTGTATCGGGCACTTGGAGCGGACAAAGCTTCTCGGGCGAACTAGGGGCCTGTAATCATAAATGCCTACTTGAGTAGCAGCGCCTTACATGTCCGCTTTGAAGGGTATTGCGGACGAGTTGGCTGAGGCGGTGCATGTCGCAGATGTGCCATTACCGGACGTCCTGCCAAAAAAGATGCAATCGATCAATTCCCCGAAAAAAAAACTCGTTCTAACTGATCAGCGGGACCTTCTTACCGGACTCACCGATTAGGCTGAGCCCCTGCAGCAAGACCAAGCCTCAACAAACAGATTGTGGAACACTCGGTGGGGCAGTTCGAGGACGGGGGATCGAATGGGGTCGCGGGCCGCGTTACTCATCCCCGTAAAACCAGTTCCTTGCTTGCTCAGCCGCCGAAGACGAACCGTGTCCCAGTGTAGGAGCGCAGCAGCTTGCTCGGCATCTCGGCCTTGGCCATCTCGTAGAATGGTTCGCCGGTGCAGTGGAGCGGAATGATAAAATCGACGTCTATGTCCTTGAGCGCCATGATCGTGTCGCGCACATAGTCCTCCGTATAAGGCGCAAGGTGGAACCCGCCGATCACTGCATGAACTTTGTTCACGCCAGAAGTTGCTTGGGCCTGTTTAATCGCGTTGATCACCCCGCGATGGCTGCACGAGGTCAATACGACCAATCCGCGTCCTCTTAGATTGAACGCGGTGGCGATCTCGTGCCGAAATTGGTCTGGGATGACGGCCTGCGTCCGCTCGTCCTCAGGAAGCTTGTCGGCATAGCAGCCGATCCCGTGGTCCACCCCGATCTTCATGGCGGTAGGTGACAGCAGCTTCTCAAAGCTCACCTGGCCGATTTGCCCTGTGGTGAAGCCGTGATCGGCGACGAGTGCCGGTCCTTCCGCATAGGTCACCGCCAGATTGGCATCCTCCAGCGCTTTGCGATCCAGGGCACCGAAATCGCCGCGCACCGGCGGTGCCGTCCACTCGCGCGAACAGAACGCCTCCTCGCCGCCGACATAAATCGGTAGTCCGGCTTTCAGCTTGCCGTTGTTTTGTCGCAAGAAGCCGGCGAGACCGCCAAAATGATCATAGTGACCGTGGCTCAACACGAGCGCATCGAGCCCAGCCGGATCGATACCCACGAGATTGACGTTATTGACCAGCGCCTCTGGCGTGAAGCCGAAATCTATGAGGACATTTCGTGTCTCGGTGCCACGCCGCGACTCGACGTGCATGGATAGGCCAAACTCGCTTATCAGCGTTTTGCCGGGCGGCTTGTCGCCGATGCCCCAGCCGAAATGTTCGATGTCGACATTAGAGACCTTCCTGCTGGGCGCGACAGCGAATTGATAGCTGTCGACCACCACGCGTACAGCTACGCGGTCAATTTCGGGGACCGAGCCGGAGATCGCTTCCGCGCGTACTGGCTTCGCGCCGCCGATCAGCGTCGTCACAATCGCGCTGAAAATCGCAGCGCCGCCGCCGCACAGAACGTCGCGCCGATGCACCGCATCGCCCTGATCGATTGGCAGATCGATTGGCATAAGGACATCCTCCGCTTTGCGCGGCCTCAGCCATCGCCGGGTGCAATCTCGCCGTCCATCCTGCAAGTTCTAGCACGCGCAAGGCGGGGCGCATCGAAAACGCAGACTCCAGGCGGCTACAATACCTACATCACTTCATGTAGCCGACGAAGTAGATGCCGATGACCTTACCCCCTGCGTCCTTGATCGGCTCATAGCCCGTGACGTACGGCTTGCCGAAGATGGTCGCATCTCCGTAGTACGCTTCGCCTTTGTTGCTCATCGCGACCGCGGGGCTTTTGGGGTCCAGGGTCGTCCCCATCGCGCTCGAACCGTCACCCTTCTTCACGGTCGTCGCGACCCGTACGTACTCGTCGCCAGCCTTCACGAAAAGCGTGGCCGCTCCGCCGTTTTCTTTTACGACCGCATCGACCATGTCCATGGAGTTGTTCATCTTGGTCGTGCCGAAATACAGGGCAGGGGCATCCTTGCCAGCAACCGCGTCTTTTCCGTCAATCTTTGGCGCTCCCAATTTCGCCGTCTGGTCTTTCAAAGCCGCCATCGATGTCGCGACTCTTGCATCCTGAGCATTGCCAGCGCTTGGCATCAGCATGGGAGTTGCGAGGAAGCCAACCGCAAGCACAAGCATGCCGACGACAAGCACTTTTTTGGCAAGTGGACTTACTGCGGCGGAGGCCGCGATTAAGCTCGGGATTATTGGTTTCATTTGGTTCCTCCCTGGATTGAGCGGCGGCTTCTCGGATTGCTTGGCGTAAGAGACTATTTGCCGTATACGGACGATTTGTCGCACGCGCAGTATGGAGATCGGCGCTACGGATTGTGAGGGGCCAGTGCGCAAGGACGACTGCCATGAGCCCATAAAATCAATGACTTAGCAAAAGGTGGTCAATCGAAAAAGCTTAGCAAAAGGTGGTCAATCGAAAAAGAAGGTGGTCAATCAAAAAAGGTGGTCAATCGAAAAAGAACGTCGATTACCCTCTCGGAAAGAGGTGCCTGCTCTCGGAGTCCCGATAAGGGTCATTCTGCGACATCAGTGCTGCGCTCGCGGATGTCTGCTCGTGGGGCAATCCCAGACATTCGATTGTCAACTCGAAAGAGCCCTGCAGAAGCAGCGACTGATTTATCCTGACGGTATGTGTGGCCGCGTTATCCAGAGTTCGGGACCTCTTCGCCTCGCTATTGTCGAAGGCCTGAATGTCAGTGACAGCCGGATGGGCAACATTCGCTCGCGCTACAATGCTGCGCCGAGCCAAGAGCTGCTGGTCATTCGACAAAACCACAAGACAGGCGTTCGCTCGCTCGACCTGATCAAGTGGGGCCTAATACCGCATTGGTGCCAAGATCCCAAAGGTGGACGTAAGCCCATTAACGCCAAGGCTGAGCGCCTCTCAACGCTTCCCATGTTTCAGGACGCTTATGCTCTGCGGCGCTGCATTGTCCCCGTGGACGGCTTCTTCGAGTGGCGCGCCATCAAGGGCTCACGGGCCAAACAGCCCTACGCCATCGCCATGAAGGATCACTCACCCTTCGGTCTAGGTGGGCTATGGGAGAATTGGCGCAATCCGACGACAGGCGAGTGGGAGCGGACATTTGTCGTCATCACGGTGCCTTCCAATGACTTGGTGGGCCAGATCCACGACCGCATGCCCGCGATCCTTAAGCCCGCGACCTACAACCGCTGGCTGGGTCCCGAACCTGATCCGCGAGATCTACTCATCACCTATCCGTCTGAGCCCATGACCATGTGGCCCATCTCTACGCGCGTGAACGCGCCGGATAATGATGATCCTTCGCTCCTGGACCAAGTCGGAGAGATGCAGCCCTGACCAAAGCGCATTAACACTGAAGGTCTATGACAGCCCGCAAAGGCGTTTAAGGAGCATGCAGGGGAGGCATTCTTGTGACTGACTGCCTGTTGACAGCTATATTCGGTCAGCGCGGCTAGGCTGATCACCGAACGCCGGATTTCCGCATCCGACTGCCGCGCGACCTTCCTGGCGGGAACCGAATGAGAGGGTGCGCGGCGCGTGACAGCCGATAAATTAAGAGAGCTGCAGACCCGGCTTCGGGAAAACTGTGAAACCTACGCTGCTCGCTTCGCCATTTTCGACCATTTGTATCAGGTCGATCTTGCTAATCCTGACAGCCCAGGCGCTAATGGACGATGGCTCGCCGCGTGGGCGCTTCAAGAAGTTTTGAACCTGCTTGAAGATGATGGGCTCACCCCACCAAGGGTGCTCGTTGAGCTATTCGCCGCTCTCTATGATCTCGACGACGGTGCAAGAACTGCACCCCTCCTGCGCCCCGGCAGGGGCCGGGGAGAACCGCATGAGTCGATCAAGAAGAGGGAAACCAGGATCTGGGCAGCTGTCACACTACAGTGCCTTATAGAAATGGCGCAGCTACAAAACTATGCCCCAGAGAGAGGAGACGCGATCCTTGAGGCTGCGGCCCAGACAGTAGAAGCTACCTTGGATGCTGCGGGCCGCATGATTGATGGCAAACGACCTCCACGGGCTAAGACGATCATTGATTGGAGGGATGATTTAAATTCCAAGCCCGACAATGATCTGGTGGCTGCGCGCTACAGGTCTTTGGTGAGGAAATTTCAAATACAGCTCCGCTCCATCTCCACCACCGCCCGCGAGGAGCTGAAGGGAAAAATTTTGGCTGAACTCACAGCAATGATTGAGCGCCACTGGCCGGAACGAATGCCTAATCGATCCTGACGCTATAGAGTGCTCTTATAGACTTATGGTTCTGTTGGTTGTGCCGGGAGTAGTCCGGCACAACACAAGGATGGAACCAGTGACCACTTCACGCACGAAGACGTTAAGCGATGGGCAAGAGCGGCTTGAGCGGGAAACACGTCCTCTCAAGAGAGTGCTCCGGCCATCCGAAGCGGCAATTTATCTCAACCTAAGTGCTTCGACGCTCGCTAAGCGGAGGCTCCACGGCGTACCGCCGTGCTGTGTCTCATTAGGACATCGAGCGGTCGGCTATCTCATTGAGGATCTCGACCGCTGGCTAGAAGGCGGTCGGCGCGAGCCCACGTCTAAGCAAGCAACAACTTAACAGGAACTGGACGCAACAGCGCCCGCCCCGATTGCAGTCGGAAGCGGGCGCAAAAGAGATAATACGCATGCGAAATATACACCCAGCCGCTGAGAACGGCAACGATCATCGAGATGCTGAGGAGGAAACCGACGCCCAGTCGGAACCGGTAGGCCTATTCCGAGATCGGCACGGGCATTTGCACAGCGCCGCAATTTTCAGACACTGGTCGCCTGCTGCGATCCGTGCGCTTGGCGTCCGCCGCATTGAGCCGGATGATCCGGCAGGCGGTGTGACATGAACAACGCTCGCGCAATCACAAAGGCGCTGGGCGGGCGCTGGTACGGCTCCTACGGGCTGTGCCGCTGTCTGGTCCACCAAGACCGCGAGCCTTCGTTGAAGGTGAAGGACGACCCGAACAAGGCCGACAACATCGACGTCCATTGTTTCGCCGGGTGCCCTTGGGAGAGCGTCAAGGGTGAGCTGGTACGCCAAGGGCTGCTCACGCCGTTTACGCCGAACAGGCACGACCACAAGCTGCACGTCTTCGTCAAGCCGCTGGCACCAACACCCGAACACGACGAGGACCAGGAGTGCCGCATCGCGCTCGCGTTAAATATCTGGAATGCCGCGAAGCCACTGCAGGGCGGGGACACATTGGGCTGGAGATATTTCATAGAACGTCGCGGGCTGCACGTCGGCCTGCTCGACCTCGACCATTGCTTGCGTTGGGAAGAACGCCACGGTGTCATCGTCTCTCTAATGACCGACGCCGTCACCGGCGAGCCATGCGGCATTCACCGGACCTTCATCAACGCCGACGCCACGAAGCGCGAAAAGAAAATGCTCGGCAAGCAAGGCGTGGTGCGCTTATCGCCCGACGAGAGCGTGACCGCAGGCCTAGGGCTGACCGAAGGCATCGAGGACGCGCTTGCTGTGCTGCTGTCCGGCTGGGCACCCGTGTGGGCCGCAACGAGCTGTGGGGCCATTGATCGCTTCCCGGTGCTGGACGGCATCGAGGCGCTGACCATTTTTGGCGACGACGACGAGAACGGCGCGAAGGCCGCCGAAGCGTGCGCGCAACATTGGGCGCTGACCGGACGCGAAGCCTACATCGCCAGCATCAAGGAACTAACGACGTGAAAGACTGGAACGACGCCTATCGCGACGACCCGGCCTCGGCGAAGCGTGCTGGCGACAATGCGCGCCGCTGGACGCCCGGCAACGGCAAGGGCGGAGACGGCAAAGAAGTATTCAACTTGGTATGTCTCGCCGATGTCGAGCCAGTTGAGATTGATTGGACGTGGGAAGGCTATCTTGCGCGCGGCAAGCTAACACTGCTAGGCGGCGATCCCGAGCTTGGCAAGTCGATGATTTGCATAGACGCCGCAGCGCGGCTGAGCAAGGGCGCACATTGGCCGCACGCCGCGCGCGCGCGCGTTGGCAGCACCATCTTTATTTGCTCCGAGGACGGCGTTGCCGACACCGTCCGACCGAGAGCCGAGGCGGCGGGCGCAGACGTGAGCATGCTACATATCTTTAAAAGCACGCTGCTGAAAGACGGCAAGCGCAGGACATTCAGCCTTCAGGACGACCTCGACATCCTTGGACAGGCGATTGACAAGGCGGGCAACGCAGCACTTGTCGTCGTCGACGCCATAACCTCGTACATGGGGAAGATCGACAGCCACCGCACGACTGACGTTCGCGCCGTGCTCGAACCTATCGCCGAATTTGCCGAGGCGCACGACGTTGCCATTCTCGGCGTTACGCACCCGCCAAAAGCAGCGCAGGGAAATGCATTGCGCGCCTTCACCGGCAGTTTCGCCTTTGTCGCCGCCCCGCGTGTCGCCTTCTATGTGACGACCGAACCGGAAACCGAGCGCCGCTTGCTGCTTCCCGTAAAGAACAACATCGGGCAGAAGGCGCGCGGCCTGGGTTATTTCATCGGCACCAAATCGGTGACGAACGGCATCATTGCACCGCACATCTTATGGGATGACGCACCGGTCGACGTAACAGTTGACCAAGCCATTGCCGCCGCCAACGCGGTGATGAAGGACGGCGGCTTGCTGAAACAGGCGAAGGACTTATTGCGCGAACTTCTAGCCAAAGGCCCCGTCGCATCCACAGAAGGCGAAGAAGCCGCGAAGGCGCATGGCATCAGCACAAGGACGCTGGACAGAGCGCGCAAGGAGCTAGGCGTTAAGTCCACGAAAGACGGGTTTGACGGGGGCTGGACCTGGACCCTCAAGGTGCCGACATGACTGCCAAGAACGCCAAGAACGCCAACGAAGGACGCCAACTTATAAATTTGGCGTCCTTCGGGCTTCTAAGTTCAAATTTAACATCTTCTTCTTTGGAAAAGCCCAAGAGCGCCAATGCCTTGTCGGCCTGCTCACGAAGGACGCCAAGGACGCCAAGTTTCTGGCAAGAGCGCCAGCGAGAGGGCAGGTCCGTCCTTGGAGGTAGACGCTTATTAGGCGTCATATGCGTCATGCTTGGCGGAAAACTGCGTTTTTGGGTGTCTTGCCTCTGGTGCAGAGAAGAGACCAAGGAAGCGCGGCGGATGAGGCGCGATAAGCGCCAATTATCAGAAGTAAAGTCGTTTGGTGGATATGCAGCACGAGCGTGAAATAGGGAACGTCGTCCCTGCTTACGTCTGCAGGCAGACCGCCTGCCGCGAGCTGGACATGTCGGACGACACGTTCGACAAGTATGTCCGGCTGGGCATTCTCCCCCCGGCCAAGCGCCGTGGGGGCCTTGTGCGCTGGAAGTGGTCGGAGATCGTCGCGGTGATTGATGGTGGCGCAACCGCAGGCGTGGTGCCGCTGCAAGATGCGTTCGAGCTGGGGGTTGCGCGTGTCAAAGCGGCCAACAGTTGAGCTTCCTCGCTACGTACAGCGCGTAGTCGATGGCGGGCGTGAATACTTCTACTTCCAGAAAGGAAGAGGAAGCTGCTCGCCGGGGCCGCGTCTGAAACTCCCGAAGGGGCCACGCGACGCGGAGTTCTGGGCGACCTACAAGACCTACCTTGGCAGCGAGCCACCGACCGGCAGAACCTTGGACGCGCTGATCGCATCGTACAGGATCGCGCCCGAGTTCACGAAGAGATCGGAGGCGACGAGGCGCGCCTACAGCCGCTACCTCGACATCGTGTCGACCGCGTGGGGCAAGCTCCATGTCGGGAGCCTCAGACCGAAGCACGTTATCCAGCTCCGCGACGCCTGGGCGGAGACGCCGGTCGCCGCCAACCAGCTCCTCTCGGTCCTGAAGATGCTGATCAGCTGGGGCATCCCGCGCGAGTTTTCAGAGACGAACCCGTGCATCTATGTGCCGAAGCTGCAGGTCGAGGAGCAGGGAGCGCGCCCGTGGCCGCTGTGGGCCTATGAGCTGATCGAGGAGCACGCGAGGGAGGATATACGCCGTGCAGTCCTGTTGGCGCGCTACACGGGCCAGAGGCAGGCTGACGTGCTTCGCATGTCGCCCAGCCACGTCGAGGACGGCGGCATCAACGTCGTGCAGCAGAAGACCGGGAAAGAGCTGTGGTTGCCCCTACATGCCGATCTGAGGGGTGCGCTGGAGGCCTGGGAGGCCTCCCCGTTCGTGCAGACGCCCAAGGGCGAGCGTTACACGTCAGATGGCTTCAGGTCAGCCTGGACACGCCTCATGAACGAGACGCCTGCAGGCAGGATCAGGCGCGAGGGTTTCACCTTCCACGGGCTCCGCGCATCGAGTGTGGAGAAGCTACGCGAGGCCGGGTGCAACAATCCCGAGATCGAGTCGATCACCGGCATGTCGCCAGAGATGATCACTCGCTACAGTCGCTTTGCCGATCAGAGGCGGCTTGCTAAGGCGGCTGTGGGGCGGCTAGAAGGACGAACGCGGCGAGAACGCGAGGAGTGAACGCGCCGCGAACAGACTGTAAAATCCAGCCAATACTGTAAAGGTCATCTGATTGATTTATATAGTGAAATAGCAGTTATCGTCTATAAGCTCGTTATAGGTCCCGCCGCGTGCAATTGATTCGCCCCTCCCGCATGGCCCAAGCCGAACCCGCAATCACGCCGGAGCTTGTCGCCGAGCATGGCTTGAGCGCCGACGAATACCGGCTTTTGACGGCAGTGCTTGGCCGCGAGCCCTCCCTCACCGAGCTCGGCATCTTCTCGGTGATGTGGTCGGAGCACTGCTCCTACAAGTCCTCGCGCGCCTGGCTCAAGCGGTTGCCGACCGATGGCCCACAAGTCATCCAGGGCCCAGGCGAGAATGCGGGCGTGGTCGATCTCGGCAACGGCCAGGCGGCCGTGTTCAAGATGGAGAGCCACAACCACCCCTCCTATATCGAGCCCTATCAGGGGGCCGCGACCGGGGTCGGCGGCATCATGCGCGACGTGTTCACCATGGGCGCGCGGCCCGTCGCCAATATGAATGCGCTCCGATTCGGCGCGGCGGAGCACCCGAAGACCCGCCACCTCGTCGCCGGCGTGGTCTCGGGGATCGGCGACTATGGGAACTGCATGGGGGTGCCGACGATAGGCGGCGAGACCAATTTCGACCCAAGCTACAACGACAATATCCTGGTCAACGCCATGTGCGTCGGGCTTGTAGATGCCTCCCGCATCTTCAAATCCGCGGCTAAGGGCGTGGGCCTGCCAGTGGTCTATGTCGGCTCCAAGACCGGCCGCGACGGCATCCACGGCGCCACCATGGCGTCCGCCGAGTTCGACGAGGCGTCCGCCGAGAAGCGACCGACGGTGCAGGTCGGCGATCCCTTCACCGAGAAGCTCTTGCTCGAAGCGTGCCTTGAGCTGATGCAGGAGGACGCGATCGTCGCCATTCAGGACATGGGCGCCGCTGGGCTCACCTCATCCTCCGTGGAGATGGCCGACAAGGGCGGCGTTGGCATCGTGCTTGACCTCGACCAGGTCCCCACCCGCGAAACGGGCATGACCGCTTACGAGATGATGCTGTCGGAGAGCCAGGAGCGCATGCTCATGGTGCTGAAGCCGGGAGCTGAGCCCATCGCCGAGCGCGTGTTCAAGAAATGGGAGCTCGACTTCGCGCTGGTGGGCCGCACTACGGACACGGGCAGGCTCGTGGTTCGCCACGGGAGCGCCATCCATGCCGACATTCCCCTCTCGGCGCTCGCCCACGCGGCGCCCCAATACCAGCGCCAATGGACACCGAAGGCAGCGCCAGCGCCGATCGCGCCCGAGGATGTACCGGCGCCGAACAGCCTGCTCGGCGCGCTTGAGGACATGATGGGGTCGCCGCATCTCTGCTCACGAGCCTGGATCTGGCAGCAATACGACCACATGGTCATGGCCGATACCGTGCAGCGCCCCGGCGGCGATGCGGCGGTGGTGCGTGTGCACGGCACTGAGAAAGGCCTCGCCATGTCTTGCGACGTGACGCCCCGCTATTGCGCGGCGGACACCCGCGAAGGCGCCAAGCAAGCAGTCGCGGAATGTTGGCGCAATCTCACGGCGACCGGCGCCGACCCGCTCGCCATCACCGACTGCCTGAATTTCGGCAATCCGGAGCGGCCGGAGGTCATGGGCGAGTTCGTCGAGGCGATCGAAGGCATGGCGGAGGCGTGCAAGGCGCTTTCCTTCCCCGTCGTCTCGGGGAATGTCTCGCTCTATAACGAGACGAACGGAGTCGCCATCCCGCCGACGCCGGCCGTAGGCGGCATCGGGCTCATCCCGGACATCGACCGGATGGCGCGCCTCGGGCTTACGCACGAGGGCGATAGTCTCATTCTTTTCGGCACTGAGGCCGGTCACCTCGGACAATCGCTATACATGCAGATCCTGCTGGACCGTGCCGAAGGCTCCCCGCCCCCAGTCGATCTCGCCGCCGAGCGGCGGGCGGGCGATTTCGTCAGGGGCCTGATCCGCCGGGGCCGCGTCTCCACGGTACACGATGTCTCTGACGGTGGCTTGCTGGTGACGGTGGCGGAGATGGCGCTTGCGGGCGGGCTCGGAGTCGAGCTCGATATGGCTCCCGAAGGGCTGCCCCCCCATGCCGTCTGGTTCGGCGAGGATCAGGGGCGTTATGTCGCGGCGGCTGCACCCCAAGACGTCGCACGCATCTTACAAGAAGCCGCCGAGGCAGCGGTCCCTGCCCGACTTGTCGGAAGGGCAACAGGGGATGCCTTGAAACTTCCGGGCGAAGCGCCACTTTCGCTTGCCGCTCTGCGCACCGCCCATGAGGGCTGGTTGCCGGAGTTCATGGGCGGCAGCTAAGATCGCGCGGGACCTGAATACGGAGACTTGCAATGGCCATGACGGTTCACGAGATCGAGCGGCTGATCAAGGCGCGCTTCCCCGGCGCGCAGGTCAGCATCGACGATCTCGCCGGTGACGGCGATCACTATGCCGCGACCGTTGTCTCCGAGGCGTTTCGTGGGAAGACAAGGATACAGCAGCACCAGATGGTTTATGATGCACTCAAGGGCCACATGGGCGGCGCGCTGCACGCGCTCTCGCTTAAGACCTCGGCGCCCTCCTAAGGAGATCGGAATGACCAGCCAACAAGAAATTCAGGACTGGATTGGGAAGCAAGTCGCCGGCAACGACGTCGTGCTGTTCATGAAGGGCACCAAACAGATGCCGCAATGCGGCTTCTCCATGCAGGTGGCGCAGATCCTGAACCATCTCGGCGTCGAGTTCAAAGACATCAACGTGCTCGACGACATGAGCGTGCGCGATGGCGTGAAGGCCTTCTCCAACTGGCCGACGATCCCACAGCTCTACGTCAAGGGCGAGTTCATCGGCGGCTGCGATATCGTGCGGGAGATGTTCCAGGCGGGCGAGCTGCAGGAGCTGCTGACCCAGAAAGGTGTCGCGCATAACGCGCAGACTCTGACGGCGTAAGAGATCGTTTGGCGAACGGGTTGGCGTTGTCCCGGCGAGTGGGGATGTCCTGCCACAATGGGTCCACCCCGCCGGATATCTCGGTTTGTGGATTCTTTTCAGCGCCTTTGCCGTGGCCGCTCAGTGGAGACTTGAATCCTCAGGCGCGATGTCGGTGCTCATGGCGCTGCACAGCCGGGCAGTGGCCGGCGACCTTCTCATCGCGGCGGGCCTTTATCAACTCACGCCCTTGAAAGAGAGCTGCCTCACCCATTGCCGGTCTCCGGCGGAGTTCCTCGCCGCGCACTGGCACACGGGGAGCGGCGGGCGCCTAGCGGATGGGGCTTGTCCATGGCACCGATTGCGTCGGCTGTTGCGTCGCCCTGATGCTGCTGTTCGTGGGCGGTGTGATGAATTTGATCTGGATCACGGGCCTAAGCGTGCTCGTGGGCCTGGAGAAGCTCATGCCTCACGCCGAGCGTCTGCGCGTCCCGCTCGGGATCTTGCTGGTGATCGCGGGGGCCGCGTTGATCGCGGGCGACCGAAAACTAGCGCGAGTAGAACTCGATGACGAGGTTCGGCTCCATCAACACCGGATAGGGCACATCCGACAGCGTCGGCGAGCGCAAGAACTTTGCCGTCATCTTGGAGTGGTCGACCTCGAGATAGTCGGGCACATCCCGCTCGGGACTCTGTGCCGACTCGAGCACCATGCCGACGTCCTTGGCCTTGTCGCGAACCTCGACAACGTCGCCTTCGCGGCAGCGGAAGCTCGGGATATTCACGCGGCGGCCGTTGACCCGCACATGGCCGTGGCTCACGAACTGCCGCGCGGCGAACACGGTCGGCACGAATTTAGCGCGGTAGACGATGGCGTCGAGCCGCCGCTCAAGCAGGCCGATCAACGATTCGCTGGTGTCGCCCTTCAGCCGCGCCGCCTCGCGATAGATCGCCTTGAACTGCTTCTCGGTGATGTTGCCGTAATAGCCTTTGAGCTTCTGCTTGGCGCGAAGCTGTTGGCCATAGTCGGAAAGCTTACCGCGCCGGCGCTGACCGTGCTCGCCAGGCCCGTATTCACGCTTGTTGTAGGGGCTCTTCGGCCGCCCCCAGATGTTCTCGCCGAGCCTACGGTCGATCTTGTGCTTCGCATTGATACGTTTCGTCATCTAGAGCTCCAAAGCCGAATTCGAGCTGCTCGCGGCATCATCCGCGCGCCAGCTCCTAACTTTTTGCTGATGGCAATAGCCGCCTCGGGCCTCGCCTTCGCGCGCTTCAAGCCGTCACTAGCTGAAAGCGCCGCCCGCGTTCTGTTACACGCGAATGCGTGAAAGTGTCAATTGGCGCCCCCCGCCACCGGGGCCGGCGTCCCGGCCTGGGGCGCCGCCGACGGCACGGACTGGACGTAGGCGCCGATCGCCGCGGTCACCTTCTCCTTTTGCTCAGGCGAGCACTCGAGCTTCTTGGGCGTAATCGTCGTCGGCGAGCTTTCGGTGGCCTTGGCCGCGGCTGAGCCGTCTTTGGCGTTCGCCGGGGCCGAGGATTGGTTCCCCTGCTCGCCGTCTGCCGCCTCCTCGGTGATCTTCACGTTGCCGGAAAAGTAGGAGGTCGCAAAGGTGTGCAAGGCCTTGATGAACATCATCTGTTCAGTGCTCCAGACCAGGCGCGCCTGCTCGGCCCGGACCATCGAGTCGAAATTGGCCTTCTCCAGCTCGTGCAGGTTGCAGGCCTCGGCATAGGCCGACCGCGTGGCGACGTGGATCACGTTGCGCGCATCGTCGAGGGGGATGAGATATTTATTCGGGTCCGACTTATCGAGCTTGATCATGCCCCCGCTCCTGTCCGGAATCTCGTTCGGAAGGATCGACAGGGCAAAGGTCGACATCACGCGCACAGCACTGTCGCTTAGCTTGTCCTTAGGCGCTCCTCCGGGAGCATCGGGCGTCTTGGTGCGGTTGCCGAGCTCCTCGGCAACGGTCCTGACGCCGGTCTCGTCCGCGGCTCTCAGCGGCCCTCCGAGCAGGAGCGCCAACGCTGCCGTGGCCACGGCGGAACCCCACTGAATCCACGCAACTCGCATCAAATGCCCCTCTCCCTGCGATGCCCCGAAGCTAACTATCCTTGGGGGTCATCGCAATAGGAGAAACGGGGCAGAACTATGACCCCTCAAGACCTTGGGCGCTTCGGCTTCCCCGCAAGTGAGGCGACGATGCCGCGCCAGGTGCGCACGTCCTGCTCGGTCGCGCCCATGCGATGGAACATGTTGCGGATGGCGCGCACCATGGTCGGGCGCTTCTCGGCTGGACGCAGGAAGCCCGACCGGTCGAGCGCGGCTTCGAGATGCTCGAAGAGAGCGAGCAACTCGGCACGGGTTGCCGGCCGCGTGTCACCGCAAGGAAGCCCCTCGGCCGCAGGGCCGTCGCATTGCGTGGCGCGCCCAAGCGGCGGCTTTGGTCCTTGCGCCTTAAGCCACTCATAGCCGATGAGCAGCACGGCCTGAGGCAAGCTCAAGGAGGCGAAGGACGGATCGACCGGAGCCGTGACGATGGCGTCGGCAAGGGCGAGCACGTCGTTGTCGAGCCCGCTTCGCTCCGGACCGAACAGCACGCCGGTGCGCTCGCCCCTTCCTCCCCTCGCGGCGAGCTCCCGGGCCGCGCGCTCGGGCGTCAGCACGGGTTTCACCATGCCCCGCGGCCGTGCCGTGGTGGCAAGCAGGAAGTTGAGGTCGCCGATGGCAGGAACGAGGCCCGCATAGAGCTTCACGCGTTCGATGACGCAGTCAGCCCCGGCCGCGGCCGCGCGTGCCTTCTCATTCGGCCAGCCATCGCGGGGCGCGACAAGGCGGAGCTCGGCGAGGCCGAAATTGGCCATGGCGCGGGCGGCGAAGCCGATATTCTCCCCAAGCTGCGGCTCAATGAGAATGATCGCGGGCGCCAATTTCGTGGCGCTTTGACGCGTGCTCCTGCCCGCGCGGGAACGGGCAGGTCCCGGCGTTTTGGGCGCCTTGGTTCCGGCACGTCTCACGCTCTCGGCCCTTGCTTTCATCATGGCACGCACGATGCTATAGGGGGCGCCTGGCTGCAATGGCGACTGCATAGCAAGGGCGAGACGCCGATCGAGATCCCCTCCCGGAGACCTCCATTGAACAAGATCAAGGTGAAGAACCCCGTCATCGACCTTGACGGGGACGAGATGACGCGGGTGATCTGGCAGCTGATCAAGGAGAAGCTGATCCGGCCCTATATCGACCTCGAGCTCCGCACCTTCGACCTCTCCATCGAGAACCGCGACTTGACCAACGATAAGGTCACGATCGACGCCGCTTACGCCATCAAGGAGTGCGGCGTCGGCGTCAAATGCGCGACCATCACCCCCGACGAGGCGCGGGTGACGGAGTTCGGGCTGAAGCAGATGTGGCAGTCGCCGAACGGGACCATCCGCAACATCTTGGGCGGGGTCATCTTCCGCGAGCCCATCATCTGCCGCAACGTGCCGCGTCTCGTTCCCGGCTGGACCAAGCCCATCGTCATCGGCCGCCACGCCTATGGCGATGTCTACCGCGCCACCGACTTCCGCGTGCCGGGCAAGGGGAAGCTCACCATCAGCTTCCTGGGCGTGGACGGCACGCGCATCGAGCACGAGGTGCATGACTTCAAGGGCAGCGGCGTGGCGCTCGCCATGTTCAATCTGGACGACTCGATCCGCGACTTCGCACGGGCCACCTTCAACTACGCGCTCACCCGCAACATGCCGGTCTATCTCTCGACCAAGAACACCATCCTCAAGGCCTATGACGGGCGCTTCAAGGACATCTTCGCCGAAGTGTTCGAGGCGGAGTTCCGGGATGCGTTCAGCAAGCACGGGCTCACCTATGAGCACCGGTTGATCGACGACATGGTTGCGGCGGCGCTGAAATGGTCCGGCGGCTATGTCTGGGCCTTGAAGAACTACGACGGCGACGTGCAGTCCGACACGGTGGCCCAAGGCTTCGGCTCGCTCGGGCTGATGACGAGCGTGTTGATGACGCCGGACGGCAAGACCGTCTTGGCCGAGGCGGCACACGGTACCGTGACCCGTCACTATCGGCAGCACCAGCAGGGGCGGGAGACCTCGACGAACGCGACCGCCTCGATCTTCGCCTGGACGGGCGCGCTCAAGCATCGCGCCAAGCTCGACGGTAATGTTGAGCTTGGCCGTTTCGCCCAGACGCTGGAAGAGGTCGTGGTTGGCACCATCGAGGCAGGCTTCATGACCAAGGACCTGGCGCTGCTCGTCGGCGCCGAGCAGGCCTGGCTTTCGACCACAGGCTTTCTCGACAAGATCGATGAGCGGCTGCGACAAGCCATGGCGGACCGCGCCGCCGCCTGAGCTTGCCGCCGCAATTAGTCCGCCTCTGTCTCCCTCACCTTCCTGGTGGCCGGGACCCTAGCGCGAGCGGTCCGCACGGTCCGGCGGCGCGAAGCACCCTCATTCTCGCGCTGGCCCTCTTTCCCCACGTCCCTGGCGCGGCAGAGCGTGTCGGCGATGACGTCGTGTTTGTGACGGCGCCGCTCAAGTAGCGCCATCTCGCCGAAGAAATCGCCCTCGATGGTCAGGCGTGTCCGGCGCGGCGCTTTGGGCCAGGGCCCTCGGCTGGAACCGGTTTTACAATTTTCTTCAGAATGGCTTGGCGGGCTTGTTCGGTGTGATCAACCGCGGGACCTCCGCCTTGTGCAAAATCCGGTCTTCCTCCGGCCCGACCCCCAAGAATTGCCGAGCCTACTTGCGCAAGCTCAACAGCGTTATTGCTGCTTTCATAGTCACCCGCTACGCCCACAACCAGGCTAGTCTTGCCGTTCGTAGTCGTGAGAAACGAGAAAACGCCAGAGCCGAACCGCTTCTTATGCTCGTCCACAAGCGCACGAAGGTCACTCGGTGAAGCGTCAGGTACGATGAGTACAATTTCAGGCTCAGCCTTTGCGGTGGCTTTTGACTGTAACTGTAATTGTTCTTCTGACTGTAACTGCAGTTCTTTCGTGAGGAGCTTCGTCCTGGCCTCCGCTAGCTTCCGCTCTAGATCTTTCCGCTCCTCGATAAGTGTGCCCAACCGGGCGATCATCTCATCGGGTGCCACCTTCAACAGCTCCGCCGCCTCGCGCACGCGCTCATCCTGGGCCGCAAGATAGCGTCTCGCGCCCTCCCCGGTCAGCGCCTCGATGCGGCGCATGCCCGCAGCGACCGCGCTCTCGCTGACGATCTTGAGGAGGCCGATATCGCCCGTGCGGCGCACATGGGTGCCGCCGCAGAGCTCGATGGAATAAGCGTGGCGGGCCTTGTGGCTCTTGGCGCTCTGGCCCATGCTGACGACGCGGACCTCTTCGCCGTATTTCTCCCCGAACAGCGCAAGCGCCCCGTGCGCAATCGCCTGGTCGGGGCGCATTAGATGCGTCTCGACCGGCTCGTTCTGCAGGATCATGGCATTGGCGAGGTCTTCCGCCTGCCTGATCTCGGCTTGGGTCATGGGCCTTGGATGGGAGAAATCGAATCTGAGCCGGCCGGGCTCGACGAGGGAGCCCTTCTGCGCCACATGCTCGCCGAGAACCTCGCGAAGTGCCTCATGCAGGAGGTGGGTGGCGGAATGATTGGCCCGCGTCGCGGTGCGGCGCGCGTGATCGACGTCAAGCTCGACAACCTCGCCCAGCTTCAGTGTGCCCGTCTCGATCACCCCGATATGGATGAAGAGGCCGCCGAGCTTCTTCTGCGTGTCCTCGACCTCGAACCGCGCGCCGTCGGCGCTCGTGACCAGCCCGCGGTCGCCGACCTGCCCGCCTGATTCGCCGTAGAACGGAGTCTGATTGACGATGACCGCGCCCCGGTCACCGGGTTGGAGCTCGCTGACGCGCTTGCCATCCTTGACGAGCGCCACGATCTCGCCCGACGAAGTCTCGGCGTCGTAGCCCAGAAACTCCGTGGCGCCCAACTCTTCCTTCAGCTCGAACCACACGGTCTCGGTCGCGGCTTCGCCGGAGCCCGCCCAGGACTTCCGCGCCTCGGCGCGCTGGCGCTCCATGGCGGCGGCAAAACCCTTGGCGTCGACGCCGACGCCGCGGGCCTTCAGCGCGTCCTCGGTGAGGTCGAAGGGAAAGCCATAGGTGTCGTAGAGCCTGAAGGCGATCTCGCCCGAAAGCATGTCGCCGCGCTTGAGCCCTTGCGTCGCCTCTTCGAGCAGCCGCAAGCCCCGCTCCAAGGTGTCGCGGAAGCGGGTCTCCTCGAGCTTCAGTGTCTCGACGATGAGGCTACTGCCCCGCTCAAGCTCGGGGTAGGCGTGGCCCATCTGGGTGACGAGCGCCGGCACGAGCCGGTAGAGCAGCGGCTCCTCCGCGCCCAAGAGATTGGCGTGGCGCATGGCCCGGCGCATGATGCGGCGAAGCACATAGCCCCTGCCCTCGTTCGACGGCATCACGCCATCGGCGATGAGGAAGGAGGCGGCGCGCAAATGATCGGCGATGACGCGGTGGCTGGGTTTCGCCTCGCCCTTGGCTGGGACTCCGGTCAAGGAGACCGAGGCCGCGATCAGCGCCTTAAACAAATCGATATCGTAATTGTCGTGGGTGCCCTGGAGCACCGCCGCGATGCGCTCCAGCCCCAGGCCGGTGTCGATGGAGGGATGCGGCAGGGAGGCGCGCTCGCCGCCCGCGAGCTGCTCATATTGCATGAAGACGAGATTCCAGATCTCGACGAAACGGTCGCCGTCGGCGTCGGCGCTGCCGGGGGGGCCGCCTTTCAGCTTGGCGCCGTGATCGTAGAAGATCTCCGAGCAGGGACCGCACGGGCCCGACTCGCCCATGGACCAGAAATTGTCTGAGCCCGCGATGCGGATGATCTTCTCGTCGGGGAGGCCCGCGATCTTCTTCCACAGCGCCGCCGCCTCGTCGTCATCGGCGAAGACGGTGATCAGGAGGCGCTTCTTGTCGAGCCCGAAGTCCTTGATGAGCAGCTCCCACGCAAGCGCAATCGCCCGCTCCTTGAAATAATCGCCGAAGGCGAAATTGCCGAGCATCTCGAAGAAGGTGTGGTGGCGCGCGGTGTAGCCCACATTGTCTAGATCGTTGTGCTTGCCGCCGGCGCGCACGCATTTCTGCGCCGTGGCCACGCGCGAAAAGAGGGGCTTCTCGGCGCCAGTCAGCACGCTCTTGAATTGCACCATGCCGGCATTGGTGAACATCAGCGTCGGGTCGTGGCGCGGCACGAGCGGGCTCGACGGCAGGACCCGATGGTCGTTGCGCTCGAAGAAATCAAGGAAGCCCGCGCGGATGGCGTTGACACTTGTGTCCCTGACACTCGTGTCGTTGGCACGCGTGGCGAAGCTGCCGCCCGCGGTCGCGCTGGCGACTTTTGACTGTTTGACGCTGTTATTCTTGGTGGAGCTCATGCGGCGAAGCGGCGAGGCCTTTGGTCGCGAGCGACTGGCGCTAGAGGGACACGCAAAAACGAACCCTAGCCGATTCGAGCGCCTGCCAAGCGCCGAAGGCGCCTCTCCCGGAACGAGACGAGAACCCAAGGGTCCGCGTCAGACATAGTGTGGGGAACGGAGCCTGTCCAGCGCCACACGGCGCTATGCGGCTTTCATCACCGCTGTCATGCCGGGCTTGTCCGGCCGGGCTTGTCCGGGCCCATCCACGACCTTGATCTGGCTGCCCTTAAATGCTCGCGGGCAAGCTTAGCCGGCCATGACATGCCGCAAGGGATAGACCCAGGCGCGAACCGTTTCGTAAGGCTCGCCGCTTAGACCCCTCGCCTGCCCCGCCTTGCGGCAGCCGCGCCGCCAAGCGGTGCCACCGTGCCGTCGCCATCGGCAAAGCCCGGCATGTCGTCGCCCGCTTCGCCTCCGCCGGCATCGCCGGTGCCCTCCAAAATCTGCCCGGCCAGCAGGCCCGCATTCTGGCGGATCGCCCGCTCGATCCGCTCAGCAATTTGCGGGTTTTCCTTCAAATACGCCTTGGCGTTCTCCCGGCCCTGGCCGATGCGCTCGCTATCGAAGGAGAACCAGGAGCCGGATTTCTCCACGATGCCGGCCTTGACTCCAAGATCGACGAGCTCGCCCGTCTTGGAGATGCCCTCGCCATACATGATGTCGAACTCGATCTGCTTGAAAGGCGGCGCCACCTTGTTCTTCACCACCTTGACGCGGGTCTGGTTGCCGACCACCTCCTCGCGCTCCTTGATGGCGCCGATGCGGCGGATGTCGAGGCGCACCGAGGCGTAGAATTTCAACGCATTGCCGCCGCTCGTGGTCTCTGGGCTGCCGAACATCACCCCGATCTTCATGCGGATCTGGTTGATGAAGATGACCATGCAGCGGGATTTGGAGATCGAGGCCGTGAGCTTGCGCAAGGCCTGGCTCATCAGCCGGGCTTGGCTACCCGGGAGCTGATCGCCCATCTCGCCTTCGAGCTCGGCCTTGGGCGTGAGCGCCGCCACGGAATCCACCACGAGCACGTCGATGGCGCCGGAGCGCACCAGCGTGTCGGTGATCTCGAGCGCCTGCTCGCCGGTGTCAGGTTGGGAGATCAGAAGGTTCTCGAGGTCGACCCCAAGCTTCCGCGCATAGATGGTGTCCAACGCGTGCTCGGCGTCGATGAAGCCGCAAATCCCGCCCTTCTTCTGGGCCTCGGCCACGACGTGCAGCGCAAGCGTGGTTTTCCCTGAGGATTCGGGCCCATAGATCTCGACGACGCGGCCGCGCGGTAGGCCGCCGATGCCGAGCGCGATGTCGAGGCCGAGCGAGCCCGTGGAGATCGCCTCAACCTCCACCGCCTTCTCGTTCTGGCCGAGGCGCATGATGGAGCCCTTGCCGCAGTTTCTCTCGATCTGCGAGATCGCAGCCTCGAGCGCCTTCTCTCTGTCCATCCCACCTCCTTCGACGACACGAAGGCTCGTTTGTAACATGGCCCTTCTCCCTTATTTCACAGGCCCGCCAATGCTGGCAATTAATGGGGCGCGCCCCCAGCATGCCCCCGAGGCCCATAGGGCCGCTGCTTCCGCCCCGTCTGGGGCGGCGTGAGGGAATGTACCCGTTTTGTTCTCAGTTCGCAATCTGTTCTTTGCCATGGTCGGGTGCTGTCCTAATTTAAGGCCGAGTGTCCTAGTTCGCTGAAAGTTCTAGTTAATTCGACAGGTTAGCTTTTGTCGCTGCGGTGCAAGTGAGACTCTCAAACGGGGCTGTCTTAGCGTCCGCCGAATCGCGGAAGATGTATGTGCAAAACTCAAGATCGCCGGTTTTTGTGTCGAGCCGCCAAGCTGACCAACCCCTCCCACCTGAAGTCGTGTCGGGTTGGCTTGATGCCGGAACGACCGTCCACCTACCAAACTCGCTATTTGCTGGCGGTGACGGCTGGGCTTCTTTAGACGCTGGCTGACCGCAACCCATAAGAGACGACGCGATAACCAAGACCAACGCTATCCTCATGTGATCGCCCCCTTTCGTCACCTCAGTCGCCACGCAGGGTCTCTACTTAGAGTCTCCCAGATCGT
>JBARKP010000102.1:0-11861 GCA_049801475.1 Methyloceanibacter sp.
TTCGTTGAAGCTGGTGATGTGGATATAGCCCACGTCGTTCTCGGCATTGTACTTCACCGGCTTGATGTGGATCACGTCGCGGACCATCTTCACGTCGAAGGGATTGTCCACGCCCTTGCGCACGATGGTGAGGGTGATCGGTGCGTTCACCGGCCCGCGCATCTTCTCGACGGCTTCCTGCAAGGTAAGGCCCTGGAGCTGCTCCTTGTCGAGTGCGGTGATGAAATCGCCGCTCATGATGCCCGCCTTGGCTGCCGGTGTATCCTCGATCGGGGAGACGACCTTGACCACACCGTTCTCCATTGTCACCTCGATGCCGAGGCCGCCGAACTCGCCGCGGGTCTGCACCTGCATGTCGCGGAATTCTTTCGGATTGAGATAGGAGGAATGCGGATCGAGCGCCATCAGCATGCCGTTGATTGCGGCCTCGATCATCTTGGCGTCGTCTGGCTTCTCGACATAGTCGGCACGTACGCGCTCCAGCACCTCGCCGAAGAGATCGAGTTGCCGGTAGATCTCCGAATTGCTCGCCGAGGTCGACTGGCTTCGCGCCAAGCTCACCATCGTCGAACCGGCAGCGAGCACGGCAAGCACCAAAAGCGTCCATAGCGCGTATTGGGATTTCCGCATCATCCTTGTACCTTTTCGGAAGTCTCGGCCCACCATGGGTCGAGTTTCTCACTCATGCAGCTTCGGCGAAATCCCGCTCCCCGACCTCCACATCGCGGGCGACACAAGATGATGTGCACCAGGAAATGAACGAATAACGCACCCTTCGACCGTTGATTTGCTTGGATTTGAAGGGTTCAACGCGGCATTCGAGCATCTGATTATGTCTTCTTGCAGTATCGAATGGAAATCTTATCCCAGCCAATGATCGACGGATATCTCGCGAATAGCCGCACGCCTGCCCGAAAGGTTCATGCCGGGTAGGGTGCTCCCGGGCCAGCAGCCTGGACGGCCTACCGCATATTGCCGGTATGCCCGAGAGAGTAGCGGCCAGGTTGAGGCCAAACCGTGAGGCCGTGCGGTTGCCGTCCAACCGGTACGCTTCTGACCTCGCCGGTGGACGTATCGATGGCGTAGACGACGTTGTCGAAGCGTCCTGACAGCCAGAGGAGCTTGCCATCAGCGCTGACATTGCCCATGTCGGGGCTCCCGCCACCCGGGATGGGCCAGGTCGCTTGAACCGTGCGGGTCGCGAAATCGATGACGCTGATGCCGCCGGGGCTTTGGCGTGTACCGTTGGCCCTATGGGAGCCGCGATTGGCAACATAAAGCTTGGTTCCATCGCGGCTCGGGTAGAGCCCATGGGTGCCGGTGCCGGTTGCGACGAAGCCCGTCTCGGCGAGGGCGTCGCCATCTACGAGAAACACGCCGTCGGCCATCATGTCGGCGACATAGAAGATCTTGCCGTCAGGCGAGATGCGGATGTCCTGGGGCATCCCTCCTTTCGACAGTTTCAAGGAACCGAGAATTTGTGGGGTCACGATGTCGATTTTGACGAGGCTGCCGCCGAACTCGCAGGTGAAGATGGCGTAACGGCCATCGATGGAGAAATCCGCATGGTTGATGCCGCGGCACCCAGGCACGGCCAGCGTCGACTTGAGCGCCATGGTCTGGGGATCGCGGAACTCTAGCCGCTTCAGTTGTTCGGCGACCACGATTGCCGACCCGCCATCCGGGGTGAAGTACATGTTGTAGGCATCGGGCACTTTGATTGGCTTGCCGGGCTTGCCGGTCAGAGGGTCGATCGGCGTGAGGCTACCGCTTCTATGCCGCCGAGTGCTGCCCACCACCCAAAGCGTCTTGAGATCCCAGGAAGGCACCACGTGTTGCGGATTGTGACCCGCTTTGAGGTGGTCGACTACCACCAATGTGGCGGGGTCGATGACGTCGATGTCGTTCGAGAGGACATTGGGTACGTAGACGCGCTCCAGGGCGCCGGCGACCACAGCGCTCAGTTTGCCGGCGGAGGCCTCGCTGTAGAGATTATTAGGATTGAGGACGGGGGGCATGCCGGTAATGGTGACGACTGGAGGCGTGGGGTCTCCTCGTGACTCCGTAGGTTCACCAGCCTGCTGCCCGATTGCAGGCGGGGAAAAACCAAGAACGCCTGCACACAGCCCGAAAAGGCAAAGGCAGAGTAGCGCGTGGCAATCCTGCTTATTCACTGAGGCCCCCGTCCTGGAAAGAGGATCATATCGGCTGCTAATTGAAGCTCCAGGGGCTCGGCTAATGCTGCTGAGAAAAGGTTGACCGCGAAACTGGCAAGGCGCACCCCCGCTTGCCTGGTCGAGTTCGGCTTCATGCCGCGGCAACTATAATCAGCTAGGCCGCGATCGCAATCAATACGACAGGCTGCACGAATGATAAGACTGCACGGGCAAATGCCGCTTACCCAAACGCCGACATAACTCGGCTTGGACTCCCCGGAAAATTGCGCTACTGGCGGAAAGGGTAAGCTTCGCCGCCTGAGTTGTGCTGCACTCCGTCCCGTGCTTTCTTCTCCAGCTTATAGAAGGGTCAAAGTATGCCGAATTCGATCGCGCGCAATGCCACCGGCGAGCGCGCCCCGTCCGAGTTGTACGAAAACGTCACCTGCCCCTTTTGCGGCATGCTTTGCGACGATCTGGAAATCGAGCGGAGCGATAGCACCCTCAAGGTTCGCAAGAACGGCTGCGGGAAGGCCATCGCGGGGTTTGAACGCCGGCTACCCAAGAGCAGCCCTTCGATACGCGGCAAGGACGTCGAGCTGTCGGCGGCCATCCAGAAAGCTGCCGCGCTGATTGGGCAAGCTAAATGTCCGCTATACGGAGGCCTCGCGACCGACGTCGAGGGAATGCGCGCGGTGATGGCACTTGCCGAGCGCTCCGGCGGCATTGTCGATCACGCCTTGAGCGAAGCCCAATACCGCAACTTCAAGGTGCTCCAGACGACCGGCTGGATGACGTGCACGCTGACAGAGACGCGCAACCGCGCCGATCTGATCATCGTGGTGGGAAGTGATATCCATGAACTGCACCCGCGCTTCTTCGAGCGGATCGTCTCCCCCCCGGACTCGATGTTCGATGTGACGCCGCCGAAGCGCACGGTGGTCTTTATCGGCAAGGGGCCGGACCACTCGGACGCCGAGGAACCGCGCATCGGCGAAGTCGTCACTCTCCCCTGCGAGATCGACCGGGCCGGCGAAGTCTTGGGGGTACTGAGGGCTCGGCTCCGTGGCTTTCGGGTGAGGCCGCTCGATTTGGATGGCATCACCCCTGCCGATATTGATTCGCTCGCCGACCGGTGTAGGCAGGCGAAGTACGGCGTCATGGTCTGGGCCCCGCCAAGCCTTAACTTTCCACATGCCGAGCTGACCGTGGACCAGATCAGCGGGCTCGTGAAGGATCTCAATCAGTCGGCGCGGTTCGCTGGTCTATCGCTGGGCGGCGCCGAAGGCGCAGTGACGGCTGGGGCCGTCTGCGCCTGGCAAAGCGGCTATCCGCTGCGCACCAGCTACGCGAGCGGGGCTCCGGACTACGACCCCTACCGCTACTCGATCAGCCGGATGTTGGCCGATGGCGAGGGAGATTTGCTGATCTGGACCGCGTCCTTTTCGCCGGATCTGGCACCGCCGACGACCGACGTGCCGACCATTGTCTTGGGGGCGCCGGGACTTAAACTTCCGCAGCCAGCCACCGTGTCCATCCCCGTTGGAACCCCGGGTGTGGACCACGCTGGACGCCTGGTTCGTGTCGATAATGTCGTGTCCCTGCCGCTGAAGAACCTTGCTCGCTCGGCGCTGCCGCGCGTCGCCGATGTCCTCGCGGCCGTCGAAGCGGCTCTCTAAGGCTGGAGTCCCCACCAAATGCTGATCAAGCTTTCGAGCGGCAAAGTCTATGACCCAGCCAATGAAGTGAGCGGGGTGGTTCGCGACATCTATGTCGAAGATGGACGGATCATTGCGCTGCGGCCGAACGCCCGCCTCGACGAGGCGTACGATCTCAAGGGCCGGATCGTGATGGCCGGAGCCATCGACCCCCACACCCATATTGGCGGGGGCAAGATGACTATCGCCCGGATGCTGATGCCGGAAGACCATCTGAAAGACGAGGTCGCGCGCACGGACCTCACGCGCGCGGGATCCGGTCATGCCGTGCCCTCGACCATGATCACCGGATACCGCTACGCGGAGATGGGCTACACTGCCTGCTTCGAGCCGGCCATGCTTCCCGCCAATGCGCGCCAGGCGCATATGGAGATGGGCGACACGCCCATGGTCGACAAGGGCGCTTTCGCCATGCTCGGCAGCGACGATTTCTTCCTGCGTCAGCTGGCGCAAAAGCAAGATTTCGAGAGGATCAAGGACTACGTCGCCTGGACCATGCATGCGGCCCAGGCGATCGCGGTGAAGGTCGTCAATCCCGGCGGGATCAGCGCGTTCAAATTCAATCAGCGCAAGCTCGACCTCGATGAGCAGCACGTCTATTACGGGGTCACCCCGCGGCAGATTATCCTCAAGCTGGCTCGCGCGCTAAAGGAGCTCGGGGTCACGCATCCGCTCCACATCCACGGCTGCAACCTCGGCGTGCCCGGCAATATGGAAACGACGCTGGCCACAATCCGTGCCGCGGAAGGCCTGCCGCTTCACCTCACGCACATACAGTTCCACAGCTACGGCACCGAAGGCGATCGGAAGTTCTCCTCTGGCGCGCCACGCATCGCCGAGCTCCTCAACAAGAGCCCGAACATCTCCATCGATGTGGGCCAGGTGCTGTTCGGGCAGACCTGCACGGCCTCCGGCGATAGCATGCGCCAATACGCCATTTCCCGGAGCGCACACCCGAAAAAGTCGGTGATCATGGACATTGAGTGCGACGCCGGTTGCGGCGTGGTGCCCATGCGCTATCGCGACAAGAGCTTCGTCAACGCCTTGCAATGGGCGATTGGGCTCGAGACGTTTTTGCTCTTCGAGGATCCTTGGCGGATCTTTCTCACCACGGACCACCCGAACGGCGCGCCGTTTTACACCTACCCGCACCTGATCAGGCTCTTGATGGATAGGGGCTTCCGCAAGGACATGCTGCAGAAGATCAATCCGCAAGCCGCGGCGATGAGCATCGTCGGCTCGCTAACCCGCGAATACACGCTCGACGAGATTGCGATCATGACGCGCGCCGGCCCCGCGCGGAGCCTTGGTCTGAAGGACCGTGGGCATTTGGGGGTGGGCGCCTCAGCCGACATTACCGTGTATCAGGACAACGCCGACCGGGAGGCGATGTTCGCGACACCCGAGCTCGTCTTCAAGAATGGCGAGCTGGTCGTCCGCAACGGCAAGGTGGTCAAGGTCGTCAACGGTGCGACCCATGTGGCGCGGCCCGAATATGACCGCGCCATCGAGACGCCGCTCAAGGACTATTTCTCGCGCTACCACACGGTGCAGTTGGAGAATTTCAAGCTCGGCGACGAGGAAATCGTGGATGGCGGCCGGGGCAACATCGTCGTGCAACCGACAATGCCCCGGGCGTCGTAAACGCTGGCGGTTCACCAACATCTGCACGCCGACGCGGTTTGGACTAAATTGTGAGATCCAGAGTCAACGAAGGAGGCCCCCTATGCCCAGGAAAGCAGTTTCGACGATTTTGGCAGCGCTCGTCTGCACCGTTATGACCGCGTTTGCGAGCCTCGCCGCAAGCGAGTTTGAAGGCGTTTGGTCGGTGAAAGACACGGGCGGCAAGCCATTCGAGATCACGCTCACTGCAGATGGAAAAGCCAATGCCACCCACCCCAAGAGGATGGTGGGGACTTGGACAGAAGAAGGCAGCTCCGCCGTAATCAAATGGGATTCGGGCTGGACCACGAAGATTACGAAAGAGGGCGATCACTATGTGAAGACATCGTTCAAGAAGGGCGAGCCCGTTGACGGGAAACCGGCCAACACCTCGGATGCCCAAAAGAAATAGGCCGGCCGCCGCGCCGAAGGGGCGCGCGCCTTCGGCGCGCGTATACGTGCACGTGGGTAGGGGGCTACTCCGAGCCGCGGCGGATCATGTAGCCGACGAGCACGCCCACGCCCAAGGCCACGATCAGCGAAGCGGCGAGGTTTTCCTTCATCGTGTCCTCTGCCTCATGCGCCGTTTCGGTGGCAAGGTCCCGCGCACGGCCCCATTGCCGGTTGGCGATCTTGCCGAAGGCGCCGGTAAGGTCCTTGAGATAGGCCCGCATTGCGTCGAGCTGGTCGTGGAGGTCTTCGGCGTCGAGCTCCTTCAGGAACCGGCCCGCCTTCTGCTCGACCCTGCCCCAACTCGTCATCGGCCTCTCCTCCAAGCGCGTATAGGAAAGCTAAACTTGCACAATACAACGAGGAAATACGGCGCGGGTTCCGCCCAAAACGCGAGCGCCCGCCCAAAAAGGGGCGGACGCTCACAATTTCCAGCTCAGGCGCTTTTAGCTCGTGCACTCTTTCATGCCGGCCATGGCCTTGTGGGCCTCGGCTTCAGTCGCATAGGGGCCGCCCATGCTCTTCATTGGGCTGGCGGGCTGGCTGTGCATCATCGTGCATTTATGGCTAGCCGGGTCGAAGGCGACATAGAACTGCTCGGCCAGTGCCGGGGTGGCGAAAGCGACAATGAACGCTGCTGCAACGATATACTTGTGCATTAGGGTCTCCTTGGGATGGTGGCCTGGATCGCTCAATTTGTGGCCACTATGGGGACGCTTATCCCACAATCACGGCGGTAGCTCAAGCATAGCCGAGTTCGCCAAGTTTTCGCACATTCGAAAGGTCCCATCTGCCGCGAGAGCAGTGCGTTACGCCCAAGTGATGACAGTCCATCACAATTGAGTTAAGCCGCGTTGCCTCGACAATTTGAGCTAACTCGCTTTGCGTAAAAAGCGCGCAGCGCTTACAGCATCGTGTTGCGTGCCCTGATGCCGCGTTCGAGCGCCGCCATCGTCAGCGTGTCGAGCTTGAGGGTATCGCCCAGCATTTCCAGAAAGCGCACCTCCTCCGGCTTGACCTCGTGGTCGGCGGCGGCCACTTCGAGCGCGACGGCGTAGGCCGTCTCGCGGAGCTTCTTCGGCAGCGCGCCGCGCACGAGCACGAGCACGTGCTCGAGCCCGCCATCGGCGCTCAGGACTTCGCCGCAGGCCTCGGCGGTCTTCACCAGGTACTCCTGGTCAAAGTCGGCGAACACCGGCAGATGCGAGACGATTTCGCCAATGCGCGCGAGCTCGGCGTCGGTCATCGTGCGGTCTACGGCCGACATGGTGACCATCACATAAATCAGGGCTCCGTGATGGTTAAGCGGCTCGGTCATGGCGGGCGTTCCTTCCTCTCCCGGTTCAGGGCGGCGGGACGGTAGGAAATTGCAAGGTATCGGGCAAGCACCATAAAACTGGCGCCGGGAAGCAAATTGTGAAATTTGTCGGTCTACACTCCCGTCAAACCTCGACTAACTCCGACGCGCCATCTGCCATGTCTAACCCCACTCGCGCCAAGACCCCCCGCGCCAAGACGCAAAGCGCCAAGCGGCGGAAGAGTGAGCCCCAAGCCGAGGCCGGCATCCCGGCGCACCAGGAGGCGAAGCCTCGCGGAGGGAGCAAGCAAACGCTTAAGCCCAAGCTCGAGGTGAACTCGGAGCTGCTGGCCTACGCCCATGTGAGCAAGGCCTGGCCCTTCGAGGAGGCGCGAAAAGTCTTGAGCCGCTTGAAGCGGCTGCCCCAGCCGACCGGCGCCATCATCTTCGAGACCGGCTATGGGCCCTCGGGACTCCCCCATATCGGAACCTTCGGCGAGGTCGCCCGCACCACCTTCGTGCGCCACGCCTTCCGCGTGCTCACCGAAGACAAGGTGCCGACGCGGCTGATTTGCTTCTCCGACGACATGGACGGCTTGCGCAAGGTGCCGGACAACATCCCCAACAAGGAGATGGTGGCGGAGCATCTCGGCCGGCCGTTGACCCAGGTGCCGGATCCCTTTGGCGAATATCCGAGCTTCGGCCATCACAACAATGCGCGGCTGAAGGCGTTTCTCGACACTTTCGGCTTCGACTACGAATTCCTCTCGGCGACCGAGTGCTACACCTCCGGCCGCTTCGACGCCGCACTGCTCAAGGTGCTTGAACATTACGACGCGATCCGCGACGTGATCCTGCCGACGCTAGGACCCGAGCGCCGCGCCACCTATAGCCCCTTCCTGCCCATCTCGCCGGTGACGGGGCGCGTGCTGCAGGTGCCGGTCATCGACCGTGACCTTGCCTCCGGCACGATCTTCTATAAGGAGCCCGAGACGGGCAGGCTCACCCAAGTCCCCGTCGCCCGCGGCCATTGCAAGCTGCAATGGAAGGCGGACTGGGCCATGCGCTGGGCGGCGCTCGGCGTCGACTACGAGATGGCCGGGAAGGACCTGATCGACTCGGTGCGCCTGTCCGGCCATATCTGCCGCATTCTGGGCGCGCAACAGCCGGAAGGCTTCATCTACGAGCTCTTTCTCGACGAGAACGGGGAGAAGATTTCCAAGTCGCGCGGCAACGGCCTCACCCTCGAGGAGTGGCTGACCTACGCCTCCCCGGAGAGTCTTGGGCTCTACATGTATCAGAGCCCGAAAAAGACCAGGCGCCTCTATTTCGACGTGATCCCGCGGGCGGTCGACGAATATATCGGTCACCTCGCAGCCTATCCGCGCGAGGAGCAGGATGCCAAGCTCCAGAACCCGGTCTGGCACATCCATTCAGGCGAGCCGCCCAAGGCCGAGCTCCCCATCAGCTTCGCGCTGCTGCTCAATCTCGCCTCCGCCTCGAACTCGGAGGACAAGGAAGTGTTGTGGGGCTTCATCCGCCGCTACGCGCCTGAGGCGACGCCTGAGGCGCACCCGCTGCTCGACCAGCTCGCGGGCTATGCGATCCGCTACTTCCATGACTTCGTAAAGCCGGCCAAGCGCTATCGCGCGCCGACCGAGAAGGAGCAGGATGCGCTTCTCGACCTCGACACACGCCTTGCCCAGCTGCCCAAGACGGCGCTCGCCGAGGAGATCCAGGCCGTGGTTTATGCGGTTGGGAAGGAGCAGGGCTTCGAGCTGTTGCGCGACTGGTTCGGCGTCCTTTACGAGGTGCTGCTCGGCCAGACCCAAGGTCCCCGTTTCGGCTCCTTCGTGGAGCTCTACGGCGTGCCCGAGACCCGCGCTCTGATCGAGAAGGCGCTGGCGGGCGCGCTCGTCACGTAGCGCTCATTCCTTACCGAAGTGGAGCCCGCGGTAGCTATGGGGTCGAATCCCGCGCCGCCGCCGGGAGAACGCCCTGAGACTTTATGGACAATACGCCTAAGAACGCCGTCGAGCTTTTTTCCCCTTAAGATTTGCACTTAGGCGCGTAGGTCCAGGCGCCGATCCACGTGCGGATGGGACTCGCAAGGAAGCTCCGATGCCGCCGGTGGCGCCTCGACCGGGGCCCCGGTGACCGGGTTCACCTCGGCTTCGAGACACGTCTTTGCCGCTGGCGCTGCCGCCTCGCTTGCGCCAGCGACCGATGCCCGCTCGCCGGCGAGCACACCGGACCCTGCCAGGCTCGCTGAGATCGTAAGCCCGAGCACAATAGGACGGATGGTTCTCCGCATATCTCGTCTCCCCTGAAATCCTCGCAGCCAGCATAGAGGAGGCTTGGCGCGCACGCGACGGCCGTGCCGCAAGACCGAACAAGAGTCCGGAACTAACCACGCGGACGGTGCGTTTGACTGTTGCGGCTGGTAACGGCAGCAGTCCCGCTGCCCAGCTCCCCAGCGCTGGCCGCAAAAAGTGTTGCTTATGAGATGCCCGGCCTGGCCCCAGGCCGGGCTATTTTTTCATAAGGGTTGCCATGCACGCTGAGGGCCTGTTCGGGCGAAGGGCGCGTCCAAGGGACCCTAGTCCTTGCCATTGAGCGGCTCCGGCGGGGCGCAGAGGGGGGAGCTGAGGGACCCGGAGCCACTAGCGGGGCTGGTCATACGCAAAACGAGGCTACTGACCTTACCGCCAAGTCATGATTAACCACAATCAAGGCAGGAAGTGGGACAGCGGCTCCTCTCAGCATCCTCGTGCCGGGTTTTCCCCTATGGGCGCTGACGGAACCTTGCCCCGAGCGCTGCTGTTTCTCACTCTTGAAGGGATTGCGGATCGAACTGAATGAAAACAGGAGGTGGAAATGACCCAATCAAGGCTGATGCTGGCCGGTGTGGTCGCGGCTGTTACGTGCAGAAATGTCCGCGCCGAAACCGCACGCCGGCCGAAGCCGACGCTAGGAACGTTCGATCCAATAGGGGGTTGAACCAGAGCCGGTGCTAGGAAGTCAGACGCCCTAGCTCACCGGCATCAGCACTGATCCGCTGAGCAAACCCGGTTTTGCGTCCACCGCCGGGTTCAGCACCCCTAGGGAGTGAAAGATATGAGTAGAGGTTACATCGCATCCGCCTTTGCAGGCGCTCTAATGCTTGGTCTAACCACAGCGGCTTTGGCTGTAACCGGCGAGTTCAGTAACATGTGCACAATGGGACTCGCATCCGGCAAAGACATACAGACCGACTGCTCCATCAATACGTAGCTTCAAGGCAAGACGTACTGCTTCGGCAGCAAGGAGGCCATGACCCAGTTCATGGCAGACCCGACGGGCAATCTCGCTAAGGCGCAGACCTATTACACCAGCAAGCATCCTGGCTAGGACCGCTCATATTGATGATCGGGGCCGTCCTTCGGGGGCGGCCTCTTTTACTTTCGCATCCAACCTCTCAGCGCTTCAAGATCGTCTGGCAGCAGTTCAATGATGCGGCTCTTGTCGTCGGGCTGACCCCAGCGATTGCGGTAAACGCAGCCGATCAGCACCTCACCGTAGTGGTCGATCCTCATTAGCGGGCGATTGCAGTCAGTCCTTATCGGTCACCTTCGGGCTCAACTAGTTTTTCGGGGTGACGAGCGGACCGAGGCGGCTGAGCAGGTGGCACCGGAGGCAAAGTAGCAGAACAGAAAGGTGTCGGCGTCGGCCGGCGCCGGCCACAGTCTTTCCTGGTACCCAGCAAAATGTTAGCGTTGACGCCGATCTGCCGTCATCTGGAGAATACCGGTTAGATGCGACACCAGCCCAATCTGCGTGACCCTGGCAATCGTCGGCGCCCTGACAGCTTCAACCATGACACGCGCGAGCGAATCCGCTCTAGCCGCGCGTCGTGAAGGCATCGGCTTCTGGAAGGCCTACACGCCGCAGGGTTGCAAAGGCGAGTTCGACAGTTACGATCCGATTGGGCTCATTGGCGGGGCTTTGATCAAAGCCGACTGCTCGATCAATTGGCGTGACCAGAACGGCAAGCTATACTGCTTCGCGAGCGCTACCTCGCTCGTCTTTTTCCAGGACTTGCCAAAAGGCAATATTCTCAAAGCAAGCGAAGCCTTCGAAAGGCTTGTACGTCCAAAGCCAGGCTCGTGAAGCCGCGTCGGCTTCGGCCGGCGCGCTTCATTCGTCGTGCCGCGAACTCTACATTCCCCGAACCAAGACACCGGCCAGGAGGACCAGATAGCTCAGCAACAGGATCACGAATCCGCTGTGGGTTATCGGATTTGGAATATTAGCATAGTGAACGACTAGGGCGATGAGGGCCACAACGAGCGAGATAATGAACGTCAAGTTCGTGGGTGGTGTGAACGCCATGTGTTTCCTCCCCAGAGCCCAGCAGCGCTCATGCCCCCGCTAGGCTATCAGCCACCCCAAGAATTTGATGATGTTCTTGTAAAAGGTTGCGAACTTTCCTTCCTCATTTTTCGGCAAGTTCAGCAGTGTGCGATGCTGCGATAACCGCATGACTGGCCTCGTGGGCGCTTCCGATAGGCTCAGCATGGTATTTCCCTCCGTTGCGTG
>JBARKP010000103.1:0-19089 GCA_049801475.1 Methyloceanibacter sp.
TTGCAGTGCCGATAGGCACCAGGTTCATCGGCGAGCTGCATTTGCTCTCCATATGAAAAAGCCCCCGAAAGGGAGGGCAATGAGTTTGGCAGGATGAAATTCACCCCACAGCGCTCCCCCGGATTCACCAATTGTTAGGATGGCCATGTGGATAATTCCCCTCCGGGGAAAGTAGCGATGAAAGCGCTGGGATTTGTTTGGGCCATAGCTCTGGCGTTCTTGCTGTCCGGGTGCATGACTACGCAGCAAGAAACCCACGCGTCGGACACTGGTCCGAACGCTGACGTAAAGGCAGATGCGAAGACCGTCACGAAGGCTAGCCCGAAGTTCCGAACTGTTGTTCGTACTCGCTTCATAGAAATCTGAATTCCCTGCTTTCCGCGTTTCAAGCGCGAGCGTTCTTGCCATCTTCCTTCTCGGCGTCGCTATCAATGATCGCTCGCCAGTTGATCAGGTAGGCGGTGCAGACATTCGCCTCCTCGTTGAGACAAGCGCCGTCGATCACCGGTGCGGCTCGCTCATCATCAGCAGCTGGTTTCAGTTCAACTGCACCGAGACCTTGTCCACCGCACCTGGTAGTCGTTGTCTGCTCGTCCCCGAAAATCGAGTCCGCACTCGACTCGTCGCTATCATTAGCATCAAGTTCTTGCTTTCTTTTGTACGTACCCTTTCCCATTTGGCATCTACCGTATCGTGGTCGCCCTCGCCTTCGTGCTCTGAGTTGCTGGGCTGCATTTTTAAGGCACAACGGCTTCTGACAACATCGGACAATCGAGCGTCTTCTTGAAAGCGGCGATCAGGTCCTCCTCCGTCTTGGCCGAGATGTAGAGACCGTTATTCTGCTCGGCGAGGCACTTGGCCTCGGTGATGCTTTGCTCTCCCATCCAAGCGACAGACTCAACGCGAAAACCGATGATATGAATGGTGAGGTTGTCCGCCTCCGCGTGGAGTTGCTTTCCAAGCTCACAAGGCGACCTATTGCACGTCTCGTCTCCATCGGTAACGACAACTATAATGCCGGGCTTGTGACGAAAATCGAGGACATTGGCCGCCTGTTCTACGGCGGATGTCAGGGGCGTTCTGCCGGCCGGGTTCAAGCCGTTCACGGTACGCATGATAGCGCTCGCCGCGTCGGCTGTCGGCTCTAGGTTCAGTTGAACGTTGCACTGGTTGTAAGGCCCTGGACCAAACGTGATTAGACCCACACGCCGCCACCGGGTGGCACTCGGCAACACGCTTGCCAGTGCCGATCTGACTTCGTCAATGCGAGTAACGGGGGAGCCAATATCGAAATTCTCGTTGCCCGCCATCGAGCCCGACGCATCGAAGACGATCATGGCATCTTCGGTGCAAGGACCACGTTGCGGTTCCTCTGCGCGCAAAACAGGACCCATAAAGGCGACCAGCACTGCTAGGCTGGCAGCGGGCAGCCGACCTTTGCCAACACCGATACGCATGTTCAAAGCCTACCACATCCCAGCAAGATTGCTGCTGATTGCGAGACCGCCGTTTGCGGGCTCTCTATTGATTGGATTCTTCCCGCAGGCCTCATGTCGAATGACGCGCTGCAGCCTCCCATCGAGCGGAAACTCAACCTGCGCGAACTCCCCGCGGACCAAAGTACACTGCCATACATACTGCCATACATAAGGGGGTAGATTTCTGCGGCCCTCGCGGAGGTCCGCTTCGTGCCGTATAGCGGACGTATCACGCGGAGACAGCCGACTTCCGCTTAGTGCCAACTCCAGACAAAAATTCAGTTTGCTCCTCGGCAGCACAACTGCAATGCAATCCCCTTGGAACAATCACAGGGGACCACTAATCTGCGTGCCGCTTAGGGAGCGTTTTTCTTGCGGTATTCGATGGCTTGGACCTCGACCGCGACCGCGTCCATTACATCGACTACCGGCTCCACCTTGAATTCAAAAACCGCAAAGACGCTCGTGACATAATGAATGTCTGTTGGCTGGTCTGTCTCGACGATTATGTAGCCGCCATATTCCCCGACCCGGACCACGAACTGTTGGATCGTAAAACTCGCAGGCATCTGCCAGTCTTTGAATATCGCTAGTACACGCTCCTGCGCGGCCTCGTAGTCTCTGGAGGAGGCTGCCGGGCGCTCGCGCCAGGTGATAACGTATTTCATGATCGGCCCCCTTCACGGCGCTTCTGTCGGCCGTCAAGCCACGCGGGTCTGATTGCCCCGAATGAGAATCGCACAACAATCGCCACATAGCGACCCGCCGAATGTCTGGATCGGGTCATTCTGCGACATCGGGGCGACGTTCGGGGATGTCTGCTCTTGGGGCAACGCCGGGCATTCCGCAGCATCAATCTGGCACCAGGGATGCCACACTCGGGCAGCAAACCGCTGCCGCTTAGAGAAGCAGGCGTCAAGTCTCGCCCTTGGACAATAGCTTTTGAAGGCTTGAGGCGTCCTTTAGGAGCAGCTTCACGAGGAAACGCTCGGCCTTTGCAACCTCGCTGTAGTGCCCATCCTTCCAGGCGCCATTGGCCTTGCCCTTAGGCGCTCCACCTCGTGCACCTTGGAAACGGCAGACGTTGTACTTACGCACGGCGGGAGCCTTGCAGCGATGGCCGGCCCTCTTGGAATTGGCCATGCAACGGGGAGCCTTTTGAAAGGCATACACCCGTTTCTTTCCTTGCTCCTCCCCCCGTTTCATGAGGTTGGGCTCACTTTTTCTTTGTTTCCTCTCCCCCCCGTCGAGACATTCCCGACAATCGCCTGGGCGTTATCGTTCACGGAGACATGCTGAACCGTGACCTTTTGCTCTCCGCCGGTCCGATACTTCTTGAGGGTCTCCACCTGCGCAGCGAAGGTCCGCGCTAACTTGTTTAAGGCATGCTCTGCACTGTCTTGTTGTGGAATGGTCTCCACATGGTTGAGCCGTCGCGCGAAGGTCATGGTTGCATTGTGAACGGCGGCCATCTGCGCCGCGAGCAGCGCTTCCACCTGGTCCCGCGGCTCTACGCCCTTGATCACCGCGAGCATGAAATTGAGCCCGCGCTCGTCCACGACGCGGCCTTTCGTTCCGACGTTGACGAGTTGCCCAAGAAGACCGGTCAGGAAGTCCGGTTCGACGGTCCCGAGCGCCTCCATGAGGAGCGTATTTCCGACCGCTTCGTCCGCATGGTCCGGCGAGATGGTCGCCACGTCCTTCTTCATTGAAACTTTCATGGAAGGCGCGGCCGTCCGCCTTCGTCGTCGGTCAAAATGGGCTTCGACCGCGCTCCGTAGGTTTTCGCCCGCGACGATGCCGCCTCAATACACGCTTTCGTTCCAGTTCCGAGGTGGCCTTGATCGCGGTGCGTCGATGCCGCTCCGTCTCATAGGAAAGCGCTAGAATGCCAGGATCGCATCGCCCGGTATAATAGTTGGCGTGCCAGATTAGGGCCGTCCCGATGTTATGGGCTTGCACCGCTGAGGTGCATCAAGCCCAATCCAAATAGCGCAAAATACCTCTTCTCGCCCGGTGCCTCGTATAGCGTTGGATCCTCGCGCCGGCACTGCATCGCGTCGATCATTGCATCGCGTTCGCGATCTTCCATCTCACTCATCAGCCAGCCTCGCGTGCGCTAGGCGCTCAGCCATCACGCGCTTTTGCTCGTCCGAGATGACCCGCTTCTGCCGGAATGGATTGTTGCCCATCCGAAATGCCCAACTGGGGCACTCAACGGCGGTGCACTTGCGGACCTCGGAGGCATTGCCGCAGCAACAGTCTAGGCACCGCGCCCGAAGGGCCTTCAGAGGATTCTGCTCCCTATGGTAGCGGGAGAGAATCTCGGGAGGCACTTCCCGTGGGTCTTTGCCTATCAGCTCACCGCCATCAGCCTGATATGGAGATATTTCCAGTGGCTCTGGAGGCTTGATTGCATGGGCCATCACCGCACCCCTGCTTGAAAAGGGAGCTGTGATGGCGTATATGCCGACTCCCAATCTTCCTTTGGTAAGTGTCCTGCAGCGCCGCCCCTTGCCCGGGCGGCGTTTGCATTTTCAGGCGGCGGATCTCCCATTTGCAAACCGCCTGTAAGCCATTGATTCGCCGCTGGCGAAATCGACGGCCTTTTGCAGCTAAGTGCTTGCACCCCTTGGGGATAGAGCGTCCTTGAAGAAGGGCGTGCCGGCGACGGGGGTGGAGGGGGTTGCCATGTCTCGCGGCTCGATGAGCCCGGCCTCGAAGCCAAGGCGCCCGGCCTCGACGGCGCGTGCGAAGGCCGCCGCCATCTGCACCGGATCGGCGGCCTTGGCGACCGCCGTGTTGAGCAGCACGGCATCGTAACCGAGCTCCATGGCCTCTGCCGCCTGCGAGGGGGCGCCGATGCCGGCATCGACGATCAGAGTCGTGTCGGGGAAGTAAGCCCGAAGCGTCTTCAGTCCATCCCGGTTGATGAGCCCTCGCGCCGACCCGATCGGCGCCGCCCAAGGCATCAGCACCGTGCAGCCAGCGCCGACCAGCCGCTCGGCAGCACTCAAATCCTCGGTGGTATAGGGCAGCACCTGGAAGCCTCCGGCGGAGAGAATGGCGGCCGCCTCGACGAGGCCAAACAGTTCGGGCTGCAGCGTGTCATCATTGGCAATGACCTCGAGCTTGATCCAGGGTGTGCCGAACAGCTCGCGCGCCATCTCGGCGGTGGCGACCGCCTCTTTGGCGGTCCGGCAGCCAGCGGTGTTGGGGAGCACGCGCACGCCCAATTGCTCGATCAGCTCCCAGAAGCCTTGGCCCGCGCGAGCACGCGCCGCTTCTCGCCTGAGCGATACTGTGACGATCTCGGCGGATGAGGCCTCGACAGCGTGCCGCAGCGTTTCGGGGGAGGAGTATTGCGCTGTTCCCAACAACAGGCGGGACGCGAAGCGCTCGCCGTAGAGGTTTAGCATCAGCCGCCCTGCCTCGGGGCTACGATCTCGACCTCGTCCTCAGGCGAAAGCGGCGTCAGCCCGCGCTTGGTGGCGGCAATGAAGCTGCCGTTCACCGCCGTTGCGATCCTTGCCTCGGCAAAGCCGAGCTTTGCGCAAAGCTCATCGAGCGTGCGAGCATCGGTGGCGACTGGCTCACCATTGAGACGAATCTGCAACAAACACCTCCGGATCGGTCGCGCCGGTCTCGATGAAATTGGCCAACAATTCCGCCATGATCGGAGCGAGCAGGAAGCCATGCCGGTAGAGGCCGTTCACATAGATATAGCGCGGCGCGACCATAATCCTAGGTCGATTGTCGGGGAAGGCCGGCCTTGCGCCGGCCCCTTGCAACACGATCTCGGCTTCGGCGAAGCCGGGGTCGAGCGCATAGGCCGCCGAAAGAAGATCGAGCGCCGAGCGCAGTGTGATGGGGCCTGTCTCCTCGCTCTCGATCACGGTCGCGCCGATCATGTAGACGCCCTTTCCCCAAGGCACGACATAGAGGGGGAAACGCGGATGCAAGAGCCGCACGGGGCGCGAGAGGTTCACCTCGCGGCTCTTTACCACGATCCGCTCGCCGCGCACGCCGCGCAGATTCGACAGACGATCCTTGGCGGCAAGGCCCCGGCAATCGATGACAAGGTCGGCGTCGGGGGGGAATTCTCCCTCGCCGAGGCGCAAACGGGCGCCGGCAGCCTGCGCCTGCTCGAGCAGGAAATGCAGAGCGGGCTCGGGCGATAGGTGCCCTTCCTCGGGGTAGTAAAGGGCGCCCGCGAAACGGTCCGCGAGCGCGGGTTCAAATGCCTGCAACTCGGCGGGAGACAAGCGCTGATGGCCTTCCGTCATGCGAGTGAACCGGTCCAGCTCGGCACGATCGCGATGAAGGGCCACGACCAGGGTGCCATTGGCGACGGTGTCCGCGCAGGTGTCGCGCCAGAGTGCGAGGCCGCGGAGCCCGAGCTCCCGCACTACGGGGTCCGCGCTTTCCTTCTCGCAATTTGGTGCGAGCATGGCGCCCGCATAGAGGCTGCAAGCATGGGCGAAGGGCATGGGCGAGCGCTCGCAAAGCGTGACGGTATGCCCCTGGCGCGCAAGCGCCAGCGCCTGCCAGAGGCCGACGACGCCAGCGCCACGGATCGCGATCTTGCGGGTTTGGCTGGTCATCACCGGTTCCTCGCCATGACACTGGTTCCCAAGGCACTGGTCCCGTAGCGACTAGTCGCCGAGGCACTAGTCCGCGAGCGCCACGCCTTCGCGGCGTGGATCGGCACCACCCTCGAGCCCCTGGGGCGTGATGGCAATGATATGGAGGCCGCTCGTGAAGTCGAAGCGCTTGACCTCGTGACCGAGACCCCGCATAGCCTTGGCGAGGCCATCCCACGCTTCGCCGGGCTCGATGAGGAAGGCGTCGCCGGTTGAGCCGAAATTGACGAGAGCGCTGGCAGCTTGCGGGTCGAGGTGCCAATCGAGCATAGCGACCACCCCCTTCACCACGAAGAGGATGATCCCCGGTCCTCCCGGCGAGCCCAGCAGGAAGCGCAAGCCGCGGCCGTTGGCAAAGATCATGGTGGGGTCCATGGAGCTCCGGGGGCGCTTCCCCGGCTCCACGCGGTTGGCCACGGCGCGCCCCTCCGCATCGACGGGCATAAAGGAGAAGTCGGTGAGCTCGTTGTTGAGCAGGAAGCCGCGCACCATCAGGCGGGCGCCGAAAGCCTGCTCGATGGAGGTGGTCATGGAGACGGCATTGCCATCGTCATCGACGATGGAGATGTGGCTCGTGCCGACGCTCTCATAGGTGGCATCGCGGCCGTAAGCGCCTTGGCGCGTGTTGGGAGGGGTACCCGCGGTCACTTCGGCGCGCGCACGGGTTGGATCGATCAAAGTGCGACGCTGATCGATATAGGTCCGGTCGAGCAGGCCGGCCACGGGAGCGGTGACGAAATCCGGATCGGCGAGGTAGCGGTTGCGATCAGCGAAGGCGAGACGCTCGGCCTCGACGATGAGATGCACGGGCTGGGCGGCGAGCGGCGTGGTGCCGAGATCGAAGGAGGCGACCAGGGCGAGCACCTGGCCCACGGTCGCAGCGCCGGAGGAGGGAGGCGCGGCGCCGCAGACCTCGTAGGCGCGATAAAGGACGCAGACCGGCTCCCGCAACTTGGCGCGGTAGCGTGACAAATCCTCGGCGGTCAGCTTTCCCGGTCCCCGCGGGTCGCTTTCGACGGCGGTAGCGATGGCGCGGGCAATCTCGCCCTCGTAGAAGGCGGCGGGGCCGTCCTTGGCGATCGCCTCGAAGGTGTCAGCGAGCGCCGAATTGGTCAGCTTGTAGCCTGTTGGCCAGGATCTCCCTTCGGAATCGAAGAAATATGCCCGCGCTTCCGGCGCGAAGCTTGCGGGATCGGAGTCGGCCAGGAGTTGGGCAAGCCGCGGCGAAATGGAGAAACCGTCGCGGGCGAGCGCAATGGCCGGAGCGAACAGATCGGCCCAAGGGAGCTTGCCGTACTTGTCGTGGGCGAGCTTCAAAGCGGCGAGCGCGCCAGGTGTGCCGGTGGACCGGCCGCTCTCCATGGCGGCCTTGCGGGGGAGGGGCTTGCCCTCGGCATCGAGGAAGATCTCCGGCGTCGCTGCGGCGGGGGCCGTCTCGCGGCCGTCGAAGTTCAGCAAGCTCTTGGTAGCGGCGTCCCAGGTGAGGATGAAGGCGCCGCCGCCGATGCCGGAGGATTGTGGCTCGACGACGTTGAGCACCATCTGCGTGGTGATGGCCGCATCGACGGCGCTACCGCCCTTGCGCAAGATTGCAAGGCCCGCTTCGGCGGCGAGCGGATTTGCCGCCACCACCATATGCTTCTTCGCTTTGACCAGTGGCTTCGGTGTGAAGTTGCTTGGCCCTTCCGGAAGCTCGTAGGCGCGCAAGGCCGCCGCCGCGCCGAAAATGAAGAGGAACGCGAGCGAAGCGGCGAGAAGAGGCGGGCGGGTCCGCATGATGACGGCAGCATAACGGGTTTGGCTTCGACCGCCACCGGCTAATGGAAGTCGCGGGATTTCGGGATGATGCGCGCGGCGCGCGGGTGGCGCCTCGGGTGCCAGCGGGGGTGCGGCCGTTCACGTCTCTCGTCAGGATGCTTGACGTGATCGGAGGGGGGGAGGGGGACAGGAAGCTCCTCAGTGTCGCCAGAGAGGTGCCAGGATCCTGGATCGGGCCGCTTCACCTCGTCGGCATGGGCCATCGGAAGGCTCATGCTCTCGCCCGCCTCCTCGTCGAGGAGGCGGAGCCAATCGCTACGATCCTCCAGACGCGCTGCCACGACATGGATAATGTCCTCATGGCGCTGGATAAGGCCATGCACCACGACGAGGCGCGCGCCCATCACCACCTTGCGCTCCCGTTCGAGCACCTTGGGCCAGATCACCGAATTGGCGACGCCCGTCTCATCCTCGATGGTCATGAACACCACGCCTTGGGCGGAGCCAGGCCGTTGGCGCACGAGCACGAGGCCCGCGACGCTTACTCGCGCGCCATCGCGAGAGCTCTTCAAATCGCGGCAAGAGCAAATGTCTTCGCTTGCGATGCGGGCGCGGAGGAACGACATGGGGTGCGCCTTCAGCGAGAGGCGCAAGGTCCGGTAGTCGTTCACCACATGCTCCGAGAGCGGCATGACGGGAAGCGCCACCTCGGGCTCGGTGCCGGTCTCGGCGGCTTGCGCGTGCTCGAACAGCGGCAGAGTTACTTCCTTGGGCAGGCCGCGCACCTCCCAGAGCGCCTGGCGGCGATCGAGTCCGAGGGAGCGGAAGGCATCCGCGGCGGCGAGCTTCTCCAAGCTCGCGCGGCCGACGCCGCTCCGCCGCCACAGATCCCGCACGTCGCTGAAGGGAGTTCCTCCCTTTTTCTCTGACGCAGGCGAGCGGGTGCCGTCGCGCGCCTCGACGATGCGGGTGGCATCAGTTTCGCGCAGGCCGTCGATCTGGCGCATGCCTAGACGCAGTGCGAAGGCGCCGCCGGAGGTTGGCTCAAGCGTGCAATCCCAGAGGCTGTGATTGACGTCGACCTCGCGCGCCTCGACGCCATGGTCACGTGCGCAGCGCACGATCTGCGCCGGGGCATAGAAGCCCATGGGCTGGGCGTTGAGCAGCGCGGCTGCGAAGACCGGGGAGTAATGGCATTTGAGCCACGCCGAGACATAGACGAGATGAGCGAAGCTCGCCGCGTGGCTCTCGGGAAAGCCATATTCGCCAAAGCCCTTGATCTGATTGAAGCAGCGCTCGGCGAATTCGGCCGGGTAGCTGCGCGCCGTCATGCGGCTGACCATCTTCTCATGCAGACGGTCGATGGTGCCGCGGCGGCGGAAGGTGGCCATGGCGCGGCGAAGCTCGTTCGCCTCGGGGGCGGAGAATTTCGCCGCCACCATGGCAAGCCGCATGGCCTGCTCCTGAAACAGCGGCACGCCCATGGTCTTGCCAAGGACCTGGCGAAGCTCGTCGGCAGGGCCATGGTCTGGATGCGGCGAGGGATAGTCGATTGCCTCGACGCCAGATCGCCGGCGTAAATAAGGATGCACCATGTCGCCCTGGATCGGGCCCGGGCGCACGATCGCCACCTCGATGACGAGGTCATAGAATTTTCGAGGCTTCAGCCGCGGCAGCATGTTCATCTGCGCCCGGCTCTCCACCTGGAACACGCCGATCGAGTCCGCCCTGCACAGCATGTCGTAGACTTTAGGATCGTCGCGTGGCACGGTGCCAAGGCTCACGTCGCGACCATAATGCTGCTTGAGCAGGGCGAAGCCCTTGCGGATGCAGGTGAGCATGCCGAGGCCGAGCACATCCACCTTGAGCAGGCCGAGCGCATCGAGATCGTCCTTGTCCCATTCGATGACGGTGCGGTCCTCCATGGCGGCATTGCCGATGGGCACGACCTCCGACAAGGACCCCCGCGTCAGCACGAAGCCGCCGACATGTTGGGAGAGATGCCTCGGGAAGCCGAGCAGTTCCTGGGTGAGCTCAAGCGTCCGCGCGAGCAGCGGGTCGGAAGGATCAAGGCCCGCCTGGCGGACGTACTCCTCAGGCAGACTGGAATTGCTCAAGCCCCAGATGGTGGTGGCAAGCGTCGCGACGGTGTCCTCGGAAAGCCCAAGCGCCTTTCCCACCTCGCGCACCGCCGAGCGGCCGCGATAAGAGATCACGGTGGCGGCGAGGCCGGCGCGGTCGCGGCCATAGCGGGCATAGATATATTGGATTACCTCCTCGCGCCGCTCATGTTCGAAGTCGACGTCGATGTCGGGCGGCTCCTTCCGCTCGGGCGAGACGAAGCGCTCGAAGAGAAGATCAATCTCGGTCGGGTCCACATTGGTGATGGCGAGGCAGTAGCAGACGGCGGAGTTGGCGGCGGAGCCGCGCCCCTGGCAGAGGATGTTAACGGAGCGGGCGTAGTGGACGATGTCGTGCACGGTGAGGAAATAGGGGGCGTAGTGGAGCTCGGAGATCAGCGCGAGCTCCTTTGTTAGCGTGTCGCGCACCTTCTCAGGGATGCCGTCGGGGAAGTGCCAGCGCGCGCCCTCCCAGGTCAGTTCTTCGAGATGGGATTGCGGCGTCTTGCCTTCCGGTACCGGCTCGTCGGGATATTCGTATTGCAGCTCGTCGAGGGAGAAGCGGCACGCTTCCGCGATCTCGATGGTGCGGTCGAGCGCGCCTCCGTGGCCGGCAAACAACCGCGCCATCTCCTGGGGAGCTTTGAGGTGCCGCTCCGCATTGGCTTCGAGCCTGAGGCCTGCGTCGTGAATCGTGCACTTTTCGCGGATGCAGGTGAGCACGTCCTGCAAGGGCCGGCGGTGGGAGGCGTGGTAGAGCACGGCATTGGTGGCGACAACAGGCGTGCCCGTTCGCTCGGCGAGCGCGACCAGAGCCTCAATCCGCGCGCGATCGTCGCCGCGATAGGAATGCCGCGCGGCGAGATAAAGCGGTGCGCTCAATAATGCCTCCTTCAAATGAAACAGTTCTGATTCAGGGGAAGGGGGCCTCATGCTTCGAGACGCGCATCTGTCGATGCGCTCCTCAGCATGAGGGTTGGAGAAGGCAATGATCGCAGCACCCTCACCCTGAGGAGGTGCGAAGCGGCGTCTCGAAGGGTGAGGAGAAATCCAATCCTCGGGTGGAAGCACGATGAAAATGAGGCCGTCGGCGTGGGCCGCCACGTCGTCGAGATAAAGCGTACATTGGCCTTTCTCGGCGCAGCGCTGGCCCAAGGTGAGCAGCCGGGAGAGTCTCCCGTAAGCGGCGCGGTCCTTGGGGTAAGCGAGCAGGCTCGGAGCGTCTTGCAGGTCGAGGCGGGCACCCACAATGAACTTTATCCCCACCTCCTTGGCGGCGAGATGGGCGCGCACCACGCCGGCCAGCGTGTTGCGATCGGTGACGGTGAGGGCTTCGAGCCCGAGCGCCTTGGCGGTCGTCACCAGCTCTTCGGGATGCGAGCCTCCGCGCAGGAAGGAAAAGTTGGTGGTGATGTCGAGCTCGGCGTAGCGCATGGCAATCGCCATCACCCGAAGACTCCGTGTAGATACCAGCAGGGCGTGCCGCTAGCGCTCTCCTGATAGAGGCCTTCGCGGAACACCCAGTAGCGGCGGCCGTCCTCGTCCTCGATGCGGTAGTAGTCGCGAGGCCTTCCCCTCCCCCCTTGCGGGGGAGGGTTGGGGAGGGTGAGAAGCGAATTCTGAGTATGCGGCTTACCCCCCTCTCGGCGCTTTGCGCCGACCTCCCCCGCAAGGGTGGAGGTGACGGAGTTTGCCGCAGGGGCACGGCTAAGGAACTCCCGCCACCATTCGGGCGCGATGCGCTCGGGCCCTTCCGCCTTGACCACGCGGCGGGTCACGCGCCGCCAGGTGAAGCACGCGGGCGGCCCTTCGGGGACCTCGGCGAGCACGTCGAGTGGCTCAGGCTCGGCAAGCAAAAGGAAGGGCCGCGGGGGTTTGGGTGCAGCTTGCTCGGCCCATGTGGAAGCACCGGCAAAGGCGCTCCTCGTCTTTTGCGCGCGCTCAGGGACATGGCTTTGCCTGGTGAAGAGCCGGCGCACGGCGCTTCCGCTCAATCGATTCGCCAAGCGGTCGATCAGAGGCTCTGTTGGGCCTCGCTCCTCGGTTTTGGCAAAGGCAGTCTGTGCGGGGAGAAGCGGCTCGGTGGAGAGTGCGGCGAGTACCATCAGGTCGACGCCGAAACCGACATCAATGCTGTCGACCCTATCCTGCAAGATCCGCAACAGATTCGTAGGCTCGCGGGCCGGCGCGCTGAAGGCCGCTTGCAGCTCGGCACAAGATCCGTCGGTGCGATAGAGTCTCAACACGACCCTGCGCGCTCCGAGGCGCGCTTGCGCGAGCGCATGGCAAAGCGTGACTGCGAGATGATCGAGGCCCGCAACGACTCCCTCATGGGTGATCAGAGGCTCGGGGAAGGGCAGCCGCGCGACATAGTCGGGCAACGGCAGGAGAGGTGCGCGCGGTTCCTCTCTGATCCCGAGCGCCTGATCGAGACGATGGAGGACGGCATCGGCCGCTTCCCTGGAATGGAACCGCCGCTCAAGGCTTGCGCGCGGTAGATCGCAGAGCTGGCCGATGCGCTTCAAGCCAAGCCGCCTCAGGAGCCTCGTGGTTGTCTCCGCAAGGCGCAAGGCCTCGACGGGCAGGGGCGCAAGCGCCTCCCCGAGCTGCCCGGCAGGAACGATGGTTGGGGATGATCGCGCGAAGCGCGCAAGGGCGTGAGCCCCTCCCAAGGTCTCGGCAAGCGCAAGCCTTGCGCTGAAGCCGAGGCGGGCGAATCGCATCGCCATGTCGGCGAGGAGAAGGCGGGCGCCGCCGAAGAGATGGGGAACGCCGGTGACATCGAGCCATAGCCCATCCCTGCCGTCGACATTGACGGAGGGGCTGTAACGGCTCGCCCAGCGGGCAAGCGCGACGAGGTTCTCCGAATCTTTCTCGAGATCCGCCGGCGCGGTGAGGAGATGCGGACAGATGACGCGGGCATCGGCGAGCCCCATGCTGGGGGAGAGGCCCCCACCCATGGCTGCCGCATTGACGGCCGTGAGCCCGAGCCCACGCTCTTCGCTTCCTACAAGCGCGAAGGGGCGATCAACTGGAAAGGGCTCGCCTTTGCTCTCCCGTTTCAGCTGCTCGAGGGACAAAAGCGGCAGCCAGACGGAAACCATACGCGACATGATGAAGCTCCAAGGTCCAGCTTTGCTCGGGTGCGATCCCCCGGCAGCGCTCGAGCGTGAGATGCCAGCAGGGCGCGCCGGGAGCGGAAGCATCGAAGGGGGCGGCGCTGCTTCCCGCCGCCGCGATTCGCCAGCGGGTGAGCGCCCCGGGCAAGCCTGTTCCGGGAACTCCCTGATGTCCGGAAAGGAGAAGACAGGAAGTGCGGCTTGTTTGGGCGGCCAAGCCGAGACGTCTGGCGATGAGCGGCGTCTTGACCTCGACCTGTCCAAGAGCGGCGATGAAGGCCCGGCTCTTCAGTCCCTCTTCCAGCGCCCAGGCCGCGTCCAGCGCATTGCGCGCCTGGACGATGAGAAAAAGCGCCGGGTCGAGACCGAGGGCCAGCAGGCCCGGACCGTAGGGAGTGCCCCATTCGCGCGCGGCTCTCTCGGTCAAGCACCACAGCACGGTCGATGGCGTTCCATCTCGCCGCGCTAGGCGCTCGCCGAGAAAGGCAAGGGCGAAGGCGAGGGCTGCGGGGTGATCGCGGTAAGCGGCAGCTCTGACCTCGTGCAGCCCGCTCGCCGCAAGCTTGGTGAGGGGCGGCTCAGGAGAGATTGAATTTGCGGAAGCATCGCGTGCTCCCCCTCCTCCCCTGCGAGGGAGGGTAGGGAGAGGGATGAGAGGCATATTCCGAGTCTTCGGTTCACCCCCCTCTCCCAGCGAGGAAATTAGGGAGCAGGCGGGGCGGGGAAGGCCCGCGCCCGGTGCGGGGGGAAAGGCCAGAGACACGGGAACCTGCTCGAGCATGCGGATACGCCTGCACAAACGCTCAATCAGACCTTCGTCCCTTGCCCTGCCTGCTCTCTCAACGCCAGAAGGCGGAAACTCATCGACATTTTCGCCGCCTGGAACGTCGTTACGCACGGCACTAAACTCCGATTTCGTTCCTGTTTTGTTCTAGTCGGAGTCGAACCTAGAGTCAAGGTGGAGGCCGGTCTCATTGTGACTTAGGCCAGGCACGGCCGGGGACGCTGGTATTAGGCTTGATCTAGGCTTTCAGTTCACGGCCCGGGGCTGACAGGCGACTAGCCCGTCGGCACTTTCCTACTATCCGTGTCGCTTGGCGATCGTGAGCAGACGCTCGCCAGGCTTGGCCATCGTTTTGACTGTGAGTAGGATAGCGGAGACGGTGGCAGCTGATTGGGGGTAGGCGGATGCCCATGGATACATCCGAGCAATCCACTCGCGCCTGGGATTCGAGCGCACTCAGTATCTCGACAATTGGCGAGGGCCTGACGATCACCGGCAATGTGACGTCGAAGAGTAAGCTCCAAATCGATGGCCACGTGCAAGGCGATGTGCTTTGCGCATCACTGGTTCTCGGCGAAAACTCGCAGTTCGAGGGTGGTGTAGTCGCTGATGACGTGGTGGTCCGCGGCCGCCTCATTGGCTCGATCTGGGCGCAACGGGTGACGCTGCAATCCACGTCCCACGTCGAAGGCGACCTTGTACATAAGAGTCTCGCCGTTGAGCAGGGTGCCTATTTCGAAGGTGAGTCGCGTCACCCCGAGGATCCGCTGTCGCCCAGCCAAGAAATTCCTGTGGAAAGAGCAGCGGCTAGGCCACAACCGGCCGCCGAACACCCGGACAGCGTAGGGGACAAGCCGGCGAAAGGCTTCATCCGGTCGCTCCCGAAGTCGCGTAGTGCTTAGATAGGTCCTTGTTTGCGTAGGAGGGAACCATGTTTAGGTCGAGGCACCGAGGAACGGTTATCGCTAAAGGACTGAAGATTGTCGGAAGCGTCACCGCGGAGGGCTTGGTGGAGGTCAATGGTCAGGTTGACGGTGAATTGCACTGCACTTCGCTCATTATCTCCCGAGGGGCTCATGTCACTGGAACGATTGCAGCCGAGCATGTGGTCGTGGACGGGAAAGTCGAGGGTCCGATTCAAGGCGGAGACGTTATTCTAAAGTCGCAGGCGCATGTCGTTGGCGATATTCACCACCAATCTCTTGCTATTGAGAGTGGCGCCTACTTTGAGGGTAGCTCGATGCAAGTCCGCGGAGCAAACGGGCACCAGCCCGAGAGAGTCAGTAAGAAGTCACTACGGGAGGGCGCGAACGATAGCCCGGAGGCTGATACCACAGCTCGGCGGGTTCGCTAAGGCGTGAGCTCATAAACGCGCTCGTGGACGGCTTTTGGATTCGTAAGCGGCCTTCCTTCGCGGCGGGCGGCACTTCCGGGATGTGCCAAAAGCGGCCACGGCACGCCCGTTCGGCATCTACGCGCGACCGAGAAGCGCGGAATACTCACTTAGACGCATATTCGATGTCGTCTCGGTAGAGGTCATAGCCCGCCTTATACTCCATGACGCGCGCGACCTCGCCAATCAGCGATTCGTCAAACCCTGCGCGGCGGAGCAGATGGAAGCCCATCTCCATGCCTGAGGCGATGCCGCCGGCAGTGATGATCCGCCCGGTATCAACGATGCGGGCGCCGGAGATACGGGCCTTCGGCGCGATCTCGGCTAGCCGGTCGATGGGCACCTTGCCGAAGTTTGATGCTTCGAGCCGGTCGGGCTCCTTGCGGTTCGTCGCGGGCTTGCCGTTGAGCAGGCCCATGGCGCCATAAATCCATGAGCCCGTGCAGACGCTGGTCAATAACGTCTTCTCCGGCAGCATGCAGATAAAATCGTGCAGACGCCCGTTGTGCATCTCCTGGCGCGTGCCGAACCCACCGGGAATCAAGAATGCATCCATGTCGGGCCGGTCCAGGAAGCTGTAATTCGGCACCACAGTGAAGCCTGCCTGCGTCTGCACCGAGTGCATGGCATCGGCGATGAGAAAGGCATCAAGCTCGGGATCAAATCTCCGCGCCACGGAGAAGACGCCGTAAGGCGCGGCATAATCGACGATCTCGGCATCCTTGAACACGTAGACGCCAAGGCGGAAGCCCGAGGTCTCCGGAAGACGTTGGGATACGTTGCTCATTGTCTATTCTCCTACAAGGAGTGGATCGGACGGCTTTGCCGGATTCAGGAATGGCGGGCGACTTAGAGGGACTGCGGGCTGACGTCTTGTGACATTTCAAGTCGCCCATGCTAACGGTCGCAAATTCGGATCGGCGGAAATCATTCGTTCGGCTGCGAACGGGAACGCCATGCGACGGGATAAATTGACCGAGAAAATCCTCGATATCAAATGCAGTAAGCGCTGGAGTTGGCGGTATGTCGCCCAGGAGAGAGGCGGTGACCAAAGCGTTCGGGACGTCGCGACCGTCGAGGTTCGGTAGCGCGTGTGACGCCTTACCATGGACAGCGAGCTACATACGCCTGTTTGCGACATCCTCGGCTCCAGATACCCGGTGGTTCTCGCTGGAATGGGCGGCATCGCCCGGTCTGAGTTGGTTGCCGCGGTAAGTAGGGCCGGTGGCTTCGGCTTTCTTGGGATGGTGCGCGAGCCGCCGGATCTGATCGAAAAAGAAGTGGTTCGGGTACGCGAACTGACAGATCGAAAGTTCGGTGTGAACCTCATCCCAGCGGCAACTGAGTCTGCCCTCCTAGGGGCACAAATTGACACTTGTATCGCACTCGAAGTGCCTGTTGTGGCGCTGTTCTGGGAGATATCGCCGGCCATCGTGCGTCGGCTTAAGCACGCAAGTATTGTCGTTGCTTACCAAATTGGTTCGGTTGAGGAAGCTCAAGAAGCAGAACAAGCCGGGGCCGACATCCTGATAGCGCAAGGCCGCGAGGCCGGCGGGCATGTGCGAGGTGATGAGCCGCTCCGAAAGTTGATTCCGAGGGTCACCGCCGCAAGTCCATTGCCAGTGTTGGCAGCAGGCGGAATCGTAAGCGGCAGAGATTTGTTCGATGCTCTATCCATGGGAGCTCAAGGGGCGGTCATAGGGACTGCACTGATGGCCACCAACGAGTCCTTTGCGCATGACTACCACAAACAGCGTCTTGTCGATGCGCACGATGGGGAAACCCTTCTGACCTACGACTTCCACATCAACTGGCCGGCTGGTGCCAAGGTTCGCGTCTTGACCAACAGCGTCACACGCGGCGAGCGGGGTGACCCAAATTCCGGCGTACACGAAGTGATCGGCGACGAAGACGGACGCCCAATTTATCTCTTCAGCACTGACTCGCCGTTGCGCTCCATGACTGGAGATTTCGAAGCGATGGCCCTTTATGCGGGAGAGGGAATCGGCCGATTGAAGAGCATCGTTAGCGCCGAAGAGAGAGTTCGGAGCATTGTTTCGGAGGCTACTGCGCTAATTGAGTCTCGCCGTGTTGGCCTTTAGCCGAGGAGCCGCGGTCGACTATTTTGTGACCCCTTGCTCGTGGTGGCTATCGAAAACAAGGAGTGGCCTAATGCGCCGCGATCAATTGACCGAAAAAATCCTAGATATCAAACGCCATAGCGGCTGGAGTTGGAGGCATATCACAGAGGAGATCGGCGGAGTGTCGCCCGTCCTTGTCGTGGGCGCTCTGCTGGGTCAAATGAAACTCGTCAAGCCGTTGGCGAAGAAAGCAGCAGCGTTGTTTGGGTTGACGGAAGACGAAGGGCGCATGTTGAACGAGGTACCCAACCGTGGCACGCCGATGCCGCCGACCGACCCACTCGTCTATCGCTTCTACGAGCTTGTAATGATCAACGGTCCAGCGTTGAAGGCACTCATCGAAGAGGAGTTCGGAGACGGCATCATGTCCGCCATCGATTTCGATATGGAAATCGAACGTCAACCACATCCCAAAGGTGACCGCGTGAGGATCACTATGTCCGGTAAATTCCTACCCTACAAATACTATGGAAGCGAGCAAGGCATCCAAGAATATGGCACCCCTAAATACGATTTCTTCACGCTCTCGCCGAGTTGGCTTGCTCGCCTTTAATTTCCGTGCAGACATCCCAGCTTCACTGAAGGAGTTCTCAGCAAAGTCTCGAGAGTGGTCGTCGCAGCGAATGACGCTTTGTACAGATAGGTCTAGAGCCAAGTGGCTCTGCCAATCTCGAAGGCTGGAGCCGATTAAAAATTTTAGCGCCGCCTTGTTAGACTACCGAGAAGCAATTTGAGCGGGTGCCTGAGCTGCAACCTTTGGGGACTGCTTGCCGACACAGGTGCCAGAGGCTGCCAATATCTTCGCGCACCTATCGAATGATGCGACCCCTCAGATCGGGATGACAATTTCCTATCGTGCTCCCGGCGCCGCCATTAGCTGGAACTTGTCTTGTCGAAGGCTTTGCGCAGCTCGTCCTTAGCTTTCTCGAGCCGGGCGCGGTTTGCATCAGATAAATTCTTGCCGGCGCGGTTGATGTAGAAGGTCAGCATCGACATTGCCGAGCGATAGGGATCGGACTTGCGCCGGTGGCTCGCCTCCGCAGAGCGTTTCAACGATGAAGCGATCTTCTTTGGGTCCTTGAGCGCAAACACGCCCTTTTGCAGGTCGAGCGCGTTCGAGTTCTCCGTCACCTGGTGCGACCAGCGGTTGGTGGGCTTCTTCGACTTCGTCGCTTCCCTGACCATGTCCTTTTTGTCCTTCCCCTGGGCGTCCTCTTTGTTGGTTCCGACGTGAAACGCACGAGCGCCTCTCGACCAGCGTAGCACGGAAGGCGGGGCCAAGCCCCACGTCTCGCCCGGCTCGGCGGCCTATTCACGCTGTTGGCGCTATCGAGATTGAGTCAGGAGAATAAAACAAGGCAGCAGACGCCCATTGCAGGATTATCCTTAGGGGCGCTTGGTATAGGCGAACCCAAGCAGCACGAGCGCGAGAATAAGAAAGATGACGCCGTGCTTTACATGCACATGCGTCGAACCCTCTACGAAGCCAGGCGCAAATGTCGGTAGCGAGCCCGCCGGTACGAACCAATACATGCCTGCAAGAGCGAGGCACGCCAGACCGACTACTACAGCGCCCCAAAAGAGAGTGGTGTTGTTCATGCTGTCCCCCCTGTTTTCTAGATGCCAAGCAGGAAGAACATTAGCATTTTCTGG
>JBARKP010000104.1:0-55132 GCA_049801475.1 Methyloceanibacter sp.
TTACAGCGTCAGACTCTATTTCAATCCACTCGTGCGTCTGATCTGGCTTGGCGCTCTCGTCATGTTCGTCGGCGGCGCCTTCTCGCTGTCCGACCGGCGCTTGCGGGTGGGGGCGCCGAAACGCGCCCGCGCGACTGGCCAAAGCCTCGCTGCCGCCAAATAGGACGATGCCAGTCCACCGCCGCGCCTCAGGCCCTAAATTTTGCCCCAGCCTTTGCTGGCTGGCCTGGGCCGTCCTTTTTTTCGTCTCGATCTTTTTCTTGGCGGTACCGCCGGTCAAGGCCGTGGAGCCGGACGAAGTGCTGCAGGATGCAGGGCTCGAAGCCCGCGCTCGCCACATCTCCGAAGGATTGCGCTGCCTCGTCTGCCAGAATCAGTCGATCGACGATTCCGAAGCCCCGCTCGCGAAGGATCTCCGCCTGCTCGTGCGTGAGCGGCTGAAGGCCGGCGACACCGATCAACAGATCCAGGATTTCGTCGTCGCCCGCTATGGCGAGTTCGTGCTGCTGAAGCCCCGCTTGGCGCCGCACACCCTGCTGCTCTGGTTCGCCACGCCAGCCGTGTTCCTGGCGGCGCTCCTCATCATCGTGTTGGGCTGTCGGAGGCGGTCTGCCTCCGATAGCCCCGCAGCGCTGAGCCAGGCCGAGCAACGCCGGCTGAAGCGCCTGCTCGACGATGGCTGATTGTCGCCCGGCGCTTGGCTTCCTATATAGGGTAGCGATATAGAGAGCGTGCCGACGGCCGGTGCTGTCTGAGGCCCATCGGCATACAGCCAACCTTACGGAAATTTAATTCCCTGGAAACAGCGGCGTAATTGCCGAACTTCTATATTTTTCGCCTAGAAGCCTCGCTCCGTGACGACGCGAGGCTCGGCATTAGGCGGATTTCCTTCTGTATTAGGAGAGGGGTGACCTTGATGAATAATCCTTACCAGAGCTCCGTATCACCAGAGAGCTCGCGCGGGCGGAGGCTTCGGCGCGGGCCACTTGCGGTTACGGCTGCCGCGCTGATCGCCATGAGCGCCTTGGGGCTCGTGCTCGGCCAAGACATGCGCTTCGCCGTCGCCGAGCCGGCTCAGACCGTGCAAACACCTTATGGCGCGGCGCCGCTGAGCTTCGCTGACCTCGTGGAGAAGGTGAGCCCGGCGGTTGTTAGCATCAACGTCAAGGGCGACTCCAAGGTCGCCGACAACGACCTCCAAATTCCCGGCCTGCCCGACATTCCGGAGGACAGCCCCCTCTACGACTTCTTCAAGCATTTCCGTCAGGGGCAGCCCGGTCAGCCTAACAACGGTCCGCAAGCTCCGCGCCCGCATCCCACCATGGCGCAAGGCTCAGGCTTCTTCATCTCGCCGGACGGCTTTCTCGTCACCAACAACCACGTGGTGGATGACGCCGAGGATATTTCGGTGACGCTCGAGAATGGCGACAAGTACCCGGCCACTCTCGTCGGAGTCGATCCGCGCACCGACGTGGCGCTGCTCAAGGTCAAGGCCCCGAAGGAGTTCCCCTATGTCGAGTTCTGCGAAAAGGACCCCCGCGTCGGTGACTGGGTGCTTGCGGTGGGCAATCCGTTTGGCCTCGGGGGTACGGTGACCGCCGGCATCATCTCTGCCCATAACCGCGATATCGGATCCGGTCCCTACGACTACCTGCAGATCGACGCGGCGGTGAACCGCGGCAACTCCGGCGGTCCGTCCTTCAATCTGGATGGCAAGGTCGTTGGCATGAACACCGCTATCTTCTCTCCGAGCGGCGGCAGTGTCGGCATTGCTTTCGCCATCCCGTCGGCGCTCGTCAAGGAGGTCGTCGGCCAACTGAAGGAGCACGGCACCGTCGACCGCGGCTGGCTCGGTGTCGTCATTCAGAATGTGAGCGACGACATTGCGGACTCGATCGGCATGTCCGAGGCCAAGGGCGCCATGATCACCAAAGTGGCTGAGGATGGCCCTGCCGCCAAGGAAGACATCAAGGCTGGCGACGTCATCGTCGAGGTGAACGGCGACAAGATCGACGATTCCCGCGACCTCGCCCGCAAGATCGCCGAGCTGCATCCTGGAACCAATGTCAAGATCGCCATCATGCGCTATGGGGAGAAGCACCAGGTTGACATGAAGCTTGGCACGTTCCCGAGCGGGAAGAAGCTTGCCGCTCTCGAAGATGAAAAGCCTGACGCGGGCGAGCAGCTTGACAACCTTGGACTCTCGCTGGCTCCGGCGACGAAGGTGCCCGGCGCCGGTGAGGAGGGTGTCGTAATCACCCAAGTCGCTCCCGACAGCGACGCCGCCGACAAGGGACTCAAGGCAGGCGACGTCATCCTCCAGGTTGCCGGCGAGACCGTGTCGCAGCCCGGAGACGTCGCCAAAGGCGTCAAGAAGGCGATAGACAAGGCCAAGGACAAGGACAAGGTCAACATCCTCATCCAAGTCAAAACCGGCGATCAGACGCGCTTTGTTGCGCTTTCCCTGAAGAAGGCAAAAGCTTAAGGCCTTCTACGCCGGAGGGCGGCGCGGTTCCCCCCACCGCGCCGCCCACCCCGTTAGCCGTGCGGGGGTCATGACCTCTTGGCCTTGAATGAGCAAGCAAGCCTCAGCGAGGATATCTCCAACCATGCGTGTGCTGGTGATCGAGGACGATCAGGAGACGGCAAGTTTCCTCAAGCGTGCGCTCAAGGAGCAGGGCCACGTCGCCGAATATGCCGCGGACGGCCAGATGGGGCTGGAGCTCGCGAGAGCGCACGCCTACGACGTGCTTATCGTCGATCGGATGCTCCCGAAATGCGATGGGCTCACGGTGATCGGGGCTCTCCGTGCTGAGGAGATCGGCACCCCCGCACTGATCCTGAGCGCACTCGGCGAGGTTGACGATCGGGTCAAAGGCCTTCGCGCCGGCGGCGACGACTATCTCACTAAACCCTACGCCTTCAGCGAGCTTCTTGCTCGCATCGAGGCATTAGCCAGGCGCAAATCGCCTGAGGAAGGGAGCACGCGCCTTGTCGTGGGCGATCTCGTGCTCGATCGCCTCTCGCACAAGGTGACGCGTGGGGGCGAACCCATTATCTTGCAGCCTCGTGAGTTTCGCCTGCTGGAATATCTCATGAAGCATGCCGGTCAGGTTGTGACCCGCACCATGTTGCTCGAAAACGTATGGGACTACCACTTCGATCCGCAGACCAACGTCATCGACGTCCACGTCTCGCGGCTCAGGTCCAAGATCGACAGGAATTTCGAGACGACTCTGCTGCATACCGTCCGCGGCGCCGGCTACACCATCCGTGACAGCGCTCACTAAGCTCTTCCGGACGACCACCTTTCGACTGTCGCTGACCTATCTCGCGCTGTTTGGCGCAGCTGCCGTCGTCGCCATCTTCTATATTTACTGGAATACGACCGTGCTGTTGACGCGGCAGCTGCACGAGACCATCGACGCCGAGCTCAAGGGGCTCGCCGAACAATATACGGCTGGGGGTCTTACCCGGCTCGTCAGCACGGTAGCCGAGCGTAGCCAGACCCCGGGCAACAGTCTCTATTACGTGGCCGACCCCGAGGGGCACCGCATTGCGGGCAATCTCAGCACCATCTCGCCGGAGCTTTCCAATAGCTTGGGGCCCGTCGAGTTCGGCTATAGCCGCCCGGCTCCAGGCGGTATCGAGACCCGGCTTGCCTTTGCCAATGTGTTCCGTTTGCCCGGTGGCTATCGCCTCATTGTCGGACGCGATATCGAGGACCGCCGAGAACTGGCCCGGCTGATCCGATCTGCCATGCTGTGGGGGCTAGGGGTCATGGCCCTGTTCGGGATCGGCGGCGGCTACTGGGTGAGTCGCAATCTCCTGGCAAGGATCGATGCGGTTGGCGCCACCACGCGTACGATCATGGAGGGAGATCTCTCCGGCCGTCTGCCGATGAGTGGCTCGGGCGACGAGCTCGACCGCTTGTCGGAGAGCCTCAATCTCATGCTGGCCCGGATCGAGCAGCTGATGGCGGGCTTGCGCGAGGTTTCCGACAACATCGCTCACGATCTCAAGACCCCGTTGAACCGCTTGCGCAACCGGGTCGAGGCCGCGCTGCGCGAGCCTTACGGCGAAGCCGATTATCGCGAGGCGCTTGAGCGTACCATCGAGGAGGCCGATGGCCTGATCAAGACGTTCAACGCCCTGCTGTCGATTGCAAGGCTGGAGGCGGGTGCCGGCGGCGATCACAAGGAGACTCTCGACGTGGCGGCGCTGGTGCGCGATGTGGCCGAACTCTATGAGCCCGTGGCGGAGGAGCGCGGGCTCATGTTAAGGGCAGAAGCGGTCGAGCCCATCTTCACCCGCGCCGATCGCCAACTGCTCGGTCAGGCCCTCGCCAACCTCATCGACAATGCCATCAAATATGGCGCGCCCGAACGAGCCGAGGGGAGCAATGGAGCGAAGCCCGAGGTCAGTGTGACAGCCAAGGCGAATGGTTCTATGGCAGAAATTGCCGTGACCGATCGAGGGCCCGGGGTCCCGGCTTCCGAGCGTGAACGCGTGCTGGACCGCTTTGTCAGGCTCGAAGCGAGCCGCTCGGAGCCTGGAAGCGGGCTCGGGCTCAGTCTCGTCGCGGCGGTGGCGAGGCTCCATGGCGGGACGCTCCGGCTCGAGGATAACCACCCCGGACTTAAGGTCGTCCTGTCCTTGCCGGCGGAAGGCCATGCTCTCGTCACTGGAGCCGCAAATCAGACGGCGCCTGGACCAGAGATTAGGTCGGCGTGACGGCGTTCTTCGAGCGCATCGCTTTGCGCCCAATGATCTATGACGAGGCGCGAGGCGCCGACGTGCTCGGCATTTTGGCGAGGTCGTTGGCCGGCGCCGAGGACCTTGTCCCCGCCGCCAAGCTTCTGAGCGCCGCGCCGAAGGTCCGGGAGCTGCTCGCGGCGTCCTTCTCCGGCGCACCCTATCTGGCCGCGCTGGCGCAGCGCGATCCACGCGCGCTCGCCGAATGCCTCTTGCGTGATCCTGACGAGCATCTTGAGGAGGCCCGCGCGTCGCTCGCTTCCACGGCGGGAGCGGTTCAGACATCGCAGGAGGCCCTGGAGGCCTTGCGCCGGTTCAAGCGGCGGATCGCTCTACTCGTGGGTCTCTCCGATCTTGGCGCGGTCTGGTCGACGGAAGAGACCCTCAACGCCATGAGCGTCGCCGCCGATGCTGCCGTTGAGCAGGCGGTCGGATTTTTGTTTCGCCAGGCACGCGAAGCCGGGCAGATCGGAGGTTCTAGCGGAGGCCCATCGACGCCCAAGGGCTACTTCGTCATCGCCATGGGTAAGCTCGGGGCGCATGAGCTCAACTATTCCAGCGACATCGACATCATTGTCTTCTACGACGCCGACCGGGCCGGGCTCGCTAGCGGCATCGAGCCTTCGGCGTTCTTTGTCCGGTTGACCCGCGAGCTCGTGCGCCTCCTTCAGGAGCATACCGGCGACGGCTATGTGTTCCGCACCGATTTACGCCTGCGGCCCGATCCCGGAGCGACGCAGGTGGCGCTCTCCACCGATGCGGGGCTCATCTACTATGAGAGCTTCGGCCAGAATTGGGAACGCGCCGCGCTGATCAAGGCGCGCGTCATTGCCGGCGATTTTGCAGCGGGCGAGGACTTCTTGCACCAGCTCGCTCCCTTCATCTGGCGCAAATATCTAGACTTCGCCACGATCGCCGATATTCACGCCATGAAGCGGCGGGTGCACGCGCATAAGGGCCACGGCAAGATCGCGGTCGCCGGCCACGATATCAAGCTCGGGCGGGGCGGCATCCGCGACATCGAGTTCTTCGTGCAGACCCAGCAGCTCATCGCCGGAGGCCGGCACCCCGAGCTCAGAACCCGCGGAACCATCGAGACACTCGGGGAGCTGGCGCAAGGCGGCTGGATCGCGCCGAAGGCGGCGGAAGACCTCACTCGGGCCTACCTCTTTTTGCGCCGGGTGGAGAACCGATTGCAGATGATCGGCGATCAGCAGACCCACACGCTGCCAGATGAGGCCGAAGAGCTGCGCCGGGTTGCCGCGCTTTCCGGCTTTGCCGACGCGGATAATTTTGCCGAGGCTTTGCTCGGAGAGCTCGCATGCGTCGAGACCCATTACGGCGCCTTGTTCGAGAAGCTGCCCGAGCTGCCCGAGGCTGCCCCGAGCCTCGTGTTGCCAAGCGATGAGGCTGATCCCGCTGCGCTTGCCACTCTCGAACGATTGGGCTTTCGCAATCCCGGGCGAGCCATCGCCACGGTCCGCGCTTGGCAGTCGGGCCGCTACCCAGCCACGCGGAGCGCCCGGGCGCGCGAGCGCCTCGGCGAATTCCTCCCCTCGCTGCTCGGCGCTTTCGGCCGCACCGCCGAGCCGGATCTTGCGCTTGGAACCTTCGACAAGGTGATGGCGGAAATGCCCGCCGGCGTGCAGCTCTTCTCGCTCCTTGCCGCCAATCCGAGCCTGTTGCGGCTGGTCGCCGACATCATGGGGACGGCGCCGCGGCTTGCCTCCATCCTTGGCCGCCGTCCGCGCCTGCTCGATGCCGTGCTCGACCCCGGATTTTTCGGTGCGGCGCCCACGCCGGCCAAGCTTAAGGACCTCGTGGCCAGGGCGCTCGCGCAAGCTTCAGAGTATCAGGATGCGCTCGATCGGGCGCGCATCGTCGGCCGCGAGCAGGGCTTCCTGATCGGCGTGCGGGTGATCTCAGGCACCCTCTCGGCGCCGCAAGCGGGATCGGCCTACGCCACTCTTGCCCAAACCCTGATCGAGACGCTTGCCGTACGGGTGGAAGCCGAGCTTGAGCGCCAGTATGGGCGTATGCCGGGAGGAACGGTGGCGATCGTGGCCATGGGTAAGCTCGGAGGCCGCGAGATGACGGCAACGTCGGACCTCGACCTCATCACCGTCTATGACTTTGCGGGCGACACGGCCCAATCGGACGGCCCCAAGAGCCTACCAGGGAGCCAATATTACACGCGCTTCACGCAACGGCTGATCGCAGCGCTCTCCGCGCAGACACCGGAGGGATCCCTCTATCAAGTGGACATGCGGCTCAGGCCCTCCGGCAATCAAGGCCCGGTCGCGACCAAGCTCGCAAGCTTCATCGACTATCAGCAGCGCTCCGCCTGGACCTGGGAGCATCTGGCGCTGACCCGCGCGCGCGTGGTTTCTGGCCCGATCCAGCTCCGGCGAGACATCGACCGCTCGATCTCCGAGGTGCTGCGCAGACCGTGGGATCGGGCCGCGGTTGCCGCCGAGGTTCGCGTCATGCGGGCCAAGATCGAGGAAGAGAAGGGGACCCATGACATTTGGGATCTGAAGCATGTTCGCGGTGGCCTGATCGACATCGAGTTCCTCACGCAATACCTGCAGCTGGTCAGCGCGCATGACCATCCCGAGGTACTCGACCAGAACACCGCGGGAGCCCTCTCCAAGCTGCTGCAGGCGGGCGTGATCACGCTTGCGGAGGCCGAAATTCTCGCGCCGGCCGCAACGCTTTATCACACGCTCACCCAATGCTTGCGGCTCTGTCTCGACAAGCCCTTCGTTCCGAACGAGGCGCCACGGGCGCTGAAGGACTTGCTCGCTCGCGCCTCCGACATGCCCGACTTCGCCACCCTCGAAGGCATGCTGAAGGACACGCTGGATGCAGTGCGCCAAGCCTTCGACCGCATGGTGGCATGAGATAAGCGCTCTGTGTCAGGCGGTTGCCGCCTGGCGTTCGTTGTGACCGGTCGCGGCCTGCACCGGCAGGGTACAAGTCACGGTGGTGCCCTGGCCCTCGCGGCTCACGATCCGCAAGCTGCCGCTATGCAGCTCAACCAGGGCCCGCGAGATGGCGAGGCCGAGCCCGCTGCCTTGATGGCTCTTGGAGAACTGGTTCTCGACCTGCTCGAAGGGGCGCCCGAGCTTCGTGATATCGGTTTCGGGAATGCCGATGCCGGTGTCTTTGATGGCAATGCGGATGAGCCCACGCGTCCGCGATAGGTGCACGTCGACGCTGCCTCCGTCGCGGGTGAACTTCACCGCATTGGAAAGCAGATTGAGGAAAACCTGTTTCAACGCGCGGCGATCGGCCTCCAGCATCAGGCGCGACGGGCCGTGACGCGAAAGGGCGATGTCGCGCTCGGCGGCGGCTTGGCCGACCACCTTCATGCTGTCCTCGATGATGTCTGCCACGTCGACGGTGCCGATGTCGAGCGTCATGCGGCCGGCCTCGATCTTCGACATGTCGAGAATGTCGTTGATCACCTCCAGCAGAAAGGCGCCGCTTTCATGAATGTCGCGCGCATATTCCTGATATTTGGCGTGTCCCAGGGGACCGAATAATGCCTGCTGCATCACCTCGGAGAAGCCGATCACGGCATTGAGTGGCGTCCGTAGCTCATGGCTGATATTGGCGAGGAACTCTGACTTCGCCCGGTTCGCGGCCTCGGCGCGATTCTTTTCCAGCGCATATTTCTCGGCTAGATCAACGAGCTGCTGCTTTTGCTGCTCGAGCTCACGCCGCGAAAGCCTGAGTTCGGTGACGCTCGACCTTAGCTGTTGCTCGCTTTCGGCAAGGCGCTGCTGACTTTCTTTCAGCACCGTGATGTCGGTGCCGACGCTGACGAAGCCGCCATCCTTGGTGCGGCGCTCGTTGATGTGCAGCCAACGGCCATCCTCAAGCTGAGCCTCATAGGTGCGGGAATCGTCGTCATCCTTGCCATCGACCGCGACGCGTTTGCAGATGACCTGGTCGGAGGCCGCAGCAATAACCTCCTCATAGGCGCTACCGGGGCGGACCACCCCATCGGCGAGGCCATGAAATTGCTGGTACTTGCTGTTACACATCAGGAGCCGGTTCTGGTTGTCCCATAGGACGAACGCCTCCGAGATCGTCTCCACGGCATCGCGTAGCCGCGCGTTGGCGTCAGCCGATGCCGCCAAGTCCTGATCGGCGGCGGCAATGGCGGTCAGGTAAGGCTCCTGGGTCTCGTTGTCGCGCGTGATGTGTCCGCGGAGCCTCATATTGACAAAGTGGCCAGCCGCATGGCGCAAGCGGAAGCTGTGATCGAAATGAGTCTTGCCGTCGCGTAGATGGCGATCGATCTCGCCGCGTAGATCGTCGTCCGGGTGCAGAGCTTGCGCGATCGCGCGGAATGCCATGGTCTCATCGCTCGCCGTCTTGCCGAGCAACCGGTACATGGGCGCCGACCAATGCACGTGTCCTCGCGCCAGATTCCACCGCCACACGGAGCAGGCGGACAACGCCTCGGTGAGCTCTCCCGCCAAGCCGCCATGTTCCCGTGCCTCAGACGGCGCGAGATACCACAGACCGCCTCCAAGGAGCGCCAAGACCAGGCCGGTGCAGATGAGGAGAGTGATCTCGAGGCTGGCCTCCTGCCGCCACCCGGCAAGGGCTGCGCTGACCGGCTGGATAAAGGCCAATTGCGCATCGGTCTTCGCGACGTCGCGGACAGTGACGATGGCATCGCTGCTATCGGCGAGGGTGATCCGCAACACCCCGGCCTCGGCGCCGAAAGTGGTGAGCGGCTGCTGCGGTCCCAAGATCGCTAGCAGGCTAGCGGGTTTGGAGGCCGCAAGCGGCGCCAGGGCTCGGACCTCGCCCTCGGCGTCGGCGAGGAGGGCGATACGGTCGTTCATGGTGGCGCCCTTGGGCAGGCTCGCTGCGAGTGCGCTCTGCCAATCGCTGCTCGGCGTGAGGGCTTGTTCTTTAAGGCGCAGCATGGAGATGTCGGCCATCAACGCCAGCCGCTCTGCTGCCGAATTGAGCGCCGCTTGCCTGGCTTGAATGGTTTGGGTGACGAGGCCTGCGGCCGCAAGCGTGGCGAAGGCTGCGATGAGAATCGGTACCGCGCGGCGCAGCGGCTCGGCTTTGGCAAGATAGTTGCCGATCGTCTCGCGATAGCCGAGCCAATGTGGGCCCGCGATCGCGAACGATCGCTGCGCGGAAATGATCCGCGACATTCGGTCCCCCTTCGTGGTGCTCTCCTGCTCCGAACCGGAGAACTGCCGCATCTCCGAATCGCCCCTCTATTTGAGGAGTCGACGATTCTGATTGTCCAGGGAAAAACTGTGGAAAATAGGTTAATAAGTAATTGACGGAGCTCGAATCAGCTGGCGGCAAGGGTCTTGGTCACGATCTCGTAGCTGTCGGTCGAGAGCTCTGTCGAGGCGAGCTGCTCCAACGTGGCTTTGGCCAGGGCCTGGCGTCCGGGCTCGAGCGTTCGCCAGCTTTCGAAGGCGCCGAGCAGGCGCGCCCCCAGATGCGGATTGAAGCGGTCGATATCCAGGGCTGAGCTGGCTAGGAACTCATAGCCCGCTCCATCGGCCCGGTTGAAGCCGATGGGATTGGCGTGGGCGAAGCTGCCAATCAGCGCGCGCACGCGATTGGGGTTCTTGAGCGAGAATTTGGGATGGGAGAGGAGGGCCCGGACGGTCTCGACCGAGTCGGGCCTCGCCGCTCTTGCCTGGACCGCGAACCATTTGTCGAGGACGAGAGGCTCGTCCTGCCAGCGGGCATAGAAGTCGGCAAGCGCCTCATCGCGTGCCGGCAATGTAAGATGCGACAGAATCGAGAGCGCGGCGATGGCATCGGTCATGTTCGACGCCTCGCGGTAATGGCGGAGCGCACGAACGATCTCAGCCTGATCGCCCGTGCCGACGAGAAGGTCGAGGGTGGCGCTGCGCAGCGCGCGCTTGCCTGCGCTCTCGCCGTCGGGCGAATAGGGTCCGCTCGCGGCGGCGCTGTCATAGATCTCCGCCAGGGTCGCCCGGATCTTGCTGCCGATTGTGGCCCGCAATGTTTCGTAGGCCTTCCTCACCGCGTTGGGATCGACATCGCGGGCGAGCTCCCGGGCGATGTCCGATTCGCTCGGAGGCTTGAGGAATTCGGCGCGATAGGCGGCGGCCAGCGATGTTTCCGAGGCGGTGGCGCCGAGCGCTTGGGCAAGCCGCATGGCCTCTTTGCCGGTGACCGGCTCCATGCTCGCGCCATCGCGGGCGGCCGCGGTCAGTAGGCGTGTGGCGTAGACTTGCGCGGCCTGCCAGCGGTTGAACGGATCACTGTCATTCATCATCAGGAACTCGACCTGTTCCGGGTCGAGGCTGATGGTGAGGCGGACCGGGGCCGAAAAGCCCCGGAGCAAGGAGGGAATCGGCGCGGCCGGAATGTCGCGGAATGTGAAAACCTGTTCGCGGCCGGTCACTTCGAGCAAGCCGCCGGTCACGTCCGTGCCATCGGCGAGCTGAAGCGGTAGATCCTGGCCATTGCGGCCAAGCAGCCCGACCTTCAGCGGGATCAGCATCGGCTCCTTCCGGGTCTGGCCAGGCGTAGCCGGCACGACCTGGTTGACGGAGAGCCGCGCGGTCTTGGACAGCGCGTCATAGTCGACAGAGCAGGCGATCTCGGGGGTGCCGCTCTGCGTGTACCAGAGCATGAATTGGGAGAGGTCGCGGCCCGAGACATCGGCCATCGCATCGACGAAATCCTCGACCGTGACGGCCTCGCCGTCGTGGCGTTCGAAATAGAGGTCGAGACCTTTGCGGAATCCCTCGCGGCCGAGCAGAGTTTGCAGCATGCGGCAGAGCTCGGCGCCCTTCTCATAGACCGTGGCCGTATAGAAGTTGTTGATCTCGATATAAGAGGCCGGTCGCACCGGGTGGGCCAGCGGTCCCGCGTCCTCCGGGAATTGGTGCGTCTTCAGCATGCGCACGTCGAGCACGCGCTTGACCGGCCCCGACCTTAGGTCCGCGGTGAACTCCTGGTCGCGAAACACGGTCAAGCCCTCTTTGAGGCAGAGCTGAAACCAGTCGCGGCAGGTGACCCGGTTGCCGGTCCAGTTATGGAAATATTCGTGGGCGATGACGCCTTCGATGGCTCCATAGTCGGCGTCGCTTGCGGTGTCGGGCGCCGCAAGCACAAGCTTGTCGTTGAAGATGTTGAGGCCCTTGTTCTCCATAGCCCCCATGTTGAAGTCGCTCACGGCGACGATGTTGAACACATCGAGATCATATTCGCGGCCGAAGCGCTCCTCGTCCCAGCGCATGGCGCCCCGCAAGGACTCCATGGCCCACGAGCAGCGATCCTCCTTGCCGGGCTCGACATAGATATTGATCGCAACCTCCCGGCCCGACGCCGTGGTGAAGGTGCCCGGGATGCAAGCGAGATTGCCGCCGACGAGCGCAAATAGATAAGAGGGCTTAGGGTGGGGGTCGTGCCAAATGGCGAAGTGCCTGTCGGTACCGGGCACATCGCCGGACGCGAGCGGATTACCATTCGACAAGAGCACGGGCGCCGTCCCGGCCTCGGCGTCGATCCTGACGGTAAAGACGGCAAGCACGTCTGGCCGGTCGATGAAATAGGTGATGCGGCGGAAGCCTTCGGGCTCGCACTGGGTGCAATAGGTGCCGCGCGAGCGGTAGAGGCCGGAGAGCGCGGTGTTGGCCTCGGGCTCGCATAGGGTAACGGTCTCAAGCGTGAAGGGCCGCGCGGGCACCTCAAGGATCGTCAGCGACTTGTCGTCGAGCCTATAGTCGCCAACCGAAACCGGTTTGCAATCTACCACCAGGCTTTGCAGGCTGAGCCCTTCGCCGTCGAGCACTAGCGGACGCCCACCCGGTGCCACCTTCGGATTGGCGCGTAAGCGAAGCCTGGACCTGACCCGGGTCGCTCTGGGATCGAGCGCAATGTCGAGATCGACTTCGTCCACCAGGTAGTCGGGTGGAGCATAGTCCTTGAGCAGTTTCGGTCGCCGGCCGGACTGACCCATCGATGCGCCGCCATTGGTTGCCTCCGACGCTCTTAGAGGGCCAGGCGGTGAATGCCAAGGCCTGACCTTGAGGAAGGGGCCCCGGCTAGTTTCGCGTCAGTCGGAAATTTCGTTCAGGATGCGTCGTGCCATCTGGGCGAGCAGGGTCAGGTCGTCGCTGAGGTTCTCGGGCTCATCTTCGGCGCACTGCGCGAATCGCTGGATAAGCTTCAGCAAGGTGGGCGCGCGAACGATGATTTGAGCCTGACGCTCGATGCGGTAGGGATCGAGGTCATATTCAGCGCCCGGAACTCACCAACCGCGCCAATCGTTCTCGGTGGTCACGATCATCGGGTGGGTGCCAGGAAGAGGGTGATGCTTGCATTGGTCGGCGCTCTTCCACCATTTTGGGCGCGAAGCACCCGCCAGGCCGACGGTCCCAGCCGCGCCATTCTGTAGCAAGCGACTCTTCTTCCAGCTCCTGTTGGCCGAACTCGCGGCCCATGCCGCAGTCGCCGCCCGGATCCATTTCGGTAGACAAAGGCCTCGGTGCCGACAGGCTTCACGAACACGCGCTGGGGCTTGTGGAACGTGGCTATCGCCATTGTTTGACGCTCTGCACTCCTGGGCTGGCCCCACGGAACCGTAGCTCCCTCACAGACGCTAGGGTTCAAAGTTTAAGATTTGACCTGGACCGCCGGCCGGCCAAAGCCGGGGTGACGCGGACGCGCGATTGCCTTATGACGCGTTACCCATGCAGCGCGAATCCCAGACGACCCCCCAACTCTGCCCCCCCTTCTTCATTCCTTCGAGCCGGGCGATGTCGCTCCTCGTTCCGCTCGGGGTCGCCGCGCTCGGGTTCGCGCTCTTCCTCCGTTACGGAGTCATCCAGAACACGCCGATCGGGCTTGCTTGCGAGGCCGGGGAGGAGAGCCTCACCTGCACCATCCGGCTCGCTGCGATCCTTCTCTTCGTGCGGGGTTTGTTCGGCTGGACGGCGCTCGCGGCCGCTGCCCTCCAGCTCTGGCGCCCCAATATCGTCGCCTTTGGCATCGGCGTTGTTTCCGCCGCTTTCGGGCTCGTGCTCTACAACACGCGCCTCTCGGCTCTAGCAGTCGCGTTGATCGTGCTTAGCTTGGCGCGGGCGCGGCCCGAAGCGCGGTAAGGGATAAAGCGAGGAGCAGGCCTGCGAACCACAGTGCCTGCCAATTCGCGATCCCCTCATTCACGATGACGAATAGGGCAGATCCTGTGAGCAGGGCGGCCGCGACCATCTCAGCCACACCGGACCCGCGACGGACCGGACTGCTCGACAAGGCCACGATGGCGAGGGCCACGGCTGGACCTGAGAGCAACGCGAGCGGGAAATCCTTGTAGCGGGGATCGAAGACGAGCCCCAGCGCCACATGAATCGCCGCCACCACCGTTGCCACGAACAAAAAGGCGAGCAGAAGGCTCAAGCCATCGTAGCGTCGCCAGCGGCGTGGATTGAGGACGACGGCAAAGCTTTCGATCGAGGAGCCTCGCGCTAACGCTGCCGCGGCAAATGCCGGCACGAAAAGCGCCAGCGCAAGCATCCCCGCCGACCGGATCCTGTCGCCGAGCTCGGGAGGCTCCATGGGAAGGCCCAGCGCCGCCCAGCCGAAGACGAGACCTGAGCTTGCCGCGATGGCGGCGATGGCGAGGCTCCTTCCCCACCCGATCGGCTGCAACTTGCGGCTTGGGCCCGAAAGCCAAGCGGCCACAAACACCAGAAGGGCGGCTCCAATTCCAAGCCCCGCCTCCAGCCGCCACTCCGGGTGGTTTGACACGGGGCCGCCCCAACGGAATTTCGGCTCTCGAGCAGCGTCGTGGTACAAGCCCCAATAGCCGCCGACGGTGCCCTCGAGCAGGCGCTTCCAAGGCTGATCGAAGGCCTCGATGAGGTTGACCTTCCAGCCGCCGGCCTTGGCCGCCTCAACCACGCCGCTCAGCACCATCGCCTGATTGGCGGGGGAGGGCAGGGCGCCGGCGCGCATGCGGCCCGCGCTGGGCCATCCCACCTCTCCGACCCAAATTTCCTTGCCGGCAAAGCTTTCTGCGAGCGTGCTCCGAATGGCGCGCACATGCTCCACCGCGTCCTGGGCCCCGACGGGATCGTCCTCCCAATAAGGTAGGATGTGGATGGTGACGAAGTCGACGGAGGCTGCAAGCTCAGGGGCCCTCAACCAGAACTCCCAAACGTCGGCATAGGTGACGGGCAGGCCGGATCGCCTCCGCACTTCTTGCAGATAGGTTTTGATCCTGGCGGGACCAAGCTCGCCGCGGAGCAATACCTCATTGCCGACGATGAAAGCCTGGATGACGCCCGGATGGCGACGAGCGAGCAGAAGTGCCGCTTCGATCTCCCGCCGGTTCTCGGCCAGATTGCGCCCAATCCAAATTCCCTGCAGGACCTGGAAGCCTAGATTGGCCGCGAGCCGAGTGATCTTCCCTTGCGTCCCCGCCGCAGAATAGGTGCGTATGCAGGATGTCACGTCCGACAGGCGCCTCAGATCGTCGGCGATCTGCTGATCCGGGATTCGGAGCGGCTTCATGAAAGGTGCCTGGGGGCCATGGAACGGTGTGTAGGAGACGCAGTTTAATCTCTGGCCTTCCGCTAGCGGGGAGACAGGCAGCGCTACGGGCTGCCCGAGCAGGTACCAGACAAGCGCGATGGTTGAGGCCACAAGCGCAAAAAGGAGGATCGCGCGGATCATGTGAGGCTGCTTGCAAAGGCGAGGGATGCGACATAGCAGCTTTGTGCGCTGCATTAAACTGATTGCTCTGGCTTGCGCGGTTGCGAAGTGATAATGGAGGTATTGCCCTTGGACCGCCAAAATCATGCTGTCTAATGGCGAATTATCATTGTCTCGGCGTCGAGCACTCACACATGCGCTTGGCTTTTCGCACCGCCGCCGCTTTGCTGGCTGGCGGCTTTTTGTTGACCTCCGTCATTGCCGCTTCGGCCCAAACTCAAGGGAGCGGACCTCCAGAACAGGGCAAGCAGAAGCCGCCAGACCAGGCCCAAGGGGAGCAAGGGGCTCCCGATAAGATAACGGTCGAGCAGGAGGCCGAGGCTCGTGCGCTCGAGGAGATCGAGCAATATAAGCAGGCCGCAGCGCGGCTCTCGCTCTCTGCGGGGTCAGCCGAATGCGTCTGGACCGGACGCAGGATTGCGAGCCTGTTGTGGCGCGACGACGTGGATACCGCCCGCCGCTACATCGACATTTACGATCGCTTCGGTTGCTCCGCTGAGCATCTAAAACTCGCTTTTCGCTGCCTCATTCAACAGGGACCAATCGACCCCAAAGCGGCGGACCGGCTCGCTGCTCGCGTCCACAGCTGCTGGATCGACCCTGACGGATCAACCACCGCTGCGAGTCAGGCTACGACTGGTTCGACGGCCAAGAGCGGAACTATTCCGAACTAATAAGAGTTAGCGGGGTACCATGAGGTTCCTGCCGGCCGGTGCGGCCGGTGGAGCCGGGCAGGCCGGATCAGGCTGAAAGACTCCCGAAATGCGCAGTGTTGGTGTCGTCCTCATGGTCGCGCTGGCGACCGCCTTGCATGCGGTGGGCTGGTTCCTCGCGCAGGAACGGATTACGCCTCCGAATGTGGTGGGCCCCCTCGCCAGCGTATCCTTCTCTCCCATCAACCCGAAGAGCGACGCCGAGGTTGACAGCACAACCGTGGCCCAGATCAGGTCGGACCTCGCCGTCATTGCGCCCCGTACGCGCTCGATCCGCACCTACAGCGTGAGCAATGGCCTCGATCAGGTCCCTGGGCTCGCCTCGGAATTCGGACTGCACGTGACGCTCGGCGCGTGGATCAACGATTGGGAGGCGCAAAATGAGAGGGAGATAGAGACCGCTATCGCCCTCTCTAAGCGCCATCGCAACATCGACAGCATTATCGTCGGCAACGAAACGCTCTATCGCAGCTCAGTCCTCAATCGCGGTCCTACCGTCGAGGACCTGATCGCCAAGATCCAGCGCGTCAAGCGCGAGGTGTCGGTCCCCGTGACGACGGCCGAGGTATGGAATATCTGGCTGGAGCATCCCGAACTCGTTTCCGCCGTAGACTACCTCGCCGTGCACATTCTGCCCTACTGGGAGGGGCTGCCGGCCTCGGTTGCCGTCGATCATGCCATCAAGATTTATGAGCGGCTCCGCCAAGCCTATCCCGGCAAGCGCATCGTGATCGCAGAGTTTGGCTGGCCGAGCGCCGGTCTTAACCGCAAGGGCGCGGTGCCTAACCCGGTCACCCAAGCCCAAATCTTGCGAGACTTCATCGCTCGCGCCGACGCCATGGGTATCGACTACTCGATCGTGGAGGCCTTCGATCAGCCGTGGAAGACTTTTGAAGGCAGCGTCGGTGCCTATTGGGGCATGTTCGACGCCGAGCGGCGTCCGAAATTCGCATTAAGTGGAGCCGTCGAAACTCCGAACTGGATGCTTAGGATGGTGGCGGCGCTGGCGCTCGGGCTGCTCCTCTGTATCCCGATCTTCGCCATCCCCGGCGTGACCTTGGCCGAGGCCGGCATGTTCGCCGCGACGGCGCACGCGATCGGTGCCTGGGGCTCGAACGTCTTCGACTACTGGGCGACCCACTACTTTGTTCTTGGTTCGCTCGTGGCCATGATCGTCGGCGCCGCCCTGCTGGTGCCGCTCATCGTCATCATGAAGCAGCGCCTCGATGAGCTTGCGTCCATCATTTTCGGAGCCGCGCCCAGACGTCTGCTCGCACCCGGTCTCGTGGTGCCGGAGCGGGGTCCTCCGCTGGTGTCCATCCATATTCCCGCATGCCGTGAGCCGCCGGAGATGCTGCGGCAGACGCTCGATAGCGTCGCGAAACTGGACTGGCCCAATTTCGAATGCGTCGTCGTCATCAACAACACACCGGACGCGAGCCACTGGCGCCCCATCGAGGAGCACTGCCAGCTCCTGGGGCCACGCTTCAAATTCGTGCGGGCCGACCGGCTTAAGGGCTTCAAGGCAGGCGCGCTGAGGCTTGCGCTCGAGCACACCTCGTCCGAGGCCGAAATCATCGGCGTTCTCGACGCCGACTATGTCGTGCATCCCGACTGGCTGAAGGACCTAGTGCCGGCTTTCGCCGCTCGGGTGGTGGGCCTCGTTCAGGCACCACAGGACCATCGCGATGGCCACAGAAGCGTCGTCCACGCCGTGATGAACCGCGAATATGCGGGCTTCTTCGACATCGGCATGGTGCAACGGAACGAGGTGAATGCCATCGTGTCGCACGGCACCATGTGCCTCGTCCGGCGGAGCGCGCTGCTCGACGCCGGCGGGTGGTCGAGCGACACGATCGTTGAAGATGCCGATCTGGGCCTTACCCTACTCGAGCACGGGTGGGAGACCCACTACACGCGCTGCCGCTATGGCTGGGGCCTGCTGCCGTCCGACTTCGCGGCGTATAAGCGGCAACGCCACCGCTGGGCCTATGGCGGCGTGCAGCTGATCAAGAAGCATTGGCGCGCCTTCATCCCGGGAAGGACCCACCTCACGGCGCAACAGCGGAACGAGTTTCTATTCGGCTGGCTGATCTGGCTCGGCGCCGAGAGCGTCGGCATCCTGTTAGCGATTCTCAACCTGATCTGGATGCCGCTCGTCGCCTTTCTCGGCATTGCCGTGCCCGAGGCGGTGCTGACGATCCCCGTGCTCGCCGCCTTCACCATTATGCTTGTGCATTTCCTGGTCCTGTACCGGACGCGCGTGCAGGCCCCGGTCTTCGTCTCGCTTGGGGCCGCATTCTCGGCCATGGCGCTGCAACTGACGGTCGGTCGCGCCGTGACGGAGGGCCTGATCAAAGATAAGGTGCCGTTCATGCGTACGGCGAAGGGCTGTGCCGAACGCCTAACGGAGCGCTTCCCCGCGCTTTGGGAGGGAGTGCTCGGCTTGCTCCTGATCCTCGGTTCTTCCGTCCTTTATCTCACCAACGAGTCGCAAGCGCGCGAGATCTACATCTTCAGCGCGGTGATGCTGGTGCAGAGCTTGCCCTTCGTCGCCGCCCTGGCCATTACAGTGTTGGAGCGGTCTCCGCTCAACGAGTTCGCGATCTGGCGGAGAGTTGCAGCGCTTGCCGCTTACCGGCCACGTCTCCCGCGTGGACGCCAGCCGACCGCCGGGCCGCCGGGGAGCGGGGGCGTCGGCGTTGTTTCGTAGGGCGAATTTCGCCTAGAGGAGATCGCGAATTCGCCATGCTCCTGCGTGGTAGAGTTCCGATGGAGCTTTTCTCGGCATGGACGCTTGGGCGTAGTGCCCCCGCCTGGTGCGCATCGCACAAAAAACACCGAACCGGCCGGGGCCTTTACGTTGGGTGTCGGTCTATTGCCCAATCTCGGCAGCATCGACATCATGGTTCTTTGTTTTTTTGGAGTCCGCGCGAGGCGCGGGCGGACCGTCCATTTTTCGGCTATGCCACCGGGTTGTCTGCGCAATACCGGTTTAAGCCCTACACAAAAGAGACAACCATGCGCTTGTTCGTACTCGCTACTCTCGCCATCACCGCGTTCGTGGCGACCATGGCTATCGACTTTACTGACGCAAATGCTGTGGTCTGTGCGCGGGGTGGTCCACCGCGCCGGTTGCGTCGGGCCCGAATGGTGCCGTGGTCGTGCATCGTCATGGATGCCGCTGGGTCGTAGTGAACGGCGTGCGCGTGCATCGCTGCGTGTAAGAGCCGGCACACGATGGACGGTAGCCCCCCTTCAAGGCTCAAGCCCCTTGGACGGAGGCCTGGCGGCGCGGTTCAATTCGATTAGTCCAGGGCGACGCGTCTGAGACGGAGTGCGTTACCCACCACCGACACCGAGGAGAGGCTCATCGCGGCCGCCGCGATCACGGGCGAAAGCAGCATGCCGAAAGCGGGGTACAGCACGCCCGCCGCGATCGGCACGCCAAGCGCGTTGTAGGCGAAGGCGAAGACGAGATTCTGCTTTATGTTTCGCATCGTTGTGCGCGCGAGCTGCACCGCCCGCACAATGCCGCGCAAATCGCCTTTGAGCAAAGTGAGGCCTGCGCTCTCCATGGCAACGTCGGCGCCGGTACCCATGGCAATACCGACATCCGCCTTGGCAAGCGCGGGGGCGTCGTTGATGCCGTCGCCTGCCATAGCTACGACGGCACCGCCGCGCCGAAGGACCTCGATCAGCTCGAGCTTCTCCTCGGGACGGAGCCCCGCATGCACCGCATCGATGCCAAGGCGTGAGGCCACGGCCTTAGCCGTGGTGGCGTTGTCGCCCGTGGCCATGACGATCTTGAGACCCAGGGCATGGAGCAGGGTAATCGCCTCGGCGCTTCCCGACTTGATCGGGTCGGCAACGGCAACGAGACCGGCAAGCTTGCCATCGACGCTCAGCATCATCACCGTCTCGCCGGTGCGGCGCCGCTTCTCGGCCATCTCGGCCAGAGGCGCCACGTCGATCCCAGCGCCTTGCATCAGCCGCGCATTGCCGAGAAACACCGCGCGGCCGTCGACCCTTCCCTCGACGCCCTGACCGGTGACGGCTTCGAAATCCTCCACCTTGGGTGGCTTCAAGCCGGACGCCTCGGCGCCACGGAGGATCGCGTCGGCGAGAGGATGTTCGCTGCCTGCTTCGAGCGCCGCCGCCAAGCGCAAGACCTCGTCCTTCTCGACGCCAGGCAGGGCTTCAACGCCGGTCAGAGCCGGCTTGCCTTCCGTCAGGGTGCCGGTCTTGTCGACCACGAGCGTATCGACGGAAGCGAGGCGCTCCAGCGCCGCGGCGTTGCGTACCAGCACGCCGGCCTGCGCCCCGCGTCCCGTGGCCACCATGATCGAGATCGGCGTGGCGAGCCCGAGCGCGCAAGGGCAGGCGATGATGAGGACGCTGACCGCCGCGACGAGGGCATAAGCGAGCGCAGGCTCCGGACCGAAGAAGAGCCAAGCAAGGAAGGCGATCACGGCCACGAGGATCACGGCCGGCACGAAGAACGCCGAGACGGTGTCAGCAAGCCGCTGAATCGGCGCGCGCGAGCGTTGCGCCTGCGCCACCATGGCAACCACCTGGGCCAACGTCGTCTCGGCCCCGGTGCGGTCCACGCGCATGTCGAAGCTGCCGGTGCCATTCAATGTGCCCCCGGTGACGCGGTCGCCGGCGACCTTCTCCACGGGCACTGGCTCGCCGGTCAGCATCGACTCATCGACGGAGCTTCTGCCCTCGAACAAACTCCCATCGATGGGGACCTTATCTCCAGGGCGGACACGCAAGATGTCGCCGACCCTGACGGAGTCGAGCGGCACCGTCTCGGTCTTGCCGTCCGGCTCCACGCGCAGGGCGGTCTTCGGCGCGAGATCGAGGAGCGCACGAATGGCGCCGCCCGTACGCTCGCGTGCGCGGAGCTCAAGCACCTGCCCTACGAGCACGAGAGCCACGATTACGGCAGCGGCCTCGAAATAGACCGGAATCCGGCCATGGGCGTCCGCCATAGCGGCGGGGAAGAGGCCGGGCGCGATGGTGGCAATGAGGCTATAGAGAAACGCGGTGCCGGTGCCGAGCGCGATTAGGGAGAACATGTTGAGCCGCCACCAGCGGAGCGAATCCCAGCCGCGCACAAAGAAGGGCCAGCCGCACCAGAACACGGCGGGGACGGCGAGCAGCAATTGGAGCCATTGCTTGCCGCCGGTTGAGAGGAAGGGGAGGAGATCGACCCTAAACACATGGTTGCTCATCTCGAGCACGAGCAGCGCGACAGATAGGGGCACCGCCACGATCAGGCGCCGGGTGAAGTCCTTCAGCTCGGGATTATCGCTGACTTCCGGCGGCACCCCCATGGGCTCGAGCGCCATGCCGCAGATCGGGCATTGGCCAGGCCCTTCCTGCACGATTTGCGGGTGCATCGGGCAGGTATAGAGGGTGCTCTGCGGCAGAGGCTTCGCCTCTCCCCGTTTATTGAGATAGCGCTCGGGATCGGCTGCGAACTTGGTCCGACAACCGTCCGAGCAGAAGCGATAGATGTGACCGGCGTGGTCGTAGCTCGGGCCCCGCGCTCCTATGTCCACCTTCATCCTGCATACGGGATCGGTGGCCATCGACGTTTCGCTCGCCGCCATCTCGGCCAGATCTTGGTGCACGGCTGGTCAGCTTTCGCTAGGAAGGCATCCAATAGTGTAGTTCATTTTGCCGCTTGCATCAGTCACACGCTTGGGTGAACGGACGATGAGGGGAAGTGGCTTTCAGGGTTTGATCGCTGGGATTGGGCTTGTCGTCACGGCAGCGGTGGGGCTTGGGGCAGGATACCTGATCTGGGGTTGGCCGACGAATTGGTACGCCAAGGACGCCGCCAAGCTGCCGGCAAGCCCTGAGAACGATCTCATCCGCGCCGGCTTGCAGCTCATCACCGATACTCCAGGCTTGATCGGCAAAAGCGCTACCGATCCGCAAAGGCGCTTTGCCGGGAACGACCTCGCTTGTGCGAATTGCCATCTGAACGCGGGGCTTCAGCCCTTCGCCGCTCCCTTGGTATCGACCTTCGCCACCTTTCCCATGTTGGTGGACGATCAAGTGCTCACGCTGAAGGAACGCATCAATGGATGTATGCGCAGGAGCATGAATGGGAAGAACTTGCCCGGGGATGGACGCGAGATGGAGGCCCTGATCGCCTACATCAAGTTCCTGGGGCGCGGCACGCCCGAGAGCGTGCGCGTTGCCGGCATGGGCTTGTTCTCGCTGCAAGACCCGCCATCGGAACCGGACAGCGCGCGGGGGGAGCAGGTCTACGCGAAACTCTGCGCCAGTTGTCACAAGGACGACGGACAGGGCGAGCGGCGCGCGTCACCGAGCATCGGCTATTCGATCCCGCCGCTCTGGGGAGATGACAGCTTCAACGCTGCCGCCGGCATGGCCAAGACCGGCTATGCTGCGGCCTATGTCCGCGCCAACATGCCCTTCGGCGTCCAATATCGTAACCCGGTGCTGAGCGTGCAGCAGGCCTGGGACGTCGCCGCTTATATGATCTCCAAGCCGAGGCCTCCGACCCCGCCGGAAGCAGCCTCTGAACTGCACTAGCGGCGGGGCCGTCGTTCGGGGGCTCAAAGCTCAAGCTTGAGCGATCGCCATGCTGCCATGGTTCTCCGCTTGAGCGGCGCTCCGGCGCAGCTTTGCCAGGGACGCGAGGTGCAGCAGGATCGAGACCGGCACGAGAAAGATCGGGACGAGCACGAGCGGAAAGGCGTCGATCAGCTCGTTAGGCGGCTGGGCGGCAAAAGGCTGCAGCAGCGAGGGCGAGGTCAGGAACCCGGTCGTGACCGCGATGGCGAGATCGAGAATGCCGAACACGTTCCAGGCGGCGACGAGGCCTCGGTTCTCGTGTGGCTGCCGCGCATAGGCCAGCGCGACGACCGGAGCAAGACCACCAACGAGGATATCGCCGACCCCGGCCGGCCAGGCGAACAAGCCCGGCAGTTTGCCGCTTGCGTAGAGGATGAGAAAGATCACGCCGAGCGCGCGATAAACCTGGACGTTCACGATCCATGCTTGCGGCGCGGCATCGACGATGCGCTTCACCAAGGGCGATCGCCAAATCAGCAGGGCACCGATCAGGATCGGTACGAAGATGCCATACTGGATGCTGGGAAGCTGGTCGCCGCTGGCATGGAATGCGCCCGACGCGCCAAGCGCGATGGCGAGTATAAACCAGCCGATGAGAATGGCCGCCGCGGCCCAAACCACTGCGGCCCGGTCTTGCCTCGGCCAATCGGCGTTGGCGAGCGCGGCGCTTAGCCCGTAGATGATGGTGAAGATGATAGCGATGCTGCCGGTAAGGACGTAATAGGGGAGATAGGCTGGAATGGTCATAGGAGCACCTCCAATGACGGGTTGCGATCTCCAGTAGCTATAATTCAGCAAGTAACTTGTCAAGAGATAGCCGCTTGAAAAGGCAGAGGCGCCCGGCTATGTAGCGCCCATGGCGACAGGATATGGCCAGGATTGCCCGGTGGCTCGGGCGCTCGACGTGATTGGCGAGAAATGGTCGCTGCTCGTGCTTCGCGACCTGTTCCGTAAGGGGCCTCTGCGCTTCCAAGAACTGGAAAGCGGGCTTCCAGGCGTTGCGCCGAACACGCTTTCTGCGCGGCTGAAGACGCTTGAGAGCCAAGGCGTGATCGGCACGCGGCTATACGAAAGCCACCCACCCCGCTATGAATATTTCCTGACCGACAAAGGCAAGGCGCTCGGCCCCGTGTTGAAGGCGCTGCATGGCTGGGGCGAGCACTACGGGTAACGAACTTCGCGCAAGTCATTGAAAACAAACGCACACCGTTTCGCCGTCGCCCCGATGATGGAGTGGACCGACCGCCACTGCCGCTATTTCCTGCGGCTCATCTCCAGGCGTACCTTGCTCTACACCGAGATGGTGACGGCTGACGCCATCCTGCACGGGCGCCCGGAGCGGTTGCTCCAATTTGATCCTGCCGAGCATCCGGTCGCTTTGCAGATCGGCGGCGGTGATTCGCACGGTCTCGCCGAGGCCGCGCGCATCGGCGGTGAGTTTGGTTATGACGAGATCAACCTCAATGTCGGCTGTCCATCGGACCGCGTCCAGTCGGGACGGTTCGGCGCCTGTCTCATGGCCGAGCCAGATCTCGTGGCTGATTGCATCGCGGCGATGGGAACGAGCGCTCGCGTACCGGTCACTGTCAAATGCCGCATCGGCATCGATGACCAGGATGCCGAGGAGAGCCTCGACCGGTTCATCGATACGGTCGCTTTAGGCGGTTGCCGGACCTTTATCCTGCATGCGCGCAAAGCGTGGCTCGAAGGACTGAGCCCGAAGGAGAACCGCGACGTGCCGCCGATCGATTATGGGCGGGTGTATCGGGCCAAGGCGCGAAGGCCGGATCTGCTGATCATCGTCAATGGCGGTATCGGCTCGCTCGATGAGGTGGCGGACCACCTTACTCATGTCGATGGCGTGATGCTCGGACGTGCCGCCTATCAAGACCCCTATCTGCTGGCGGGGGTAGACTCGATGCTGTCCGGGTCGGCGGAGACACCGCCCTCGCGACTCGAGGTGCTCGACAGGTTCATGCCCTATGCTGAGGCGGGACTCGCCTGTGGCGTGCGCCTCAATCAGATGACGCGCCACATCCTCGGCCTATTTCATGGACAGCCCCGTGCGCGCGCCTTCCGTCGCCACTTGTCCGAGAATGCACATCTCGATGGCGCCGGCATGGACGTGCTCAGGGCTGCGCGCCGCGTGGTTGCGGGGGAGGGCCGCCGCGCTGCCGTTGCAGCGGAGTAGGATCAGCTCGCCTGCCGGGATGGCCGTTTTCGATCCGCAAGCGTGAGCAGACCTTGGATGTCGAGGAAGCGCGCCGTCCGCATGCAGTAGTCCCGGTAAGGGGGGCCGTAGAGTTGCTTCAGCCAATCTTCCTCGACCATGGCCATCATGACATAGGCTCCAACGATCAGCGCAGACAGGCCAATCGTGAGCAGCGAGTTGGCGCCGATGGACAGGCCCACAAGTCCGGTGATTGAGGCGGTGTATTGCGGGTTGCGACTGAAACGGTAGAGACCGCCGGTCACGAGGCCGTCGGCGCCGCAATAGGTGTTGCCGAGGCCGAGATTGAAGTAGCCGCACACCGTGATGCCCAAGCCGATGAGCCCGAGCGGTAGGCCGGGGATGAAGCGGGGCCAATTGAGAAGCGGCGTGCTGTTCCAATCGAGCGCGGCGACAATGAAGGTCGCGAGCCAGCAGCCCCGGAACAGTCCCCAGAAGGTGACGCTCTGCCAACTTCCCGGCTCGGGCGTGGGCCAGATGCGGAAGGGCGGGGCGAGGAGACTCCGTAGCAGCAGGAGATCGAGGATTAGTCCTGAGGCGACGCCCCAAGCAAAGACGAGGAGTGTCATGGCTTGCGGAACGAAGCAGATTCCTTTTGCAGAAATGCGACAGCTCGCTGACGGTTTTGCTATAGCACCTCGTCGCCGAAGATGTCGTGAGCGGCTGGGTGGGAGACAGTTGTGTCGCCCTAAGGCGGCTCACCTGCCTCAAATCTTCTGATTGTAGGCGCCGACCTCGGGCTGCTTCGAAAGCTCAGAGTCGATCTCGGCGAAGATGGCCCGCATGTTCGCCTCCGAGGTCGGGCTTTCCACCACCACTACGAGCTCGGGCTTGTTGGAGGACGCGCGCACGAGACCCCAAGTGCCGTCCTCGAGCACGATCCTGATCCCATTCACGGTGATCAACTCACGGACCTTCTGGCCGGCGAGGGTGCCTCCATTGGCGGCGACCCTTTTGAAGTGATCCACTACGCGGTCGACTACGTGATACTTCACCTCGTCGTCGCAATGGGGCGACATAGTCGGCGACTGCCAGGTGCGAGGGAGCGCATGCTTCAGCTCCGCGAGTGTCTTGTCGGGATTGCGGTCGAGCATGTCGAGCACGGCGAGGGCCGCCACGAGGCCGTCGTCATAGCCGCGACCCAATGGCGGATTGAAGAAGAAATGGCCGGATTTCTCAAAGCCGACAAGGGCGCCGGTCTCGTGGCTGTAGCGCTTGATGTAGGAATGGCCGGTCTTCCAGAAGAGCGTCTTGGCGCCGTGCTCCTTCAGCACGGGATCGGTGAGGAAAAGCCCCGTCGACTTCACATCGGCGACGAAGAGGGCGCCCTGGTTGCGGGCGGAGATGTCGCGGGCAAGCATGACGCCCACCTTGTCGGCGAAGATTGCCTCGCCCTCATTGTCAACCACGCCACAGCGATCGCCGTCGCCGTCGAAAGCAAGTCCAAGATCGGCGCCATGGGCCAATACGGCATCGCGCGTGGCGTGCAGCATGGCCATATCCTCGGGGTTTGGATTGTGGGCCGGGAAGGTATAGTCGAGCTCGCAATTGAGGGGCACGACGGTTGCGCCGAGCTCGGCGAGCACGCGGGGAGCGAAAGCCCCCGCCGTACCATTGCCGCAAGAGACGACAACCTTCAGCGGGCGCATCAGCTTCGGCCGTTTGAGCAGGTCGGCCATGTAGCGCTCGGGCATGTCAGGTACGAAGATATAGGTCCCGCCGCCCGGCAGCGCGCAATGTCCCTCGAGCACCATCTCCTTGAGCGCGCTCATATCGTCTGGCGCGAAGGTCAGCGGCCGTTCGATTCCCATCTTGATGCCGGTCCAGCCATTGTCGTTGTGGCTCGCGGTGACCATGGCAACGCCTTCGACGCCGAGATCGAACTGGGCGAAATAGGCCATGGGCGAAAGTGCCAAGCCAATGTCATGGACTTCGGCGCCGCCGGCGAGCAGTCCGGTCGTCAGGGCGGCCTTGATGGACGCCGAATAGGAGCGGTAGTCGTGGCCGACCACGATGCGTGGAGGCACGCCGCGCTCGCGCATCAAAGCGGCAAGGCCTATGCCTACCGCCTCAAGCCCGAGCAGATTGACCTCCTCGGGGTAGCGCCAGCGGGCGTCATATTCACGAAATCCGGTCGCCTTGACAAAGGGGAGGCGCTCGAACTCGGCCGTGTTTGGTCGGAGATCCTGGCGCGGTTTTGGAAACATGCTCCCTCCATAGGCGATTTTCGGCTACCGACCAACAGCGGAGGACGTGACCCGGTTCCGCTTCCGGCTGCCGACTATTGCACCAGCACCAATTCGCGTCCGCTCATTTGGAACCGCTTGGGCCTGCCCAACAAGATCATTCCGAGGAGGTTAACACTAAGCGCGCCCCGTTCGGCGGCGACGGCAGGGACGTCGCGCAGCGTGATGTCGGCAACGTGCACCTTGGCAAGCGTGAGCGGGGCCACTCGGGGCCGCGCCGTTGGCCGTCTGAACCCGCCCTGAGGAAATCCAGGCTCCTGGGAGCAAGGCCGAGCCGCTCGGCATCCTCGTAGGACAGCACCACCAGCGTGGCGCCGGTATTCGCCATCACCGTCACCCGACGCCCATTGATTGCGGCCTCGAGCATGAAATGGCCGCGCTCATCGGCGTTCAACCCACCTCGCGATCGAAACCCGCAACATGGGCCGCAAGCTCGATTGCTCATCAGGTGATTGAGCGGGGCCTGTCCGAATAGGACGAAGTGCCGCAGCCAAATCATCGTAGAAGTAAAGCACGACAAGAGCGGCAAGCACAACGCTTGCCCAGATCAACGCCTCGCGTAGCGCATGCTTGGCGCCAGAACCCCATTTGATGCTCTACGGGCCTAGGGTGGGGCAGGGGACGTTCGCCCTCACGTCAGCCGCGCAGCGTCAGAAAATCGCCGGAAAATTCATAAGAGCGCAGGCGGCTTAGGAAACTCATACCGAGCAGGCTCTCGGTCAGAGCGTTGGGCTCGGCTACCAGTGCATCCACCTTCTGCCGGTCGAGCGGGCCGATCGCCACGGTGTCGAGACGGACCCGGGCGGCGGTGGTGCGGCCATTGGCGGTCATCACCGGCACGGCGTAGGTGAGATGGTGGACGTCGATGCCGGCTTTTGCCGCATCCTCCGGGCGGAGCACGATGGTGGAAGCGCCAGTGTCGACGATCATGGAAATCGGCTTTCCGTTCACGTCAACCTTGGCGGTGAAATGTCCGTCGAGACGCCGCCTGATCTTGACCTCTACCGGTCCGTTCGCACGTTCCTCGACGATCATGGCGCTGCCGGGCAGAAGCTCGCCTGCGAGGCGCTCCGCCATCGGCATGAGGTCATCCCGATAGGAATAGAGCGTGACCAGCGCTAGCCCGAGCGCCGTCCAGGTGACCGCATCGCGCAGCATGGAGCTCGCCTGTCCGCGATAGCGTGACAACATCCCTCCGCCGAGGAAGACGAGCAGAGCCACACCGAGCGCCACATAGCCAAAGGTGTTACTATCGAGATTGGCGATGATGCCGGAGTCGTTGCTGACCAACAGCATCGCGGCAAGGGCCAGAATGAATAGCGCAAGCCAAGCCGACAATCGTCTAGCCTTTCGCTGTTGCCGCCTGCGTCTGCCGTGCGGGCAAAATTGCCATGATGGCGCGCCGCTCCTCCTCGCTCATTGCCGCCCAGCTTGCGATCTCGTCGAGCGAGCGCCCGCAGCCGACACAAAGGCCTGAAATGGCGTCGATCTCACAGACGTCTATGCAGGGAGTTTCCAAGGGGAGTTTCGCTTCGGGGATGTGAACATGCGGGCCTTATGTAGGGGCTGCGGTCAGAGAGAGCAACCGCGTTCGCCGCTCCCATAAGGGGGAACTCGGGGATGCCTCTGCCGCGGGTGCTAACTTTTGGCGCCCGCGCGCCACGCGGCGCGCGGCTCGTCGTGCTGCTCCTCGCCGGGCTCGGCGAGCCGGGGCAATGCCTCCATTACACGCTTGCGCGGAAAGGTGACGATGACGTCGGTGCCGCAGCGGAGCTTGCTCTTGAGCTCGAAGGTGCCGTCATGCAGCTCGGTCAATCCTTTGGTGATGGGAAGGCCGAGCCCGGTGCCTCCTTCTGCCGACTGATGGGCGAGCGACCCCTGGCCGAAACTCTTCAAAACGTGCGGGATCTCGTGCTCGGGGATGCCGGGCCCCGTGTCCTTCACGCTCAAGAACTGGCCGCCTTTGGGTGTGCGTCCGAGGGCCAGCGTGATCGTCCCTCCTGCCGGAGTGAACTTGATGGCGTTCGAGAGGAGATTGAGACAGATCTGGCGAAGGGCGCGTTCGTCGGCCCAGAGCTGGGGCAGGTCAGGCCTGAACTGTTCGACGATCTTCAATCCCTTGTTCTCGGCCCTGAGCCGCATCAGTCGCTGGCAGTCCTCGACCACGTTGGCGAGGGTAATCGGTGCCTCATGCAGCTCATAGCGACCCGCCTCGATACGGGAGATGTCGAGGATTTCGTTGATCAAATTGAGCAGGTGCTGGCCGCTCTGATGGATGTCGTTGGCATATTCCTTGTAAGTCGGATTCTCGTGCAGCCCCAGGATCTCCGACCGCATGATCTCCGAGAAGCCGAGGATGGCGTTCAGGGGCGTGCGCAGCTCGTGGCTCATAGTGGCGAGAAAACGGGACTTGGCGTGGTTCGCCTCCTCGGCGCGCAGCCGCGCCTCGTCGGAGATTGCCTTCGCCTGCTCAAGCTCGGCGATAAGGGCGTCCTTCTCGGCGCGAAACTCGAGCATGGCGGTGACCGTCGAGTTCATACCGTTCATCAGCCAGATGAAATAGACGTGGACGCCGACAGCCATCGCCGCCATGGCCCAATAGAACGGGTTGTCGAGGAGCGCGAAGCGCAGGACGATGGCTGCCGTCATTGGCAGGGTGCCCGCATAGACGATCGGCATGACCGTCGAGGCAAACAGCACGCGCATCGAAATGACGACGAGAAGGATGGCGAACACGAAGGTGTGCGCCGCCTCGCCCTCGGTGCTGGCGCTGACGAAGGCGACCCCCGCCCAAGAGACGCCATAAAGGCACTCGGCGGCGGTAATCTTGCCGCGCCAGACGGGAGTCTTGGCGTCCTCCCGCGGCGCTTTGAGGAATTGCCGGCAAAGGTTGATAAGAATGCCCTTGAAGACGAAAACGGTGGCGAGCCAGAGCATCAGCTGGGTTGGCGGCGCCCAGAACATCGCGCCCATGGCGACGACGACGGCAAGCAGCGGCGTCGTCACCGCCGTGGACAGCTCGTTCTTCACGAACATGAGCAACAGCTCATATTCGAATACTGGCCTGAAGCCGGACTTATAGGTGAGCTTCTCGCGGGCCTCCTGAACGCTGCGGGAGGAGCGCCGCTTGGCGTTTATTGCCGCCGAAGCGGCCGCACGAGCCTCGGCTGAAACGCCTGCTGTCACGCCTGTTAAGCCCACAAACTAACCGAACGAGGACAGGGGCGGCCTTGGCCTGGGCGCGGAGCTGCGCTTTCGGCCCTTAACCAAGTGCCTAGCGATAACTATGTGCGGAAAGTCCTAATGGGACGTTTACTCTCGCCCCGCGCTGAGACGCTTATGCCGTACATTGCGGTGGGGCGCTTGGCGTCTCGTAGGAGAAGCAGAGGCTTCGGGTAATGGGATTCTCCGGCACACCATGCGTCTAACAATCATAGGTTGCGGCGATGCCTTCGGCGCGGGGGGGCAGCTGCAGACCTCGTTCCATGTACGGTCCAAGCGCTCCGCTTTCCTGATCGATTGCGGCGCCTCAACGTTGATTGGGATGCGGAGGCTCGGGCTCGCGACCAACGACATCGATATGGTGTGCGTGTCCCATCTCCATGGCGACCATTTCGGGGGGCTCCCCTGGCTCCTCATCGATGGCCAATATGCGAGCAAGCGGACGCGCCCGCTTATCGTTACCGGACCCCGAGGTATTGCGGCGCGCTTCGTCGCGGCAGCTGAGGCTTTCTACCCCGATATCACCAAGTGTCCGCGCGCGTTCGATCTCGATTTCGTCGAATATGAGGAGCAGGCTCCGCTCGTGCTCAACGGCGTCACCATCACGCCCTTCGAGGTAAAGCACCCTTCCGGCGCCCCGCCTTATGCATTGCGATTCGAATTGGATGGCAAGGTGCTCGCCTTCAGCGGCGACACCGGGTGGACTGAGAACCTTTGTGCCGCCGCGCAAGGGGCCGATCTTTTCATCAGCGAATGCTTTCAATACGATGTGACGCTGCCCATCCATCTCGACTACGAGGCCATCGATGCCAATTACGAGAGGCTTGGTGCGAATCGGGTGCTCTTGACCCATATGGGTGAGGCCATGCTCGCTCAAATCGATAAGGTCGACACCTGCCGGTACCTCGTCGCCCAGGACGGCATGACGCTCGATCTATGAGGGCACAAGCAACCGAGCTCGATGGCTTGCTCGCCAGCATCCGCGCCTGCCGCCAGTGCGTCGAAGCGCCCGGCGGCAAGCCATTGCCCCATGAGCCGCGGCCGGTGTTGCGCGCGAGCCGGACGGCGCGGCTTAGCGTATGCAGCCAGGCGCCAGGTACCCGCGTGCATGCGTCCGGAATCCCTTTTACCGACGCTTCCGGCGACCGGTTGCGCGACTGGATGGGGGTCACGCCGCGAGAATTCTACGACGAGGACCGTGTCGCGGTCATTCCCATGGGCTTCTGTTTTCCTGGGCAGGATGCGAAGGGTGCCGACCTTCCGCCCCGGGCGGAATGCGCAAGCCTTTGGCACCGAAAACTTTTCGCCGTCTTGCCGCAGCTTGAGCTCGTGCTCGCTGTCGGCTCCTACGCGCAGAACTGGCACCTCGCTGGCGAGGCCGGAGACAGCCTGCAAGCGACATTGCTCGCGTGGCGCATGCATCTTGGAAGGGAAAGGTGCCTCCGCGTCCTGCCGCTGCCGCATCCATCCTGGCGCAACAATGGCTGGCTGAAGCAGAACCCCTGGTTCGAGGAGGAGCTGTTGCCGGTGCTGCGCCGCGAGGTGCAGGCGCTGCTTTAGAGACTTGGTTTGGCACAGCGCTTACGGCGCCAATTCGCCTGAATCTGCATGAAAAAAGAGGGGTTGCGAATCTTAGAAATATAATCTACTGTTCCGATATAGATTAGGGCATAACGAAAAGGGTTTGCTCACTATGCTCCAATCGCGCAAAAATATTATCGTGTTTCCCATGCTCGATAGAATGGACCGCAAGATTCTCGACATCGTGCAGAAAGACTGCACGATGTCGGTGGCCGAGATCGGCAAGCAGATTGGGCTCTCCACCACGCCCTGCTGGCGCCGCATTCAGAAGCTCGAGGAGAGCGGGGTGATTCAGCGGCGCGTGGCCCTGCTCGATGCCAAGAAGGTCAATGTCGGGGTGACGGTGTTCGTCTCCATTACTACGAGCCATCACACGCAAGAGTGGCTCGATCGCTTCCACGAGGCGCTGAAGGATTTTCCCGAGGTGGTCGAATTCTACCGCATGAGCGGGCAGGTGGATTATTTGCTGCGAGTGGTGGTGCCGGACATCGAGCGCTACGACACGTTCTACAAGAAGCTGATCGCCAGGATCGAGCTTTCCGACGTGAGCTCGGCCTTCGCCATGGAGCAGATCAAATATACGACGGCGCTGCCGCTCGACTACGCAGCAGAGTAGGGGAGGACGGTCAGCCCTTCCGCTCCAGCCGCGCGATCAGGCTCGACGTATCCCAACGGTTGCCGCCCATGGCCTGGACCTCGGCATAGAATTGGTCGACAAGCGCCGTGACCGGGAGCTCGACGCGGTTGGCGCGAGCCTCGTCGAAAATGAGCGCAAAGTCCTTGCGCACCAGGTCCACGGCGAAGCCGAAATCGAACTTGCCTTCCACCATGGTCCGCCAGCGATTCTCCATCTGCCAGGACTGGGCCGCGCCCTTGGAGATGGTATCGATAACCTTCGAGATGTCGAGGTTTGCGCGCTTGGCGAAATGCAGCGCCTCGGCGAGACCTTCGATCAGCCCGGCAATGCAGATCTGGTTGACCATCTTGGTGAGCTGGCCTGCGCCCGATGGGCCGATCAGGGTGACCGCCCGCGCGTAAGCGCCGATCGTCGGCTCAGCCTTGCGGAAATCCTCTTCGTCGCCGCCAACCATGACGGTGAGCGTGCCGTTCTCCGCGCCCGCCTGGCCGCCGGACACCGGCGCATCGAGAAAGCCCGCGCCCTCGCTCTTTGCAGCGGCATAAAGCTCGTGGGCGATTGTGGCCGAAGCGGTGGTGTTGTCGATGAACACGGCTCCAGGCTTCAGCGCCGAGAAGGCGCCACCTGGCCCGAGCGTCACCTCGCGCAAGTCGTGGTCATTGCCCACGCAAGTGAAGACGAAGTCCGCTTCCCTCGTGGCCTCGGCCGGGGTCGCCGCTGCGCTACCGCCGAATTCCTCAACCCAAGCTTCCGCCCGCGCCCTTGTGCGGTTGAACACGACGACGTCGCGCGTGTCGCGCTTCCGCAAATGGCCCGCCATGGGATAGCCCATAACTCCGAGCCCGATGAAGGCGACTCTGCTCATTGGACTCGCTCAGCATCCATTGGCTGCAATGCTAAAGCACATTCGATTTCGCTTGTACCGTCATGCCGGGCCCTGAGCCGGGCACCCACGGCTTGAAGCCAATACAGAAACGTGGATGGCCAAGACTGAGCCCGGCCATGACTCAAAGTTCGATCGATACGAAGCAGGGGCGCTAGGAGATCGGCTGCTCGGGGAATGCAAGCTGCTCGCGCGCGCGCCACTCATTCGTCACGTAGTTGATGATGAGAGACGTGCGTATGCCCTTGATGGGACGCATCGCGAAGCCGTGATAGGTATTATTCGAGGGGATGAAGACCATGGCGGCATTGGGTGTGAAGGCAGAGCGGCCAACGCGGCGCTTCTCGGAATCAAAGATGTCAGTGCCGAGATCGTGATGGCTCGGATCCTTCGACAGATAGAGTAGCATGGTGAACGCCTTCACGCCGAGATCGGTGTGCGGCTCGAGCCAGAAGCCCTCGATGTCCTGGGCAAATTCGATGCGCAGATAGGTGCCCTCGAGATCGGTGCCGAACGCCTTCTCAATGTGGCTGGTCACGCGCTGATCCTGGAAGGTTTGCGCCACCGCCTCACAAACCGGGAAGTGCTTGCGGTTCTCTACGTCGAAATATTTGCGCGTGTTGTTGTGCAGCTCGCGTTTACCGGAGACGCCTTCAAGCGAAGGGGCGTCGAAGGGGAGCATCAGGATGTCGTCGACGGTGTCGGAGGGAAAGCAATCCTTGAGCGACCAATGGCGATAGGGCTGCTCGGAACGCTGCCCGCTGTCGATGCTCTTGATGAAGGTCTGGACGACGTCTTCGGCCGAACTCTTCACCCCTCGCTCAGCCGCACGCTTCACCGCGACGCTTTCCCTCATGATGGACTCGATCTCCCTCAAAAAATCCAAGCTGGCGGCCACATCCACAATGGCCAGCAGATCCCCTAAATGGCTCTTAGCACTAGCAGGGTCTCCGCGCAAACCGGGGTTGCTCGCGCTGCCGCTCGCCCGTGGGCTTTCTGCTGCAAATTATCGAAGCGGGTACGGGGGCGCTCATGCTCGGTCTTGAGCACAGCGCTTTCTGTGTAGGTTGCTGTTGGGTGCTGATGCTTCTCGCCTGGGTGGGCGGCGCGATGAACCTTGCCTGGATGGTCGTGCTCACCCTGTTCGTCGCGTTCGAAAAGCTACTCGGGACGCGAGCGGCCGTCTTGCGCATCTCCGCGCTCGCCTTGTTTGGTGCCGGCGCGCTCAAGATGATGATGTCGGGGCTCTAGAGCGCGATCCCCTGAACATGGAATCGCGACAGCGCTCTAGCTTTTGAGCACGACTCGTCGGAAACTGGTGTCCGCTTTTTCCGGATCATGCTCTAGGCGCGCATCGGCACCGCAACGAGGACGTCGCTGCCTTGGCGCGGGGCGTCGTGATCGCAGAAGTCAGTTGAAATTCACCCAGCGAAAGTGACGTGCTTCCAAATTCTCGGGCGATGCACCATCCGACTCTTCCGTCGCCACTTGATCGGACCGCAAGCATTGAGCCAGAAGCTCGAGCAACGAAGCGTGAAGCTCACGCTCGGTGGCAAGCTGAGGCGGGTTCGCGGCGAGAAACGCCAGAATCTCTCCATAGTCGGGCATTCGTACCCCCGTGCTGTTCCCCCAGCCGAGTTCCAAACGGTGCCGAATCGTTGTGTCAAAACTTTGTTCCGGCTGGGAACGGGATCTCGTTACGGAACTGAATTGCAGAGCCGGAAAAAACTAAGCGCGTCTCAGGCCCCGAGGCGATAGCGGCCGATCAGGCGCAACGGCGCGCGGCCGCCAGCATCGCCGAACAGCGACAGGCCGTCGATGGCCACTCCGGACGCGCAAATCTCCTCCAGCATCGGCCATAGTGCTTGCGCCACGCGCTCCAGATGAGCGGTTTCGAGCGGCCCCGTGAGCGTGATGTGGAAGCGGTACTCGCTCAATACGTGAGGGTCGCCGAAGCTCTTCAGCAGCAGGCGTTGATGGTCGTTGAGCTGGGGGCTCTGATGCGCCTCCTGCTCGACGCTAGTCGAGGGCTCGGCGAATCCGTCGAAGGCAGCGACGCATTGAGCGGCAAGCCAGTCAAGTGCGGGCGTCGGTTTGATCGGCCGCAGGACGAGGAAGCGGCCGGCGCGGGCAAGCGTCAACGGTCCAGTCTCGACCTGCTTGCGGCGGCGGGCAAAACTGATCAGCCGCGCCTTCAAGGCGTCGAGGCCCATGCCGTCGCGCAAGCAAAAGGGCGCCTTGAAGACGGCGTGCAGGCCGCTATAGCGCGAAGGTGTGGAGGGTGGCTTGGAAGCGCCGGTGCCGGTCAGCCCGGCGTCGGAGAATGCCTGCAAGGTCACGCCGTCATTGGCGCGGCCGAACCAAGACCGTCCAAACGCGGCAAGGGGAGTGCCGGGCTGGGGTGTGTAATAGATCGCATAGCGGACGAAGCTCGCCTTGTGCGCGCCCGTGAGTTCATGGTGCAGTTGGGCACGGTTGAGCATTTGGTTCCTCCCAGTAGGGCCCTCTCCGAATAGCCGTTTCCTCGTTACTCTTTTCCTGTGGCGTGGACGCGACAGGTTCTTGGCGATAGGAGGGCCGATCAATGAACAGTTGATGAATCGAATCATCTCGCACGTGCGAACAAGCCTCCGACTGCTCGCGCTGCATCGCACCTGATGGTGCTTACCAAGGCAGCGCGAATTCGTTAGCAAGGCACCCATTACCCCCCATCAGAATGTCGAGAGGGTAAGGAGAAGCATGATCGAGCTTTACACGTGGTCGACGCCGAACGGGCAGAAGGCGTCGATCATGCTGGAGGAGGTGGGCCTGCCCTACCGGGTGCACCCGGTCGACATCGGAAAGGGGGCGCAGTTCGATCCGGACTTCCTCGCCATCGCTCCCAACAACAAGATCCCGGCGATCATCGATACGGACATCGGCCTCCGACTCATGGAGTCCGGAGCGATCCTGCTCTATCTCGCCGAGAAGACCGGCCAGCTTTGGCCGCAGGACTTCCCCACCAAATGGCGCGTGGTCGAGTGGCTGATGTGGCAGATGGGCGGCCCCGGCCGTTTCTCGGTCAGGTCCACCGTTTCGTGAAGTTCAATCCGGGGAAAAGCACCTATGCGGAGGAGCGCGATACCAGCGAAGCCAAGCGGCTCTGGTCCGTGCTCGATCGGCGCCTTGGTGAGAGTGCGTATGTCGCGGGTGACTATTCCATCGCCGATATTGCCATTTGGCCCTGGATTTCCCGGTTCGAATGGCAAACCGTCACCTTTGCCGACTATCCCAACGTGAAGCGCTGGTACATGGCGATCGCAGATCGGCCTGCTGTGCAAAGGGGATGGAACGTGCCTCCCCGCGACCGCGGCATCCCCATGCCCTGATCGGCGCGTAAAGTGTAGCGGGGCACGCGAATGCTATGGCAGAATGCCGCCGCGGCGTGCAGGGTGGCGTGGTCGGGACGATCATCGGGGGCATCGTCGGGGGAGGCAGAGGTGCCGGAACAGGTGCTGCCGTTTGGGCCGGCGGCGCGGCTCGGTTACCAACCGGGTCCGGTTGATGGCGTCTACGGCCAACGCACGGACAGATGCGATCAGCCGGTATCAGTACTCCAATCGGTTGCCGGTCGATGGTCAACCCTCCACACGGCTCCTCAACCTCATGATCAGTCAGGGGGGCTAACACCCGAGGTCGAAGGGCCGGCTCACCAGGATGGTCCTTCTGGCCTGCCAATCCGGGAGCTGCGCTGAGGCCACGCTGAGTCAGTAACGAAGCCAACCGCGGGATGCGAATTCTAGCGATTTTGACGATGGAACGGGGCCCTGAGCAGTGCCCGGCGATGAGTGGAGAGGATAATGGGGAAACTGACGATGGTCGTTTGTGCGTTTGCGGGTTTGGCAATCTATGCAACGGTCGCAACCTCTGCCGAAGATCTCGCGGCAGCCGTCAAGGAGCGGCGGGACTTGATGAAAAAAACCGTAGCGCCGGCGGCCAAGCTCGGCGGGCAGATGGTGAAGGGGGTCGAGCCCTTCGATGCCGACAAGGCGGCCAAAGCCATGAACGATATCAACAGGGTGCCAGACAAGTATGTGACGCTGTTCCCGAAGGGGACCGAACATGGCGCGATCAAGGACAGCGAGGCGTTGCCCAAGATCTGGGAGGACTTCGATAACTTCAAGGCGACGGCCTTGAAGCTCAAAGACGCAAGCGCCAAGGCCGCCGGTGCCGCGGCGCAAGGAAAGGGAACCTTCACCGCCGCGTTCAACGACATGACCAAAGTCTGCAAGGAATGCCACGAATCGTATCGCGAGAAGCTGGATCAATGATCCGAACGGTGCGGTCGCTAAAGTGACGTCCTGCGTTTAGGGAGGAGGCATGCCCAGGGCCGCGTGGTGGGCGCTGCTCGTCGTGGGGATCGCCGGAGCGATCGTCTTCTACCTATTGACGATACCGAAGATGGTCCCGGCTTCAGCTCTGCCGGCGCACACGCCTGACCTTGCCAACGGTGAGTACGTGTTCACCGCTGGGGGGTGCGCGGAGTGTCACGCTGTGCCTCTCGCTAAGTGCAAGGATACAAAGACCAAGGACAAGCACCTGCTTGCCGGCGGCCGCTGCATGAAGACACCGTTCGGCATCTTCAATGTGCCCAACATCTCTCCCGACAAGGAGACCGGAATCGGGAATTGGAGCACGCTCGACTTCGTCAACGCGATGAAACGGGGGATCGCGCCCGGAGGAGAGCACCTCTACCCAGCGTTTCCCTACGCCTCGTATCAGCACATGACCTATGAGGACCTCGTCGACCTCAAGGCCTATCTCGACACTCTGCCCGCGGTGAAGAACAAGGTGCCACCGCATGAGCTCACCTTCCCCTACAATATAAGGCGGGCGCTGGGCCTCTGGCAGCTGCTCTATGTCGACGGAAAGACGCTCAAGCCAAATCCTAAACAGAGCGCCGAGCTAAATCGCGGCGCTTATCTTGTTGGGGGTCCGGGCCATTGCGGCGAGTGCCATTCGCCCCGAAATTTTCTGGGGGGCATCATCCAGAGCGAGGCGTTCGCGGGCGCGCGCAACCCTGAAGGCCGGGGCACGATTCCGAACATTACGCCGAGCGACGACGGCATCGGTGATTGGAGCGCGGATGATATCGCCTATATGCTCGAGACTGGCAACACGCCCGACTTCGATGTGATCGGCGGAATCATGGCGCCGGTGCAGGAGAATATAGCGAAGCTCAAGCCCGAAGATCGCGCAGCAATCGCGGCCTTTCTGAAAGCGCTGCCCCCGCGGCCGGATGCGGTGCCGAAGTCTGCGAAGAAGAAGAAGTCCGATGCGGGCGAGGACCAGGACGAGAGCGGCGGCGAGGATACTGAGGGGGGCTCGCAGAAGCCTGGCGGCTCGGAGCACTGACGGACGAGACGTTTTAATGAGTGAGCGTAGCAAGGGCCAGACTCGATGCAGAAGCCTTTCTGGCGCGCTGGCTCTCGCGCTTTGTCTTGGTTGGGCCGGCCAGGCGAAAGCGACCGAGCTTTACGGCCTCGTGGTCGGCATCGACGACTATATCGGGACCGCCAACGATCTCGACGGGGCCGTAAACGATGCCCAAGATGTGGCTCAGTCGCTCACCCGGGCGGGAGCCAAAGAGGTGGTGCGCCTGCTCAACGACGATGCAAGCAAGGACCGGATTGTCGCGGCGTGGGAGAGGCTGGTTGCCAAGGCTCAGGCTGGCGACACCATCGTCTTCAGCTATGCCGGGCACGGGGGACAGGAGGCCGCGCCGCCCGATCGCCATGACAAGGATACGATCGAGAGCTTTCTGCTCGGCCATTTCGAGCCAAATGGTCCAGGTACGCGCGAGCGTATCGTCGATGACGAAGTGAACGCTTGGTTACATCAGGCCGACATGAAAGGCATCAAGGTCCTCTTCGTCGCCGACTCTTGCCATTCCGGTGGCATGGAACGAAGTGCGAGCGCGCCTGGTGTCAAGTTTCGCAGGATGCGGATTCCTCCAATCACGGGCGACATGCTGCAATTCCCGCCGCCGGAGGTGTCCAAGCTCACCGAGGATGACTTTCAAAACGTTACCTTCGTGGCGGCTGTGCCTCCCGACAAGCTTGTTCCCGAAATCGAAATAGATGGAAAGAAGCGCGGCGCATTGAGTTGGGCATTCTCGAGGGCCATGGAAGGCCGCGCCGACGAAAACGGCGATGGAGAGGTGACGGAGTTCGAGCTACTCGGCTACATCGTGCCCGCGGTGCATGCGCTGGTCGAGAGCCAACAGACTCCGCAGGTGCTGCCTCTCCGAGCGCGATCGGTGCCGCTGGTCACGCTGCGGGAGGCGAAGGCCCCAAACCCCGCACCAGTCGAGGCCGACGATCTCAAGCTCAAGCTCGCGGTCGAGAGCGGCGACGGAGCGGCGTTTGCCGATCTGCCTTTTGTCAGCGTCGTCGCCGACAAGGCGCAAGCCGATCTCGTCTGGTCGGTGCCCCGTGGCACCGTCGAGCACGTCGTGGGTGGTGTCGTCGCCGAGAATGTGGATGCGGCAAGCATCAAAGGCGTGGTCTCCAAATGGGCCGCGCTCAAATGGCTCAATCACCAGGCGGCGCTCGCGCCCGTGCCTGCAACGTTGGCCAGCGGCAATCAGCGCTACGCCGTTGGGGACCACGTAAAGATCGAGTTGCAAGGCGCGAAATATCCGCACCTTACCCTGTTCAATCTGCCTCCCGACGGCCACGTCGAGTTCTTCATCCCGGACCCCAATAAGCCTGGCGAAGCCACTAAGGATTGGAGCCGCGAAACCATCCGTGAGGAGTTCAAGGTCGATAAGCCGCCCTACGGCGCCGAGCATATGGTGGCGATTTTCTCCAAGGATGAGCTGCCTGACCTCCACGCTGCACTTGCGTCGATGACAACGCCGGAGCGGGCGCAGGCTTTGCGACCGATGCTTGAGCAGGCCCTCTCGGGTAAGGATGCACAGATCGGGGTTATCGACATCTATACAGGCGCAGGAGGTTGATGTGCTGGCCAACCTGGTCCGTCATACGCTTTGGCCATGGACGAAACTAAGGGGACACCGTTCATGTGGCGTTCAGTTGCCGGTCGCTATGCAGAAAGAATGGCTAGGTTTCCTTGGAACGGGAGATTCCCTATGACTTTGCGCTGGAACTCTTTGATCTCCGCGCTCGCAATTGCGGCGCTGACATGCGCGGTGTTCGGCTCAAGCGCGCCCATGGCCGGCGAGCACGGCGTGCGGAAGCTCGCAGCGGGTCCGGGCGAGAGCGCCGATCCAGGCGACACTGATACGAACCCGGGTGACAGCGAGGACGCAGCTCCTGCCGCCGGGCCCGGTGACGACGAAGAAGGGACTCCGGACGCGAAGGCCCAAGAAAACGAGCCCGAGAGTGCCAAGTCTGAGCCGAAGGGAGAAGCCCCCGCGGGCTCCAACTCCGAGGTATCCCCATTTCCTGCCACGGAAAAGGCCCAGCCCGCCGAGGCAGCGCCTAAAGGGAAGCCCGCACATTCTGAAGAACCAACGGCCAAGCCCGAAAAGGCTGCCCAACCCACCAAGCCTGAGCTGGAGCAAGCTACGCCCGCGGGGCAAGAGGCTTCGGCTGCCCAACCCACCAAGCCTGAGCTGGAGCAAGCTACGCCCGCGGGGCAAGAGGCTTCGGATCCATCAGGACTGCCGGTGCCCAATGACCCGGTCGAGTTCGCGGCCTTCCATGCCTTTGAGAAGAATTGCGCGCGCTGCCACCAGGTCGGCCCGCTGCTCAAAAAGGCAAGGCCGCAAAAGAACTTCGGCATCGTCATGGAGCTGGACAAGCTCGCTGACACCTCCGATCTGATCGTTCCTGGGAATCCCGAAGGCTCCAGGCTGTTCAAGCTAATCGCCAATAAGGAAATGCCCTATGACTGCTACCAGGAATTCGACTGCAAGGCGGAGCCCAGCAAGGAAGACGTTCAGGCGATCTACGACTGGATCAAGTCAGTGGGCGACCCCAAATGCACCGATCGCAAGGTGATCGACGAGCAGGCGATCGTGGGAGCGATCGCAGCCGATCTCGATCACGAGCCGGAACATTTGCGCAAAGGGATGCGCTACATCACGCTCGCGAACCTCTACAACGCCTGCGTCAAAGACGACGACATGCAGGTCTACCGCCAGGGCGTGGCGAAGCTGCTCAACAGCCTCAGCCGCAATCCCGATGTGTTCAAGCTTAGGACCATCGATCCTGCGGGCACGATCATCGCCTTCAATCTCGATGATCTGAACTGGACTGAAGCGGATTGGAACCGCGTCATCTCCGTCTATCCCTACGCCATGCGGCCGGATTCGACGCTTTATGAGCCGGTCAAGACGCTAACCAACACACCGCTTGCCTGGCTACGCGGCGATTGGTTCGCCTTCACCGCCTCGCGGCCTCCACTCTATTACGACCTGCTCAAGCTGCCGCAGACCTTTGCCGAGCTAGAGAAGCTTGAGAACGTCGATGTCAAGAAGGACATCGAGAACTTCCTCGTGAAGCGGGCGGCATTCCAGCAGTCGGGCGTCAGCAAGCACAACCGGCTGATCGAGCGGCACACCATTTCGGCCGGCTATTTCTGGACCTCCTACGATTTCAAAGAGGACACGCCCGAGAAGAGTCTCTTTGTGCATCCGTTGGGACCCGATGGCGTCGACGCCTTCCATCACGATGGCGGGGAGAGCATCTTCAGCCTCCCCAACGGCTTTCAAGGCTATTACCTGAACCTGGCAAAGGGTAACCGCCTTGACAAAGGGCCGATTGAGATCGTGCTCGACGATAGCCAGCGCGACCGCTCCGTCACCAACGCCATCTCATGTTACGGCTGCCACAAGGAAGGTATGAACCGGAACCACGACGAGGTCCGCGACCGTGTGTTAGGCGACCGCTCCTTCAGCAGCGATGTGCGCAAGAAGGTGGAAGCACTCTATCCGCCGGTGCGGGACATGGACGTCATCCTAGATCAGGATGCCAAGCGGTATCAGGCCGCCATGGTCGCGGCCGGGCTTGATCCCAAGTTGGACACCAGCGGCCCGCTCGAGAGCATCAATGCTCTATCACGCCGCTATGAAAATGATGTACGTCAATACATGGCGGCAGCGGACTTCGGGCTCGACCGCGATACCTTCAAGACGCGGCTGGGCGATGTCGGCGGCAGCTTCGTCCCGGTCAAGCGTCAGTTGGAGCAAGGCCACTTGCCACGGTTCCAGTTCGAGCCCGAGTTCAAGCAGTTGATCGCCTTGGTCTCCGACAACCTGCCAATCGAAGCAGTGGCGCCTCCAGTCGAGGTCGCCAAGGTGGCTGACACCGCCGACCTCACGCTCATTTCCGATCGCTCGGACTATAAGGTGAATGATCTTCCCATCTTCACCACTAAGTCAAAGCAGGACTGCCACCTGACGCTGATCGATGTCGATGCGAGCGGCGAGGGCACCGTGATCTTCCCGAACAAATTCCAGCAGGACAATCTGCTACCTGCCGGGAAGGAGGCGAAGTTCCCAGGCTCAGACGCGCCTTTCCAGTTCCGCCTCAAGGACCCCGGAACCGAAACGGTAATCGCTATTTGTAATGCCTCCGGCAAGGATGTCGACGGCATCAAGCACGACTTCAAGACGCGCGGCTTCACCGAGGTCGGCAATTACCGCGAGTTCCTCACACGGCAGATTGTCGTCGAAGGCCAACAGAAGGCCGCCCAAGGGCAGAAGGCGAAGGAGTCGGGCAGCGCTGCCAATGTCGAAGCCGTAGCTACGAGCAACACCCCGTCGCGCACGGCGATCAAGCTTGAAGTCAAATAGCCACTAAGACGGCGGCGAGGGGTTGGCGTTCCACCCTTCGCCGCCGTCTGGGTAGTCCTTCCAATCTATCCAAGCGCGTGCCCCCGAGCACGAGCGCACCTGCCGGCCAAGCTGTAGGCGAACCTCATGCTGGCGTAAGCCGGGATCGAGATCCAAGCGGCTGAATCAGGGGATCTCGTTCCTGCTTTGGCCGGAATGACGCTCACGGATGCGAAAACCGCTTTACAAGGGGTGCAGGATTTCATAGGGACCACGCGGCTCACGGCATTTCGCCCAAGGGCAGCAACTGACAATCTCAATCTCGTGTGGGAGTAGACATGGGATGGACGTTTTCACTTCTGCCGCGGAGCTTCTCCGTCACCATCGCCCCGAACGGCCGGTCCTTGCCTTAAGGCCCCACGCTGCAACTCGGGCGGCACGCTGGTTCCTGGCCAATTTCCCCGGCCGGATTCTCTATGCTGCCAAAGCGAACGATGCTCGTCCGGTCATCGACGCTTTGGTCGAAGCGGGCATCAGCGCCTTCGATGTGGCGTCGCTTGCGGAGATCGGGCGCTTGGCCGTGGTCCCCAGGGCCGAGCTCTATTTCATGAACCCGGTGAAATCGCGGGCGGCGATCAGAACCGCCTATCGCGAGTTGGGGGTCAGAAGCTTGGCCTTCGACAGCGACGACGAGCTCGACAAGATCCTCGAGGAGACGGGGCAGGCGAAGGACCTCAACCTTTATCTCCGGGTCGCCTGCCCCAATACTCACAGTCTCATTCCCCTGGAAGGCAAGTTCGGCACGTCAAACACCGAAGCGCCGGCGCTGCTGCTCAGGGCGCGCCAAGTTGCGCGGCGCCTCGGCATTACCTTCCATGTGGGTTCCCAGGCGGTGGTCCCGGCAGCCTTTGGGGAGGCCTTGCGGCAGGTCGGTCAACTGATCGTGGCCTCCGGCGTGCTCGTCGATGCTATCGACATCGGCGGCGGGTTCCCGAGCCGCTACCCACATTCCGACCCTCCGGAGCTTGCGGCCTATATCGATGAGATCGTCAAGGCCGCCGACGAGCTTGCCGTCAGGCATTCCTGTGAGCTCCTTTGCGAGCCCGGGCGGGCGCTGGTGGCGGAGGCCGAGTCCGTCGTCCTGCGGGTGGACGCGCGCCGCGACAATGCGCTCTATGTGAATGACGGTGCCTTTGGCACGCTGTTCGATGCGGCCTATTCGAGCTTTCGCTATCCGGCCAGGCTTGTCGGCGCGACGGGCCGCAAGGCCAAGGCCCAGACCGAGTTCTCGCTCTATGGCCCTACCTGTGACAGCTCGGACTACATGCGGGGTCCCTTCGTGCTGCCGTCCTCGGTGCGCGAAGGCGACTATATAGAGATCGGTCAGATCGGGGCCTATGGCCGCGTGTTGGCGAATCGTTTCAATGGGTTTGGAGAGTATGATGAGGTGATCCTTACCGATGAGCCCATGCTTTCCATGTATGCGGGCGCCGAGGAGCTGGCGCTCTCGATTGTCACCCTAAAGTCGGCGCGGGCTTGAGCGACCGCACCTCAAACGTGCTCGAGTGGACCCGCCCCCGGGCCTTCATGCCTGCGATTTAACGGCAGCGAAGGTCGCCTGCAGGCTCTTGACGATACGCTGGGCTCTAAAGGCCAGCCCTTGGCCGGGGATCTGCCTCGCCTGTCAGCCGGACCTCAAACCCCCTTTGGATTTGTTATGCTGTGGCATGAGCACGCATCGTCTGCCCGCGTGATCGGGAGGTATGAGGCGAGCGAGGGTGAAGGGTGGTACGGGCTCCCTTTGGGAGCTTGAATCAAGCGGGCACACCGAAGCTCAAGAGCTCCCGCATCCTAATAATGTACTAGAATGTCATCATTGACATCTCTCCGGCCGCCGCGTGCCGCGACAGATCATGGTGGCCCCAGGCACGCTCTCGCGCTAACGTCGCGGAGGTGTCGCGAGGGGTACGGGGATGCGCGGGCGTTACCTAGTCGCTGTCCTTTTATTGGCCCAAACCTTGGCTTTGGCGGTCGTCCTGCCGGCATGCGCCGAGGATCCGGCAGCGCCGCCGATTGGCCAACCAGTCCTTTCGCCGTCGCTGGACCCGGCTTTACCAGCTCCCACGCCGGCACCCGAGCCCACGCTCGTCACAGAGCCGGCGGCCGCCGACCCTGCATTGCCGCCTCCTGTCCCGGCCGCGCCCGCGACCGCGTCTGTGGACCAGCCACCGCTTGCGGCCGAGACCGCGCCGCCGGACCCGGTGGTCGCGAGCATTCGCTTGAAGCTCGTGGACCCTGGTTTGCGCAAGGGTGCCAACGCGGACGACCTCGCCGCGCTTGAGGCCTTCTATGGGATGCGGAGCGGCGGGCCGCTGTGGATGACTGAGATGGGCCTCACGGCCAGGGGGCAGTCGGCCCTGTTCGAGATCGGAAAGGCGGACGATTGGGGACTCCCCGCCGACGAGTTCACTCTACCCCCTGCGGGCGCCTTGCCGGCCAATACCGAGGCGGCAGCGGTCGCAGAGATCACCCTCGACCTGGCCATCTTGAAATATGCGCGCTTTGCCCGCGGCGGACGCTTGAACCCCAGGGAGATAAGCGACCTGTTCGATCAAGAGCCGCAGCTGCGCGATCCGAAGACTGTCTTGACCGAGATCGCCGCGGTGGACGCGCCCGATGCCTACCTTCAATCCCTGCATCCCAAGCACGAGCAGTTCATGCGCCTGCGCCAGGCGCTGCTAAAGGCCCGCAGTAGGGGCGATGCTGACCGCAACGCGGTGGAGATCGAGCGGATCATCATCAACATGGAGCGCTGGCGCTGGATGCCGGAGGACCTCGGCGCGTTCTACGTCTGGAACAACTCCCCGGAGTTCATGCTGTATGTGGTCAAGGACGGGAAGACGATCTACGCGGACAAGACTCTCGTCGGCACGATCGGTTACGCCACGCCGGTCTTCTCCGCCGACATGGCGACCATCGTCTTCAATCCCGATTGGATCGCGCCTGAAACGGTCCTGGTGGAGAACCTGCTACCGCCTCTGCGCAGGAGAAACTACTCGATCCTCAAGATTCACAAGCTCTCGGTGAGCTATCACGGTGATCCGGTGAACGTGACCAAGATCGACTGGGGCCGAGTGGATATCCGCGATTACACCTTCACGCAGAAGGCGGGACCCGATAACGTTCTCGGTAAGGTGAAATTCCTGTTCCCCAACAAGCATACCGTCTACATGCACGACACGCTACCGGTCCGGCGCAAATTCTTCCAAAAGTCGATGCGTGCGATCGGGCATAACTGCGTGCGAATGGAGAAGCCCGATCGGTTCGCCGAGGTCCTTCTTGCCGAAGACGAAGGCTGGCCGGCAAGCCAGGTCAAGAATCTGTGGGACAACAGCGTCAACGGCTCGGTCACGCTTGATCATAAAATTCCGGTGCATATGACTTATTTCACGGCTGTGGTGGACGCGACGAGCAAGGTCGCGACCTTCGCCGACCTCTACGGGCTCGACAACAAGCTCGCCACCGCGCTGTTCGGCAACGCCACGGGCTTTCCTCTGCCGCCCCCGGAAACCACGCGGCTGCAAACGGAGGAGGCGGACGCGTCTGCGCCCGTGAACCGGACCGCAGCCAGGAACGACATTGCGGGCTCGCTGCAAAGCTTCCTTGGCGATTAGCGCCCGAAGCCCGTGTGCCCTTTATCCAGTGACGGTGCGTCTGAAAAAGAAGATAGGCTGCTCTGGAAATTGATTTGGATGCGAGCGGGTGCCCACTACCAAATTGATTACGAGCTTGCGCTCTTTGAGCTTCTCGGCACCGAGTGGGCGGACTCAAGGGACAACATGCTCTTAGAGAGCATCCGCGTTGATGTTGAGATTTTGAGAGGTCAGGTCTGAGCAGCCTAAAGGGTCCCTCTTTCGGGGCCACCCCGACAAAGCGAAAGGCCGGACTCGCCTCTTACTTCTGCTGACACGAACTTACTCTGCCATTCCATTTTGTCGGAACTCTGCGACGAATCATTCCGCGCGCGCCGAGAGGCCAGACGCGGGGGACGTCGAAGCCGTAAGGGCATGCCTGAAGTCCAAGGGCATCGGTGACGAGACCGCCGCGAGCCCCAGCCAAACTATCGACTGTTTCGGACGCGAGCAGCTCGTCTGGGACTGGATGCTCAACGACGCCCCCACGCCACCTGTCTGTGCGACGTGCTCGACGACAAACAGCGTATCAAGCTGCGCGATATGCAGCGCTCCTGGGTCGAGACCCGCAAACGCACCTGCGCACTACGATTATTTCCAGGGCTCGATGGCGAATCCCATGATGGCAAACTGCGATAACCGCGAGACCGCACGGCGCGCCGGGTTCTTGATAGGCTTCGCCAGGACGTGGCCCACAGGGGTGAATGACGCCCGGCATTGAGGCTCTCCGCTTATCGCCTATCTCGCCCGATCCGCGCCTATTGAGTCTGCAGTTCTTGCTCCATGGTTTTGCAGGCGTTTGGATCGGTGCGCTCAAAATGGAAGATCAGGTCGTCTTTGCCGAGCCCCATCTGGCTCGCGTCGTGGGTCTGGTCTGTCCCTGACCAGGCAGCAATGCCATCGAAAAGATAGAGCCCAAGGGTGCGACCGCCGCCTGGGAGGTCGATTGGAAAGTCACCGCCTTCCTCCGCCGACGACAGGCCGGTGATGGCGGAGCAATCGAGGCCTGCTTCCTTCTTAAAAGCTGGAAGCATACGTCTGCCCTTGATGTCACGATTAGCATGCTCGTTCCAGGCGCAGCCACCGACGACGTAGAAGGGTTGCTCGTGGCCCTTCTGGCGCAGCATGATGCGGACACTCGGGAACGGGTGTTCGTCTTCGTATTTGAGCGACAGCAGCATCGATTGCGTTTTTTGCGCTGCATGTTTTTTGAGATGCGCCTCCTCGTAGTCCCCCGCAAAGCAGGCGCTTACTCCAGCCTTCACTGGCATGAGGTCAGATAGCGGATCCGCCAGCACGCTCGAACTCAATATGAAAAAGGCGAGACAAGCGAGGGCACCATTCCAGCGAGACCGACTTAAGCGAAACATTACCATCGAATCAAAAGCCGTAGATCAGACTGCCGATTCCGCAGGCAACTGTAGCGAGCACGTCAAGAATGGTCAGCAGGCTGACGAGGATGCTGGCAAGCATCAGCCGATCGCTCCTGACAGCAAGCACGGTCGCCCCAATCGCGAGCAACGAAAAGACGACCAACTGCATCAGCACATAGATTCCGGTGAAACCGTCGTCTTTTAGCTCGGTCCAAGTCCATGGGTCGCCCGCCTGACGGGGTTTAGGAAGCCCACTCGCTGTGGCCCAAAAACCACGCCTTGCCCGTAGTTCCAACGCGATGCGGAACGAGAACTCACTTCAACGATTTGTCAATTGCAGAAGCGGAGGTTCGTGCCATGTCGCGCGATGAACCTGAGAAGGTTGTTGGCTGGCCGGATGGTAAGTCGGCCACGGTGGAAGAGCCGTGGGCTTGGTTCAATTACATGAAGCTTCGTGAGACGTTGGAGCTAATCGTTTCCGGCATGGAAGCGACTACGGCGCAGACGGAGGATTCGGAGCCCCAGCCTCGGTGGCAATCTCTAGAGTAACGATTTGTATTATCACCACGGCGAGGTCGATTGGGGATTACCGCTTGTGCCTTGGGCGGGGATGGCGCTCTCACTAACAAAGCCAGAGCACCTGCAATTTTCAGGCGCGGTGTTGACGGGGTCCGTGTCTCTCAGTCTCGATCTGTCCAGGCATTATCGCTGAATTCGGGCTGCCGTTCCGTAAGGCCAGTCCGATAGCCTTATAGCGGTGTCGTATTACCCAATATCCGCTTCGGGTGAGTTGCTGACGTCGTAGCGACCCATCCAGAGAGCGCAAAGGCCCAAGCCGCCGGCCATGTAAATTTCTCAAAAGCTAGAGCAAACCGGCGTCGGCCTAAGCGGCTGCTTGGGCTTCGGTCCGCCGCTTGACCCGCGAGAATGAGCGCCCCGCATTGGGCAAGACGTCCCCGCCGCCATCGACCTCCACCAAGGCGCGCGTGATCGCGGCATAGTGATAATGTGTCGCGACCTTGAGCGCGTAGATGAATAGGATGTGCGGCTCGAGCCAGCGTGCGCGCAGCACGCGCGAGAGCTGATGCCTGTATCTCGACCGAAGTGCCTCGTCTGCTACCAGGCGAAGTAGCCGCGAGGCGATGACAACGAATCTGCAATAGTTGAGGAAGCAACGTTTCGCCCAGGCCAAGCGATGGCTCGCCCAGTAAGAGAGCTGATGCAGGGTGAACTTGAAATTCTCGTCGATAAATTGCGCGTCGAGCCGCTGGAAGTAGACATCGGCCGAATAGCACTTCTGCATCACTCGGACGAATCCGTCTCGCAGCTCTTCCCGCGACATGCCAAGCGGAATGACGTTGGTGCCATATTTGTCGCTTGCATCGTCGTCGTTTAGCCGCCCCTCCTGTTTCAGCCGATCATAGAGGGGTGTCGTCGGGATCGCGTGCAGCATGCTGATCAAGGCAGCAGCGATATGCGCCTCGGAGAGGAATTTTGGCATTACGTCGAAGATTGAAGGATCGTCGTGATCAAAGCCGACGATCATGCCGCACCAAACGTCGATGCCGTGCTGTTGCACGCGATGTACGCGCTCAAGGAGCGTGCCCGCGTTCGGCCGCACATTTTGGTGCTTCTTGGTCTCTCGAAGCGAGTCCTCGTTCGGCGTCTCGATGCCAATGAAGACGTTCTGGAAATTGGCGAGCCCCATCAATTCCATAAGCTCTTCGTCTTCGGCGAGATCAAGCGAGGCCTCGGTGAAAAGAGTAAGCGGATAGGCCCGCTCTTGCTGCCAGCGGATGATGTCGCGGAGCACTGGCTTGATGGCTTTCTTGTTGCCGATCAGATTGTCGTCAACGACAAAGACAATCTTCAGTCCGGCGCGCCGGAACGCGTCAAGCTCGGCCAAGACTTGCTTACTCGCCTTGAGGCGAGGCCTCCGGCCGAAGGTCACGATGATATCGCAGAACTCGCAAGTGAATGGGCAGCCGCGGGAGATCTGCAAGCTTCCAAACATGTACCGATCTATCTTCAACAAATCGATGCGCGGCAGCGGTAATTTGGTGACGTCGGTCTTCTCATGTTGCTCATAGCGGCTCTTGTGGCAGCCCCGCTCCCAGTCGCTCAAGAATTGCGGCCAAGTCTCGTCCGCTTCGCCGATGAAGACGACTTCCGCGAGTCCTTCCAACGATTCCGGCTCGACCGTCGCCATAGGTCCGCCAACGACGGTCATGACGCCGCGCAACTTGACCTCCTCGAGGATCTCGATCAGCCGCCGGCCCTGGATACTCATGCCGGTCAGGCAAACGAGGTCCGCGCGGCCGATACGCTCGAAGTTGATATCTTCGACGTTTTCATCGATCAGGGTCACCTCGTGGTGGTCGGGCACAAGTGCAGCCAACAAGCCTAGGCAGGCGACGGGCAAGTTGGCGCGTTTCCCGAATAGCTGCATGCAATGTTCCAATCCCCAGAACGAGATGTCGAAGCGAGGATTGATGATGACGATATCCGCCATTGGCCTACCGAATAGTGGGTCGCAGGGAAGCAGCAGAATGGCCTCGAATCTTGGCGATTAGACGTTCGCGCATGCGTGGGCCAGTGGCGTATGCCGCGCCAGTTGGTGGAATCGTGGCAGAAACACGGCGCCCAGGCTGTGCTGCTCTGATCTAAAATCAGCCCCAGTCAACCGATCGACTACGGTCACAGGCTTTAGCGGCTCTGAAATGCTGCCCCTCTGCGACGACCAAGCGGGAGCAAACTGCCGATAGAGTTTGGTATGAGCACAGCAACCGCATCAATCCGCTCGGGACTGCCTCCGGGTCCGAAGGGCACGGTGATTAGCGGTAACACCCGCCAATTCCGCGACGGCCTGCTCGATTTCCTGCTCCACACGGCCCGAGAGCATGGTCCGCTTGCGAGCTTCCGCGTTGGTCCCAGGCGCGTGTTCTTGGCGAGCGGGCCTGACCTCATAGAACAGGTGCTGGTGACAGATGCCAAGCACTACATCAAGCACTTCGGAGCACGAGCGTTCAAGCCTGTGCTCGGAAACGGACTCGTTACGAGCGAGGGGGCGTTTTGGCATCAACAGCGCAAGCTCGTTCAACCTGCGTTCCTCAAGACGCAAGTGCAGTCTTATGCCCCGGTTATGGCCGAGCTAACCGAGCGGATGCTCGACTCCTGGACCCCGAACAAGTCAGTTCGGATCAACGATGAATTTGGTGCCCTGACCAGCAAAATCGCCCTGAAGACGCTGTTTGGCCTCGATGACCCTGGCGACCGCGAGCGATTCAGTGATGCGTTGAGGCTCGCCTTCGACCTTTTGACCGCGAGGCTGCGCCGGATTTTCAAGCTCCCACTCTGGATGCCGACGCCAACGAATAAGCGCCTTAAGACGGCAATGGCTGAACTGGACCGAACGGTGCAAGACTTCATCGCCTCAGGGCGATCACGGCGACACCTTGGCGATGACTTGCTTTCCCGGCTGGTGCTGGCCCAGCGCGAGGACGGCACGCGGATGAGTGACCGGCAGCTTCGGGATGAGGCAATGACCCTTTATCTTGCTGGCCACGAAACGACCGCCCTGACGCTGACTTGGACCTGGTATCTGCTCTCGCAACATCGGCATGTTGAAGAGAAGCTAGTATCCGAATGGCAACACGTCCTTGCCGGTAGGACGCCGAACTCGGACGACCTGCGGCGCCTGACTTACACGGCTGCCGTGATCGCTGAGTCCATGCGATTGTTCCCGCCTGTTTATGTGATCGGGCGAGAGGCGACAGATGAGCTGGAACTTGGCGGATACCGGGTAAAGCGGGGGTATACGGTGCTGATGAGCCAGTGGGTGAATCACCGCGATCCTAAATATTTTCCTGGTCCCGAAGAGTTCTGCCCCGAACGCTGGGAGGATGGGCTCGCAAAACGCATCCCAAAATTTGCGTACTATCCCTTCGGCGGTGGCCAGCGGATGTGCGTTGGGCACACGTTCGCCTTGATGGAAGCAGCGATCATTCTCGCTGCGGTAGGACAGCGGTATCGGTTCACCCTCGACCCCGAGGCGGTAATCGGCATCAAGCCGCAGATCACCTTGGAGCCTGCCAACGGCATCCCGGCCACTCTCCAGCCCCGATACGATGTGGCGCGATTGTCCTCCACACAACGATTCCACTGACGACCGCCTCTGCTAGGACGCAGGTTGAGCCACGAGCAAAGGGGCGAGTTGACTTCTGCAGCAAGATCTACCTTTGCTACTGCTCGAACTAGGCACGGTGTCAGAAGTGCTTTTGCAGTTATGCCTTTCCTTGCGTCGGGCACGCGAAATCGGCACCCATACGCCCAGCGTTGGTCCGCTTGTAAGCGTAGAGCAGGGGACCTTGGTTCACACCTGCTTCGTCCGGCTTTGACCCATAGCGGACAGTCCCGAGTTTGCAACGTGATGATGCCGCGCCACGGCGAATTACTATTCCGCAATTGTCTGGCGCGGAACAGCCTCGTAGGGATCGGCTTTTCCCAACGTTCCGGATTCCACATATCCAGGATAGGAGGCCACCTTCGCTTCCCGCGCTTTCGTGCCGGGCATGATCTCAAAGCGTGAGTCGAAGTCGATCATGGTCGAAGCGAGTTGCTTCAGGATGCCTGCGTCACCTTCCACCTTTGCGGTTCCATCCGCAATCTGAGCTTCGAGCGTTTTTGCCCCCATCATCGTATGCTTTAAATCAGATCCATTGATCGTGAGGCTCGGGGGAAAGCGGCGGTCGGTCATCTACACAGGTTACACAGAAAGGGCGCCGACCGAAGCCGACGCGTTTGCTCAGGGGGCGGTGGTCGAAATTCCGTCACCCGGCTGGGTTATGGGTTGCTCGTGAGGATTCAACTTATGCGCAAGCTGATCACTGCCATGGCGGCAACAGCAGCGATACTCATTGCCGGCTCTTTCGCCTGGAAAGCCGAAGCGGCGACGGTGACGGGAGTCGGCAGTCTACCACCCCTGGCAAGAACCTATTCACCTGTTGAAAACGTTCGCTGCGTCTGCGGTCCGTACCGATGTGTGTGCGGCCACCCCTATTACCGACGCTATGGCTCTGGTTACCCGCCGTACCAGCCTTGGCCTTATGGCTATTATGGCTATGGCTACTGGCCTTATGGCTATGGATACCGCTGGCGCTACTAGGACCACGCAAAGGGCTTCTATCACGAAAAGAAGGACGAAGCGCGCGACGTTGGACTCGGTCCACAGCATGACTGGTCCTCAAACGCTGCCGACGCCTTCGGGCTTATGGCTATCTCCTACGAGGAGCCATCGCGGGCCACACATTTTCACCGTCGGATCGAATATCCGAGGATTGGGGTTGTGTGATGAATGGCGGGCGCTTCTCCGGCTTTCGGGAGCCCCCGTTAATTCGTGCTTTTTGCTGCTCCTCGGATAATGACAAATTTGGCGCGGGCCTGACTGCCGCATCGCATTTTCTCCGCCTTGCAGTAGGCGACGAAATCATCAGGATCGAGGATTATGGGTTCTATGATGATGCCGCTGCGCTTCGCCTCCGCAACCTGGCCTTTTGCCCTCTTCTCCCACTCATCAAAATCGGACGGGAGCTTATCCCCGTCATCCATGATTTTCCGGATACGCTGGTAGTCTTCGCGTCGGTACCACGCAGCAACGTGTGGCATAGCTCTGCGCTAATAAGGCTTGGCTGGCTCGGTGGGGTTTTCAGGTGTCTGCCCGCCACCCCCGGCTGGTTTGCTGGGTTGTTCCTGCACTAAGCCCATCTTACAGGCGGCCGTGAACTCGTCCTTCGTGAACCTGCCGTCACCGTCGGGGTCGGCCAGCTTGAGATTTGTGACGTACGGGCCAGCCTTGTCGTAAGACAAAGAGTCAGTGCCGCCCGCCTTAGTCCAAACGTCTTGGCATTTGGAGTCATCAAGCACAGCACTCGGACGGCCCGAAGGGGGAGCAGCCTGTGAACCCTCTGGACCTGGGGCCCCGGCCCCAGCAAACGCATAGCCGGCGCTAAGTAGCATCGCCAAGGCGATAAAGGGTGCGAGCTTCATTGGACGCACTCCTCTTACTGTTTCGTCAATAATCTTGGCCTGGGGCCAGCCATCTATTTAACTCGACTGCCCCGCACTAGTTGCTCCGCCTGCAACAAAAAGGGCCGGCACGAGGCCGACCCGATCAGTGAAGTGAGGCCAGTGCACCCGCTGCTGTCCGCGATAGCGTGCGGCCTCAGGCAAGCGAGTCGCTATCGTCTCAAGCATCGCGCGGGCCTGCCGTCACTGAAACGGGCTTCAATCTCGCGCATAATCTCGAATTTGAAATCGACGTGACGGGACATTGGCGCCGGCGTGAGAATTATCAGCCAGGCTCCTCGGGGATAGTCGGAAAGCTTGATGTTCAAAAGGGACAAGCCCCGGTGTTAGCCGCGCCCGGGGCTTGTGGAATCGAACCGGCAAGAACCTTGAGGGGGTTGGGGAGAGACCGGTTCCCGAGCCGGGGAAAGAGTTCCCAAAAGAAAAGACGCCGACCGAAGCCGACGCCCATTGCAGGATTATCCTTAGGGGCGCTTGGTATAGGCGAACCCAAGCAGCACGAGCGCGAGAATAAGAAAGATGACGCCGTGCTTTACATGCACATGCGTCGAACCCTCTACGAAGCCAG
>JBARKP010000105.1:0-2674 GCA_049801475.1 Methyloceanibacter sp.
ATGTCGAAGCTGCCGCTCGGCAGCCAGATCTAACCGACTGGATTAGCGCGTCACAGAGCGATCTCGGCGACAGCGCAAGGGACCGGGGACCAAGGTATGCGCGAATGGAGTAGGCCTTCCGCCGCACGTAGGGCGGAAATGACGACCCGGGCCGCACCCCCGGATCTTGGCCTGCTATCCGCGTTTTCGCTCTTCCGTAATTCGGTATTGGCGCGTCTCTGCATCGTCCTGGTCATCGCGCTTCTGCTCTGGACGGCAGTTTTATGGTCGCTGTCATGATGCTGAAAAGAGGCGCTGACGCCGCGATCACTTTTGATGACGTCACGCTCGGCTACGAACGTCACCCTGCCGTCCATCACGTCACGGGTGGGGTGGCAAGGGGCGAGCTCCTGGCGCTGGTAGGACCGAACGGCGCCGGTAAGTCAACGCTGCTCAAGGGAATCATGGGCGAGCTCAAGCCTCTTGCCGGCAGCATTGACCTCCACGGCTTGTCCCAACGCCAAATCGCCTATCTGCCGCAGCAGATCGATATCGACCGAAGTTTCCCGACCTCGGTCTTCGATTGCGCCGCCTTGGGGCTGTGGCGCGAAATTGGTGCATTCCGCGGGATTGACGCGAAGCGAAAGACGGCCGTCTTCCAGGCGCTTGCTACCCTCGGTCTTGAGGATTTTGCCCATCGCCCGATTGGCTCCCTCTCGGGAGGTCAGTTCCAGAGAATGCTATTCGCTCGCCTCCTCCTGCAGGACGCTTCCCTCATTCTGCTCGATGAGCCGTTCCGCGCGATTGATGAAAAAACCATTGCCGATCTGATCGCGCTGATCGAGCGCTGGCACGCACAAGGGCGCACGGTAATCGCTGCGCTCCATGATTTCCGGCAAGTCCGCGCCTCCTTCCCATCGACACTCATCATGGCCCGCGAGGTGGTGGCCTTGGGCGAAACGAAGAAGGTACTGACCCGCGCAAACCTCGCCAAATCACGGCAGCTCACCGAGGCCTGGGATGAGGAGGCCACACTCTGCGAGCGGGACGAGCAAGAGCGGGAGACAGCATGATCCATCGCCTGATTGATCCCTTCCTCGAGTTCGCCTTCATGCGGCGTGCGCTGGTGGGCTGCCTTGCGCTTTCCCTCGGCTCCCCGCCGATCGGCGTGTTCCTGGTGCTGCGGCGCATGAGTTTGATGGGCGATGCCATGAGTCACGCCATCCTGCCGGGCGCCGCCATCGGCTTTCTGATCGCTGGCCTGTCCCTCTCCGCCATGTCGCTTGGAGGCTTTATCGCTGGAATCACGATCGCCGTCTTGGCGGGCGTCGTGTCGCGCTCAACGGTACTGCGCGAGGATGCAAGCCTTGCCGCCTTCTATCTCGTGTCGCTTGCGCTCGGCGTTCTCATCGTCTCGATCCGGGGAAGCAGCATTGATCTCCTGCACGTCCTGTTCGGGACCGTGCTTGCGCTTGACGATGCCGCGCTGATCCTCATCGCTGCGATCGCCACCCTCTCCATAACCGTGCTCGCGATCATCTATCGCCCGCTTGTCGTCGAGTGCTTCGATCCGCAATTCCTGCGCTCGGTCAGTGCCGCAAGCTCGCCCACGCACTTGTTGTTCCTCGGCCTCGTGGTGCTGAATTTGATCGGCGGCTTCCAGGCGCTGGGCACGTTGATGGCGGTCGGCATCATGCTGCTGCCTGCAATCAGCGCACGCTTCTGGGCGCAAGACATTTCGGGGCAGATTCTGGTCGCAGTGGTCTTGGCTTTTGGCGCGAGCGTGATAGGGCTGCTTGCCTCCTACTACGTTAACCTGCCTTCAGGTCCCGCCATCATTCTCACCAGCGGCGCGGGCTATCTCTTGTCGCTGTTGCTCGGACCGAAAGGCGGCGTCGTCTGGCAGCTCGTGCCACGCCGACATCTCGAAGCGTAACGTGTAGCCAAAGGAAGTCACCATGAACAGACATGCATTTATTGCTCTTGCAGGCTTGGTCTTGGCTTGGCTCGGCGTGCCCTCCGACGCCAATGCTGCCGATAAACTCAAGGTCACAGCCTCGTTCAGCGTTCTTGGCGATATGGTCCGCCAAGTCGGTGGCGACCGTGTCGATGTGATCACTTTCGTCGGCCCGAATGGCGATGCGCATGTCTATGAGCCCACGCCCGGCGACATCAAGGCACTCGCTGCCTCCAAGATCCTTTTCATGAATGGTCTCGGGCTCGAAGGTTGGATGACAAGGCTTGAGAACTCATCCGGCTTCAAGGGTACTGTGGTCGTTGCGACAAAGGGTGTTAGCCCTCGGCAGATGATCGAGGACGAAAAGAAAATCACCGATCCGCACGCTTGGCAGAGCCTGGCCAATGGGAAGATCTACGTCGCCAATATTCGCGATACTCTGATCGCCGCGGATCCCGAGGGCAAGGCAACCTATGAGGCGAATGCCGCGAAATTCCTCGACGGGATCACACAGATGGACGCGCAGGTGAAGGACGCCGTCGCCAAGCTCGCGCCCGATCGCCGCAAGATCATCACCACCCATGACGCCTTCGGCTATTTCGGCGCGGCCTATGGAATGCAGTTCATTGCGCCTGAGGGGGTGAGCACCGAAAGCGAGGCGTCCGCCAAGGACGTGGCCAAGATCATCCGCCAGATCAAGGCCGAAAAGATCCCGGCCGTGTTCCTGGAGAATGTCAC
>JBARKP010000106.1:0-7698 GCA_049801475.1 Methyloceanibacter sp.
GTGAGGACCGTCAATAAAGATACAAACCCCGGGTACGCCGTTTCGCTCGTAGTAGAAATCGGGTTGAACGGCGATGTCTCTCGCCGGGGTGTGCTGCGCGTGATCCGGAAGCCGCAACCGATTCCGATAGAGAAAATCAAGGAAGCTTCGCTCGAAACTCGACGCGGGGTCGAGTAGGCCAACCAGTCGGGCGTAGGCCGCATCGTAGGTCGCGCGATTTGCGCTCGGTGCAACGTTGGCACAGGACAGTTTCGACAGGAAATCCCGCACGGAGTGCCGGTTGAGATGACGGTGGAAGGGTTGATTGGAGTAGCTCAGCAGACAGTCATAGCAGCCGGCTGTGCACCTCTTTTCCCATTCCGGATCCGGGGCGCCGCTCTCAGCGTCGAAGTGCAGCAGCTGCAACGCCCGGCGCGCGACTCGGTGAAACTCGCGTGGCTCCGCCACCAGCCCGCCGCAGCGAGCCCGGCTGCGCGTCCCTGCGGCAACCGGCCGGAAATCGCGTCCCAGACGTTGCGGGTGGTCGGCACCGCCGCCTTTGCCTCCTCGGTCAACGGGCTGCGAGAAATCCGAGATGGTGCGGAGGTATGTGAAGCGCTGATCATGCTCACTACTGCGATCTGCTTAGTGCGCGTGGGCTTCGGGTCCTTGCCGGATTGCTGCAGCTCGATCCACTCTCGGGCCTTCGCGCGTGCCTGCGCCAGCTGCATGATTGGATATTGCCCGAGCATCCGGCGTGAAGATTGCGCAGAGCCGCAGAAGCGGCCGATCAGGACGAAACTTTTTTTGCCGGTGTCCGTGACCCGCACCGCGAGACCGGGCAGCACCGCGTCGTACAGCTCGACGCGCTTGCCGGGGGCGGCGGGTTTCAGTGCTTTGAGCTTGCGGTCGGTGAGAGTCGTCTTCGACATGTCCATTCCCCTTGAAGATCACCAGAAGGTCGCCGGGGACAACATCGGGACAACAGTTAGGCTGTTGCTACTATGTTGTCCCATGAGTGGCTATGCTACGCCTTCTCCCGGGAAACACATCAATTTGTCGGACACTATCTCCTGGTATGATCGCCTATGGAATCTTGCGCCTCCAGGTCATCAGCCAGGAGACGAAGAATCTTGGGCTATCCGACGCCGCGGCATGGTCGAGCACGATGCTCGCGTCCTGCCTTCCTTCGTCCTGCTCTGCGGCCAAGATGAGCGCCGCGCCGAGCGCCTGCGCCCAATGTCCTTCGCCGCGGGCAAGAGTATTCGTGAGTTCACCGAGCTTGATTGAGCCGGAAAGCCTGTGCGCCGAGCCTGTCCGGCACCGCCAATCATGACAGCCCACATAGCGGGTCAGAGCCCCTGAACTCTGGGCCAGACGCTCCAGCGCGAACAGGTCGGACTCAAGCGTAAGCCCGGCCATTCCTCGCACCCTCCCCTCCAGCCGCGGCTCGATGGCATCGAACCAGACCGCGGCCAAGTCCGAAGCAAGGGGAAGAAGCGTGGCTCCTCGTCTTTCCAGGCTCCGCGCGAAGATCAGGCTGTCGCTGTAGCGGGAGTCGGCGAGAACGAGCGCCGCTTCGGCCCCCGACGCGAGCCGGGCGGACGCAACAGACTTGGACCAAGCCGGTGCGAGCGTGGCAAGCGCTGCGGCTCCGCCGAGCTTGAGCAAGTCTCTTCGATCCACGTCTGGTGATCCTGGCGGGCAGAGAGAACGTCGCCTCACCGTGTCTCTCCTTCCATGTCCTTGGTCTTGCGGAGCGCCTTCGGCCAAATGCCCTGCTTTCCCGGCGACAGAACGCCTTCTGGATCCAAGGCATCTTTCAGCCGCTCATAGGTGCGCATCGCCGAATGTGCATTGAAGTCGAACTGTGCCGCGACGAAATCCATCTCGGAAATGTGGGCGCGGTAGCCGGCAAGGCGTCGCTTGCTTGCGTCTTCGATCAATTTCCTCCCGAGCGACTGCGCCCGCTCGGATTGGTCCGCGTCGCTCCGGTCGAAAATGATGGAGCCGGTGTTGATGAAGCAGCGCGGGGTCGTGCTGGTCAGGCCGCAATAGTGGTCGAACCCCTCAGCATTGAAGAGCTCCGTGCGTCGCCGGTAGAGCTCGAGAAATTCGGCACCAAGCATGGGCACGACGAGGGGGCACTCGATATGAGCGCCGGCGCCACCAAGCCAGTTGAGCGGCATTAAGTCGACGGCCGGGATACCGGCGAGTGTTCCATGCTCGGGCGCGATCTTGTCACCTCGCCGGTACTTCGCGACGCTGATCTCGGCGCCGTCGAGGCGAGAGAAGGCTTTCTCCACGATCCGGAGTTTCTCAGCCACGATCCGTGCGGGCCCATAAAGGCCGAACCGCATGCCCCAATAGCCAATCCCCATGTCGCGCATCAGTTTTTGGATAGCACTTTCGGGCAGCGAACCTTTGCCGTCATACCATTCGGCTCGCGTGGTGTTGCCCGCAGCGATACGCATCCAGTTAGCGATGGTCGCGGTCGGCACGGTGCCGTCGAGACGGAGCTCGCGCAACGTGTCGATCATCGGCACGATGTCCTCCTCCCGCCGAAACATGATCTCGACGACCGCGTAGGTTTCTGGCTCGGGCATCAGCCAGACGCCGATCTTGGTGACGACGCCCAAGTTCGACTGCATGAAGAGCCCATCGAGCGACGGGCCGAAGGCATATTTGTAGAGCGGCCAGGCGGGATTGCCGACCATGGCGCCAAGCCCGGTGCGCAACACCTCGCCGTTGGCGAGGACGACCTCCATGCCGCATTGATGCCCGGCGTGGTCTCCGTACGGGGTGTATCCGATCCCACGTTCGAGGGTATTGCCGAGCACGCTGCCCCAGCCGGGATCGGTGCAGTCGATCCACAGTCCGTACTTCTTGTCCCGAATGAACTTGTACAGGTCGAGATAGCTGACGCCCGGCTCGACCATGGCATAAGCGAGCTCGGCATTGACCTCGATGCCTTGCATTCGTTTGAGATCGAGGATCATCGACCCGTTGAGGCAGGGGGCGGCTCCGCCATAGGCATAGTTACGACCGAGGGAGACGGTCCAAAGGGAGAGCCCGCGACGATTGGCGACCTCAAGTACTCCCCTGATCTCGTCGAGGCTCGCGGGGAGGATGGCTCCGGCCGGAGCATGCTCGCCGGCCACACCGGGGGAATAGGGATCAGCATAGCCCGCAAGCCGATCCTCGCTCGTCATGACCCATTCGCCGCCGACAATGGCACGCAGCTCCTTGCAGGCGGTGTCGAACTCTATACTTGAAAGCCCGGGGGGCAGCGGCAAGGTGCTTGCTCCATGCGAAGTGGGTCAAGGATAGCAGATGTGGCGCGCGAACCCGCGCCCGGCTCAGATGATCGAGGTGTCTTGCGGCGGCTGGGCTTGCCACGCCGAGCGCCATGGCAAACCGGAGTGGCGAACCTGTTTTGCATAGGCAATAAGATGCCTGCGGATCGAGCTGCCGCCGGGCTCGGGCAGCGCGTATGCGACCTGGTGAAGATCGACCCTGTAGACCTCGGCGGCAGCAACGACGAGGAGCGTCACCAGCCAGGGTGACAACTCGTTCAGCAGTCGGATCAGGTTTATCATGTGACGCGAACTCGGGTCTTCCCACGGTGGGCGAAGCCGATCATGGTCTGAAAGCCGCTCGTCCATCAGCGAGGATTATTCTGTACCACGCTGGCCGGACCCGAAATGCGCAATTTAGATTGTGCCGATGAAGTCCCGCTTGCCAAGCCCCACGCCGCAAGCGCGCAAGACGTCGTAGGCGGTGGTGACGTGGAAGTAGAAATTCGGCAAGGCGAAGTGCAAGAGGTACGGTTGACCCTTAAAGCGCATCTCCTGCCCACCCACCATCAGCGTGATGTCGCGATCCTCGGAGCCGTCGATGTCAGCGGGCTTGAAGCCCTGCACGAATGTCACCGTCTTGGCGATACGTTGTTTGAGCTCGGCGAAGGTCGTCTCCTCGTCGGCGTATTTCGGGACCTCGACGCCGGCGAGGCGTGCCGGGGTCCCCTTGGCGAAGTCCGCCGCAATCTGAACCTGACGGACAAGCGCAAACATGTCGGGAGCAAGCCGCCAGTTGAGCAGGACTCCTGCGTCGATCTTGCGCTCCGTGGCAAATGCGTCGGCTTTCTCCAAGAAGCTGGAGAGGTTGTTTAGCATCTTTAGAAATGCCGGCACCGAGGCCTGATACATTGAGAGGGACATGGGCGCGCATCGCTTTCTTTAGGGGGCTTCAGGACTTTGACCCTATGTGCAGCCAGAAGCCGTCGCGCGCAACCATGTCGACGCCCCCTCGGGGTGACCTAGCGATGCAAACGCACGCAAGCCCAATCATAGCTGTGCGGGATGGTCGGGCGGATTGGAGCGGTTGCCCCGCTGCGGCGCTTTGCAATGAGGTTGCGCGCGCGACGTCCCGCGCAGCGGCCTCCGCAAGGCCTATATCGCCGGCATCCATGGCATGCTGCAGAGACTTCTTGGCGTGAGCCGGCCGGGGGCGGAAGCCGGCAGGCGCGCGACGAGGCGCTTGCGAAATTGGCGACCCTGGGCGGCGCGCTCGTGTTGTCCCGCGCGACGGAAGGCGATGCGCTGTGATATCCTATCTCCGCGAATAAGAAGATTTTGGGAGGCCGGCCGAGCGTCTTCCGCGGAGGTCAACCCGCCGGGCGAACTAGGCGCATGGAGGGAACGACGTCGCCGTCAAATTGTCGGGAGGCGCAGAGACTTAAAAACGCTGCGCTTGAAAAAATCATAGGCAGGTCTGCCCATGAGGGCGATGGCAGCAACCTTGGTCATAAACGGGGTTGCCCCCAATAGCGCTGTGATCACCGACTTAGCTCCGGGATGCAGATCGGTGGCGACAGCCACCGGAATGAGCGACCATGCCGCATATCCGCCAACGATGAGGACCACCCCGACTGCAAAACGCCAGCCTAGCCGGGCGGTGGGATTTTCCTGCGCGACCACGTCCAATTGGTGCCCTTTGCTCATAACCCCTTGTTACGCAAAAATGGGACCACAAAATGGTACGTTCATGGCCCAAACGATGGGTCCAAGCGATGAGGCCAGCCCTTTCTACCGTCCCGAGCCCGTACTCACCCGTCACCCAGCGCTTAGGTCAACCCCGACTCAGCAGTAAAGAAGCGTCCGCATTGGTAAGATGGGCCCTGGGGCGCAAGGCGGACGCATTGCCGCCCAATTCTTTGTTGACACCCTAGGCGCTCTGAGTGCCCGATGCGACGGGCCAAGTGGAGGATGTGATGCGATTTTCGTTTCTCTTCGCCTGTTTAGGATTGGTCTGGTGCGGACAGGCGGAAGCCCGCACGCACTGGGTTCAATCGGAGGGGGCCCCTTGCGAGGCGGTCTGCCGGACTCCGGTCACCGTCGGCGGGCGTCCGGACGCCTTTGTCTGCGCGGGCCACGTCAAGGGCGCGCCCCCTACAGAAATCAGAAGCGGCATGATCGGCGCGGGCGGGCAGTACTGCTACGTGCCTGGTGAAGTCGGCAAGGCGCACACCGATGGTCCCTTCGTTTGCCTCTGCTCACCTCGATGAGGACTGAACCCCGGTGGCAAAGCGGCAGGTGCGCGCGAAGCGACTCGCCTTCGAGCATCCGAAGCGCTATAATAGGTTAACAATCGGCACAAGGACGTGACTGGGGCACAGCGTTGGATTTGCCCACTCCTGATAGGGAGGAAGAGTCATGCGACTTGACGAACTTCCGAGAATCTATGGGCCCGAGACGCTTTCGCTGATGGACAACGCCTTGGAGCAGGCGTGGCGAGAGCTCAAAAGCCGCGGCGATATCATCGACGCGAAGTCTGCACGGAGCCGGCTCACGACGACGATCGTCGCACTTGCGTCGGTCGGCGAAACCGATTCGGCTAAGCTCAAAAGGTTCGCGCTGCAGGCATCGAGAGGGGTTTCCCGGGTATAGGTGACCCCGCTCGCGCTGTTAACTGCTGCTAGGAATGTATCTGACCTTCGGACGTGCCGGTCGCCGAGCCGTGCCGGGGTCCCCTGCGGCAGGAAACTTACCGCGAGTGGCGGCTTGGCGACGCGCGGTCGTTACGGGATCTCAGTGATGGGGCTTCGAACAGGTCGCGCGGTCACGGTCCTCGCCGATCTGAGAGCGAGCGTAGGGCGAAGTCAACGGTGATTGGCTGCTGCAGCGTCGGCTTCGGCCCGCATGGGGGGTTTGCGCTTCCCGCATCTTGGCTCTATCGCCCTTTGACAACCGACCGATCTACGATCAGCCTGATGCGAGCGAAAGCTTCGGCGACACTGGCCGATTCTCCGCTGGTGCGACGTTGCCCATTTGCCGTTGATCGAATTCCATGAGCTTCCCCATCATTGCGATCCCCGACTTCAGGTCGGCGACCGTCGCATCACGTTCTTTTTGGAGCTGCTTGACCTTTTCTTCACAACGGGCATTAGCAGCCTTGATCCGCTCCCCCATCAGATTAACACGCTCTTGCAGGTCGCTTCGAATGTCGCGCATGGCTCGTCTCCCTCTATCACCGCTTCAGACTCTAGCAATGGAGTTGTCCGAAGTGAACCGCGCGGACCACATTAGCTCGTCGGCTACCCTGGCGGGCGCCCTTTCCTTTTGTGACGTTGCGGACAAGTCACAGTAGCAAGGCTGCGATTGTGGTTTAGAGCTGGCTCCAGTAAGTGCCAGTTTTCCTACTCAGCCCCGTAATGCGTATCCCCGCAATCCGGCGCACTCAATATCCTACTGGCGGACATGTTCGGGCTGTACGTGAAATCGAAGAATTTCCACTGGCACATGTCTGGTCCGCATTTTCGGGACTATCATCTTCCAGGCGTTCCGGACCCGGTGCACCATGCCGCGCGGGAGGTCCCACTCGCGCACAACGTTTTTCCCCTCGACCCGGGCCCGATAGGCCACCGGTAATCAGTGTCTCGCCAGGCATGGCGTCGACCACCAGCATGAGAGGGCCTCCGCTGTTCAGCCTGACGATATGCCCGAGGCGCAATGGCATCTCCCACAGCGCCGGTCCGAGATATTCGAGCCTGTTGGCGGGGGAGAGAATCACTCGGCGATATTGAGCCAGTGGTCAGTGTCCCTTAGCGCGGGCCTCGAGCGCTGCCTGAAGTGGCTTCATCTTCTCCTCGAGCTCTGCCCGGAGCCTGTCTTGGTGAGCGGCATCCTCGGCAAGAGCTTTGCCTTGGGCCTCCCCCTTGCCCATGAACAGGCCGAGGTGCTTGCCAAGCTTCTCAAGCGCGCTGACTTTGTCCTGGAAAGAGACGCGGACCTTGCGGACGTCGCGGCTATCTTCGCCACGCCCCTCCTTGTAGTCCTCGACGTTGAAGTCCTTGAGCGCCAACGATTGATCGCGGGTCAGGTTGCTCAGATCGAGGAAGGGGTAGCCGTTCTCGCCGATCCTGATGTAGTCCATGGGGTAGAACAGGGCGATCTTCGTCAGGTGGTAGATTACGTCATCCGAGTCTGCCTGGGTGCGCTCAGACTGCGCTTTCCGGAGTTTCGCGATTTCGGCGGCAATGTCAGGTTTTGACAGGTTCTCCGACCCTATCTGGCGGGCGGTGTCCTTGCTGTAACCCGCACGAATGGCCGATTGCGACACTCTGCTTCGAGAAGGCGAACATCGGCGCTGCGATTTTACCTTATGTTGAATCCGGCGTGCCCGTTATCCTTGGCCTGAGCGGTGCGGGTGCACTCGGAC
>JBARKP010000107.1:0-5830 GCA_049801475.1 Methyloceanibacter sp.
GTGACTTGCATGTCGATGGCTCCCTGATGTGATTCGATCGCAACGATCACCCTAGGGCACCTCGTTGCTGGGAGCGGGCACGGTCCACCACATCACTTCCAGACTCATGCGCTGCAACAAAGCCGGGCGATTTTGAAAGCGCTGGTCAGGCTTGCAGTTCCCCGAGCAAGGCCTTGGCCTCCTTCAGATCGAGCGTGTCGAAGCCTTCGGTGAACCAGCTATAAACCGGAGCGAGAAGATCGCGGGCTTTATCCCACTCGCCAGAGCCGCGCCATGCTCATCGACGCGCGCAATCCCCAGGATACTACCTCCGGCCCCGTCACGATGCGCAGGGACCATAGGCAATCGGGGCGTTGGCACGGACTGCGAAGACGCGTCTATGCGGCTGCCACGCGTGGCAGTTCCTCAAACGCAGTGTCGAGCGCCCTTTGGTCGAGTTCGCGATCATCAAGCTTGCCGGCGAAGTAATCGGCATACGCCTGCATGTCGAAGTTACCGTGGCCAGATAGATTGAAGACTATCGTGCGCGCCTTGCCCTCTTGCTTGCACCTGAGTGCTTCATCGATGGCAACGCGTATCGCATGATTCGCTTCCGGCGCCGGCACGATGCCTTCGCCGCGGGCGAACATGACGCCAGCCTCGAAGCACGACTTCTGCGGCAATGCGACCGCTTCGATAAGTCCGAGGTCCTTCAAATGGCTTACCAGAGGCGCCATGCCGTGAAAGCGCAGGCCCCCGGCATGAAAAACGGGCGGCATGAAATTGGAGCCCAAGGTGTACATCTTCACCAGTGGTCCGGTGTGCGCGGAGTCGAAGAAGTCGTAGGCGTAGCGCCCGCGGGTCAACGACGGACAAGCAGCAGGCTCCGCTGCTATGGCGCGCAAGTTGCGCTTCTCACGGAGCATCTTGCCGAGGAAGGGCGCTGCGAATCCTGAGAAATTCGAGCCACCACCCACGCAACCGACAATGATGTCCGGCCAATAACCCGCCATTTCCATCTGCTCAAGCGCCTCGAGCCCGATCACCGTGTGATGAAGCAGCGGGTGATTGAGCCCGCTGGCGGTCGCAAAGTGCGCATCTGGGTCCGTCGCAGCAACTTCAAACGCCTCGGCAACGGCAATTCCTATACTGCCGGGCGAAGCCGGATCAGCCGCAAGCGCACGACGGCCGGCCTCGGTTTCAGTACTTGGGCTCGGGATGCAGGTTGCGCCGTACGTTTCCATCAATACCCGCCGATAGGGCTTCTGGTCATAGCTGACCTTGACCATGAAGACCTTGACTTCGAGTCCGAAGCGCTTCCCGGCAAACGCCAGAGCGGAGCCCCACTGCCCGGCGCCGGTAAAGCTGACGATCTTCTTGGCGCCTGCCTCGCGGCTGTAAAAGGCCTGAGCGACCGATTCGTTCGGCTTGAAGCTGCCCGTCGGTGCTGCAGTTTCGTCTTTGTAGAAGATGCGCGCCGGCGTATCGAGCAGGAGCTCGAGCGACCGCGCCCGGCGCAGCGGCGTCGGACGCCATAGCCTGTAGATATCGCGCACCGGACCGGGAATCTCGATCTCACGCTCGGCTGAGACCTCTTGCAGGATGAGCGACATCGGAAACAGCGGCGCGAGATCTTCTGGACCGACCGGTTTGCCGGTGGCCGAATTGAGGACCGGCGGCAGCGGCTTCGGTAGATCGGCGACAAGGTTGTACCAAGCCCTTGGAATTCTATCGTCGGGGAGAAGGAACTTGAGTGCTTCGCTCATCGCGTGCCTCCTTGGTTCGCAAGCGTTTCTTATGTTGTCGAGATTATTGCCAGATTTGCCGTCGAGGTAGTGATCGAAATTACCGTAACTCCTCCATTAGCGCTTTGGCCTCTATTAGGTCGGGCACACCGAAGCCCTCCGTGAACCAATCGAAAATTGGCGCGATCAATTCACGCGCTTCATTCCGTCTACCCTGGTCGCGCCACAGCCGGGCAAGATTTATCGCGGCACGCAGTTCCAGCGACTTCGCGCCTTGTCGGCGAGCTATTGAGAGACTCTGTTGGAAATGCGATTCGCGCATGTCGGAGTCAGCATGAGGAAGCAAAACCGCAAGCTCGCCGGCGGTTCGATGAATTTCGGCTTCATCCCATCTTTCATTCGTCATGTTGACTGCATCGAGCGCTTCCGAGAGCGCGTTCTGGGCCTCAGCAACTCGGCCGCATGCCGCATGCGCGCGGGCCAACCAAGTGAGGCTGAAAGGTGTGAGATACTTCGCCCCGGAAGCTGCTAGCGCCGATAAGCCGGAGTCAATCAATTGGGTCGCCTGATCAGCCCGATTAGTTGCGGCGAAGACGCAGCCACGCAGGAGCTCGCCGATCCCCTTCCAAAATGGTAATCCATATTTTTCGGACAACGCAAATAGTTCCTCGACGCGCGCTTCGGCTACGCGAAACCTGCCGCACAGTATCTCCAAAATAGCACCTATGAATACCGCATATATGAGGGTGCCGGCTTGGCCGAGGTCTCGTGCGGACTCGGATGCCTGGTCGGCATCCCTCAGGGCACTCTCGGGATAGCCTAGGCGGTACAGGACCACTGACCGGTAACTCAATGCTGCGACACCGATATCCTGACCAAATCTGGTCGCCAGTGACCTGTGTTCCTCGGGCACGTAAAGAGCAACCGCTCGATCCAGATGCAACCGGGCAGCCTGAAATTCTCCCGAAATTGCGAGAGTCGCTCCCATGACTCGGTGCGCCATAAGCAAAGGTGCAGATAGAGTTTGCTTTTCTGCCACCGCAAGGAACTGCTTGGCTATTTCGGCCGCTCTTGCAAAATTTCCCGCAGTAAAATTGCCAGTCCATTGGCCATACAGCACTGAAAAGCGAAGCAGCGTATCGTCGCCCTCCGGGCGCTCGCCCAACGCCTCCGCCTGCTCGATCATCGTATCTGCCCGTTCAAAGGCCGCAATCGTCTCTGGTGATGTGTAGCCTTTGACGTGAAAGAGCGTGCTCGCCAACGCCACCTGAAGCTTGATCTGCTCGCTGCGCAACGTGTGCGTGGTGGGCAAGGCCGCAATCTGGGCAAGCGCACGCGTCAGCTGCGCCACAGCCTCAACAAGCGCCGAGCGCTCCAGCGACCGCTGTCCCGCTTTTCCCCACAGCCACGCGGCCTTCTCGATCTGCCCGGCCTCGGTGTAGTGACGCGCCAGTAACTCCGGCTGGGTTTCGGCAATCTCGGCGAATTGGCTCTCCAGGGCTTCGGCGATGCGCACGTGCAGCGCACGTCGCCGCTCGCGCAGCAGCGTGCCATAGGCCGCGTCCTGCACCAGGGCATGCTTGAACAGGTAGCTCGCTTGCGGCGGTACGCCCTGCCGGAACAGCAAACCAGCCGCCGTGAGACGGTCGAGCGCCGTTCCCAGCTCCGTCTCGGGTTTGCGCGCCACCTCCGTCAGCAGCGCGTGTGAAAACTCGCGCCCGATCGCCGCCCCAATCTGCGCCACCTCCTTGGCGGGGCCGAGCCGGTCGAGCCGCGCCATCAGGGAGGCGTGCAGGCTTGCTGGGACAGCAAGGCCCGTGGCCGGAACTGCCCCCACCGTGTGTCGCGCCGCGCCCTCGTTCTCCGCCTCAAGCGTGGCCTTTGTCATCTCCTCCACGAACAGAGGAATGCCATCGGTGCGCTCCACAATCTCCGCCATCACATCCGCCGATAGCTCCTTGTTCCCAACAAGGCGTGCGATGATGGCGGCTGCTTCACGCGCCCCAAGCCGGTTGAGCGTCACGTTCGTCATATGCGACTGTCCCGCCCACGGCGCATTGAACTCCAGGCGAAAAGTTATGATGAGCAGCACCGGAAGAGTTTTGATCCGGCCCACGGCCCGATTGAGCGCTTCGAGGCTCGTCGGATCGATCCAATGTAAATCCTCGAAGATCATCAGCACCGGTTGTTGTCCGGCCAATCCTGCAAGTTGCATGGTCAGGGCTTCCAGCGTTCTCTCCCTGCGCTGCTGCGGCGTCAGCTCGAGCGCGGGATAAGGTCCATTGTTCGGCAGCGACAGCATTTCGGCAAATAGCGCCGCGTTCTCGATCGAGGTCGAGGTCTGCGCCAGCATCGCATCGAGTTTCTCTTGCTTCACTTGCGGAGTGTCGTCGTGGGCCAATCCAGCGGCGCGTTCCATCTGGCCGATGATAGGATAAAGCGCGCTGTCGGTGTGCTGCGGCGAGCAGAAGTAGCGCAAACGCGTGTGCGGCTCGGCAGCGATGTTTTCCAGCAGCGCAGCCGTAAGCCTCGATTTGCCAATACCGGCCTCGCCGGAGAGCAACACCACCTGGCCTTTACCGGTCTTGGCCCTCGACCAGCGCCGAAGCAGTAATTCAAATTCTTCTTCCCGCCCGACTAGGTCGGTCAGGCCGCTCGCGTGCAGTGCCTCGAAGCGGCCTTCCGCCGAACTCGCGCGCAGCACCGCCCAGGCCCGCGCCGGCCCGGCGATGCCCTTGAGGTCCTTTGCCCCGAGGTCCTGCAGCTCGAACAGATTGCCGAGAAGCCTTCGCGTACCCTCGGCGAGGACCACCATGTTCGGCTCGGCGATCCCCTGCAGACGCGCAGCCAAGTTCGGCGTCTCGCCGACAATGCCGCGCTCCTGCGCCTCGCCCGAGCCAATCAAGTCGCCGACCACGACCAGCCCGGTCGCAATGCCAACACGGGTTTGCAGTGGAACGCTTGTCTTGATCGCACCGACGGCACCAATCAGCTCAAGTCCGGCCCGTACCGCCCGATCGGCGTCGTCCTCATGGGCCTGCGGATAGCCGAAATAGATGAGGACGCCGTCGCCCATGTATTTCGCCACGAACCCGCCGAAGCGGCGAACGGTCTCGGCGACGCATATCTGATAAGCGGAAATAACCTCGCGCAAATCCTCAGGGTCCATGCGGGCGGACATTGCCGTCGAACCGACGAGGTCCGAGAACATCACCGTGACCTGGCGGCGTTCGGCAGTGTCCGCAGGAAGCGGTACGGCAGATGCCGCAGCCACAACGGCGACAACGGGTCCGCTATTCTCAACACCTTCGAGCTTGGCAATCGCCCGCAGCATTTTACGCCGATCACCGAGAAGCACGCCTAGCTTCTCCAAGTCCTGATCGGTCAAGTCGGGGAGGACGGAGAGATCAATGCGGTTTTCAGCAAAACGCTCCGCATACTCGAACATTCCGAGCGCTTTGAGCCAATCCGCAATCTGCTGCATCGCGGCCACTAACCGGATTTCTCATTGCCTGCGCTTCTGGATCGGCGGCACACAGAGTTTATCCTACCCGCTGCAAGATTGAAGAGCGCTTTCCCGCAGGTATTCCTGCCTCACCTTCGGGCCATCGCCGACGAGGTAATAATTCTGACGAATCGTCAGCTCGATCGCCCTGGCGGTTGTGAGATTGATGACGAGATCAAATTTGGTCGGCTGTTCGACTCCTCCATCGTAGAAGTTCGACGAAAACGCAGCCGGAAGTGCTGAGTCTTGATCCGCCGACGACTGATAGACGACGCCGCTTACGGCCTCCTATTTCAGCGCCTTCACCACCGGGCCGGAGGTCGGGTCGGTGACGCCGAGCCCGCCCCCAAGGTCTTCAAGGGTGTCGCGGAACGAGTCGAGCGTCGCGATCATTCTGTCACGTGCGTTGACAATCGCATCCATGTCGGTCCATTCAGCGATGACGCAGAAGGTATGCTCGCCGGTTTTGATGACATTGACGTGCCTAAGCCCAGGCCACGCGAATGCAACCTTGTTGTGAGCGTCGAGGAATTGCTGTTCGCGCCCCGCCTTCACCTTGAAACGCACGGCATTGAACGCAGTCATGATCTGCCCCTTTTCG
>JBARKP010000108.1:0-13094 GCA_049801475.1 Methyloceanibacter sp.
CTGCGGAGGCTGCGCCCACGCCGGAGTAGGCTGCGCCCACGCCGGAGTAGGCTGCGCCCGCGCCGGAGTAGGCTGCGCCCGCGCCGGAGGTTGCAGAGGCTGCCACGGCTGCAGAGGCTGCGGAGGCTGCGTAGGCTGGGGGCTTTGGGGGGGTTGCGGCGGCTGTGGAGGCGGAGGCTATTGGTGCTTGTGGAACGGCGTTTGGACCTGGTGCTACTATTGACATAGCTAGGTCGGATCCCGCTCCAGAGACGATGGGAGCGCTCATGCCGACGCCCTCTTCTTGCGTAGCCATTCCCTCTGATAGGCCTTCCGCTTGTCGAGCTCGGTGTCGACAATGGATGTTGCGGTGTCGACAAATGGCGTCGTGTCGACAGGCACAGGCATGATGTCGTCGCACAAGCTCCAAGAGCTACAAAGGGCGCAATAGGTTTCCAGCCTCATATCAATCACTCCACGGCGGCGGCGGCGGATTGGCGTTGCGCAGCGGGCCGGGCCGGATGAGCCATATGGACCGTGGTTATGTGCCTCATTGCAACTATGCCTTGAGGGACCGTGGTTATGGGCCTCATGGCAACTATGCCTTGAGGGACCACGGTCACGTTTACGGCAATAGGCGCTACGCCTTCAATGACCATGACCACCATGATGGCCATGACCACTTCCATCACGGAAGACACGGCCACTTCGTCATTGGCCCGGCTATTACGGCGGCGACTATAAGCCCGAACAGTTAACGTACAGAGGGCGGTGGTCCTTTCCGGCACCCATCCAGACCGGGGGCGCTGCACCCCGACATTTCGCTCGCTGCAACTTTTTTCGGAAGGGCGGACGTCACTTGTCTTTTGCGGCTGCTCCCTGCTCGCGACCGCGCTTTATGTAAGCATCGAGCAGGTCCGTTATCGCGAGCACCCGGATCATCAACATGCCCTGGTTACGCAGGCTAATGACGTCAAGCACGTCGTCTTGCGGCGAGCCCCGGCAGAGCTTGTCGGCAAAGCCAAGCTCTGCGTCCAGGGTGCCTGAACTGGGGTCGGGCATCTGGACGTGCCACGTTGCCGTGGCACACCACGCAACGAGGAAGGTAACTTCCCAGGCGCCACTGGCCCTACAACACTACCAGTCAACGTCCGCCGTGGTGTCGAGGGTCTCGGCGTAGTCACCGCACTGGAGATTGAACGACTTGTTCTCGGCGGTGTCCGTCTGATCGGGGTTCAGGCTGACCCGAATTACGACGCCGTCGCGCGGTCGCTCGCGACGCTCAGACCTCCGCCACCTGCCCCAAGGTTGGACCCACCCCCTGGGGGTAGGAATTGAAGTCGTCGGATGGGAGCCATTCATGGTTATGTACCCTTCCCACGCACTTTGGGTTTTCAGGGAGGGAGTTTCACCTCTGAAGATAGGGGGGTATTGGGGGTGGAAGGGAAGTGGTTGGAAGTCGGTTGGAACCCTTCGCTATTTCCATGACGCGGAGGGCATTGCCGATCACGTCGGCGGGTCTCTTCTCGCCTTTAGAGCCTTTGGGCATTCTCACCTGACCCCATTTTCGAACAGACCCTCGATAATTTGCAGCAACTCTGCTTGGGCGGGCGCTTCACCCTCAGCAAGGAAGCTGTTGATATCAAATTCTGCAGAACCACTGTTTGAACGGGCGGGCCGCAGCCACGTGTCCGTATGGTTCCATTCATGCTCAACATAGAGGCGCTTGGCTTCAGTGTCGAAAGCAAGCCTCCACCAGTCCTCATTTTCCATATGGGCACCCCTGACCAGCTCGTGCAGCGGTCGCGTGAGTTTTGCCATCGGTCGCCTCCGTGCTTTCCGCTAAGCATATAGGAGCCAAGGCGCGGACTCGATAGCGCGTCGAAGCCGGCCCTTCTTTCAGCCGGGGACTGCCTCGTATGGGCACGTCCCGCTATTGGCATATCTCTGCGAACTGCAACGCTGCAGCACGCCCGTCCGCCATCCTCCAAAGCGGATGCTTAAACGTCGCGCCGCTGGAGCAGATTCCGCACCGAACAGTGGTTCCACCGGCCACCGCGAGGCGTTGCCACCTCCGCTTGTCAGCCCAACATGCTGGCAACAGACTTCGCGGCGTAGGGCTTGCCACGCTCGTTGAGAAAGTTACGCGCTGCCAGCTCCTTCGACACCTCCCGCAATGCGAGTTGCCCACCCTTGGGCTTGCGGCGGCGCAGCTTGGGGGCGAGGACTCTATGACTCCGCTGGAGGGGCTTTAAGAGAAAGCGCAGATCGATCTCCCTATGAAGGTTGAGGCAAATTCACCGCCCATCTTCTGAGCAGCTGAGGGCGTGGCCCGACGGGCTATTAGGTTCTTCCCGGCTTGCACGATTGCGGGGGGCGCTGCCTCCCGGAATTGCGCTCGCTGCAAGAATCGCTGGCAGGGTAGGTCAGTGGATCAACCCAGGCCGTCCGCTTGAGACGCGGTTCCTAAATTTGTTACGAACAATTGATCTGGTAGGTCGCCAAAGAATGTGCTTTTTTCTTGGCTTGCCATTGTTTGGCGGCAAGTTCGTCCCAAGGAGACAAGAATGAGGAAGTATATCGTCGCAGCCGCTCTGGTTGGCGCGTTTGTCGCGCCCGCTTTAGCCTTGGAGGCCGGGCCATACTTTGTGGGCCTCGATAACGCTACCAAGAAATGCTCGGTGGTGACCAGTCTGCCAGCAGGCATGAAAATGATGGGAAAATATAAGACCAAGGCAAGGGCCGAGAAGGCCATGGCCGCCATGAAGGCGTGCAAGGGCTAGTTCGTTTTTAAGTGCATGTGATCCTCCTAGTGGAAGGGCCTGGTCCAGAGGCAGGCCCTTCCTGATTCATGCTCTGGCTTTGTCATGTGGCAGCGGACAATTAAAATTGCCGCATGGACAACACAGTCTCGACGGCAGCGCTGCAACGACTGCTAGGCGTGGGCAAGCCGACGCTCACTGAGCTTGCCCGCGCGCGGCATCGTGAAGCGCGGCACCTACGCCGTGGGCGGAATAAAAAGCTATGCCGCCCTGAGAACATTCCCCGCCCGGGGGTGTTCAACCAACAGAAGAAAAGCTATGGTTACGGTCGGCCTGCATAGCTGCCGGCTGATTTGGGGGTCAGATGCAGACGGATACAATCCATCAATCCGCTCGCAGCAGAGCCGGAGCCTCGACAATCGGCGAAGATTTGACGATTATCGGGAATGTGATTGCAAAAGGCGAGGTTCATCTCGACGGCCACGTTCAAGGCGATGTCCATTGCGCCTCGCTAGTTCTTGGCGAAAATTCGCAAGTCGAGGGCAACGTCGAAGCTGAGGACGTAGTAATCCGCGGGCGCCTAGTTGGCGCGGTGCGGGCGCTACGGGTAACCCTGCAATCCACCGCTCACGTTGAAGGTGATCTTCTGCATCAGAATCTCGCCGTCGAGCAGGGAGCGTATTTCGAAGGCAAATCGAGCCGCTCCGACGATCCGCTGGCGCTTAGCCAAGATGCTCGTTTAAAAAAGCCGCACCCGGCGGCCGAACGTGCCGAAGAACGCAGAGAAAAGCCGGCCAAATTCATTCGATCGTTGCCTGAGTCACTTAGTGCTTAGATAAGTCCTTGTTTGCCTAGGAGGAAACCATGTTTGCGTCGAGGCGTCACGGAACGGTTATCGCTAAAGGACTCAAGATTGTGGGGAGTGTCACTGCGGAGGGCTTAGTCGAGGTCAATGGTCAGATTGACGGCGAACTGCACTGCACTTCGCTCATTATCGCCCGGGGGGCTCATGTGGCTGGAACCATTTCAGCCGAACGCGTGGTGGTGGACGGCAAAGTCGAGGGTCCGATTCAAGGCGGAGACGTTATTCTAAAGTCGCAAGCGCATGTCGTTGGCGATATTCACCACCAATCTCTTGCCATTGACGGTGGTGCCTATTTTGAGGGCCGCTCGATGCAAACCCGAGGCGCAAATGGGCACGAACCTGAGAGAGTGGGTAAAAAGCCGCTGAGGGAAATTGCGCACAGGGACCGTGAGGTCGTTTCTGCGGCTGGGTGAGCGAGCTCGTCAGTCAACGAAGATTTTTGCCGACCTCGGCGAGTCAGCGATGGAGCTTCCATGCGCGTGTGCTTGCTGCTCATCGTCCTTGGAGCTGAGGGAGCCTCTTCGGCGGCAGCTCGACGCTGCGCGCGAGCCCGTGCTGGGTCTTCTCCGAGGTGAAGCGCTGGGTTTGTTACACACTTTATAGTAGCAGTGTTGCGTTATACAAGTGAAGGCTGTAATCTCGATTCTAGCAAGGCGGCCCCGGCCAAAGAAGAAGCCCGTGAACCGACACGGCACGAGTGATTCTCGGGCTAGCGCGGCCAAGGTGCTGGCGTTCTTCGCCGCGCTTCTTGCCAGCACTGCCGGCGCGGCACCCGGCTTCGCACAGACCAAGACCGAGATCGTTCCCGATGTCTGGCAGGGCGACGTGCTCCGCCCGAAGCCCGATTTGCATCATCTCGAAAAGCTCCGCTTCGTCACCGACAGCGACTATCCGCCCTTCCACTATTTCGACGAGGAGGGGGTGCTGACCGGCTTCAATGTCGATCTCGCCAGAGCCATTTGCGAAACCCTTGCGGTAGAATGCGATATCCGTCCCGTCAGTTGGGAGGATCTCTTCACCAGTCTCGACAAGGGCGACGCCGATGCGGCCATCGCCTCGATCCGCATCGACGCCGACGCGCTCACCAAAGCCGACTTCACCCAGCGCTACTATGCGACCCCGGCCCGCTTCATTGCCAGGAAGGACAGCGAGCTCAAGGATGTCCGCCCTAAAACCGTGACGGGGAAGAAGGTCGGCGTGGCGAGAGGCACCGGCCATGAGGCGTTTCTGAAGCAGTTCTTCGCGAGCGCCGAGGCCGTGTCTTTCGAGAGCGCGGACGACGCGCAGATGGCCTTGGAAGCGGGCCAGGTGGACCTCGTCTTTGGCGACGGCATCGGGCTCACCTTCTGGCTGAATGGGGTGACGAGCGACGGATGCTGCGAGTTCCGCGGTGGTCCTTATCTCGACTCCAAATATTTCGGCGAGGGGGCGGGCATCGCCGTGAAGAAGGGCAACCGTCAGCTCGTCGAGATCCTCAATTATGCCCTCGAGCAGGTGCATGCCTCGGGCCGCTACGAAAGTCTGTTCCTGCGCTATTTCCCCATGAGCTTCCTCTAGCCGCTTATCCGACTCGCCCCTCGCCCTTTCCGCCCCCACGGAACGGCAGCACAAGGCTCCAGCCGAACCTTGTCGGCGCCTCGGTCTGATAGGGGGTGAGCCCGATGGTCACGCCCTGCTGCCCCGCTTTCGGCTCGGCGAGATAGGTCCGGAACAGGCGGTCCCATACCGACAGGTTGAAGCCGTAATTCCGGTCATGCTCGCTGCGGAGCACTGAATGATGCACGCGGTGCATGTCGGGGGTGACGATGAAAAGCCGCAAAGACCCGTCGAGCCGGGAAGGAAGCGCAATATTGGCGTGATTGAACATGGCGCAAGCGTTGAGGATAACCTCGAACAGGAACACCGCGAAGGGAGAGGCGCCGAGCGGCACCACCACCACGATCTTCCACAACATGGAGAGCGCGATCTCAATGGGGTGGAAGCGCACCGCCGTGGTCACGTCGATGTCGCGATCGGCATGATGAACCCGGTGCAGGCGCCAGAAGAGCGGTACCTTGTGCGAGACAAGGTGCTGCGCCCAGATGGCGAGGTCGAGCACGAGAAGCGAGATCACGAGCTTGATCCAATAAGGCCAGGCGACCTGGTTGAGCAGGCCGATATGGTGGCTTTGCGCAAAGAACGCCGCGGCGACCGCCGCCACCGGCACCGCAAGCATGGCCATGAGCCGCAACACCAGCGTGTCTATCCCTGCGATACCGAGATTGGTGAGCCAGCGGCGCGCCTTGGAGACGGTGAGTCTCCGCTTAGGGCGGACCAGTTCGATCGCCGCCATGACGAGGAACACGCCCACGAAGACGCCGAAGCGCAACAACCCCTCGCTCTGGCCGAGAAGACCGTCCATGGGGGGCGAGACTAGCAGGTAAGTCGCGGGCTTTGAGAATCAGTCTGGGCTCTTGCTCGCAAGGCTCAAGCGCGCCACGCCGATGATGACGAGGGCGATCGAGCCAAGTTTGATAAGGGTAAGCGGCTCGCGAAAATCGGCGGTGCCGATCAACGCCGTCAGCGCCGTGCGAACCCCGGACCAGATCGCATAGGCGACCGAGAGCTGGAGGCGCTTGAGCGCCAGGATCACGGCGGCCGCCGAGCAGATAAGAACCCGAACACGCCGATCGACGGGAGAAGCTCGGCGAAGCCGCGCGACAGCTTCATCGAGGTAATGCCGGCTACCTCGAACAGGATGGCATGGAGAGAAAGACCCAGGGCATCCAGTGCAACGGCAGGCTTCCCCCGTCAAATTGCGACTCAGAGCGCGATGGGCGCTTGCCGCACTCAACAGCGAAATTACATGACGCCATGATGACACCGATGCAGCGGGGGCCAGTTGACTGCGCTCGGGAAATACCCCCCACCCTATCCCTGCCCCGCAAGGGGGAGGGGGAGAGCGCTGGCCGGCGCATCTTTCCCTCCTTGAGGGGGAGGGCTTTCCGCTACGATCTTGCGAACCCGGACTTGTCGGGGAAAGCAAGTTGTTCGGCGGAAAGGGAGGGGGGGTGTCTTGTGACCTCGACGATCCGAGAGGCGCACACCTCTAGAGCATCTCCAACGGCTCCGCGCCGCGTGGCGGCGGGAAGGCGCGGGCAAGCTCGGCGAGGTCGGCGGGGCTCAGTTCAAAATCGAGCGCCGTCCGGTTCTCGCGCACATGCGCTTCAGTCGTGGCCTTCGGGATCACCATCATGTCCTCCTGCCGGAGCACCGAGGCGATCGCGATTTGTGCCGGGGTTGCGCCATGCCGTGCCGCGACGCTTCCAAGCGTGCGGTCGCGCAGGATCCGCCCCTGGTCGATAGGCGAATAGGCCATGATGGGAATGCTGCGCCGCCGGCAACAGGGCAAGAGATCGGCCTCGATGCCCCGCCGGGCAAGATTGTAGAGCACCTGGTTGGTGGCGACGGCGTCCCCGCCTGGAAGCGCCACCAGCTCCTCCATGTCCTCCACGTCGAAATTGCTGACGCCCCAGGCCCGGATCAGGCCGGCGTCCATCAGGGTCTGGAAGCCTCCCAGCGTCTCCTTGAGCGGATAGCGCCCGCGCCAGTGCAGGAGGTAAAGGTCGAGACGGTCGGTGCCGAGGCGCTTCAGGCTCCGCTCGCAGGCGGCGATGGTGCCGGCACGGGAGGAGTTCTGCGGCAGCACCTTGCTGACGATAAAGACGTCGTCGCGCCGCCCGGCGATCGCCTCGGCCACGATCCTCTCCGCTTGGCCATCGCCATACAACTCGGCGGTGTCGATCAGCGTCATGCCGAGGTCGAGCCCCAGCTTGAGCGCGGCGATCTCTTCCTTCGCCTTCCGCGCAGACTCCCCCATATGCCATGTCCCTTGGCCGAGCCGCGGTACGGCCTCGCCGGAGGGGAGCTTGAGCGTTGGGACGTTGGTCGCTGTCATGGGGAAGTGGCTCGCGCTATCCCGCGGCCAGATAGCGATGCACGAAGTATATGGCCATGGCGCCCTCGCCCACCGCAGGGCCAGCTTGTTGCATGGCAAATCCTCGGGCTCAGGATTGGCCAGGATAATGCAATGGCCGGCATCGCGCATCGCTGAGCCACGGGCCATCGAAGGGTGAACGGGATCAACCCGGCCGTCATGTTCCTTGGGCGTCATGGCCTGAGGTGCGTAGCGCCACGCGACGGCATGCGCGACAACCTGATCCTCAGGGGGGCGATGCCCCCCGGGGATTCGACAGGTCAGGCCTTCTTCGCCGCGGCGGGGGCTTTCCGCACTTGCGCTTCGCGCTTTGAATGGAGCTGGAAGGCAAGTACGAGCAACATCACCCCGAACACGATGGCATAGGCGCCGATCCACATGGTCAGCACGACGGCCCCGATGAGGGGCTCGATGACCAGCAGGACACCGAAGATGATCGAGGCGATGCCGCCAAGGGCAAGCCACCAGCGGCCGTGATCGAGGTTGAGGCCGAAGGCCGCGGCTAGCATCAGCGCGCCGGACACGATGGCCCAGATGGCGATGACCCAGATCAGCGCGACAAGCGTGATCGCCGGCCAGAGAACGGCTACCGCGCCGGCGGCGAGGTCGACGACGCCTTCGAGGACAAGCAGGCCCCAGCGCTCGCCATTTCGGGCGGCGCGAACGCCGGAAATGATCGCGAACAGGCCGTCGACGAGCATATAGGCTGCGAACAGGATGACGAACACCTGCACTGCGATGCCCGGAGTGAGCAGGCAGATCAGGCCGAAGATGATGCCCAAAATGCCGCGCAAGCCTACGACCCACCAGCTCTGCGCCAAAACCTCGCTCAACGCGTCTGAGCGCGCTGCGTCATATGTGAAAATACCAACTTTCCCGGATGCTGCAGTCGCCATGCTTGCCTCCTTTAGAGATCCGGTTGCCAGGCTTTGATCGTGTCACACCAAAGGGTACGCGAATCGGTTAGGCGCCAATAATGCCGCCGATCCACTGCCGAAAAGCCCTTTTTCCTAAGTTTCCACATCCGCGCCCGGGTTTGCGGCGCCCGAAGGCATGGGAGTGCGACCCCATGACCCCCTACCCTCAGAGTGGATAGAGTCAAACCCAAGACACACCTACGCGTTTGAACCGCGTGGACTGCGTCCCCAAACAACAGGAGCTCTCATGGATACGCTCGTTGAGTCCAAAGCCACCCTGAAGACCCCGGCCTACGCCGCAAAGTCCGCGAAAGCGCCGCTCGCACCCTGGTCTATCGAGCGCCGCAAGCCGCGCGCCCATGACGTGCTGATCGACATTCTCTATTGCGGCGTCTGCCATTCCGACATCCACCAAGCCCGCGACGAGTGGGGCGGCTCGATCTTCCCCATGGTGCCCGGCCACGAGATCGTGGGCAAGGTCGTGGAGACGGGCGCCCATATGAGCAAGTGGAAAAAGGGCGACATCGTTGGCGTCGGCTGTTTTGTCGATTCCGACCGCGCCTGCGAAGCCTGCCGCGCTGGCGAGGAGCAATATTGCGAGAGCGGCATGACGCTCACCTATAATGGCTACGAGCGCGACGGAAAGACGCCGACCTATGGCGGCTATTCCACGCGCATCACGGTGGATGAAAATTACGTGCCGCGCATCCCAAGCCGCATTCCGCTAGAGCGGGCGGCACCGCTGCTTTGCGCCGGCATCACCACCTATTCGCCGCTTCGGCATTTCGGCGTGAAGCCAGGCGACAAGGTCGCGGTGGTGGGCTTGGGCGGCCTCGGCCACATGGCGGTGAAGCTTGCCCACGCCATGGGTGCCCATGTCACCGTGCTCAGCCACTCGCCGAACAAGCGTGAGGACGCCCTGAGACTCGGCGCCGACGACTTCCTCGCCACGCGCGACGAGAAAATCTTCAAGGAGAATGCCGACCGCTTCAACTTCATCCTCGACACGGTGTCGGCCACACACGACTACAACCTCTATCTCAACCTGCTGCACCGCGATGGTATCATGGTGCTGTTGGGGGTGCCCGAACCGGCTACGATTTCGGCGCCATCGCTCATCATGAAACGCCGGAGCCTCGCGGGATCGCTGATCGGCGGCATTCGCGAGACCCACGAGATGCTCGATTTTTGCGCCGAGCACGGAGTGACGGCGGACGTCGAGGTAATTTCGATCGATAAGGTCAACGAGGCATACGAGCGCATGCTCAAGGGCGATGTCCGCTATCGCTTCGTCATCGACATCGCCAGCCTGAAATAAGCAAGCAGATATTGTCATCCCGCGAAAGGCGCAAGCTGTTGCCAGAGATCGACGCAGATGTGGGTATGCGATTCCCGGTTGCGCCCAAATACCGCAGATTGAAGCCTGTCCGCCAAATGCCCGGGCCACGGCCCCGTCTTTATTCCGCGCTTTGGTTTGGCCTAAGGACTCAGTCCTGCATGGGCAAGACCCCGGGGGCTGTGATGCGGAAGGTGCCACTCACTCTGTGCGTGATCGGCGGTGGATTCACCGGCGCGGCGGCGGCGATTGCCTGCCTTGCCCGCATCGACCAACCGTTCCGCCTGGTCGTGGTGGAGCCGAGCGCTTCGCTCGGGCGGGGCCTGGCCTATGGTGCCCATCATCCCTTGCATCTTTTCAATGTGCGCACGCGCGACCTCTCGATCCGCGCCGGCCAGCCAGGCGATTTTCTAAACTGGACCTTTCGCCAGATCGACCAGGGCGAAAACCATGCGGGCCTACATGAGGGCCTCGCCCACACATTTCTGCCGCGCCAACTCTTCGGCGAATATGTCCGCCAGCGCTTCTTCGAGACGGTCGAGGCGAGGCGCGACGTGGAGCTCAAACTCGTCACTGCCGTGGCCACCGCTTGCATCAAGGACGGCGGCCGCTTCCGTCTTCACTTCGACCGCGCGGAGCCGATGAGCGCCGACATCGTACTGCTTGCCACGGCCTATGGGCTCACGGCATCCTCCGGCAATGCAGCGCTTGCGCCTTTCGACCTCTTGCCCCGCGACCGGCTCACAAGCGCCAAGTCGATGGCGCTGATCGGGTCGGGTCTGACCATGGTCGACGTTTTGTTGGGCGCGCGCCGGGACGGCTTCCAAGGCAAGGTCACGGTGATCTCGCGGCGCGGACCGTTGCCGCGGCCGCACGCATCGAAGGGCGTCGTGCCACAACAGATTGGTCTCCCGCGCTCCAAGCGCGTGTCCGTGCTGACGTCGGCGGTCGCCATCGCCTGCGAGGCGGCGGAGGCGCACGGCACCCCCTGGCAGGCCATCATGAACGGCCTGCGCTCCTCACTTCAGGACATTTGGCAGGGCCTGGCGGTAGAGGAGCAATCCCGCTTCCTGCGCCATGTCCGGCCCTTCTGGGACGCGCACCGCCACCGTCTGCCGATCGAAGTGCATGGACGCCTCCAATCGGAGTTCAGCGAAGGCCGCACCGTTCTTTTGCGCGGCCATGTGACGGAGGTCGAGCGGGTCCGCCAAGGCTTCAGGCTGACGCTGACGCGGCGGGGGTCGGAGAGGGCGGCAGTGATGACGGCCGACCTCGCTCTCGATTGCGCGGGATTCCGCCCGGATCTAACGTCCCCCCTGATCAAAAGCCTGGTCAACCAAGGCCTGGCGCGCGAGGACGCCCATCGCCTCGGTCTTGCCGTTGAGCGCAATGGCCAGATCCTGGGCAAGGACGAAGCCCTCACCCGCGGGTTGTTCGCGCTCGGGCCGCTTTGCCAGGGATCACTCTGGGAGATCACCTCGGTGCCTGAGATCGTGAACCAGTGCGATGCCGCAGCCCACAGCATCGCCGCCCTGCGGGAGCCCGCCGAGGACGCCGCCGAGCTCGTGTCTTCGTTAACCGGAAGGTAGACATCGTTAATGGGTCGGCCCTAAAAAAGTCATGAAACTGCGGATTCTCGGGGGGTTGACTAGTGCGGGGAGCCTGCACGCGTTAACTGTAGCTGTGTAGATCGTCATCACGCTGGGGCCGGGGGGCGAAAGCTGATGACCGATGCGTACCCTGGCCATGTTTGCGCTGTTCGGCGCTCTCGGACTGTCATTCCCCTGCGCCGCTCAAACCGAGACGGCGGAGACCGAACCGCCACAAACCCTCTCCGTGCCGAAGCAAGCGAAGGTGATGGCACCTCAGCGGCTGGCGCCGCCGGAGCCGGTGTCCACCGTCTCGGCGCCTGAGCAAGTGCGCGCCACCCCGCCGCAGCCGCTGCCCATCGTCTCGGCACCTGAGCAGGTGCAGCCACCTCAGCCGCTGCCGGCGTTCTCGACGCCGGAGCGCCTGCTCGAATGGGTCTATAGCTACCACCGGCATCCAAGCCCGTCCCGCGTCCCCGCGGCCGTTCACGCCATGCGCGACCTTGGCGTCTTCACCGACGAGGAGAAGGCGGGCTTCTGCACGGGCTTCATCGCGGGCGTGCTCGGCGACAACCCGAAAGAGGGGCCCGGGCTCGTGGCCAAGATGCTCCCCATGCCCGACAAGGACCAGGCCATCCTCATCAAGGCCATCGCCTATTCAGGCCGTCCCGATTGGCGGGAACTCTTGACCAAATTCAGTAACCGCATGCCGCTCCGCCAACCGCTGATCGACTCTTATCTTTCCGGCAAGTCCAAGACTCTGATGGAAGTAGACCTGACCGACGCCTCGCCCGTGATCTACGCGCTGTGGGGCTACTATGTTGCCACCGGCCATTACGAGCCGGTGGTGCGCATCATGCAGGCCTTGCGCTGGTCGAAGAACAAGAACGACGGCAGCTTCACCTGGAGCAAGATGGTAGAGGGGTGGCGCAACGACCCAAGTGCCGTCGAGAAGATCACCATCGGCGGCACCGCCAAATGGACGCTTGCTTCCTACGCCGAGCGCAACCGCGACCTTCTCGATCTCTACCGCGCCGAATACGACCGGCAGCCGGAAGAGATCGCCCGTCCCTTGCGCGATGTGATCCTGGCCGCCGAAGTCTTCGAGTCCGAGAAAGTGCGCAAAGATCAGTTCGGCGCCATCGCGGACGCGCAGAAGCTGCAGTCGACCAACGAGGCGGGCATGTCGAAGGCCGCGACCGCGGGCTCGATCGCCATTGCGACGGGCTGCGTGGCGGCGAGCGCCCTTGGCCAGATCTATGTTGCGGTGCCTTGCGTGATCGGCGGCGCGCTCTATACCGGCGCCATGAAACTGACGCACTAGGCGAGCGCGGGATCTATCAGCCAAGAGACCGACAGCGCAATTGGTCCGAGATGGCTCAGAACCGGCCATTGATGCGTTCTCAGAAAATGGTGGAGCACCTGGAGCAGGGCCAGGACATGCCCTTTGTTCTGACGCGCCTTGCCGGCGCGGATGTCATCGACGGTTTGGCGTGTCGAAGGATTGGGAGACGGCACTGCGTCACGGGCGCGACCGGCACTCCTAATTGGCCTCGGTCTTGTTCTTGGCGCCAGTGTCTACCGACTTGATGCCGCGCAAGAGATCGAGACCGAATTGGAGCTGAGTATCCTTGTCCTTTTCCGGAGGCACGTAGGAGGAGCTGCCGGCC
>JBARKP010000109.1:0-2113 GCA_049801475.1 Methyloceanibacter sp.
GCGCATACCTTGGTCCCCGGTCCCTTGCGCTGTTGCCGAGATCGCTCTGTTACGCCCTAATCCCGCTGGCTTTCTGAGAAGAACTGGCTGTCGAGCGGCAGCTTCGACATAGCCCCGATAATTCGAGGGTCACGTACTCGACCGAAATGTCTTTCGGCGAAAGTGCTACGAGCGCGGCATGATCCGCATTGCTCAGAGGAATTTCGAAAACCTTCTGGCAATGACGGCATATCGCGAAGGCAAATTTGCCGTCGCACCCTCCGTGATCGCAAGCGACGAAAGCTGGGCGCGATTGGAGCCGATGTACCATACCCAACTGCATCAGCTCGTTGAGAGCTCGATAGACGGTTGGGGGATGGGCAATGCCGGAAGGCCGTACCCGGTCAAGGATCGCGTAGGCGCTTAGTGGTTCTGCGGCCGTGCGCAGACACGAAAGGACCTCGGTTTGATTCCGAGAAAGCTCCCTTGAAGGAGGCCTTGGGTGTTCAGCGATCATTCAATAATAATATAACATTCCGTCCAGCGACGATATAACATATCGGCATGATGTGATTGAACGCGGCGAAATGCCCCGCTCGGCAATGGATTTTGGGTGGGCTCCGCTCAGTTAGATCTTATTTTCCAGTTATTCTGGTGCGCCCAACCCGTAGGTAGCTCCTGGCACCCTATCGTCAATTTGGCAGTCTTTGTGGCGCCATCGTGCTCCTTGTCGCGACGCCTGTGGCTGCTCATCCCCATGTCTGGGCGACGGTCCGTTCGGAGATCGTCTTCGGGCCGGATCACCGCATCACCGGCATCCGCCACGCCTGGACGTTCGATGAGTTTTACACGGCTATGGCGGTGCAGGGGCTCGACACCAACGGCGACGGCGTTTTCTCTAAAGAGGAGCTCCAGCCGTTGGCCAAGGTCAACGTCGACTCGCTGAAGGACTTTGACTATTTCACCTATGTGCATCTCGGCGATGACGACGAGCACAATCTCCCGCTGAAGCCGCCTGAGGATTATTGGCTCGACTACGATAAGAATCTGCTCACGCTGCATTTCACCTTGCCGCTCGAAACGCCGCTGGACCCGACGCAAAAGGAGGTGCAGGTGGACGTCTACGACCCATCCTTCTTCGTGGCCTTTGGCTTTGCCAAGGACAATCCGATAAAGCTGGCCGGTACGCCCGGCAACGGATGCGAGGCCAAGATCAAACTACCTGATCCTGAATCGGCAGAAGATGTGAAGGCGTTGAGCGAAGCCTTCTTCAGCCAGCTCGGCCCGAACAGCAATTTCGGCTCCCAGTTCGCCCAGACGGCGATCATCAAATGCGCCACGCACTGAGACGAGCGATTTGGATGTCTGGGCGCGCAGTCCTGCTCGCCGCCTTTGTGTTGTTTGTCGCCTCCGCGTCCGGTCACGTCCAGGCACAGGAGCAGGCGCCGGTCAGCGCCTTCGGCGGCAAGGCGCAAACCGGTGCGCCGTCGCCCTTTGCTCCCCCGACGGCCCCGCTTAAGGCACCGGGGCCGCTCGGCGCGCTATTCAGCTGGGTCGTCGACACGCAGCAGGCCATGCAGCGCCAACTCGCCGAGGGCGTGAAGCGTCTCAAGACCGACAACGCGCTTGCCGGCGCGGTGACGCTCGCCGCGCTCAGCTTCCTCTATGGTGTGGTGCATGCGGTCGGCCCCGGCCACGGCAAGACGATCATCTCCTCCTATGTGGTCGCCAATGAGGAGACTGTGCGGCGGGGGGTGATCATCTCCTTCATCGCGGCGGGTCTGCAGGCGATGACCGCGGTGGTTCTCGTCGGCGTGCTGGTCCTTGCGCTCCATGCGACGGGGCTCCAGATCAATGCCTGGTCGAACCAGCTGGAACGCGTGAGTTACGCCTTGATCGCGCTGGTCGGCCTCTGGTTGCTGTCGAGCCAGCTTGCCGGCCTCTGGCGGCGGTGGCGCGGAGCGCGGGCGTCGAAGTTTGCGGCAGCCCATGTGGGGCATGAACATCATCACCCCCACGCGCTTGATCACGACCACGATCATGCCCACCACGCTCATCACCACCACGCGGAAGGCGAGGCTTGCAACCATATCGTCGACGCGCGGGTGCTCGCCGGACCTATGACGTGGCGCAA
>JBARKP010000110.1:0-84200 GCA_049801475.1 Methyloceanibacter sp.
TTGCAGTGCCGATAGGCACCAGGTTCATCGGCGAGCTGCATTTGCTCTCCATATGAAAAAGCCCCCGAAAGGGAGGGCAATGAGTTTGGCAGGATGAAATTCACCCCACAGCGCTCCCCCGGATTCAAGGGCGCGACGGATCGGCAAGCGTCTCCGGCAGATACTTCACGGTTTTTTCATCAGGTCGAAACGCAACCAAGCTGCCAATTTCCGGGTTGATGAACGGTGCGGCGCACCAGGGCTCTCCCTGGGGCAAAACCTCACGAGGCAACAAAAAGGAGGATTGGTATGCGAACGAGTATAGCCGCAGTGATTGCCCTTGGGGGCAGCCTACTCTTAGCCCCTTTCATGCTGGAGCCATCTCAGGCGGGAAGCGTGCCTGACCTTAAGAACGCTTTGAGCGCGACCCATGACGGCGTCCCCACGCTTGTCCGCCGTGCGGTGGTCGTACGTCGCGGCTACCGCGGCGGTGCGGTAGTGCACGGCTACCACGGCGGTGCGGTCGTGCGCGGCCCCCACGGCGGTGCGGTCGTGACCGGCCACCGCGTCGGCGGGCGGTACTACGGCGGCGTATGGTACGGTACCGGACGACGTTGGTATGGTGGTCGCTGGTGGCCCTATGGCGTCGGCAGTTGCTGGTTGTCGTCCCCCATCGGCTACGTTTGGGTATGTGGTTGACGCCCGCATTTTTGCCGCGCTCAGCTCCTACCCTAATAAAAAGTTCGAGGCGCTTGACGGCTCTGCGTCGCTTACCGGGGGCGTCGGCTTCGGCCGGCGTCCCTTTTTGTTAGGCGCGTCGCAGTTTATGAAGCGCGCGCAGGTCTTCTTCTGGCAACCGTACTTTGACACCGCCGAGCGACCACCAAATGTTGCAAGTCATGCAGCCCGTCAGACGTTTGCCGTAGTTGTCTATAGCCGTCAGGGGGCCCTTGCATTCAAAGCAATAACTGACAGTGCTTTCCTCGGTCATTCTGGCCGTTCAAAATGGCGGCGTTGGCTTCGGCCTGGCACCTTTAGTTTCCGCAGAGCCCGGCCCAGCAAACATCACACCCGGGGCCGCCTCTGCAATCAGCGTTGTCCTGGCAATAGCGCGGCACGCACCACCTAGGCCCCGTCCCTATTGCTTTCGTGACGCACTTGTTGGTGAAGCTGTCACTCGCGAGTCCGGTTAGCTTTTTTTCAAAAGCCTGTTCCTCGCAAGCCGCATATGCATCGGTTTCACACTTTTTTACGAAGCTAAAAAGGGCTTCACCGGCAAGCTTCTGCCTCGTGGCTTTTGCCTTACAGGTTTGATCGGCTGCAGCTGTTCCGCTGATAACTAAGCTGCAGCAGAGTGCCGGCACAAGAACGAGACGTTTCATTTGATCCTCCCTAGCCACGCACGACACGATGCGCGCTTGGCTACGTGCTCACGCCGGACGAGGCACGCTGCATAGCCAGCCACATCGCCAGGCTGCCTACGCTGCTAGGCGGAGAACCCAAATGAACAATTGGCCATGAACACGAACCGACCACGATGAAACTCTTCGCTGGCTGAGGATTCTTGTTTCAGGACATTGCTGGAGCGTCTTCTGAAAACGAACCGTTACAAACTGGCCACGCTTTGCAATCGTGACGTTAGGCGGCCGCTTTAGTGTCGACGTGGTCCGATTTTACCCCACCTCTCAGCCCTGCGCTCCCCGCGGGGCTTCTTTTTTGCCTGGAGCATCGTGCGCGGGCGGCCGTACCCTGAAGGGGCGTCGGTTTCGCCGGCGTCCTTTTTATTGGTGCAGTCCAGCGATCCGCACCTGAGGGGATTCGGGTCACTAGGGCCCGTTGTCTCAGCAGTTTTGATGAGGGCATCGGCTTCGGTCGGCGCCCTTTTCGCTGGTACTGCATCGATGGTCGCGCCCGCGCCATGCTAGAGAGCATCCGCTAGGATGTTGTGGAGGGATAATCCTCCCCTTTACGCAACGCACCTGGGGGGCGTCGGTTTCGGCGCCTCTTTTTTCAATCACCCTTTTCCGGCTGCGGGGCGCCACGAGAATGTGAGCTGGGTCTCACCACCGGGAGGTTATACTGCCGGTGGGCGCCCCTGCTGACGGCGCTGAATAAGCACAAGGGGTTTGGAGATGACTCAATTGAAACAGTTGATGCTGGGCATAGCATTAAGTGCGCTGACCATTGGCGTCACGGGGCACAACACCCCTTCCATCGAAAGCGGCGACGTCGTGATTGCCGCCGACGACGCGTCACGGGCTGGCGCCCAGGCTGAGGGGAACACGGGGTCTGCCAAGATGGGGACGGACGAGGGCACCCACACTGGGCCGAACCAGGGCGATACGCCGGAAAACGACACTAAGAAGATCGATCAGGCGCCACGCACAAACCCGACGACCACCGGGCAATGATAGCCGCGCGGGCTGTTCGCCGACTGATACGGAGGGGGATAGAGAAATGAGCCTCTTATGGCCCTCTCTGTTTGTCCTCTTTCTGTGGGTTCTCTCGGCGTGGCGGGAATACCGAAAAAGGGCCAAATGGCAGGAGGTCAACATTCCTGCCCGCCGGGGGGAGAAAGATGCCCTTAAACGGGTACAGCAGAAAATCTTGCGTCTTGAATAGGTTTGTTATCGCTAGCGACCGCTTAAGTCGCGCCTAAGTCCGACCGGCATTTCGCTTCGAGGGGGTCAGCCAACGACAAGGCACGCGAGCTCGGCTGGAACGGATAGGGGGCGTCGGCGTCGGCCGCGCTCTTTCGAAGGTTGATGAGGTGGCCTTTCAGATCGTAGAGATCAGCCTTGATGCAAACGACAAAGTGATCGAACGCAAGGTCGTCCCTTACCCCTACTAAACGCGCCAAGAGGCGGTCACAGCGATCGAGTGCATCCTGAGCACATTCGCTGAGACCGGTTACGAGCCAGCGCAGAAGTTCTGGTGGGCTACTGCTGGTAATGGTGACCGCATGAGGAGATTCATCATCGAAGAGACATGATGCGGAATGACAGGCCCTGCCTATCATGCCGATTAGGAATGCGCCGGGGAAGGAAGCGGCCTGCCAGCCGGAGAACGATGCACCCAAGCCCGCGCGCTCATGCAGCGCACCTTCGCAAGGGTCTCGGCGTCGGCCGGCGCCCTTTTTACCTTGGTAAGCCACAAGTACGAGGGGAACAGATACGCCTTCTCGAACGAGAGGACGTTGGGCGGATTCGTGATAGGGGATTTCTCGGTCATGATCGCATCCCCCAGTTGCGGTTGTGGCAAGTGCCGGCCGGGGGTCCGGCCGGTGCGCCCCTTACAGTGACGACCCCCGAATTCGAGCGGTCGTTCGGTCAGGGCCGCCAGGACCGAGTCCGCTAAGGAGCTCTCAAGTCCTCTCTGCCTTGCTACTGTTAACCGGGCCTAGCCACCTTGATTCAAGTCAATCGATGGCCGAGCCTCCTCATGTCATTCGCACGGTCAAAGAAGCTTCCATGTCCGCAATCCCTCAAAACAGGTAGAGGACTGCCGGGTCGCGGTACGCTCGGACGAACTTGCCCGGCTTTAGGCGCCCATCCCGTTGGCATTCGCCGTCTCGATCTTCATCGACGAGCTGCATTTGCTCTCCATTATGAAAAAGCTCCCGAAAGGGAAGGCAATGAGGTCGACATCACCCCCCGAATTTACCAATTGTTAGGCTGGCCATGGATAATTCCCCTCCGGGGAAAGTGGCGATGAAAGCGCTGGGATTTGTTTGGGCCATAGCTCTGGCGTTCTTGCTGTCCGGGTGCATGACTACGCAGCAAGAAACCCACGCGTCGGACACTGGTCCGAACGCTGACGTAAAGGCAAATGCGAAGACCGTCACGAAGGCTAGCCCGAAGTTCCGAACTGATGTTCGTACTCGCTTCATAGAAATCTGAATTCCCTGCTTTCCGCGTTTCCAACGCGAGCGCTCTTGCCACCTTCCTTCTCGGCGTCGCTATCAATGATCGCTTGCCAGTTGATCAGGTAGGCGGTGCTCCGCCAGTCATAGTTAGCAAGCAAATGACGAATCATCTTAAGACTCACCCGAGAAAGAGGACATTGATTGACCCCTTTGAACACAGAACATACTGGTTAAGGCAGGCTATTGCCGTGCGAAGGAAGTAGCGCAGGCCTAGGAGATAACCATTGTTGTTTCGGCCTCTGATCGTCGCCGGCTCGAAGCCCTTGTCAGGGATCGCAACGCGGCGCGGGGGCGGCGTGACCTCACCGGCGATCTCGTCGTAGAGCTTCGCTAGCCGAGCCTTCGCTTCCCGGGCCTCTTGCTGTTGTTCCGCTGTTGGCGGCGTCCACTTGTGGGAGCGACGTGAATACACTCTCGCGCGGCGCCGCTCCGACCCGTTACCCTGGGACACACCCCTCCTCCACGAGCGCATTAGCCACTTCGATCATTCTCGCCCGGTCGAGCCGCAGCGATTGGCAATACGGCGCGAAAGCATCGACGGCACTTTCCACCGTTTCCGCCTTGGCCAGATTCGACGCCTACGGCCTCCTGCGGTCCATCATCGGCCGCGTCGGAGAATGGGGGCACGTCGGCGCCTTCAAGATTGGCCAGCGCTCCAGTGCTGCCGCCTTCTCCGGGTCTGCGGAGTAGCAAGGCAAAAAGGAAGGTCGACGCGCTTTGCGCCGTCGCGCCCTGGCGAATTCACGATCTCCGTAGAACTGCGGCAACGCATATGCGGAGCCTCGGCATTGATGAACAGCGGGAAGCGCAGAGGCAACCAGTCAGCGCTTTGGCAGCGCCCCAGTCGTCTTCGTGGGCGGACGGCGTTTCAGCAAGATGAGGTCGTCAGGTTGGGCGAGGTTCAGAATGGCGCGGGCGCGCTCATCCAGCATGTCGGGATCGAGGCTTTCAGGCCTGAGTAGGGCCACGTCCCGCTCCAAGCGCTGTCTCACCTCCTTGAGCCCCGCGAGCTCACCCTCAAGCACCTGTTTCCGGCGCTCGAGATCGGCGCGCGCCTCAAGCCCGTGATCGCCGATTTCGAGGTGGTAGCCGAAATAGCCGCCGGCGCCACAGGCGAGCAGCGGAAAGATCAAGGATCGAAGACGCATTTCCTCGGCGCCTGCAAGAAATCGGTGGACCGCGCCCACCCGTTGGTGGCCGGACGCCGCAGCATCGGGTCAGGACGGTTAAGCGCGGGTTAGCGGCCGCGATTTAGCACCGAGCGGCCGGCATAGCGGGCGGCCTTGCCCAGCCCTTCCTCGATACGGAGCAGCTGGTTGTATTTGGCGACCCGGTCGGATCTCGCCAGCGATCCCGTCTTGATCTGCCCGCAATTGGTGGCGACAGCGAGGTCGGCGATGGTGGCGTCCTCGGTCTCGCCGGAGCGATGCGACATCACGGCGTTGTAGCCCGCGTCTTGCGCCATGCGCACGGCATCGAGTGTCTCGCTCAAAGTGCCGATCTGATTGACCTTGACCAGGATGGCGTTTGCGATCCCTTGCTCGATGCCTTGCTTGAGCCTCGTGACATTGGTGACGAACAAATCGTCGCCCACGATCTGGCAGCGTCGCCCGAGCGCCTCGGTCATTGCGCGCCAGCCCTCCCAATCATCCTCGGCCATGCCGTCTTCTATGGAGTAAATCGGATAGTTCGAGGTAAGCTCGGCGTAGTAGGCGACCATGGCATTGGCATCGAGGCTTCGCCCCTCGCCTTTGAGCAAATAGCGCCCTTCAGCGTAGAACTCCGTCGCCGCCGGATCGAGCGCAAGATAGATATCCTCGCCCGGCTTGAAGCCCGCAGCGCCGATAGCCGCGATGACGAAGTCGAGCGCCACGCGGGTCGAGGCGAGATTTGGCGCAAAGCCCCCTTCGTCCCCGACACTGGTGTTGTGGCCAGCAACCTTCAGCGCGTGCTTCAGGGCGTGGAAGACTTCGGCCCCCATGCGCAAGGCCTCTGCGAAGCTCGGTGCGCCGATCGGCGCGATCATGAACTCCTGGAAGTCGATCGGATTGTCGGCGTGAGCCCCGCCATTGATGATGTTCATCATGGGCACCGGCAGGAGCGTCGCTTCAGGTCCACCGAGATAGCGGTAGAGCGGCTGATTGTGGGATCTCGCCGCGGCCTTGGCGTTGGCAAGCGAAGTCCCGAGGACGGCGTTGGCGCCCAGGCGCTTCTTGTTCTCGGTGCCGTCGAGCCGGCAGAGCAGCTGGTCGATGCCGCGCTGATCGTCCGCATCAAGACCGGTGAGCGCTTGCCGGATCTCGCCGTTGACGGCGTCGACGGCCTTGCGCACGCCTTTGCCGCCATAGCGCTTGCCGCCATCGCGGAGTTCATGGGCCTCATGCGCCCCGGTCGAGGCGCCCGACGGCACCGCGGCACGGCCGAAGGCGCCATCCTTCAACACCATGTCGACCTCGATGGTCGGGTTGCCGCGGCTATCGAGAATCTCCCGGCCGACGACGGTAGCAATTGCGGTCATGGTTTTGATTCCGCTTGTCTAGAGGGCCCATGTGACGTGGGGCCCTCTTAGCCCAGCAACTTTGGAAGCGGAAGCTCGATATTAGAGGTTGCCGTATGCGACCAGACGGAGTCGGCTAGGGGAGTGGTGTCCTGACGATTTCGACCCCAGGCTCGTATTTATTCATGGCGCCGCAGGTAGCGTCGATGCTGAACCCTATGACGCCGCCGAACAAGACATTGCCTACCTTCATGAATTCGGTCTCCGAGGTCAGGATGCCGACGCCGTCGCTGTAACATTGCATGACGCAGTTGACGGCGACATTGTGCCGGCTCTTGGGGAGGATGATGGTTCCTTGAGTTTGAAGGGTTCGCGTACCGACGGCCGGCGAAGTGAGCGTGCACATGGCGCCCTGTACGCTTGGGGTGACGGCGGAGACCTGCTCCGAGCCTTTGGCGATGGTTGAACAACCGCTAAGAAGGATCCAAGCTACACCGCACAACGCGGCTATCACGAGTCCCATGGCCTAGCCCCCGAAGCCATCGCCTTTTGGTAGCGGACTATATTTTATTCAACCAAAAGGCGAATCTTCTGAAGCTGTTGGGGAGGCCCGTTAAGCGCTCGTGCTACCTTTTCCTCGTATTCGCGTTCGGTAGATTAGATGCAGTCGTCAAAGACGGAAAAAGAGGCGGGTGCGCTGGTGCTGTTCTCCGGCGGGCAGGATTCGACCGTCTGCCTCGGGCTGGCGCTCGACCGCTATGCGCGCGTGGAGACCGTTGGCTTCGACTATGGCCAACGCCACGACGTCGAGATGCAGTGCCGGGAGACGGTGCTCCGCGAGATCAGCCGCGCCTTCCCGGTTTGGGGTGCGCGGCTTGGGCCAGACCACGTGCTCGACATTGCCAGCTTTGGCGCCATCAGCGATACGGCGCTGACCACCGACGCCGAGATCGAGTTGCTGGCCTCGGGTTTGCCGAGCACCTTCGTCCCCGGACGGAACCTCGTGTTTTTCACCTACGCCGCGGCGCTTGGGTATCGCCGAGGGTTGCGCGTGCTGATAGGCGGCATGTGCGAGACGGACTATTCGGGCTATCCCGATTGCCGTGACCGCACCTTGCGGGCCTTGCAGGACGCGATCCGGCTTGGCACGGAAGAGTATTTCGCCATCGAGACGCCTCTGATGGCACGGTCGAAGGCAGAGACCTGGGTGCTCGCGGAGGAGCTCGGCGGGCAGGCGTTTGTCGACCTGATCCTAGAGGAGACGCACACCTGCTACAAAGGCGAGCGCGGTGTGCTCCATGAATGGGGTTATGGCTGCGGCACTTGCCCCGCTTGCGAGCTCCGCGCCAAAGGCTTTGCGGCGTGGCAGGCGTCGCGTCGGGAGGGTATCGGCAAGCGCAAGCAGGGCTAGACCACCCTCTTGTGCCGGGGCGCGCGAGGGGCCAGGTTCCGCCCATGTATTCCGTCAAGGAGATCTACTACACGCTGCAAGGCGAAGGCGCCCAGGCCGGTCGGCCGGCGGTGTTCTGCCGTTTCGCCGGCTGCAATCTCTGGTCGGGGCGCGAGGCTGACCGCGAGGCTGCCACTTGCAACTTCTGCGACACCGATTTCGTCGGCACCGACGGTCCGGGCGGCGGTAAGTTCGCCAACGCTGATGCGCTTGCCCAGTCCTGCCGCTGCGTCTGGCGCGGCAATGGCCGCACACCCCCATTTGTCGTGCTCACCGGCGGCGAGCCCATGTTGCAGGTGGACGAGCCCTTGATCGCGGCGCTGCATGCAAAGGGGTTCGCGATCGCTATCGAGACCAACGGCACGTTGCCGGTGCCCCGCGCCATCGACTGGATCTGCGTGAGCCCCAAGGCCGGCGCGCCGTTCCAGCAACGATCGGGCGACGAACTGAAGCTCGTCTATCCGCAAAGCCATCTTGATCCCGCGCAGGTCGAAGACCTCGACTTCACCCATTTCCTGTTGCAGCCAATGGACGAAGGCCCCGCGACCTCGGACAAGCTCCGCGCCGCCATTGACTATTGCCTCGCACATCCCAAATGGCGCTTGAGCCTCCAGACCCATAAGCTCCTGGGCATTCCATAGGCCCTAAAGCGGTGGTTTGGCGCGGCAAAATCCCGTAAACAGCCCCATGCGTGTCTATAAGGAATTCTTCTTCGAGGCTGCCCACAGGCTTCCCTCGGCACCTACCGGCCATCCGAATGCGCGGGTGCACGGCCACTCCTTCCGGGCCCGCGTCGCGGTAGATGGCGAGCCCGATCCCGAGACCGGCATCCTCCTGCATTTCGGCGATTTCGAAGCGGCCGCGGCGGACGCGCGCGACGCGCTCGACCATCGCTTCTTGAACGATGTCGAGGGGCTATCGGTCCCGACGCTGGAGCGGATCGCGATCTGGCTCTGGGACCGGCTGCATAACCGGCTGCCCGGTCTCGCCGAGATTCAGATCTCGCGCGACAGCTGTCATGAAGGCTGCGTCTACGCCGGGCCGCGCACGCAGGACCCACGCCTGCGCGCCGCGGAGTAGGCGAGTCATGGTGGGCAAGACGAGCAGACCGAAACAGCTCGGCAAGGCAGCGCCCCTCCCCCACTCGCCAGACGAGGCGTTGCTGGAGCGCGTCGCCAATCCCCATCCGGAAACGCTTTACGCCGCCCGCTTCACCGCGCCGGAATTCACCTGTCTCTGCCCGATCACCGGACAGCCTGACTTCGCCCATCTCGTCATTGACTACGCGCCGAAGGCCTGGCTGCTCGAGTCGAAGTCGCTGAAGCTTTACCTTGCGAGCTTCCGCAATCAGGGCGCCTTCCACGAGGACGCGACGGTTAGCATCGGCAAGCGCATCGTGGCGCTGATCGAGCCGGCATGCTTGCGGATCGGCGGCTACTGGTATCCGCGGGGTGGCATTCCCATCGACGTGTTCTGGCAGCATGGCGTGCCGCCGGAAGGCCTCTGGCTACCGGACCAGGGTGTCACGTCCTATCGGGGTCGCGGCTAGACCAAGGGCGTGAGTGGGGCAGCATGAGCGGCGTTTCCGGATCGGCATGCCAGATCGCAGAGCCCGCGCCTTGCGACTTGGTTGGGCTTAGTCTCGGTGTCACTGGCGCCGTCCTGGTGCTGGGCGGAGCCTGCCTCGCCTCCGTCCTAATCAACAAAGCTCCCCGTGATTCTTGCCGGGCAAAAATTGGTTGCCATAGCGTTGTTGCTCTCAGGGCTGCTGCTTTCGATCGCCGGACTTTCAGGCGCGCTTTGGAACGAGCTGACGGAGCCCAAGCAGCAGGCACGTGAGATCGACGACGCTTGGCCTTGGCTTTTCGGAACTGGGGCAGATGGTCAAGGATCCTTGCCACAAGGAGGCAGGAGAAAAATTCTGCCGGATCACGGACCCAACATCGATATGGGCGTCGCTACGCGCCCTATGACGGGGCGAGGGGACATGGCGGGGTAGCGTCGAGATAGGGCTGGTTCCATTCGCTGGGCGTGTTGTTCAGGGGTCAAAGGATGGAGCGCCGCGGGCACGTCTCGAAGGATGAGGCCCCCTGTCTTAAGGCGTGGCGACTGATCGCGACATCTTCACCAGCCGGTCGATGGCGATGAGCTCGGCGAGTAGAGACTCGAGGTCCTTGAGCGGCAGCATGTTGGGACCGTCCGACGGGGCGCGGTCTGGGTCCTGATGGGTCTCGATGAATAGGCCTGCCACGCCGACGGCCACGGCTGCGCGTGCGAGCACGGGCACGAAGCGGCGCTCGCCGCCGCTTGCAGCCCCCTGCCCTCCCGGCTGCTGCACCGAATGGGTGGCGTCGAAAATCACGGGCGCGCCGGTCTCGGCGAGAATAGGCAGTGCGCGCATGTCGGAGACCAACGTGTTATAGCCGAAGGAGACGCCGCGCTCGGTGACAAGGACATTCGGGTTGCCGGCACCTGTCAGCTTCGCCACGACGTGTTTCATGTCCCAAGGCGCAAGGAACTGACCCTTCTTCACATTCACGGGCTTGCCCGTCCGGGCAGCGGCCAGGAGAAGATCGGTTTGCCGGCAGAGGAAGGCCGGTATCTGCAACACGTCCACCGCCTCTGCCACGCGTTCGCATTGGTCGGGCTCGTGCACATCGGTGATGACCGGGAGCCCGACGCTCGCCCTGATCTCCGCAAGGATCGGCAGGGCCTCCTCAAGCCCCAGCCCACGGACGCTCGCGAGGCTCGTGCGGTTCGCCTTGTCGAACGAGGTCTTGTAGAGGAGGCCGACCCCAACCCTTTCCGCGATTTCCTTCAGCGCTTGTGCCGTCTCAAGCGCATGCGCCCAGCTCTCAAGCGCGCAGGGCCCGGCGATCACGGCCAGCTGCAACCCATTGCCGAATCGGGCCTTGCCCACGGTCACAACGGCGCTCGGCATGGGCTTCATGTTAGCGGTCATGGCCGGACCATGGGGGCCGGACGCTCACGCGTCAACCGGCTGGTGGGCATGGGCGAGGTGAAGCGCGAGCGGCTCTCGCAGACAAAAGCCGCGTGGCATTGGGATCGAGCAAACGAGATCGGCCTCGCGGCCCGGCTGCAGCGAGCCGACGTGGTCCTCGAGTCCGAGCGCGCGGGCGCCCCCCAGCATGGCGAGATAGAGCCCCTCCAAAGCGCTGATTGGCGCGCTGTTCGGCTCCGGCAATCTTGTGGGCCTCGTTCAGCGTCGCGAGCAGCGAGAAGCTCGTGCCGGCGCCTAGACGCAAGCCGTGGTCATGCCGCTGCGGAGGAGCGCATCGCAGAAAAACGCCGCGACAGCGCGGGCATGAGTCTCGTCGGCGAAGCCCTCTTCCACCGCATAGATGTAGTTGCTGACCCATTGCAGGAGCTGCTTGCCCGGCGATGTCTCGCTTTGCACGTAATGCGCGTGGGTGTCGATGAGAATAGTCCGTGATCGGAGTATCGGCGGGGAGACTGTTCCACACACTGCCATAGGGGCCGACGGCCTCGATGACGCCGTCGCGGCAGACGATCAGCGCGTCCGGCTCATGCAGGAACGCCTTTGCCGGATCGACGAGGAAGGGATCGTCGGTTAAGGTGGCGAGCGTGCCGCGAAGCGCAGTGACGGAGATATTCGGCATTCGGCGCTCCCAGCGAAAATCCCTTGGGCATCGAGAGTGCTTCGCAAGCCCAAGCTTCTCTTGGCCGCAGCGTGCTAAACTTAGATATTATCGGCTTTGCCCCAGTCGGTGTGGAGTGGCCTCTATGCATGCGATGATCTCGAAAACAGCGTTGTTCTGTGTGGCTTCCGTGCTCATGATCGGCGGTGCCCAGGCAAGCCCGATCGAGGACTGTAACCAAAGCGCGGACGTCCCAAGGCAGATCGAGGGCTGCTCTCGATTTCTTCAGGAAGATTCCCTTAGTCCTTATGTTGCTCTTGCCTATGGCCTCCGTGGCGGCGCTTACCAAAAAAAGGGTGACCCGGAAAGCGCCATTGCCGACTTCAGCCAGGCCATCGGGATCGATCCCCGCCAGGTCAGCGTCTACGTCAATCGGGGTCTCGCTTATCGCGACAAGGGCGATCTCGATCGAGCCATCGCAGATTTCAGCAAGGCCATCGAGATCGACTCGCAATCTGGCGAAGCCTTTATCAACCGCTGCGTCGCGTATAAGGACAAAGGCCAATACGACTTGGCCATGGCCGATTGCACCAATGCGATAGCGATCAATCCGAACGACGCCGTCGCCTACAACGATCTCGGCGTCGCTTACGAGAAGAAGGGTGACCTCGATAGCGCCCTCGCAGACTACACCAAGGCCATCGAGATCGATCCCACGCTTCGAGACTCTTACGCCAACCGCGCCGTGCTTTATGACCATAAAGGTGACCAGGACCGCGCCATCGCCGACTACCGTGCAGCCTTGGCCAAAAACCCCAGCAGCGAGGATCGTCAGGATCTTGAAGCAGCGCTCAAGCGCCTCGACGCAAATCCCTGATATCCCTTGGCGAGAGAGCCAACGCTTCCGGCGATGATCTGACCACGGAGCGTCTGTCTCTGTGCTTACGCCTCATGCGGCGAGGAGAAAGGAGCAAAGCCCGGATGCTGATGCGTCGCGGAGACGAGATCGCGCGCCTTCACACGCGCCGTTACACGAGCCGGCTCTCCTCGACGGCGGCGCCGATGAAGGAGGCAAAGAGCGGGTGCGGCTCGAAGGGCCGCGACTTCAGCTCGGGATGGAACTGTACGCCGATGAACCAGGGATGCTCGGGGATCTCCACGATCTCGGGCAGGAGGCCGTCGGGCGATAGCCCGGAGAAGCGCAGGCCGGCGGCCTCGAGCCTATTGCGATAGCGCGTGTTTACCTCGAAACGGTGGCGGTGGCGCTCGGAGATGCGCGTCGTGCCGTAGATCTCGGCGACCTTGCTGCCTTTGGCGAGCACGGCGTCGTAGGCGCCAAGCCGCATGGTGCCGCCGAGATTGCCGTTCGTCTGGCGCCGCTCGAGCTCCTCGCCCCTCATCCATTCGGTCATCAATCCGATCACTGGCTCCTCGGTTGGGCCGAACTCGGTCGAACTCGCCCCTTCGATGCCAGCCAGGTCGCGGGCGACCTCGATCACCGCCATTTGCATGCCGAAGCAGATGCCGAAATAGGGCACGCCTTTCACACGTGCATAGCGCGCCGCCTGGATCTTGCCTTCGGAGCCCCGCTCGCCGAAGCCGCCCGGCACGAGGATGCCGTGCACGTCCTCCAAATAGGCGGCGGCGTCCTCCTGCTCGAAGGTCTGCGACTCGATCCATTGCAGGTTGACCTTGACCTTGTTGGCGATGCCGCCATGAACGAGCGCCTCGTTCAGCGATTTGTAGGCGTCCTTGAGCCCTGTATATTTGCCCACGACCGCTACATTCACCTCGCCGTCGGGATTGGCGATGGTCTCGGCGATCTGCCGCCAGCGCTCGAGGTCGGGCTCCGGCGCATGCTTGATGCCGAAGGCAGCCAGCACCTCGCGATCGAGTCCCTCAGCGTGATAGCGGCCCGGCACCTCGTAGATGCTCGCCACGTCGAGCGCTTGGATCACGGCCTCGGGGCGCACGTTGCAGAAGAGCGCGATCTTGCGCCTCTCGTCCTTCGGCAGCGGCCGCTCGCAGCGGCAGAGCAGCACGTCGGGCTGGATGCCGATCGAGCGCAGCTCCTTGACGGAGTGCTGCGTCGGCTTCGTCTTCAGCTCGCCGGCGCTCGGAATGAATGGCACCAACGTCAGATGAATGAAGACCGAGTGGCCCCGCGGCAGCTCGTTGCCGAGCTGGCGGATGGCCTCGAAGAAGGGAAGTCCCTCGATGTCGCCGACAGTGCCGCCGATCTCGCAAAGGACGAAATCGACGCCCTCATTGCCGCTCGTGATGAAGGCCTTGATGGCGTCGGTGACGTGGGGAATGACCTGGACGGTGGAGCCGAGATAGTCGCCACGCCGCTCCTTGGTGATGATCTGCTGGTAGATGCGCCCGGTGGTGATATTGTCGGCCTGGCAGGCTGGGCGGCCGGTGAAGCGCTCATAATGGCCGAGGTCGAGGTCGGTCTCGGCCCCGTCGTCGGTGACGAACACCTCGCCGTGCTGATAGGGGCTCATCGTCCCCGGATCGACGTTCAGATATGGATCGAGCTTGCGCAGGCGGACGCTATAGTCGCGCGCCTGCAGCACCGCACCGAGCGCGGCCGATGCCAGCCCCTTGCCGAGAGAGGAGACCACGCCGCCGGTAATGAAGACGTACCGCGCCATGGGCCTCGAACATATACGGAAAAGCGGCTGAGTCGTAGCCCAAAGGTGAGCCCATCCATCAATCCGGGGAATGCACGGCTAATGCGCCGATTTACGGCGATTGCGGGGGTTGCGGAGCCTGAGGCGCCGGCGCGCCAGAAGACGCCGGAGGAGCCGAAGGAAGCACGAGGCCAGGCAACGATCCCCCGCCCTGAGCGGGCGCACCGCCGGTCCCCTCGCCGAAGATCGACGTCGGAGCGGACTGGTGGCCTGCGATCATGGTCAGCCCGAGGCTCGTGGCAAAGAACATGGCGGCGAGCACCGCCGTGGTCTTGGTCAGCGCGTTGCCGGCACTGCGGCCGGTCATGAAGCCGCCGCCACCGCCAATTCCGAGCGCGCCGCCTTCCGAACGCTGTAGCAGGACGACGGCGATCAGCGCCGCGGCGATCATGATATGAATGACGAGAAGCACTGTGATCATCGGGTAGCCTTCGGTTTGCCAGGCGGTGTCTTATCCGAATCGGCTATGGCTTGGCTAGGCTTGCGTTTGCCTCCGCTTGAGACGGAGGCGTGGGCTTCCGGTCAGGCAACGGAACCGTCGCAGCGTCCGTCGCCGCTCCGTCGGTGGCCTCCGCATCGGTAGCTTTGGCATCGGTGGCCTTGGCAGCAGGCTTGGGGACGCCGCCGCCCCGGCAGCGGAACTGGATCTGCTCTTCAACGCTCAGGAAGCGCCTGACGCGCTCAATCGCCTCATCGGTCAGATGTTTCTTGACCCAATCGGGACCCTGTTCGAGCGCCGCCTGCATGTCGGCGTTGAAAAGCTGCTTACGCTCGTTCTGCAAGCTGGCGCAGCTCTGCTTGTCGAGCGGCTCGGCGACGGCGCCCGACCCGATAAAAGGCATCGCTCCCGAAAGCAGCAGCGCGATGGCATTGAGGCGCAGCAGCGACATCATAGCTCCGCTAGAAGAAGCCCATTCCCGGCCAAGCCGCAGCGGCAGCATGGCGAAAATCGCTTACCGTGCCAACGTCTACCCGATTGTATTTCCCGATCAGTGTCATTGATGATTCCCCGAATAAGCCGACAAGATACCATAGAAATCGGTCGCTTTAAGGCTTGCCCCGCCGACGAGAGCGCCGTCGACATTGGGGACGAAGAGGAGCTCGCGGGCGTTGCTTGGCTTCACCGAGCCGCCATAGAGGATGCGAAGCCGGCCGCCGTCCACGCCACCGAGCCGCTTGTTTAAGCGCTCCCGGATGAAGGCATGAACCTCTGCCACGTCGTTTGGCGTTGGTGTCAAGCCTGTCCCGATCGCCCAGACCGGCTCATAGGCGATGATGGTGTTCGCGGCGTTCGCCGATCCCGGCAGGGAACCGTCCAGCTGACGGCCAGCGGTGTCGAGCGTCTCGCGGTCCCGCCTCTGATGCTCTGTCTCGCCGATACAGATTACGGCAGCGAGCCCGGCCCGATGCGCCGCCGCCGCCTTGGCGGCGACGAGACCGTCGGTTTCGCCATGGTCGGCGCGCCGCTCCGAATGACCGACGATCACGGCCTTGGCGCCTGCGTCCGCCAGCATCTCCGTGGAGAGGTCCCCGGTATGGGCGCCGGCGGCCTCAGGATAGCAGTCCTGGGCACCGAGCGTGACGGTGCTTCCGGTCAGGATGTCGCGGGCTCGGCTCAGCAGCGTTGCCGGCGGACAGACCATGATGTCCGCTCCTGGAACAGGCTGGCGCGCCAAGAGCTCGAGCAGCGACCTGAGTTCAACTAGGGATGCGCTCAGCCCATGCATCTTCCAGTTGCCGGCGACGAGCGGCCTAATGGCGTTCACTTAGATTCCCCCCGATTCCTTGCCTTCGGCCCTCGCACGGGCGACGACTCCGCCGGCTGCAAGGGCATTCGGGGCCCTAGAACGCTGCCTTGCCGCTTTCCGTCTTGCTACCTATGATGCCGCGGCCCGCGCGAGCAATCGCGAGAGATTGGCCCTTCGGCGCGGTGAATGCAAACAGCCAACAGGAAGGTTCTGCGGCGTGGCACTCGACACTTTGCGAAAAGGAGCAGGACGTCTGTTTGGCATGATCCTGATGGGCCTGCTGGTCATAAGCTTTGCCATTTGGGGGATCGCGGACATTTTCCGCGGTTACGGCAGCCAGACCTTGATCCGCGTCGGCGATACCGAGATCACGCCCCAGCAATATGCGCGCGCGCAGCAAGACGTCTTGCGTTCCATGAGCTCGAACGCAGGCCGTAGCCTCTCTTTGCAGGAAGCGCGCGAAGCGGGTCTTGAGAAGCGGGTGCTTGAAAGGTTGATCGGAGGGGCCGCCCTCGATACCCATGCCAAGGATCTTCATCTTGGCGTCAGCGACGAGGCGCTTCTCGAAGCTATCAAGAAAGATCCGGCCTTTCAGGACGCCACAGGCAATTTCAACCCGCTCGCGTTGCAACAGACCTTGCGGACTCTCGACATGAGCGAGCAGGGCTTTCTCGCGACGGAGTACGAGCAAAATCTGCGCCGCCAACTGCTTGCCACCGTTGGCAAGACAGCGAGCACGCCCGCGGTCTTCCTTGCGGCGTTCAACGATTACAACAACGAAACACGCAGCTTGCGCTATGTGGTCGTGCCGAAGACCGCCGCTGGATCGCTGCCCGATCCGACCGAGGAGGAACTCAAGAGCTACTACGACAATCACCACGCCAAATTCACGCAACCCGAGCTTCGTAAGCTCGGCGTGATTGCCGTGACGCCCGAGACAGTCAAGGACAAGGTGCAGATCAGCGAAGACGATTTGAAAGCCGCCTTCGAGAAGGACAAGGACACACTCGGCACCCCGGCGCGCCGGCGGGTGCAGCAGATCCCTTTCCCCGATAAGCCCGCTGCCGATGCGGCTTACCAAAAGATTCAATCGGGCACCGATTTCGCTGCTCTCGCCAAGGAGCAGGGCCTGAGCGAGAGCGACATCGACCTGGGGCTTTTGAAGCAATCGGAGATGGCCGACGCGGCTATCGCCGAGGCTGCCTTCAAACTCGATAAAGACAAAGTGAGTGAGCCCGTCGCCGGACAACTCGGCAAGACAGTGCTGCTCCGCGTCACCGCGATCGAGCCCAGCAAGATGCTCACCATTGACGAGGCGAAGCCTGATCTGGAAAAGAAGATCCTCAAGGACCGCGCCCAAGCGGCGATCTTCGACCTCCACGATCGCATCGAGGACGAGCGTGCATCCGGGACTCAACTCTCGGAGGTCGCCGAAAAGCTTAAGCTCACCTATCAGGTTTTCGACCAGGTCGATCGCCGCGGCCAGGCGCCCGATGGCACGACATTTACGTTGCCGGAGCAGTCCAACCTGCTGAACGCTGCCTTCGCCACGGATGTGGGAGTCGAAAACGACCCAATCGACGCCAAGGACGAGGGTCGTATCTGGTACGAGGTGCTGGGTGTGACGCCGCAGCAGCTGAAACCCTTGGACCAGGTGAAGGAGGAGGTCACCAAAGACTGGCGCGTTGACGGAGAGCGGAGCCGCCTCGCCAAATACACCGAGGACCTGGTGAAGTCACTGAGTGGCGGTAAGACCCTGGAGGACCTTGCCAAGGACCTCAACGGCCAAGTCCTCACGACGGAGCCGCTGAAGCGCACCGGTATGACGGTGAACGTGCTCCCCAACGCCGTGATGCAGGCCTTCACGTTACCCCAGGGCGGATATGGCTCGTCGCCTTCCGGTGTCGACGAGGGGCGCATCGTATTTCAGGTCGATAAGGTCACGCCGCCTCCCCCGCTCGAGGAGCCGAGCCTTGAGGAGCTGAAGCGCAGGCTCAAGATTTTCATCGGCGAAGACATCATCGGGGAATATTTCTCAGCACTCGAAGCTCGCTATGGCGTCTCCGTCAACCAGCAGGCCCTGGCGAAGCTGGCGGGCGGCGGCGAAGAGCAATGAGCCCGGCTCCTGCCGCCTCTGTCACTCCCTTGCCGCAACAAGGTGGTGCCCCGATCGAGCCAGACTTTTCCACTTTCGCCCGCCTCTATGACGAGGGCACGCCGCAAGTCGCCTGGACGCGGCTCGTCGCCGATCTCGAGACCCCGGTCTCGGCCATGCTCAAGCTCGCCCATGAACGGCCGAACAGCTTCCTGCTCGAATCGGTCGAGGGTGGCGCCACGCGCGGCCGTTATTCCGTTATCGGCTGCGAGCCGGACCTGGTGTGGCGGGCCAATGGCGCGAGCGCCGAAGTGAACCGGGCGCCGCAGGCCGACGCATCCGCCTTCGCCCCGTCGCCGCTTGCTACGCTTGCCGCGCTCCGCGCGCTGCTTGCCGAGTCCGCCATAGAGCTTCCGGCGGAGCTGCCACCCATGGCCGCCGGCATCTTCGGTTACATGGGTTACGCCACGATCAGGCTGATCGAGCATTTGCCCACGACCAAGCCCGACGGGCTAGGGCTCCCCGACAGCATCCTGGTGCGGCCGACCTTGATAGTGATCTTCGACACGGTGAAGGATGAGATGACCGTGGTGACGCCGGTAAGGCCGGCACCGGGCGTCAGTGCCAAGGCCGCCTATGCGCGGGCTACCGACCGGCTGAATGTCGTGCTTGAGCGCCTCGATGAGCCTTTGCCGCATGTGAGCGATCTCGAGGCGGACGCGGCCCATCCGGTACCGCAGCCGAGCCTGGCGCCGGAGGCCTATATGGAGAAGGTCGCTCGCGCCAAGGAGTACATCGCCGCGGGTGATATCTTCCAAGTGGTGCTCAGCCAACGCTTCGAGGCGCCCTTCACGCTGCCCCCTTTCGCGCTCTACCGCTCGCTTCGGCGCGTCAACCCCTCGCCCTTCCTGTACTATCTCAATTTCGGCGGCTTCGCCGTGGTGGGATCCAGCCCTGAGATACTAGTGCGGGTGCGCGAGGGCATCGTCACCATCCGCCCCATAGCCGGGACACGGCCCCGGGGGGCCACGCCAGAAGAGGACAAGGCGCTGGCTGAAGAGCTCCTCGCCGATGCCAAGGAGCGCGCTGAGCACCTGATGCTGCTCGATCTCGGTCGCAACGATGTGGGGCGCGTGGCGGAGGTCGGCAGCGTGCGCGTCACCGATAGCTTTTTCCTCGAATATTACAGCCAAGTGATGCACATCGTCTCGAATGTGGAGGGCCGGCTCGATCCGCGCTTCGATGCCATCGACGCGCTCATGGCCGGCTTTCCCGCCGGCACGGTGTCGGGTGCGCCAAAGGTGCGCGCCATGGAGATCATCGACGAGCTTGAGGAGGAATCCCGAGGGCTCTACGCCGGCTGCGTCGGCTATTTCTCCGCCAATGGGGAGATGGACTCCTGCATCGTGCTCAGGACCTCGGTGGTGAAGAATGGCACTATGTATGTGCAGGCAGGCGCGGGCGTGGTTGCCGATTCGGTGCCCGAGCGCGAGCAAGCCGAATGCCTGAGTAAAGCCTCGGCGCTGTTCCGGGCCGCCGAGGAAGCCGTTCGCTTCGCCGCGCGCGCCAAACGGGGTCAGTGACCCAGATGCGGCGCAGCCTTCCATGTTGACCTTAAGCCTTCTGCGCCACGCCAAGTCGAGCTGGAAGAACACGTCCCTGCCGGACCACGATAGGCCGCTCAATGCGCGAGGAACGGTCGAAGCCCCGCTGATGGGGAAGGCGATGGCCGAGCACGGGCTCGATCCTGACCTCGTGCTCTGCTCGACGGCGCGGCGGACGCGGGACACGCTGGAGCTCGTGCTGCCGCAACTGAAGACCGAGCCCAAGGTCAGCTATGAGGATGCCCTCTATCACGGGACGCCCACGGCGATGCTGGCGCTCTTGCAGGGTGTTGGCGTCGGCGCGGACCAAGTCCTGCTTGTCGGTCACAACCCGGAAATCCAGACCTTCGCTCTCGATCTGATCGGCGCCGGCCCGAGGCAACTGAAGGATTGGCTGGAGGCCAAATTGCCGACGGCAGGGCTCGTGGTGATGCGCTTTCCCGCCGGCGCCTGGAGCGACGTCGTGGTGCATAGCGGCAAGCTCGAGCTGTTCCTCACGCCACGGGACGCGGAGCGGAGTTAGGAACTCAATCCCTCGTCTTCGTCATACCCGCGGGAGGCGGGCATCCAGTAAACGCTGGTGCCTGTGAACGCGACTGTCAGGGTGTCGACTGGATCGCACGGTCGAGCCGGGCGATGACAATGATCGCGGCCGACCTTGACGGCGCGCGTCGCGCGGGCGTAACACCAGCCCATGCTGACCCTGATCGACAATTACGACAGCTTTACCTACAACCTAGTTCATTTCCTTGGCGAATTGGGCGCGCCGGCGCGCGTGTACCGCAACGACAAGGTCACAATCGACGAGGTGCTGGCGGAGGCGCCAGAGGCCATCGTGCTGTCGCCCGGCCCCTGCAATCCCGATCGCGCCGGCATCTGTCTTGAGCTCATCGCACGTGCCGGAGCCGAGGTGCCGATCCTCGGGGTCTGCCTTGGCCATCAGGCGATCGGTCAGGTCTATGGCGGCCGTGTGGTGCGCGCGCCGACGCTGATGCATGGCAAGCTGTCCAAGGTGCATCACAGCGGCAGCGGCGTGTTTGCCGGCATCCCTCAGGATTTTTCCGCGACGCGCTATCATTCGCTCGTTGTCGAGCGCGCGAGCCTTCCCGATGTGCTCGAGATCACGGCGGAGACGGCAGACGGCGTGATCATGGGGGTGCAGCACAAGCGCTACCCCGTGCATGGCGTCCAGTTCCATCCTGAGAGCATCGCCTCGGAGCATGGGCATCAGCTGCTCGCGAACTTCCTCGATCTGGCCCGGGTGGAGCGGCGCTCAAGAGCATCGGCGCCGAGAGAAGCGCTCGGTGCCCTCTAGCCCGGTGCTTGCAGAGGGTACAAACCGCGCGGCTTTGCGCGGCGCCATCAGCAAGATCGCGTCCGGAAAAAGCCTTACCCTGGACGAAGCGGCTGAGGCCTTCACGCTCATCATGTCGGGCGCTGCGACGCCGGCGCAGATCGGGGGTCTGTTGATGGCACTCAGGGTCCGCGGCGAGACGATCGATGAGATCGCTGGCGCGGCACACGCCATGCGTGCCAAAGTGCTGCCCGTGCGTGCGCCTGAGAGGGCCATTGACACCTGCGGCACCGGCGGCGACGGCAAGGGCACCTTCAACATCTCGACCTGTGCTGCTTTCGTGGTGGCGGGCGCCGGCGTGCCAGTAGCCAAGCACGGCAACCGTTCGATCTCCTCACGTTCGGGCTCGGCGGATGTGCTCGCTGCGCTCGGCGTGAATGTCGAGGCCCCGCCCGAGACGATCTCGGCTTGCATCTTCGGTTGTGGACTCGGCTTCATGTTCGCGCCCGCCCATCACGCCGCCATGCGCCATGTCGCCTCAGTGCGGACCGAGCTTGGCACGCGGACCATCTTCAATCTGCTTGGGCCGCTCGCCAATCCAGCCGGCACCAAATATCAGATCGTCGGCGTGTTCGGGAAGGAATGGGTGGAACCGCTCGCGCACGTACTGGGTCTCTTGGGGGTTGAACGGGCGTGGGTGGTGCATGGGAGCGATGGACTCGACGAGCTCACCACCACCGGTATCAGTGACGTTGCGGTGCTCGACGCGGGGCGCATATCAACCTTCAGAATCTCGCCCCGCAATGCTGGGCTCCCCGAAGCAAGGCCTAAGGACCTCATCGGCGGCGATGCGAGCGAGAATGCCGCCCATATTCGCGCCGTGCTTCAGGGAATGCAGGGACCCTTCCGGGACATTGTGCTTCTGAACGCGGCGGCAGCGCTCCTCGTCGCCGGAAAGGCGAAGACGCTACGGGAAGGCGTTGCGGTGGCCACAGAGTCCATCGACAGCGGGAAGGCCAAGGCCGTTCTCGATGCGCTCGTGAAGCTCAGCCATGATAGGGTCTGACGCTATGGCCCATGTGCTCGACACCATCATGGCCTATAAGCGCCGCGAGGTCGAAGCCGCCAAGTCCGCGTGTCCGCCAGACGTCATGCGCGCCCGCGCGGAAGCGGCCTCTCCGGTGCGGACTTTCGCGGCTGCAATCGCTTCGCGCCTGGCGCGGTCGGAATTAGCCCTGATCGCCGAGATCAAGAAGGCAAGCCCCTCGAAAGGCCTGATCCGCGCCGAATTCGATCCGCCTGCCTTGGCGCGGGCCTATGCGGCGGGAGGTGCCACCTGCCTCTCAGTGCTGACGGACACCCCCTCGTTCCAGGGCCGGCCGGAATATCTGACGCTTGCGCGCGAAGCGACCGCGCTTCCGGTGCTCCGCAAGGATTTCATGTTGGATCCCTACCAGGTCCTCGAAGCGCGCGCCGGGGGAGCGGACTGCATCCTCATCATCATGGCTGCTATGGATGACGCCACCGCGCACGATCTTGCCGCTGCCGCCCACGATCTCGGCATGGACGTGCTGGCAGAGGTGCATGACGAGGCGGAGTTAACCCGTGCGCGTGCACTCGATACCAGGCTGATCGGGATCAATAATCGCGACCTCAGGACGTTCGCGACGAGCCTCGCCACTACAGAGGCGCTCGCGCCGCTTGTGCCGCAGGATCGCATCGTCGTCGCCGAGAGCGGCATCTGCACCCATGCCGATCTGACGCGCCTCGCCCGTGCTGGCGTCGGCGCCTTCCTCGTCGGTGAGAGTCTAATGCGGGCTGCCGATGTGGTTGAGGCCACGAGGGCGCTATTGACCGGCGCGCCCGCCCCTCAAGCCGAGGCCGCGCAATGACGGCGCGCCGCCTCAGCCATCTGAACGAGGCGGGTGAAGCCCGCATGGTCGACGTCTCGGCCAAGGCGGTGACGGAGCGGAGCGCGGTTGCGGAAGGATTCGTGGCAATGGCGCCGGAGACGCTCGAGCTGATCCTGCATGGCGAAGCGCCGAAGGGCGACGTGCTCGCCACCGCCCGTATCGCCGGGATCATGGCAGCCAAGCGCACGCACGAACTGATCCCGCTCTGCCACCCGCTCCCCTTGACGCAAGTGACCGTCGATTTCGTGGCCTCCCGCGATCTCGCTGGCATCCGCGTCGAAGCTACAGCCAAGGTCGAGGCCAAGACCGGGGTGGAGATGGAGGCGCTGACGGCGGTGACGGTCGCCTGCCTCACCATCTACGACATGTGCAAGGCGGTCGACCGGGCCATGGCGTTCTCTGGCATTCGGCTGATCGAGAAGACGGGTGGCCGCTCCAGCAATTTCCGGCGCTGATGGTTGTCGGGGGTCTCGCCGCTCTCACCATGACCCGTCATGCCTGGACTTGATCTGGGCATCCATGCCGTTACGTTTCGCGAATTGAGGCGTTAATGGAATGGATTGCCGGGTTAAGCCCGGCAATGATGAGGAACGCATGGCCCTTCTCTCCGTAACTGACGCCCTCGCCCGTGTGACGGGAGGGCTTGAGCCCCTCGGAGCCGAGCGCGTTCCCCTCGAAAAGGCGCGCGGACGGGTGCTCGCTGAGGACTTGGCCGCCTGCCTCACCCAACCTCCATTTGATGCGTCAGCCATGGACGGCTTCGCGATGCGTGCGGAGGACGTGGCGGCACCCCCGGCTACGCTCCGGCTCGTCGGCGAGTCCGCGGCGGGGAGCGGTTTCGATGGCGAAGTTCGGCAGGGGGAGGCGGTGCGCATCTTCACCGGCGCCCCGGTGCCGAAGGGCGCCGACACGATCGTCGTCCAGGAGGACGCGGATTTCGCCCATGGCGTGGTCACGGTCAAGGAAGCGGCAGGGCGGCACATCCGCCCACGCGGCCAGGATTTCAGTCAAGGCGAGGTGTTGCTGCGCAAGGGCACCAAGCTAGGACCCCGCGCGCTGATGCTCGCCGCCGCCATGAACCATGCCGAAGTCCCCGTCCGGCGACGGCCAAAGGTCGCGATCCTTTCAACGGGCGATGAGGTGGTGCCGCCGGGCTCCGATCCCGGTCCGGACCAAATCATCTCCTCGGTCTCTTTCGGCCTTGCCGCGCTCGTCGAGGCGCAAGGCGGCGAGGCCATGCGTCTCGGCATCGCCAAGGACACGCCGGAGAGCATCATCACGCTCGCCCGCACCGGCAGCGCCGCCGATATCCTTGTGACCATCGGCGGGGCCTCCGTGGGCGAGCGGGATCTCGTGAGCGCGACGCTCCGCTCCGAGGGCCTCGAGCTTGATTTCTGGCAGATCGCCATGCGGCCGGGCAAGCCGCTACTCTATGGAAGCATGGGAAGCCAGCGCGTGCTTGGGGTGCCTGGCAACCCCGTTTCGGCGCTCATCTGCGGCCTGGTGTTCCTGGTGCCGATGCTGCACTGCCTGCTCGGGGTCGACCGGGATGGGCGGGGCTTGGTGGAGGCCGTGCTAGGCCAGAACCTGGAGGCCAATGGTCCGCGCCAGCACTACATGCGGGGCATCTCGGACTGGGGGGCCGACGGTGAAAGAGTGGTCCGCCCCCTTTCCTCCCAGGACAGCTCACTCATGGCGGACTTCGCCCGGGCTGACTGCCTCATCGTGCTGGCGCCGAACGCCCCGTCGCTCCGGCGCGGCGAGCGGGTGAAGATCATTCCGCTGGACTTTTGAGCCACTGAGAGAGGCTCCAACCGCCTTCCCCCGCATTGGGCAGCCCCGATTCTAAGCCTGGCCATTACGGATGCTGGGGTCTCCCCAACCGGTTAATCCCTCGGCAACACGAATCAGGAAATCCTAGGCCGACCGCACGCGCCGAAACGATATATGGGGCATTCGCGCTTGCGGAACACAACTAGAACAGATAAACTGTTCATGATTTGTACAACGGGCGGCGCGGGGCCCTGACGCGCTGAAGGGACCAGATGCTCACATCGAAGCAAAAAGAGCTTCTCATGTTCATCCATGAGCGGTTGAAGGAGACGGGCATACCCCCCTCCTTCGACGAGATGAAGGAGGCTCTTGATCTGAAGTCGAAATCCGGCATTCACCGGCTGATCACAGCGCTCGAGGAGCGCGGCTTCGTGCGGCGGCTGCCCCACCGCGCCCGCGCTATGGAGATCGTGCGGCTGCCTGAGTCCATGCCCCAGGCGCTCGGCGTGGGCCGCGCCCGCGGCTTCTCGCCGAGCGTGATCGAGGGAAGCCTCGGCCGCGTGCCGCAGGTCGCCGAAGGCGAAAGCCTGCCCCAGACCGTGAGCGTGCCGGTGATGGGCCGCATCGCAGCGGGCGTTCCGATCGAGGCGATCCAGACGCGAATGAATACGATCGAAGTGCCGCCTGAGCTACTCACCAGGGGCGAGCATTTCGCGCTCGAGGTCAAAGGCGATTCCATGATCGACGCCGGCATCCTCGATGGCGACACCATCATCCTCAGGAAATGCGACGATGCCAACAACGGCGACATCGTCGTGGCGCTCGTGGATGAGGAGGAAGCGACCCTGAAAAGGTTGCGGCGCCGGGGAGACTCGATCGCGCTCGAGGCCGCAAATGCGGCCTACGAGACGCGCATCTTTGGCCCCGACCGGGTGCGCGTACAGGGGCGCCTCGTGGGGCTCATCCGCCGGTATTGATCCCGCCAATGTCGCCGCCTGGCTTGACCTGGCGATCCAGCAAACCGCCGCTCTATGATTTTTCTCGCCGGTACAGGCTACTGGATGCCCGTCTGCGCGGGCATGACAAGAAATGGCACATAGCGTCATTCACGGGATTCCCGGCATCCATCGCGCTCAAGTTCCCGACCAGCACGTCGGGCCTCGTCCCTGCTCCGCTCACCAGCAAGCCTGCGGCCGCAATGACAATCTCGAGCGCCCGCCAGCGCGCCTGCGCGAGCCATTTCGGTGCGGAGCTTGGCGGTGGCAAAACCCATGGCGAGCGCGAGCACGGACCCGCCAATGACGACGCCGAGACCAAGGCCCCTCGCCGCGAGACAAAGCCCGATCGCGGCGATGACAACAGCGGTCGCCGATGCCCGCGCCAGGTTCGTCGAGAAGCGCGAACGCCGCCGGCGAAGACGTGCTCGCCCCGGCCTGGCATCTTGGATGCCTCTGCTCTGCCCTGACCTTTCCTCTCCCCTATGCTACATCACGGCAACGTCACGTCTCTCTCAATTCATTGAAGGGTCTGCCCAACCCATGAGCGACACCGTCATCACGCGTTTTGCGCCTTCGCCGACGGGCTACCTGCATATCGGGGGCGCCCGCACGGCCCTCTTCAACTGGCTCTACGCCAAGGCCAAGGGCGGCAGAATGCTGCTCCGCATCGAGGACACAGACCAGGCGCGCTCGACGGAGGGAGCCATCCTCGCCATCCTCGACGGCCTCAACTGGCTAGGACTCAATTGGGATGGGGAGCCCGTCTATCAGCTCGCCCGCGCCGTGCGCCACCGGGAGATGGCGGAACTACTGTTGGCCGAAGGCAAGGCCTATCGCTGCTATGCGAGCCCCGATGAGCTTGCCGCCATGCGCGAGAGGGCACGCGCGGAGGGCCTGGCGCCCGGCTATGACGGAATCTGGCGCGACCGCGATCTTTCCGAAGCGCCGCCCGGCATTACCGCCGTCATTCGCTTCAAGGCGCCCCGCCAGGGCGAGACGGTGATCGAGGACCGAGTGCAGGGTCGCGTCGTCTTTCCCAACAAGGACCTCGACGATCTGGTTCTGCTCCGCAGCGATGGGACGCCCACCTATAACCTCTCTGTGGTGGTCGACGACCATGACATGGGCATCACCCATGTCATCCGCGGCGACGACCACCTCACCAATGCCGCGCGGCAGACGCAGATCTACAAGGCGCTCGGCTGGCAGACGCCGGTCTTCGCCCATGTGCCGCTGATCCATGGGGCCGACGGCGCCAAGCTCTCCAAGCGACACGGCGCGCTCGGGGTGAAAGCGTATCGGGCCATGGGGTATCTGCCAGCCGCCTTACGCAACTACCTGTTGCGACTCGGCTGGAGCCATGGTGACGACGAGATCATATCGATGGAAGACATGATCCGCTGGTTCGATCTCGACGGGATCGGGCGGTCGGCCGCGCGTTTCGACTTCGCCAAGGTCGAGAATTTGAACGGGCATTATCTCCGGGCCACGCCCGATGCCGAGCTTGTAAGCCGCCTGCAGGCACTCGTGCCGGAGCTTCCGAATGGCGGCGAGCTCGCAGCGAGCATCGGTGCCGAAGGCTGGCGCAAGCTCGAGCGCGCCCTGCCCGGCCTCAAGGAGCGCGCCAAGACCCTAGTCGAGCTTCTCGACAACGCCGGATACCTCTTCGCCAAACGGCCGCTCGCCCTTGATACGCAAGCTGAGAAGCTGCTCGATGGGCCAGGACGACAGACACTCGCTGCCTTGCTGCAGCGGCTTGAGCGCGTCGAGCCTTGGTCGCAAGAGGCCCTGGAGAGTTGTGTTCGCACCTTTGCCGAGGAGAAGGGCCTCAAGCTCGGCAAGGTGGCGCAGCCGCTCCGTGCGGCGCTGACCGGTAGGTCGGCCTCTCCCGGCATTTTCGACGTGCTCGATGTGCTCGGCCGCGAAGAATCCCTCGGCCGCCTCCACGATAATGCGTTGCAAACGAAGTCTGCATAAGATTTATGCAGGAACTTTTTTGCAATGCGTCACATTTGCCCCCATCTATGCCGCAGTGCAAAAAAACGCTACGCCAAACTCGGAACTGCTGGCAGAATGTACCCAAACTCGCGTTGCGCTTCGTTTCCCATCATACGGGATCCCAGGAGACCTCTATGAGCGTCGCACAAATCCACAAACCTGTCCCTGCCGAGGCGACCTTGGTGGCCGGGGGTGGTCGCCATGAGTTCCCGATCCGCTCGGGCACTCTTGGCCCGGACGTCATCGACATCACCACGCTTTACCCGGAGACCGGCTATTTCACCTATGACCCGGGCTTCACCTCGACGGCGAGCTGCGAGTCCAGGATCACCTTCATCGATGGCGATAAGGGCGTGCTGCTCTATCGCGGCTATCCAATCGACGAGCTGGCCGAGCATGGGAGTTTCATGGAGACCTGCTACCTACTGCTTTATGGCGAGCTGCCGACGCCCGAGCAGTACGCGATGTTCCAGCAGCTCATTGTGCGCCATACCATGGTGCATGAGCAGATGACGCGGTTCTACACGGGCTTCCGTCGCGACGCGCATCCCATGGCCGTCATGGTCGGCGTGGTGGGCGCGCTCTCTGCCTTCTATCACGACTCGATCGACATCCAGGATCCCGCGCAGCGCGAGATGGCGAGCGTGCGCATGATCGCCAAGATGCCGACTATCGCCGCCATGGCTTACAAATACTCCATTGGCCAGCCATTCATCTATCCCCGCAATGATCTCGAGTACTCGCCCAACTTCCTACATATGTGCTTCGCGGTGCCGTGCGAGGAATACAAGGTCGACCCGGTGCTCGCGCGCGCCATGCGCCGCATCTTCATTCTCCACGCCGACCACGAGCAGAATGCCTCGACCTCAACGGTAAGGCTTGCCGGTTCATCCGGCGCCAATCCGTTCGCATGCATCTCCGCAGGCATCGCCTGTCTGTGGGGGCCTGCCCATGGCGGGGCCAATGAGGCTGCCCTGATGATGCTGCAGGAGATCGGTTCGGTCGACCGCATCCCCGAATACATCAAGCGCGCCAAGGATCGGAATGACTCTTTCCGGCTGATGGGCTTCGGCCACCGGGTCTACAAGAACTACGACCCGCGGGCACGCATCATGCAGAAGACCTGTCACGAGGTGCTCGAAGCCGTGGGTCACCACAACGACCCAATCCTCGAAGTGGCTCTCGAGCTCGAGCGCATTGCCCTGAACGACGACTACTTCATCGAGAAGAAGCTCTACCCCAACATCGACTTCTATTCGGGCATCACGCTCAAGGCGCTCGGCTTTCCAACCGATATGTTCACCGTGCTGTTCGCGATTGCCCGCACCGTCGGCTGGATCGCGCAGTGGAAGGAGATGATCGAGGATCCGTCGCAGCGCATTGGCAGACCGCGGCAGCTGTATACCGGTCCCACCGAGCGCGCTTACGTCCAAATCGAGGCCCGCTGAGCCGAGGGTATCTCCGCCTGCTTTCCTTGAGCGTAGGCTAAGACGATTCGCGCCGCGCCTCGGCTCGGGGATTCGTCTGTCTCACGCACGCGCTCAATGACGCGAGCCAGGCCCGCGAGCTGCCGGTCGCGCTCCGGCCCTCCCTGCATGAGCGGCGCGAGGGCTTCGCTCAGTTTCTCGCCGCTGCACGCCTTGTGCAGAAGCTCGGGGAAGACATTCTCACCAAGGATGAGGTTCGGCAACACGACGGAATGCGCGATCAGCAGAAAGCGCAGGCTCGTGGCCAGCGGGTCGGCCTTGTAGGCGACGACCATCGGCGTTCCGGCAAGCGCCAATTCGAGTGTTACGGTGCCCGAGGTGGCAAGAGCGGCGCGCGCGAGCTTGAAAGCGGCGAATTTGTCGGCTTCGCCGCTGACGATGTGCGGCGTCAAGGGCCAGGTCTTAATCCCCTGCTCGATCAACGCGCGAACGCTCGAGACGGCCGGTAGGATCACCTCGAAGGGGCCGGCCTGCTCTTGCAGCCGACGCAAGGCATCGCCGAAGGGCGCCATCAGGCGTTTGACCTCGCTCGTCCGGCTGCCAGGCAGCACCACGAGGGTCGCGCGGTCCTCGGCGATGCCGAGCTGCCGGCGCAGTGCGTCAGGGTCGAGGCGCTGCATCCAGTCGAACTTCTCCGCGAGCGGATGCCCGACATAGCTGCAGCGTGGACCGCCCAGGCGCCGATGCGCCTCCGGCTCAAAAGGCAGGATGGCGAGGATGTGGTCGATATAACGGCGCATCTTGCGCGCTCGGCCTGGTCGCCAAGCCCAGACGCTCGGTGAGACATAGTCGACGATGGGAATATGGGGCCTCAAGCGCCGCACGCGCTTGGCCACTTGGTGCGTGAATTCGGGGCTATCGAGGATCACGAGCGTATCGGGGTCTTGCGCGATCACCGCGTTCACGGATTGCCGAATGCGCCGCCAGATGCCAGGCAAGCGCGGAAGCACGTCGATAGGGCTCATCACCGCAATTTCGACCAGTGGAAACAAAGAGGGGCAGCCTTGCTCGGCCATCAGCTCGCCGCCCACGCCTTCGAACTCAAGCGCCTTTGGCGAGAGCGCGCGTAAGCCCTCGATCAGCTTGGCGCCGAGGGCATCGCCCGAATGCTCGCCGGCGATCAGGAACAGTCTCAGAGGTTTCGCTTGCGGGCCTGCCCCGGAGCTTGCTTCGTTACGCATTAGGCTCGCTGGCCCATGGCTGGCCGAAGAGAAACAGCCCGTGTTTGTCGGCCGCGGCGATGGTGGCGGTGCGCTCCGCGATCAGCACCCGACCGGCGGCAACCGCAATACCGGCAAGCCCTGCGGAGGCCGCCTTCTCCACCGTGTCCGGGCCGATGGTCGGCAGGTCCACTCGTTCTTCTTGTCCGGGCTTCGGCGCCTTGGCGAGCACGCCCGTGGGAGCGCGCCGGCGCCCTGACCCTCCCCGTCGCAGCTCGGAGCAGCGGGCGAGCATGGCGTCGGTTCCTTCCGCGGCTTCAACGGCGAGCACGTGGCCCTTGACGACCACCGCGGCCTGACCCACGTCGAGGCGCCCGAGCGCCGCAACCACACGAAAGGCCGTCTCGATATCGGCCTGGTCTTCTTGAGACGGCGCCTTAGCGCCGAGCTTCCCTTCGTTCGCCAAAAGCTCCGGGGCGACGTCGCCTGCTCCATGCACCCGATAGCCTTTGCCCTCGAGAAAGCGCACGACACTCGACAGCACGTGATCGTCGCCTCCCATGCCGAGACGGAGCAGGAAGGGCAGGTTCTTCATGGCGCCGAAATCGAATCTGACATTGGCGAGGTCAGGCCGCGTAACGGCACCGATGATGACGAGATCGCGGCACCGCCGATCCTCGAGCGTCGCAAACAGCTTGCCGACCTCGCCCCATTTCAGCCAGGTGTGCGGAAAGCGCGTAACCGCCTCATCGGCCTCGCCGCGAATAGCAAGGACGTGCACCGCACGACCCCGTGCCATGGCAGCCTCCGCGAGGGCGGAAGGAAGAGTGCCGCCCCCGGCGATGATGGCAAGCGGGCCTTCTTGCTTGGCCGAGGCGTCCGCCCTCGACCCATCAAGCTCAGCTTTGGCTCGGCGGTGGGACATTGTTGTTCGGTACGCAGAAGGAGCGATCGGAATGGGTCTTAATGAACTCGATGATCTGTTGCACGAGCGGATTGGCCGAGAACATGTTTTCCACGTCCTCAAGTCGCTCCATCAACGTTCCCTCGCTTGAGAACAGCATGCGATAGGCTTGGCGGAGCTCGTGGATCTGCTCACGCGGAAAGCCTTGACGCCTCAGCCCCACAACGTTGAGCCCGGCGAGCGCGGCGCGGTTGCCGACCGCCATGCCAAATGGAATAACATCGGCAGTGATGCCCGACATGCCGCCGACGAAGGCATGCGCCCCGATGCGCACAAATTGGTGCACGGCCGAGAGGCCGCCGACGATGGCGTGATCGCCAACCGTCACGTGGCCGGCCAAGGTCGCGTTGTTGACGAGGATGACGTGGTCGCCGAGCTGACAGTCATGGGCGATGTGGGCGCCCACCATGAGGAGACAATGTGAGCCGATGCGGGTCACCATGCCTCCACCTTCGGTGCCGGGATTGATGGTGACGTGCTCGCGAATGACGGTCTTTGGGCCGATCTCAATGCTGCTCGCTTCGCCGTGATATTTTTGGTCTTGGGGGATGTGGCCGATGGAGGCGAAGGGAAAGACCTGGCAGCCGCCTCCAAACGTGGTTCGGCCCGTGACGACGGTATTCGAATAGAGAACGACGCCGTCGCCGAGCGTCACATGTGGTCCCACCACACAAAAAGGGCCGATCCCGACTCCCGCCCCCAGCTCAGCGTTTGGATCGACCACGGCGGTCGCGTGAATGTTAGCCATGTTGGCGGGCTTCGAACTTATGTCTCGACGATCACGGCGCTGACCTCGGCCTCGGCGACGAGGACGCCGTCGACCAGCGCCTGCGCGCGGAAGCGCCACACGCGTCCGCGATTGCGCATCTTCTGGACGTGATAGTGCACTGTATCGCCGGGAACGACCGGCCGCCGGAAGCGGGCCTTGTCGATGGCCATGAAATAGACGAGCGGCGGCTCCTTGAACTCCGCGAGGTGGCGCATGCAAAGTGCGCCTGCCGTCTGCGCCATGCCTTCGATCAGGAGCACCCCCGGCATGACCGGATTGCCCGGGAAGTGCCCCTGGAAATAGGGCTCGTTCGCCGTCACATTCTTGATGCCCGTGGCAGAGCGGTCGCCATCCATGTCGACGATGCGGTCGACGAGAAGGAACGGATAGCGATGCGGCAGCAGCTTGAGGATGTCCGCGATGTCCGCCCTCCCCAGCTTGTTTTTCGCGCCGCTCTCATTCATTCCAATGGACTCCCATGGCGACAGCCAAGCCAGCGTCTAATCGCCGCTCTCAGTCTCGTCGAGTTTCAGGTCCTTGCGCTCGGCGAGCCGGCGCAAAACGGTGAGCTCCCTAAACCACAGCCGCGTCGGCTTGGCCGGGGTACCACCCCACCTCACGCCTGGCGGCACGTTACCTCGCACATTGCTGCTGCCGGCGATCTGTGCGCCGGCGCCGATCTTGACGTGGCCAACGACACCGACCTGACCGCCCAGAGCCACGAAATCGCCGAGCTCGGCGCTACCCGAAATACCGGTTTGTGCCACGATGATGCAATGCCTTCCAATCACCACGTTGTGCCCAATTTGCACGAGATTATCAATTTTTGTGCCTTCCCCAATTACCGTGTCGCGCAAGGCGCCGCGATCGATCGTGGTATTGGCGCCGATCTCAACATCGTCCTGAATGATCACCCGCCCGATCTGTGGCACCTTCTGATGACTGGCCTTGCCCATGGCGAAGCCAAACCCATCCTGGCCAATCGAGGCGCCGGCATGAATGGTCACCCGGTTGCCTACCAGCGCGTGGGTCAGCGTCGCATTGGGCCCAATATAGCAGTCCCGGCCGACATACACCCGGTAACCGATGACGCTGCCGGCGGCAACGGTGGTCCCCCGTCCAATTGACGCTTCAGGCCCGATCACGGCGCCGGGCTCAACCGTCACGTCCTCTTCCAGGCGCGCTCTCCCATCGACGCTCGCATCGGGGGCAAGAGCGCCATCTCCCCCGGCCTTGGGCTTCAGTGCGTCGGGATAGAACAGGGCGAGCACCTTGGCGAAGCCGCGATAGGGCTCAGGGGTGACGAGGGCTGCGGTGCCGGCGGGGGCCTGACTTGCGAATTTCGGTGCGACAAGGCAGGCGGTGGCTCCGGTATGAGCCAACAGGGAAAGATATTTCGGGTTGTCGAGGAACGAGAGGTCTCCCCTCCCCGCCAAGTCGAGGGGTCTGACATCCTTTATTTCTGCCTGGAGATCGACCTCGCCGGAGGCGGCCGCTCCCGCAGCCTCGATCATGGCGCGCAAGGAAAAGGGGCCAGCACGCTCGAAAAAGCCCGGATGTTCCATCGAATTCTCACCGACAGGGGGCGCAGCATCAGCAATGACGCTAAGCGATAAGCGGAAGCAAGCCTCTAGAAAGCGGTCGAGGCGCCAAAGCGGAAAATCTCCGTCCTGTCGTATGATTGTTTGAGTATGGCGTCTCCGATATCGGCGCGCAACGGTCCCAGTGGCGACTGCCAAATGATGCTGAAACCAGTCGATAGGCGGACCGCTGAACCGTCGTTAAGAAAGCTCCCTTCCTGGGCAACAGCTCTCGTGGCAATGGGGCTCGGGTCGAACAACGATCCAGCATCGACAAACACGGCGCCCTGCATACCGAGGTTGTCAGGAAGGAAGGGCATGGGGAAGCGAGCCTCGGCGGTGGCGGCCCAGTAGACCTGGCCTCCAAGCGGATCCGCGGTGCAACCCTGTACTAAAGTAGGGAATGTCCCGAATGGCGGACCATAGAACCCGGTGGTATGCGGTAGTCCGACGCCAGTCACAGGATTGGTGCAGGCGTCACGGGGACCGTAACCTGCGAGCTGAAATCCCCGAATCGTCTCGCCGCCCTTCAAGAAGATGTCGGTCAAGCGGATGTCCTGGCCGTTCCATCCTTCAATGGCGCCGCCCTGCACGCGTCCCACCAAGGTGATATTTTTGGTGAGGGGATAGTAACCGCGCGCGTCGACGACCGACCTGAAATAGTCCACGTCGCCACCAACCCCGGCCAGGTCCTCCGAGAAGGAGAGAAAGACTCCGCTTGTGGGCGACTGCGGAAGATTGCGGGTGTCGTAGGCAACGGTGAAGCCCACGCTCGACACATCGACAATGCCTTCCGACTCCTTGACCGCCAGCGAGGCGTTGCTGGCGACGTTGAAGATGTTCTCTTGCTGGAATTTGTAGCGGAGGCCAAGCTGGGTGTTGTTGGCAATCGGGAAACCCATCCGGAGGTCGCCGCCGATATCACTCTCACTGTATGATGAAATGGTCGTGGCGGTGAAGTCGACTTGCTTGGCGAAGAGGTCGAAGCCCGCGGCAAGATTGCGATCGAGGAAGTGGGGCTCGGTAAAGCTGAAGTCGACCTGAGCCCGCTCGAGGCTTCCGGAGAAGCCGAGCCGGACATATTGGCCGTTGCCCATGAGGTTGCGCTCAGTGATGCTGATATCGCCGATGATACCTTCGCTGGTGGAGTAACCCGCGCCAAAGGACAGCTCGCCGGTGGGCTGCTCTACCACCTTGACCACGATCACGACGCGGTCGGGAGCGCTGCCGGGTTCGGTGTCGATATCGACAGTCTTGAAAAAGCCGAGCGATTTCAGTCGTCCCTTCGCTGCCTCGACGAGCAAGCGGTTATAGGCATCTCCCTCCGCCAGGGTGAACGCTCGGCGAATCACGTCGTCATGGGTGCGGAAGTTGCCGACAATGTTGATCCGCTCGATATAGACGCGCGGACCCTCGTCGATGACGTAGGTGATACTGATGCGGTGGGACGCTTCGTCGCGGTCGAAGCGCGGCTTGACTTGCGCGAAGGCGTACCCCTCTTGCGAGGCGGTGACGGTCAAAGCCTCAGCCGTCTTCTGGATCCTCTGGACGTCGTAGACGCGGCCGGGCCGGCTCATGATGACACCACGCAGCGCGTGCAAATCTAGGGAGGGCAACGCGGATTCGACGTCGACATCTCCGAACCGGTACCTCTGGCCTTCGTCAACGGTGTAGGTGATGAAGAAACCCCTGCCGTCGCGGTCGAGATCGGCGATCGCCGATACGATGCGAACGTCGGCATAGCCGTTCTTAAGGTAGAACTGGCGCAGCAGCTCGCGGTCGAGATTGAGCCGGTCCGGATCGTAGATATTGGTGCCTTTAAGGAAGCTCAGCCAGTTTGTCTGCGTGGTGCTGATCACGTAACGGAGCTGGGAATCACTAAAGGCGGAATTCCCGATGAAATTGATGTGGCGGACCTTGGTGGTCGGCCCCTCGTTGATCTCGAACACAACGTCGATGCGGTTATTCTCAAGCTTGATGATTTTGGGATCAACTTGAGCGGCATACATGCCCTGACGGCGGTAGACATCGAGAATGCGCTGCACATCCGCCTGCACTCGCGCGCGGGTATAGACGGTGCGCGGTTTTAGCTGCACCTCCGATACAAGACTGTCGTTCGCGACCTCCTTGTTACCCTCGAAGGCGACCTTGGCGACGATCGGGTTCTCAACCACAATAATGACCACCGTGCTCCCTTCGCGTCGGATGCGCACGTCCTGAAACAGGCCGGTGGCAAACAGAGCCTTCAAGGATTGGTCGATCTTGGCGAGGTCGTACGGATCGCCGACGTTGAAGGTGAGATAAGTCCGGACGGTTTCGGGCTCGACGCGCTTGTTGCCTTCGACGCGGATGGCGCTGATGGTCCCGGCCGACTGAGCGTGCGCAGAAAGCTCGCCGAGGCTTGCGCTCATGGCCAGCGACAGGACAACAACACCTGCTGCGAGCAAGGCTGCAGACAGCCCTCTAGCCAAGCACGATCGCACCATCACTGGTGTCGTCCCCTCAACATCGATCCCCCGTGGACGCAGATCCCAGGATCGAAAGTGGCCACCGTTTTGTGGCCGATTTTGGTCCGTACCCCCCACGGGGGGGTATTGGGTTTTTACCCGTTTGCGGTTGTGTTCTGAACGCCCCCGAAACTCACAAAAACTTCAAATGAATCAGGTCATTCCAAGTCGCGAAGATCATTAGCATGAGAACGAAGGCAAGGCCAATTCGGAAACCGATCTCCTGGGTGCTTTCGCTCAGCGGGCGGCCTCTGATCGCCTCGATGCCATAGAAGAGCAGATGACCGCCATCGAGCATGGGAATCGGAAAGAGGTTTATTAGCCCGATACTGACCGAGACGATAGCGGCGAGATTGAGTAGGGCGAGAAAACCAGCTGTGGCAACTTGTCCTGAGACCTGGGCGATTCGGATGGGGCCACCCAGCTGGTCGGCAGCTTCTCGGCCCGTAGCCACGTCGTAGAGATAGCCAAGAGAGCGGGAAATCACGAAATAGCACTCTTTCAGCGCCATGCCGAAAGCGGTCAACGGGTCATGCCGCTTCAATGTCCAGTCGTCAGGCGAGGCGTTGCGCTGGATGCCCAGCAGCCCGATTCGCATCGTGTTGCCGAAATGGTCGGTAATCTCCTTCAATTCGGGCGTTGCCACGATCTCGACGGTCTTGCCATCGCGATCGACCCCGAAATGCAGCGTCTGACCGGGGCTCATGCCGACGATCCGCTGCATCTGACCGAAGCTCTCGATAGCTTGGCCGTCGATACTGACGACGCGGTCGCCAGGCAGGAATCCGGCCCTTTCCGCGGCACTTCCGGCGTTGACGACGTCGACCTTGGCCGCCGTCGTTCGTTCCCCGAAAAAGGTGAAAATCGCCGTGAAGATGGCGATGGCCAGGACGAAGTTGGCAATCGGCCCCGCGGCCACCACCGCGGCGCGCGCCCACAAGGGCTTGCCCTGGAAGCTGCGCTTGCGGTCCTCCTCGGACAGGTGCTCGAGCGTCTTCCGGCCGCTTTGCGCACTCGCGACATTGTCGTCGTCGATGAACTTCACATAGCCGCCAAGCGGAATCCACGAGAGCAGCCAGCGGGTCCCCAACCGGTCGGTGAAGCCGACAATCTCGGGGCCGAAGCCGATCGAAAACACCTTGACGGCGATCCCGCACCAGCGCGCCACGAGGAAATGGCCGAGTTCGTGGAAAAATACGACGATGGTGAGGACGAAGAGGAAGGGGAGCAAATAGGAGAGCAAGGCGTCGCCGAGCCCTGAAAGCTTGATGATGGTTTCCATGCCGAAAGCTATCCCAGATCCTAGAGCCTTCCTAGCTCGCCGGCGCCGCTTGTGCAAATCGGCCGAGCAGCGAAAGCGCAATGGTCCTCGCTTCGGCGTCGATGGCAAGCACGTCATCGACTCTGTCGGGAGAGAGCGCGATGAGATGGGCGGCGAGCTCGAGCGTAGCCTCGACCAGGTTCCCCACCGCAAGGAACCCGATTCTGCCGTCGAGAAAGGCCTCGACCGCCACCTCATTGGCGGCGTTTAACACCGTGCTTGCGCTACCGCTGGCGGCGAGCACCTCTCGCGCCAGACGCAGCGCCGGAAAGCGCACTTCGTCCGGCACTTCGAATGCAAGCGTGCCCAATCTCGCGAGATCGAGCCGCTCGGTTGGCGCCTCCATGCGCTCAGGCCAGGCGAGACTATAAGCGATCGGGGTGCGCATGTCGGGGCAGCTCATCTGCGCCAGTACTGAACCGTCGCGATAATAGACAAGGCAGTGCACGATGGATTGGGGATGAATGAGCACCTGAAGCCGATCTGCCCCAACTGAGAACAGGTGATGCGCCTCGATGAGCTCGAGAGCTTTGTTCATAAGGGTCGCCGAATCGATGGTCACCTTCGGACCCATCGACCAGTTGGGGTGGGCAAGCGCCTGCTTTGGCTTCGCCCGGGCCATGTCGGCAACGCTCCAAGATCTGAACGGCCCCCCTGAGGCAGTGAGACAGATCCGCTCGACGTTTTGCGCCGACGTGCCGCCCATCACTTGCATCGCGGCGGAATGTTCCGAGTCGACGGGCAAAAGCGCGGTCTCGTGGTGCGCGACCTCGCGCATGAAGATGCGTCCCGCCGACACCAGGCATTCCTTGTTGGCGAGCGCCGTGCAGGTGCCTTGCCGCACGGCCGCGAGCGTAGGCTTGAGGCCCGCTGCGCCAACGATTGCCGCCATCACCCAATCCGCCGATCGGCTCGCGGCGTCGACCAGGGCCTCGCCCCCCGCGGCGGTCTCGATGCCGGTGCCGGCTAGCCGGGCGCGGAGCTCCCCATAGCAGGTCTCGTCGGCGATCACCGCAAGCTGGGCGCAATGCTTCACCGCAAGCTCGGCAAGGCGTGCGGCATTCCGGCCGCCGGTCAAGGCCACGACCGCGTACGCCGATGGATCACGGCCAATGAGATCGAGCGTGTTCTCTCCGATCGAGCCGGTGGCGCCGAGAACCGAGATGCGCCGGGGCCGCATTCCAGGCGACCTGGCCCTGAAAGCAGCGGAACTTGGGGTGAGCCCGGTCATACGCAACGCCTCACCAAATCAGCAATCCACGACCGGGATTGGCCGGATCACGCAATCCGATCAAAGCCGCCGCGATTGCGGCAATGAGAAGGCCGTCGATGCGATCGAGGAGCCCTCCATGACCCGGAATGAGTTGGCTCATATCCTTGGCGCCAAACCGGCGCTTCACGGCGCTCTCGCTCAGATCGCCAATCTGGCAAGCCGCCGCGATCGCGATGCTTGCCAAGGCGAGGCGCCAGCTCGACGTCCCTTTCAGCACGACGGCGAAAGCATAACCGATGAAAGCAGGAGTAAGCGTGCCGAGAATGAGCCCGCTCCACGTCTTGCGCGGTGAGATTCGCGGCGCGAGCTTTGGGCCGCCGATCAGCCGGCCTCCGACATAGGAGGCGGTATCCGTGGTCCATGCCACAGCGAACAGATAGAGCAGCGCAGCGGCGCCGAAGGTCGGATCGCTGCGCAGCCACACCATGGCCCAAGCCGGCAGTATCAAATAGGCGAGGCCCGCTAGCGACCAGCCAAGGGTATTGGATGAGAGCCCAAAGACCGCCGTTCCGGCAAGGGCGGCGGCGACTGCGACAAGCGCGAGATCCGGACGGGCGAGTGTGACGGAAACGGCAATCGCGGCGACGGCCGTGGCCTGGATGGCGGCCGTGCCATCGAAACTTCGCCCGCGCACGAGCCGTCCCCACTCCCAAGCGACGGCGACTCCGGCGGCAATCACGAGCGCCGCAAACGACCAGGGGCTCGCCACTACTGCCCCGAGCGCAAGTACCGCGAGGACCACGGCGGAGGCCATCCGCGTCGCCATCTCTGATTTTGGCGGTTGGGCTTCGGGTTCGGCGCTGCGCGGCGTCACGTCGAGCGGCGTCACGCGGTGGATCTCGCCTTGAGCCCGCCGAAGCGGCGGGTGCGCCGCTGATATTCGGCTATCGCGGCCTCGAGCGTCTCGCGCGAGAAGTCCGGCCAATAGGCGTCGATGAACACGAACTCGCTATAGGCGAGTTGCCAGAGGAGGAAGTTGCTCAAGCGCAACTCGCCGCTCGTGCGAATGAGCAGGTCGGGATCAGGCACGTCGGCGGTGTCGAGATAGGCGCCGAGGCGCTCAGGCGTGACGTCTGCGGCGGCGAGCGACCCTTGCGCCACCTCCTCGGCGATGCGGGAAGCGGCGCGGGCGATCTCATCGCGGGCGCCATAATTGAAGGCGATGGTGAGATGCAGTGCCGAATTATCTTTGGTGACGAGGACGGCGTCGTCGATCAGCCGCAATACGTCGTCGTCGAGGCCAACGCGCGTGCCGATGATCCTGATCTTGACGCCGTTCTTGTGCAGGTCGGCGAGATCGCGCCGGATAAAGTGCCGCATGAGGCCGAACAGGTCATGGATTTCTTGTCGCGGGCGCGACCAGTTCTCAGAGGAGAAGCTGAACAGAGTGAGATGCGTGATACCAAGCTCGATCGCGGCCTTGACCGTCCGCCGGACACTCTCGACGCCTTGGCGATGACCCTCGGCGCGTGGAAGTCCCCGCTCCGCAGCCCAACGGCCGTTGCCATCCATGATGATAGCGATGTGCCGAGGGGCCGGCATCTCGGTCGTTGACCAGGCAAGCTCCTCCATGGCAAGCGTCACGTCTTGAATGCTCCAATACGGTAAGGGTCTGTTGCTCCTGCCCCCGCGTCGCCTAGACCTGCATGATCTCGGCTTCCTTGCTGGCAAGCATCTCGTCGATCTCCTTGATAATCTTGTCGGTCAAGTCCTGCACCTTGGTGGCGAGCGTATGGTGCTCGTCCTTGCCGATGTCCGCGTCCTTCTCCATGCGCTTCAGGTGCTCCATGCCGTCGCGGCGAACGTTGCGCACCGCCACGCGGGCCTGCTCTGCGTATTTGTGGGAGACCTTGGCGAGCTCGTGACGCCGCTCTTCGTTGAGCTCAGGGATCGGCAAGCGCAAGAGCTGCCCTTCGGTGACCGGGTTCAGCCCGAGCTCGGACTCTCTGATGGCTCGCTCGACGGCGCCGACTTGCGACCGATCCCACACCTGTACGGTAATCAAGCGGGATTCCGGCACGTTGATGGTGGCAAGCTGATTGAGCGGCATCTGGCCACCATAGGCATTCACCATGATCGGATCGAGCAGGCTCATATTGGCGCGACCCGTGCGCAGGCCGCCGAACTCCTGCTTCAGCACGGTCAGGGCGCCACGCATTCGCCGCTCGATCTCCTTAAGGTCGAAGCTAGCCATGTCGCCTCTCCTCTTCGCGCGTTCGCCAAGCGTGCTTGGACAAACTTGTCTTGCGTCGAACAGCGCCCTCCGGCGGGCGCCTCAAGTGCCGATTCCACTAAGCTATCGTGGTCGAGGAGCCCTTCCCTTGCAACACTGCAGCCAAGCCACCTTGCCCCTTGATGGAGCACACAATTATCGGAATCCGATTGTCCCGGGCAAGGGCGATTGCGGCCCCATCCATAATGCGAAGGTCCTGCCGCAGCACGTCGTCATAGCTTAGCTGATCGTAGCGGCGCGCCTTAGAGGTCGTTTCCGGATCGGCGTCGTAGACGCCGTCGACCTGAGTTGCCTTGACAATTGCGTCGCATCCCATCTCGGCGGCGCGAAGTGCCGCGGCGGTATCGGTGGTGAAAAACGGATTACCGGTGCCGCCGACGAAGATCACCACCTTGCCCTCATCCAAATGCGTCAGGGCGCGGGCCCGAATGAAGGGCTCGCAAACACTCGGCATCGCGATAGCGGACATGACGCGCGCCGACCGGCCCTTGCTCTCAAGCGCGTGCCCCAGCGCTAGTCCGTTCAAGACGGTTGCAAGCATGCCCATATAGTCGCCGCTCACCCGGTCCATGCCGTCCGTGGCGCCCGCGAGGCCGCGATAAATGTTGCCGCCGCCGACCACGAGGCAAAGCTTGATGCCGAGGTCGGCGACCTCACCGAGATCCCCGGCGACGCGGGTCAGCACGGCCACGTCGATGCCGTAGCCGTTCTTCCCCATCAGGGCCTCGCCCGAGAGTTTCACGAGGACTCGGCGGTAGCGGAGCGAGTGGCCCGTGCGGGATGCTGCCATCAGCCCAGACTCCTTGCGGACCGAGCGGCCGCGAGCATGAAGTTCGGCGGCTAGAATACCGTCCCCCGACCCGGCTTCTAGGACCCGGACGCGGCAGCGACGACTTCCGCCGCGAAATCGCTGTCCGGCCGGTCGACGCCCTCTCCGAGGGCGAAACGACGGAAGCCCGTGATTTTGACCGGAGCGCCAGCGCTCGCTTCCGTAGCGGCGAGCGCCTTGGCGACGGTCGTTTCAGGATCATGAACGAAGGCCTGCTGCAGCAGAACGACCTGCTCGTAGAATTTGCGCAAGCGGCCCTCGACCATCTTCTCGATCACGGGCGTGGGCTTTCCAGACCCTTTCGCCTGCTCGGCGAGCACCGCGCGCTCGCGCTCGACCAGCGCGGGATCGAGGTTCGCGACGTCGATGGCTTGCGGATTGGCCGCGGCGATATGCATGGCGACCTGCTTGCCGAAGCTTTTCAGCGTCTCGACGTCGCCCGTTGATTCGAGCGCGACGATGACGCCGATTTTGCCGAGGCCTGGCGCAATCATATTGTGCATGTAGCTCGCGACGACGCCGTTCTTCACCACCAAGTAGGCGCTTCGCCTGAGCGCCATGTTCTCCCCGATCGAGCCGATCATCTCTTTCAGGTGATCGGCGACGCTGACCTTGCCGCCACCATATTTGGCCTTGGCGAGAGCTTCGAGATCGCCTTTAGCTTTCAGGGCGTTGGCTGCGATCGTGCGCACCATCTCCTGGAATTTGCCGTTGCGGGCGACAAAGTCGGTCTCGGAGTTCACCTCGACCAGAGTCGCCGCTTTGGCTTCCGCGGCAAGTCCGATCAGGCCTTCTGCAGCGACCCGGCCGGCCTTCTTGGCCGCCTTGGCCAGACCCTTGGTGCGGAGCCAATCGACCGCGGCCTCCGTATCACCGGCGGTCTCGTGCAGGGCCGCCTTGCAGTCCAACATGCCTGCGCCGGTCTTCTCGCGCAGGTCTTTCACCATCGTTGCGGTAATCGCTGTCATGCCATGCCTCTCGCGGGAGGGAGCCTTGTTTGCCCCAGTCCTAGCCGTTGTCCTCGACCAGTTCCGGCTTCGCGTCTTCAGCCTCGGCTTTGGGGCCCTTTGGAGAGCGGCCGGGCTGCGGCTTGGCTTTGCCATTGCCGGCAGTTCTTGCTTCGGTTCGCGCGGGCCTCCGCCGGGGCTTGCGCTCGCTGTCTGATGCAGGCCGCTCCCTCTTTTCGACACCTTCCACCTCGCCTTCGCCAAGCGCAGGTTCGGTCCGCGGTCCCTCGGCCGCGCCCAGGTCGATGCCAGCGGAACTCTGGGCACGCTCGATGCCGTCAAGGGCCGCGCGGGCGATCAGGTCGCAATAAAGGGTGATGGCCCGGCCCGCATCGTCGTTGCCGGGAATGGGATGGCTGATCCCTTCCGGATTGCTGTTCGAGTCAACGATGGCGACGACGGGCATGTTGAGCTTGCGCGCCTCAGCGATGGCGATCGCTTCCTTGTTGGTGTCGATGACGAACATCAGGTCGGGGAGCGCGCCCATGTCCTTGATGCCGCCAAGGGAGCGCTCGAGCTTCTCCCTCTCGCGGGTGAGCTGCAGAAGTTCCTTCTTGGTCAGGCCTTGTGTCTCGCCGGCAAGCAGTTCCTCAAGGGATTTGAGCCTGCGGATCGAGTTGGAGATGGTGCGCCAGTTGGTGAGTGTGCCGCCGAGCCAGCGGTGATTGACGTAATACTGCGCGCAGGACCGCGCGGCGTCGGCGACAGCCTCAGAGGCCTGCCGCTTCGTGCCGACGAAAAGGACGCGACCGCCCTTGGCCACGGTCTCCGCCACGGCGACGAGCCCCTGGTGAAGCAGTGGCACAGTCTGCGTGAGATCGATAATGTGGATGTTGTTGCGGGACCCGTAGATGTAGGATGCCATCTTCGGGTTCCAACGGTGGGTCTGATGACCAAAATGCACGCCCGCTTCGAGGAGCTGGCGCATGGTAACATTGGGCAGTGCCATGGGACTGCTTACTCCTTTTTCCGGTTCTGCCGCCGCGGGATGATGAAGACCGGTCCGAACGCCCGATCACCGGAGCGAGCGCGAGGGCAAGAGAAAGGGCCTCGGCGACGCTTGTTGTCCGCGTGTGAGATGTTGCGGTTTATAGGGATGCAACCCGCTCTTGGCAAGGGTGTGAGGCGTTGCCATCCGGACTCTTCGTTCAGAGCGCACTGACGGCGGCCACGCCCTCTACGAGCTTGAACGCGCTCCTCTGCTTCGGCGTGGCGTCGATGCCTTGCGGCAGCACGAACTCGACCTCGCGTGCGACGTCGTCGAGGCGCAGCACCAGCCGAAGCTCTCCCTGCCCTCCCCACGTTCCTACCTGCTCGGCGAGAGAGTCGAGCGCGCGGGTCCCCTCCAGATAGATCGTCATACCGGCGTGACGCGCCTTTGCGGCTCCCTCGAGCGAAGCAATGCGTTGGACACGCACCTTGACGGTCTCGCCATCGGCCTCGGCCTCGGCCTCGAGCAGGACCACGGTCCCGGGCTGAAGCAGCTCGCGCGAGGCCGCCAAAGCTTCCGAAAACACCACCGCCTCGAACTGGCCGGTCGGGTCGGAGAAGGCGACGAATGCATAGGCATTGCCACTCTTACCCTTCCGCTCGCGGGCGGAAAGCACGGTGCCGGCAAGCGTGCCCACGACGCGGCGTGTGCGGGCTTTGGCGGCATAATCGACCCAGGTTTCGGCACCGAGCGCTTCCAGCACGTCCTGATAATCGTCGAGGGGGTGGCCGGTGAGAAAGAAGCCGATCGCCTCGAACTCGCGCGACAGCCGATCGGTGGGCATCCAGGGTCTTACGGCGCGGAGCTCGATCGGGGGCGGAGTGAGGGAGAGGCCGGCAAAGAGGTTCTCTTGGCCTTCGCTCGCTTCCTCGTGGGAGCGGCTGCCGGCGGCCATGATGCGATCCACATTGGCGTGGGCCGTGGCGCGGTTGATCCCAAGCTCGTCAAGGGCGCCTGCAGCGGCAAGCGTCTCAAGTGCGCGCTTGTTGACGAGGCGGGGATTGATCGCCCGCGCGAAATCCGAAACATCCCGGAAAGCCCCGTGGACCCGCCGTTCGGCGCAGATATGGTCGACCGCTTGGCGGCCGACGTTCCTGAGCGCCGCGAGCGAATAGCGGATGGCGCCGTCGCTCGGGACGAAGCCCGCCTCGGAGCGATTGATGGACGGCGGCTCGATGCGAATGCCCATGCGGCGGGCTTCCTGGGCGAAGATGTTGAGCTTGTCGGTATTGCCGATATCGAGGGTCATCGACGCCGCTAGGAACTCGATGGGGTAATTCGCCTTGAGATAAGCGGTCTGGTATGCAATCAGCGCATAAGCCGCGGCGTGGGACTTGTTGAAGCCGTAGCCTGCGAATTTGGCCACCAGCTCGAAGATGAACTCGGCGCGCCGCCGTTCGACGCCATTGCCGACGGCGCCCTCCACGAAGCGCGAGCGCTGCTGTGCCATCTCCTTCTTGATCTTCTTACCCATGGCGCGGCGGAGCAGGTCGGCCTCCCCGAGCGAGAAGCCCGAGAGCGCTCTCGCGATCTGCATGACCTGCTCCTGGTAGATGATGACCCCGTAGGTCTCTTCCAGGATCGGCTGGATCAGGGGGTGCAGGTAGTCCGGCTCTTCCCGCCGGTGTTTGCGGCTGACATAGCTGTCGATATTGTCCATCGGCCCCGGGCGATAGAGTGCCACGATGGCGATGATGTCCTCGAAACGGTCGGGCTTGAGCTTGCGCAAGGCATCGCGCATGCCCGCGCCTTCGAGCTGGAATACCCCGACCGTGTCGCCGCGAGCGAGAAGCTCATAACTTTCGGCGTCATCGAGCGGGAGCCTGGCGGGATCGATGGAGATACCCCTGCGGGCGAGCAGCTCCCGCGCGGTCTCGATCACGGTCAAGGTCTTGAGCCCGAGGAAGTCGAACTTCACGAGCCCGGCGGCCTCGGCCCATTTCATATTGAATTGCGTCGCCGGAAGCTGTGCGCGCGGGTCGCGGTAGAGCGGTACGAAGTCGATGAGCGGCCGGTCGGCGATCACGACTCCAGCAGCATGGGTTGAGGCGTGGCGGTAAAGCCCCTCGAGGCGCTGGCCGATGTCGAGCAACTTCGCCACGATCGGCTCACTGTCGCGCGCCTCCTGCAGCCGGGGCTCGCCAACTATCGCCTGGGGCAGCGTGACGGGATTGGCGGGGTTGTGAGGAACGAGCTTGCACAGGCGATCAACCTGGCCATAGGGGATCTGCAACACGCGGCCAACGTCGCGTAAAACCGCGCGCGCCTGCAGCTTGCCGAAGGTGATGATATGGGCGACGCGGTCGGCGCCGTAGCGCTCGCGCACGTAAGCGATCACCTCATCCCGGCGGTCCTGGCAGAAGTCGATGTCGAAGTCGGGCATGGAGACGCGCTCAGGGTTCAGAAAACGCTCGAAGAGAAGCCCGAAGCGGATGGGATCGAGGTCGGTGATGGTGAGCGCCCAGGCGACGAGGGAGCCGGCGCCGGACCCTCGCCCGGGCCCCACTGGGATCCCCCTCGCCTTCGCCCATTGGATGAAATCGGCGACGATGAGGAAATAGCCCTGGTAATTCATGCCGGTGATCACATCGAGCTCGAAGCCAAGCCGCTCGGCGTAAGCCTTGGCGTCGTAACCTGGGGCCATTCCCTCGGCCGCCAATCTCCTAGCGAGACCAGCCTCCGACTGGCGGCGCAGTTCGGCTGCCTCGACGTCGCCTTGGGCTTCGGACGATCGCGTGGCGTTCAAGAACTGCGGCAGGATGGGCGCACGCTCCTTTGGCCGGTAAGAGCAGCGCCGCGCGATCTCGATCGTGGCCTCGAGGGCCTCGGGAAGATCAGCGAAGAGCTCCCTCATCTCGCGAGCGCTCTTGAAATAGTGATCGGGGCTCAAGCGTCTCCGCTGATCGACTGCGACATAGCTTCCTTCGGCGATGCACAGAAGCGCGTCGTGAGCTTCGAAGTCATCTGGTCCCGCGAAGTAAGGCTCGTTGCTCGCAACGATCGGGAGTTGGGTGCCATAGGCAAGCTCGAGCAGAAGCGGTTCCACCGCCCTCTCCTGCGGCAGTCCGTGCCGCTGCAGCTCCACATAGAGTCGGTCGCCGAAGATGCTCTTGAGGGCGGCAAGACGGGCGCGGGCGAGGTCGGGGTTGGCCTCAGCAAGCGCAAGATCAATGACGCCTTCGGGGCCGCCGGTGAGCGCTATGAGGCCGTGCGCCTGGGCGGCGAGCTGGCGGATGGAAGTGACCACCTCCCCCGTCTCGGCGGCGGCGAGATAGGCGTTGCTGGAGAGCCGCATCAGATTGGCGTAGCCCCCAGCATCCTTGGCGAGAAGCGCGATGCGGCCATCGACACAGGCACGCCGTATTTCGGCGCTGGGCGCCGCCTCGCCTTCGGTGGCAAAGCTCAAGGACAGGGTGCAGCCCACGATGGGCTGAACGCACGCTTGAGCCAGGGCCTCGGAGAATTCGAGCGCGCCGAACAGATTGTTGGAGTCGGTCAGCGCCAGCGCCGGCATGCGGTTCTCTGCCGCCAAGGCCACGAGCCGCGGAATGGTGAGCGCCCCTTCGAGCAGCGAATAGGCGGAGTGCACGCGAAGATGCAGGAAGGCTTCTGTTGGCTCAGTCACGCGTCTTGTCTCAGCTCCCTACGGTGCGTTTGCCGCCCGACATTACCCTTAGGATTCGCTGTCGCGTGCAATCGGTGTCCGCGTCTTCCTGGAGATATCCAAGCTTTCCACCACGGCTTCAGTTTGTTCCTCCTTTGTTCTAACGTCAAGGAAGGGCGGAAATATATTTATTTTATAGTTACTTAGAGGGTTTTGCGGAGACTCTATCCCTGACCTGAATAACCGACACCACCTCCTCCATGAGGACGCCGTCCATGAGACGCAAGGTCCGGTCCATGCGGGCGGCAAGATCGAGATTGTGGGTGGCGATCACCGCTGCCACGCCCGACTGGCGCACAAGGCTCAAGAGCTGATCGAACACGCGCTCCGCCGTGGGCGGATCGAGATTGCCGGTCGGCTCATCGGCAAGCAGGACCTTCGGGCCGTTGGCTACGGCTCTGGCGATCGCCACCCGCTGCTGCTCGCCGCCGGAGAGCTCGGCCGGCCGGTGCTCGACGCGCTCGCCAAGGCCAAGCGCCTCCAACAGGAGCATAGCGCGGTTCTCAGCCTCCCTCCGCGGCAGCCCAAGGATGAGCTGCGGCAAAATCACGTTCTCGAGCGCCGAGAACTCCGGCAATAGATGGTGAAACTGATAGACGAAGCCGATCTCGGCCCGGCGCATGCGTGTGCGTTCGCCGTCGCCGAGCTTGACGCAGTCCACCCCGTCGATCACCACAGCGCCCCGATCCGGCCGTTCGAGCAGGCCCGCGATGTGCAGCAGGGTCGACTTTCCGCACCCCGAGGGACCGAGCAGGGCCACCGCCTCGCCGGGGACGAAGGAGGCGGTCGCCCCCTTCAACACCTCGATCTGGCGTGGACCTTGCGCATAGGCGCGTTCCAGCTGCTCGAGGCGGAGCGTCGGTGCTTGATCGGACCTCCCCACCACTTGCCCCTACTCGTAGCGCAAGGCTTCAACCGGATCGAGACGAGAGGCCCTCCAGGAGGGATAGAGCGTGGCGAGGATCGACAGCACAAGCGCCATGATCACCACGGAGGCAGTCTCCCCCGTGTCCATCTCCGCCGGCAATTGCGACAGGTAGTAAAGCTCGGGCGAAAAAAGCTCGGTGGCGGTGATCCAGCCAATGAATTCGCGAATATGCTCGATGTTGACGCAGACGAGCACGCCAAGCATGAGGCCAGCCAGCGTGCCGAAGACGCCGATGCTCGCGCCCGTGATGAAGAAGATGCGCATGACGGCCGCGCGCGTGGCCCCCATGGTGCGCAGGATCGCGATGTCGCGGCCCTTGTCCTTTACCAGCATGATCAGGCCGGAGATGATGTTCAACGCCGCGACGAGCACAATCAAAGCCAGAATGAGGAACATGACGTTACGCTCAACCTGCAGCGCCGTGAAGAAGGTCGCGTTTCGCTGACGCCAATCGCTGATATAGATCGTCGGGGCGCCGGCCTCGATGATTTTGGGCCCGAGCTGGCTCACCTCGTCGGGAGAATTGAGCACAACCTCCAGCACGGTGACACTGTTGGGCTGGCTGAAATAGCGCTGCGCCTCGGCAAGGGGCATGAACAGGATGCTGGAATCATATTCTGACATGCCGATCTCGAAGATGGCGACGATGGGATAGCGCTTCACGCGCGGCGCCGTACCGAGCGCGGTCGAGGCACCGCGGGGCGTGAGCAGGGTCACTTGATCGCCGAGCTTGACATTGAGCTCGTTGGCAAGCCGCGTGCCGAGCGCCACTCCCGGCTGGCTGTCAAAGCCGTCGAGGGTGCCGAAGCGGATGGTGCTGGAGACGGCTTTCAACTGCTTGAGGTCGGCCTCGCGCAAGCCGCGGACAAGTGCCCCCGTGGAGCTCGAGGGTGTGGAGATCATCACCTGTCCCTCGATCAGCGGTAGGGCATATTTGACGCCCCCTATCTTCCGGATATGGTCGGCCACGTCGTCATAGTTGCTGAAATTGGGGTCGAGGCTATGCACCACGACATGGCCGTTCAGCCCAAGCATCTTGCTGAACAGCTCCTGCCGGAAGCCGTTCATGACGGCCATGACAATGATCAGCGTCGCAACGCCGAGCATGATGCCGAGGAAGGAGAAGCCGGCGATCACCGAGATGAAGCCCTCCTTGCGGCGGGCCCGCAAATAGCGGAGCGCCAACATCCATTCGAAGGGCGCGAAAGCCCGTGTGCTCCCCGCACTCATGCCGCCTCCTTGCTGGCCTCGCTGACCGAAGCGACGAGGCGATTCAAGGCGCCCTCAATGCTCAGAGTGTGCCGTATGCCGCTGGCCCGGTGCTTCAGCTCGACCTCGCCCGACTTGATTCCCTTAGGCCCAACGATGATCTGCCAAGGCAGTCCGATGAGGTCGAAAGCTGCGAACTTCCGGCCTGGCCTGTCGTCGCGGTCGTCGTAGAGCACGCTCAAGCCCGCTGCCTCCAGTTTGCCATAAAGGTCCTCGCAAACGCGGTCGGTATCAGGGTCGCCGCTCTTGACATTGATCAGGCCGACGTCGAAGGGCGCCACGGCTTGTGGCCAGATGATGCCTTGATCGTCGTGCGAGGCCTCGATGATGGCGCCGACGAGCCGCGACACACCGATGCCATAAGAGCCCATCTGCACTGTCGCCCACCCTCCATCAGGACCCTGGACCTTGCAGCCCATGGGCTCGGAGTACTTGGTGCCGAAGAAAAAAATATGGCCGACCTCAATGCCGCGGGCCGTGATGCGATCCCCTTCCGGCACTGCCTTTGCAAAGCGGGCGGCATCGTGCTTCTCGATGGACGCAGCGTATTTGCTCGTCCAGTTGCGGATGACCGGCGACAAATCGCCCTCATAATCGAGCTCGGGTCCGGGAGGCTCGAGCTTGACGAGGTCCTTGTGGCAATAGACCTCGCTCTCGCCGGTCTCGGCGAGGATGATGAATTCGTGGCTCAAATCGCCGCCGATGGGACCGGCTTCTGCGGCCATGGGGATCGATTTCAACCCCATGCGGTTGAAGGTGCGTAAGTAGGCGACGAACATCTTATTGTAGGAGGCGCGCGCGTCCTCGACCGTGAGATCGAAGGAGTAGGAATCCTTCATGAGGAACTCGCGACCTCGCATCACGCCGAAACGGGGTCTGATCTCGTCCCGGAATTTCCATTGGATATGATAGAGAATGCGCGGCAGCTCCTTGTAGGACTTTACGCCGTCGCGGAAGATTTGGGTGATCAGCTCCTCATTGGTCGGTCCGTAAAGCATCTCGTGCTCATGGCGGTCGGCGATGCGCAACATCTCCTTGCCGTATACGTCGTAGCGGCCGCTTTCGCGCCAAATCTCCGCGGGCTGGATGGTCGGCATGAGCATTTCCAGCGCGCCTGCGCGATCCTGCTCCTCACGGACAATTTGCTCGATCTTGCTCAAGACGCAATGGCCTAGTGGTAGCCAGGAATAGATGCCGGCGCTCGATTGCCGGACGAGGCCGGCGCGCAGCATGAGCTTGTGGGAGACGATCTCGGCTTCCTTCGGGTCGTCACGCAGAAGAGGTAGGAAGTAGCGGCTAAGGCGCATTGAGAGCCGTGCTCGTTCTTAAGGGCGGAGCCAACCGTGCCGCACTGGTGAAGTCCACGCCTTGCAAGGAGGATTCGCCTCCCGCCGGGGCCTTTGCGCGGCTAATAGCTTACTTTGGCGAGGGTAAGCAATCCTGGGAAAGCCCGTCCGGCTAAAGGCGCGAACGAAGTGCTTCGGGGCTCAAAGCGGAGCCGCGTTCGGGGTGAACAAGCCGAATCGAGGTCCTTGGTCCGGCGTATCCGCCATCAAAATGCAGCCCGCGTTGTGGCGGTAGAGTTGTTTTCACGATTGACTATTTTTTTGAGACTTTCAGCCTGTAGTCGAGACGTGGGTTCCAAGCACGAATTTCCGTCCGCCGGCCACAATCATGGTGACAATTTGGCGCGAGCTTGCTAGTGTCCTGACTACAACGTGATGGGCGTTCGGGACTGGTAATGATCTCGGAGTCACGCGTTGAGATTGGACCAGGTCCAAGTCTTGGGAGGAAGTAGCTCCAGGCGCGCTGATATGCAGTTGCAAAGGCGCCGCCGTTCTCTAGCCAGCACCCTCGATTGTCAGGATTGACGGCGAGCCTCGCGGGGCCGGGAGATAAGGAGTCGGATTACGAAAGAAAGCAAGGCACTTGGCCTTGCTTTTTTTCGCCTGGTGCAGTTCCCTGCTGCCCGGCGCGCGGCGACCTCACCCTATGGTCTCGTAGCGCGGCAGGAAGGGAATCTGGTCGAGCGTGATCACATGATGCACGATGATCACGTAGAGAATCGCGAATATCGCGCTAGTGACCACCGTCGTTGCCACCATCTTCGGCAGTAGCATCGGGAGGTGCGGCGCGCTCTCGGCCGTACCAGGCGACACCTCGCCCTCCTCGGCCTGGGTGCGGACGCCGATCGGTAGCATGGCGAAGAGCACGATCCACCAGATCACCACGTAGATGGCTATGGCGAAGGCAAGCGTCATGGCGCTCAGGCTTGCTCGAGCTCGACGAGGGTGCCGCAAAAGTCCTTGGGGTGGAGGAAAAGCACGGGCTTGCCATGGGCGCCGATCTTCGGCTCGCCCTTCCCTAATACGCGTGCGCCTTCGGCGAGGAGCCGGTCCCGCGCTTCGAGAATGTCCGGCACCTCGTAGCAGAGATGGTGGATCCCCCCATTGGGATTGCGCTTGAGGAAGCCCGCGATCGGAGAGTCCTCGCCAAGCACGCCGAGCAGTTCGATCTTGGTGTTTGGGAGTTCGATGAACACCGTGGTCACGCCATGCTCCGGCTGGTCGACGATGGGAGAGACCTTGGCGCCGAGCGTGTCGCGATAGACCTTGGTCGCGGCCTCAAGATCAGGAACGGCAATGGCGACGTGGTTCAAGCGTCCGATCATCGGACAGATCTCCTGAGTTTACGCGGCCCTTCGGTCGTGCATTCGTTTTAGTGCGCTACTGCGCTTCGCGCTACTTGAGCGCTAGAGCACCGTCAACAGAACCGAGCACATGGGCTTCTTGCCCCAGGCCTGGTTGATGGCGCCGCGAACGCTGCGGCGCACGGCCTCGCTCACCAGCGCCTGGTCCTTGCGGCGGGGCCGCGGGATGCTTTCGATGGTGCCGATCGCGGCCTCCCTCGCAATAATCTCGAAGGGGGTGCCTTGTGCGTCGGTGGCGGGGAGGCCGGTGAGCGCAACCTCGGGATCGGCGAGCAGTGCCCCTTTCTCCGACAGCACGAGCGAGACGGCGACGGAACCGGCAAAGCTCAGCTTGCGCCGCTCGCGCACCTGCCCATCATCGGCGCGGGTGATGATGGCGCCATCGCGGTAGAGACGCCCGACAGGCACCTCGTCGATGATGGCGGCAGGCCCCGGTGCGAACCGCACCATGGCCCCGTTCCGCGCGCGCATCACCTCGCGCACGCCGAGCTTTTCGGCAAGCCGCGCATGGGCTTCAAGATGCCTGCCCTCGCCATGCATCGGAACTGCAATATCCGGTCGGAGCCAGCCGTAGAGCTGCTCAAGCTCGCCGCGCCTTGGGTGCCCAGAGACATGCACCGGAGCATCCTGATCGGTGATGACCTCGACGCCGAGATCCGAAAGCCCGTTCTGCACGCGGCCCACGGCCTTTTCGTTGCCGGGAATGGTGCGGGAGGAGAAGATCACCCGGTCGCCGGCCTCGAGCCCAACATTGGGATGCTCGCCTAAAGCAATGCGCGCCATGGCGGCACGCGCCTCGCCTTGGCTGCCGGTGCAGAGAGCTACAACCTTCCGCGGCGGAATCCTTTCGAATTCGGTTTCTTGGAGGACGGGAAGGTCTGCGTCGAGATAGCCGGTCTCCTGCGCGGCTTCGATCACGCGATGCATGGCGCGGCCGACCACCACCAGCTTGCGACCCGCCGCGCGCGCGGCATTGGCCACCGAGCGGATGCGGGCGACGTTCGAGGCAAAGGTGGTCACCGCTACACACCTGGGCGCCTCGCGAATGAGGTGATCAAGCGTAAGCGCCACGTCTGCTTCCGAAGCGGAGACGCCATCGCGCACGGCATTGGTCGAATCGCAGATAAGGGCGGTGACGCCCTCCTCGCCGAGAGCCCTCAGGCGTGCCTCGTCGGTCGGCGCGCTCGTCAGCGGATTCTCGTCGAGCTTCCAGTCTCCGGTGTGCAGCACGGTGCCGAGATCGGTCCTAAGCACTACCGCCGACGGCTCCGGGATCGAGTGGGACATGCTGACGAGCTCCACGTCGAATGGGCCGATGGAGCGGCGCCCTCCCATCGGCATGACCTCCAAGGGAAAGTCGCGTAAGAGCCCACTCTCGGCGAGCTTCGACTTCAGCATGGCGGCGGTGAAAGGCGTGGTGTAGACGGTGACGCCCCCAAGCCTCGGCCAAAGCTCGACGACGGCGCCGAAATGGTCCTCATGGGCGTGGGTCAAGAGGAGGCCCTTCAGGTTCGGACGTTCCTCCTCGAGGAAGCGGATGTCGGGAAGAATGACGTCCACGCCGGGCTCGGTGTCGCTGCCGAAGGTGATGCCCATGTCGACGATCAGCCATTCGCGGTCGCCCGGCGGCCCATAGCCGTAGAGGTAAAGATTCATGCCGATCTCGCCCACTCCGCCAAGGGGGACGAACACGAACTCAGGCCCTTGTCGGTTGGGACGGCGGCGGGACATGGTCTGGGATCGGGGGGCGTTCAAGAGTTGGCGAAGAACACGTCACCGGCGGCGACGCGGCGCTCGGCGCCGTCGCTCATCAGCAGCCGGAGCGCGCCACCGGCATCGAGGCCGGCAAAGGTGCCTTCGGCTTCCTCCTGGTCCTGCAGGCGCACACGCAACGGCCTTCCCGTGGGGCCTGCCCGGTCGAGCCAAGCGCGCCGGACGGCCGGGAAGGAAACGCCCTCCCCCCAGCGCGTCAACCACGCATCGGTAACGGCGGCAAGGGTTTCTAAGGCGGCCGCAGGACTCGCGGCACCCCCATGGGCCGCAAGGTTGGTTGCCGGTTGCAGCATATCTTCTGGATGGATCGAAAGATTAATACCGGTCCCGATCACCACTTTGCAGCGATTGGGGGCCGTTTCGCTCGCGCTTTCCAACAACATGCCGGCGACCTTGCCGTCTTTGAGCAGGATATCGTTCGGCCATTTGAGCAGAAGCTCGGAACGGGCCTCGTCGGGAAGGAGCTTGGCAACCGTGTCATAGGCTGCGACGCCGGCGAGCAGGGCGAGCTGGCTTGCGGTCCTGAGCGGGCAGGCCAAGCCGATCAGCAGGCTTGCAAACAGATTGCCGTGCTGGGACTGCCACTGACGTCCGTTACGCCCGCGGCTCGCCGATTGCCGGGCGGACCAGATCCATAGGGGGCCGGGCTCGCCTGCCTCGGCGCGACGCCGCGCCTCGGTATTGGTGGAATCCACGTTCTCAAGCCGGAGTAGCCGGTAGCCGCTCGGGAGTTTCGGTGATGGCGATGAGAAAGACGGCATCAGAACAGAGATTTCGCCGCGGCTCCCGCTACGTTCACGAGCGGAGCCGGATAGAGGAAGAAGAACAGAATAAACAGACCGTTCACCCCGAGAACGGCGGCAAGGATCCCTCGCATCGGCTCGAACCCTTCGGCGGGAGCGTCGAAATACATGATCTTGACGATGCGGAGATAGTAATAGGCGCCCACCACGCTCAACAGCACGCCCGTAACGGCCAGGGCATAGAGGCCTGCGTGCATGGCGGCAAGGAACACGTAGAACTTGGCGAAGAAACCTGCAAGGGGGGGAATGCCCGCAAGCGAGAAAAGCAGCATCGCCAGGAGAAAGGCCATGAGCGGGCTCGTGCTGGAAAGCCCGGACAGCTGATCGATGTCTTCGACCATGCGGCCCTTGCGCCGCATGGCGAGAATGCAGGCGAAGGTACCGAGCGTCATGGCGAGGTAGATGGCGAGGTAGATGATGACGCCCTGCACCCCTTCAGCGGTCCCCGCGGCCAGCCCGACCAGCGCGTAGCCCATATGTCCGATGGAGCTATAGGCCATCAGGCGCTTGATATTGCGCTGGCCGATGGCGGCAAAGGAGCCGAGCGCCATGGAGGCGATGGCGAGGAAGGTCACGATCTGCTGCCACTCGTGCGTCACCGCCGGGAAGGCGGCAAACAGGGTGCGCACCGTGAGCGCCATCGCGGCGAGCTTGGGAGCGGCGGCGAAGAAGGCCGTGACCGGCGTCGGCGCTCCCTCATAGACGTCGGGCGTCCACATGTGGAACGGCACGGCCGAGATTTTGAAGGCGAAGCCCGCCATCAGGAATACCAGCCCGAAAATGAGGCCGAGATTGACGCCTGAGGGTTGCACGGCGGCGGCGATGTCGGCGAACAGCGTCGAGCCGGTGAAACCGTAGATCAGCGAGGCCCCATAGAGCAGCATGCCTGAGGAGAGTGCGCCGAGGACGAAATATTTGAGGCCCGCCTCGCTCGATCGCGCCGAACGGCGGTCGAACGCCGCCACCACGTAAAGGGCGAGGCTCTGCAGCTCGAGGCCGACGTAAAGCGCGATGAGATCGTTGGCTGAGATCATCATCAGCATGCCAGTAGTGGCGAGCAGCACGAGAACCGGGAACTCGAACTTCAACCGCCCGGCCGCCTGCCAATAGTCCACGGACATGAGAAGCGTGACCGCGGCGCCGATCAGCGTCAGCAGTTTCATGACGCGGGCAAAGGGATCGACGATGAAGCTGTCCCCGAACAGGGTCGCCGTGCCGCTGCCGCGCGCCACGAAAAAGCCCGCCAGCGCAAGCACGAGGACCGCGACCCCAAGCACAAGCTCCCCCCGCTCGCGGCGCAAGGTGACGCCGACGAGGAGCAAGGCCATGGCTCCAAGCGCCAGCGTGATTTCTGGCAGGGAAACCGACAATTGCAGGGGTGGCTGCACGAGGTCTCCTAAGGCGCGAGCGCGATGTGTGCCTTCTCGGCTACGGCAAGGGCGGTTTGGTAGTTCTTGATCAGCGCCTCGACCGAGGCCGCGCTCGCATCTAGCAACGGCCCCGGATAGAAGCCGAAGAAAATCGTGAGCACGACAAGCGGCGTCATCACCGCGATCTCGCGCCAGGTCAAGTCGGCGATGTATTTGAGGCTCGGCTTCGTGAGCTTGCCGAATATCACGCGGCCATAGAGCCAGAGTGCGTAGGCCACCGAGAGGATGACCCCGGTGGCGGCGAGGAACGCCACCCAGGTGTTGATGCGGAAGGCGCCGAGCAGGCTCAGGAACTCGCCGACGAAGCCCGAGGTGCCGGGCAAGCCGACATTGGCGAGAGTGAATACCATGAAGCAGAAGGCGTAGAGCGGCATGCGGTCGGCTAGCCCCCCATAGGCCGCGATCTCGCGTGTGTGCATGCGGTCGTAGATGACGCCGACGCAGAGGAAGAGCGCGCCGGAGACGATACCGTGCGACAGCATCTGGAAGATACCGCCTTGCAGGCCCTGCATGGTGAGGGTAAAGACGCCGATGGTAACGAAGCCCATATGGGCGACCGACGAATATGCAATGAGCTTCTTTATGTCCTCCTGCGCCAGCGCCACGAGCGAGGTGTAGATGATGGCGATCACCGACAGCGCGAAGATCAGCGGGGCGTATTCCGCCGAGGCGAGGGGGAACATGGGGATGGAGAAGCGCAAGAAGCCGTAGCCGCCCATCTTCAGAAGAATGCCGGCAAGGATCACCGAGCCCGCGGTCGGTGCCTCGACATGGGCGTCGGGCAGCCAGGTATGCACTGGCCACATGGGCAGCTTCACGGCGAAAGAGGCGAGGAAGGCAAACCAGAGCCACGTCTGCATCGAGGCCGGGAAACCGTGGGTAAGCAGCGTCGGAATGTCGGTGGTGCCGGCTTCCCAATAGATCGCCATGATGGCGAGCAGCATGAGCAGGGAGCCCGCGAGCGTATAGAGAAAGAACTTGAAGCTCGCATAGACGCGAGAGGGACCGCCCCAGATACCGATGATGAGGAACATCGGGATCAGACCGCCCTCGAAGAAGAGATAGAACAGCACGAGGTCGAGGGAGGTGAATACGCCGAGCATCAGCGTCTCGAGCACGAGGAAGGCGATCATATATTCCTTCACCCGCGCCGTGATCGATTCCCAGCTCGCCAGGATGCACAGCGGCATCAAAAGCGCGGTGAGAAGCACGAAGGGTAAGGAAATGCCGTCGACGCCCATATGGAAGCTGATCTCACCGAGCCAGGCGCGGCGCTCGACGAACTGGAATTGCGCGGTAGTCGGATCGAATTCCCGCCAGAGCAGCAGCGACAAAGCGAAGGTGACGAGCGTAGTCCAAAGCGCGATGAAGCGGGCGTTGCGGACGGCGCTTGCATCCTGCCCGCGCAGGAGCGCGATCAGCAGCGCGCCCAACAGCGGCAGGAAGGTGATAGTGGAGAGGATCGGCCAGCCGAAACTCATCGCGGCAGCCCTCCCCCGGCGAAGATGAAATAGGTGATGAGGAGCGCCACGCCGATCAGCATGACGAAGGCGTAGTGATAGATGTAGCCGGTCTGCAGGCGCACGACGCGGTTAGTGATGTCGATCACGCGTGCCGCTACGCCGTCAGGCCCGATGCCATCGATGATGGTGCCGTCCCCCGTCTTCCAGAGGACGCGCCCGAGCCGTTTGGCCGGCCTCACGAAAAGGGCGTCGTAAAGCGCGTCAAAATACCAGGCGTGCAGCAGGAACTGGTAGGTCCCGCGGAAGCGCTTGGCGAGGCCGAAGGGCACCAGCGGATTGCGGATGTAGAAGTACCAGGCAATGGCGAAGCCAGCAGCCATGGCAAGGGTCGGCGCCAGCATCACCAGGATCGGCACCTCGTGGCCCGCCTCAGCCGCGTGGGTCACGAGCGATCCGCGCCAGAAGGAGACCTCGTCCGCGCCAATGAAGAAATGCTCGAACATGGCGCCGGCGAGCAGCGAGCCAAGCGCGAGGACGACCAGCGGCACCCCCATGGTCCAGGGCGGCTCATGGGCGTGCTCCAGCACCTCGGGCTTCTCCCGGGGCTTGCCCTCGAAGGCGAGGAACATCAGCCGCCAGGAATAGAACGAGGTCAGCAGCGCCGCGACGGCTGTGAGCACGAAGGCATAAAGAGCGACGGGCGACTCCGCGGCGTAGGCCGCCTCGATGATGGCGTCCTTGGAGACGAAGCCGGAGGTGAACGGAAAGCCGGTCAGCGACAAAGTCCCGATCAGCATCATCGCCCAGGTGAAGGGGAGCACCTTGCGCAAGGCGCCCATGCGGCGGAGGTCCTGCTCGTGATGCAGCGCGTGGATAATGGCGCCGGCACCCAAGAACAGAAGCGCCTTGAAGAAGGCATGGGTAAAGAGATGGAAGATGCCGGTGCCGTAGGCGCCGACGCCCTCGGCCACGAACATGTAGCCGAGCTGGGAGCAGGTCGAATAGGCGACGACGCGCTTGATGTCGGTCTGCACGAGGCCGACGGTTGCGGCAAAAAAGGCCGTGGTGGCACCGATGAAGGTGACGAAGCCGAGCGCGATCGGCGCGAGTTCAAACAGCGGCGACAGCCGCGCCACCATGAAGACCCCGGCTGTCACCATGGTCGCTGCATGGATCAGCGCCGAAACCGGCGTCGGGCCCTCCATGGCGTCGGGGAGCCAGGTATGGAGCAGGAACTGCGCCGATTTGCCCATGGCGCCGACGAACAGCAGGAGGCAGATCAGCGTCACAACGTCGACCTGCACCCCTAGGAATTCCATGGTCTTGCCGACCTGGTCCGGGGCCGACGCAAATACCGTGTCGTATTGCAGGCTGTTGAACACGGTGAAGGTGGCGAAGATGCCGAGCGCGAAGCCGAAATCGCCAACGCGATTGACGATGAACGCCTTGATGGCGGCCGCATTGGCCGCAGGCCGGTGATACCAGAAGCCGATGAGGAGGTAGCTCATCAGCCCAACACCCTCCCAGCCGAAGAAGAGCTGCAGGAAGTTGTCGGCCGTGACCAGCGCGAGCATGGCGAAGGTGAAGAGCGAGAGAAAAGCGAAGAAGCGCGGCCGGTGCGGATCCTCGTCCATATAGCCGATGGAATAGAGGTGCACGAGACCGGACACGGTGGTCACCACCACGAGCATCACGGCGGTGAGCGTGTCGATGCGCAGCGCCCAAGAGGTCTGCAGCGCGCCTGAGTCGATGAAGCGGGAGAGCTCGATCCGTTCCTCATGGCCTTCGATGCCGACCTGATAGAAGGCGAACCAGGAGAGCAGCGCGGTGACCAGCACCAGGCTCGTGGTGACCACTTCGCTCGCACGCGCGCCGACGAGCCGGCCGAAGAAACCGGCAAAGATCGCGCCAATCAGCGGCAGGAAGACGATCGCCTGATACATGGGCGGCGTTAGCCCTTCAGCAGGTCGATTTCCGCGACATCAATGGTGCCGCGGTTGCGGAAATAGACGACGACGAGGGCGAGCCCGATCGCGGCCTCGGCAGCGGCGACGGTCAGCACGATGAGCGCGAAGACCTGCCCCACCAGATCGCCATGAAAGCTCGAAAAGGCGACGAGGTTGAGGTTCACCGCAAGTAGCATCAGCTCCACGCTCATCAGAATGACGATGACGTTTTTGCGGTTCAGGAAGATGCCGAAAATGCCGAGCGCGAACAGGATCGCGGCGACGGTGAGGTAATGGGACAGGCCGACGGTCACGATAGCCCCCTTCCCGTTTCGACCTCAACGACCTCAACCGCCGTTTCACGGGTGCGCTGAACCTGACGCGCGACCGACTGTCGCCTGACACCCTGCTTATGCTGCAGGGTGAGTACGATGGCGCCGATCATGGCGACGAGCAGGATCAGGCCGGCGGCCTCGAAGAGATAAACGTATTTCGTGTAGAGGATCTGCCCGAGCGCCGCGGTGTTGCTGACTTGCGACGCCGGTGGCGAAGGGGCTTGCGCAGCGGCTTGGGGCGCGGTTACCCAGGCGCCGACGATGAAGATCAGTTCGATGAGGAGCAGGACGCCGATGGTGGCGCCGACCGGCAGATATTTGAGGAAGCCGGCTCTAAGCTCGGCGAAGTCCACGTCGAGCATCATCACCACGAACAGGAACAGCACCATTACCGCGCCGACATAGACCACGACCAGGATCATGGCGAGGAACTCGGCACCGAGCAGCACGAAGAGCCCAGCCGCGTTGAAGAAGGCGAGGATGAGGAAGAGCACCGCGTGCACGGGGTTCTTCACGACAATGACCATGAAGGCTGACGCGACGCACACGCCGGCAAAAAGGTAGAAGAACAGCGCGCTTGCAATCATCAACGACGGTTCACCGATACGGCGCATCGAGCGCCAGATTCTTGGCGATCTCGCGCTCCCAGCGGTCGCCATTCGCAAGCAACCGCTCCTTGTCGTAGTAAAGCTCCTCGCGCGTCTCGGTGGCGAACTCGAAATTCGGTCCCTCCACAATGGCGTCGACCGGGCAAGCCTCCTGACAGAAGCCGCAATAGATGCATTTCACCATGTCGATGTCGTAGCGCGTGGCGCGGCGCGTGCCGTCGTTGCGGCTGGGGCCGGCCTCGATGGTGATGGCCTGGGCCGGGCAGATCGCCTCGCAGAGCTTGCAGGCGATGCAGCGCTCCTCGCCATTCGGATAACGCCGGAGCGCGTGCTCGCCGCGGAATCTGGGCGACAGCGGCCCCTTTTCGAACGGATAGTTGATGGTCGCCTTGGGCTTTACGAAATATTTGAGCGCGAGCCAGAAGGCCGAAAGGAACTCAGTCAGCAACAGGGCTTTGGCGGCCTCGGTAAAACGCTTCACGCCTTTTCTCCTCTCAAGCTTGCTGCCAAAGCTGAAGAATCGCCGCTACGATGACGACCATGGCGAGCGACAACGGCAGGAAAACCTTCCACCCGAGCCGCATCAGCTGGTCGTAGCGGTAACGGGGCACTATGGCCTTGACCATGGCGATCAGGAAGAACAGGGAGCAAACCTTCGCCACGAACCATATCACACCTGGAATCCAAGTGAAGGGCGGGACCGGGAAAGGCGGTAGCCAGCCCCCCAGGAACAATACCGTGCCAAGTCCACACATCAGCACGACGGCGACATACTCACCGAGCATGAAGAGCATGTAAGGCGTCGAGGAATATTCGACCATGAAGCCCGCGACCAGCTCGGACTCTGCTTCGAGGAGGTCGAAAGGCGGCCGATTCGTCTCGGCGAGGGCCGAGATGAAGAACACCACGAACATGGGGAAAAGCGGCAGCCAATACCAACCGAACAGGCCAAACGGCCCAGCTTGCGCCTTCACCACGTCGTTCAGATTGAGCGAGCCCGCACAGAGCAGCACGGTGATGATGACGAAGCCGATCGAGACCTCGTAGGAGACCATCTGCGCCGCCGAGCGAAGCGCCGCAAGGAAGGCATATTTGGAGTTGGACGCCCAGCCGGCCATGATCACGCCGTAAACCTGCAAGGAGGAGACCGCAAAGATGTAGAGGATGCCGACATTGATGTCGGCGACCGCCCAGCCATCGGCTACCGGGATCACGGCCCAGGCCGAAAGCGCAAGCCCGGCGGTGACGACGGGGGCGAGTAGGAATAACCCCTTATTGGCGCTCGCCGGGATCACCGGCTCCTTGAACACGAATTTCAAGAGGTCGGCGAAGGATTGGAGCAGGCCCCATGGCCCGACCACATTTGGCCCGCGGCGGAGCTGCACCGCCGCCCACACCTTCCGGTCGGCATAGAGCAGAAAGGCGACGATGATCAGCAGCGTCACGAGCAGAAGCATGCTCTGCCCGACGATGATGGCGAGCGGCAGGCCATAGCTCGACCACAGCTCAGCCATGGGTGCCGGTCGCCTCTGTAGTGTTTGTCGCATGCAGCGCGCTCAAGCTTGCCATGATCTCGGACGCGCGCGCTATCGGGTTGGTCAGATAGAAATCGGCAATGGCCTGACCGAAACGCTCCTTGCCGGTCTTGCTTGCTTTGGCGGCAAGGCTCTCGATGGCGGCGCTGTCGGCGGGAAGGATCTGGTCGAGCAGCGCCAAATGGGGACAAGCGGCAAAGAGCTTGGCGCGGAGCTCGCCGCCCGTATCGAATGGCAAAACGTGCCCGAGGGCGCCCGACAGCGCCCGGAGGATCTTCCAGTCTTCCCGCGCCTCGCCCGGCGGAAAGACGGCGCGCGCGGTCATCTGCGGGCGGCCCTCGGTGTTGACGTAAAGCGCGTCCTTCTCCGTATAGGCAGCGCCTGGAAGGATGACATCGGCGCGTTGGGCGCCCCGGTCGCCATGGCTGCCCTGATAGATCACGAAGGCATGCCCCAGTCGTTCCGTCTCGATCTCATCGGCGGCCAGCAGGTAGACGGCCCCGATCTGGCCCTTTTCCGCTCCGTCGAGGATGGCTTCGACGTCCCTGCCGTCCTTGCCCGGCACCAGGCCGAGATCGAGACCGGCAACGCGGGCGGCGGCGGTATGCAGCACATTGAATCCATTCCAGCCGATCGCCGGCTTGACCGCGCCCATGGTGACCGCAGCTTTGGCGGCGAGCGCCAACACCGCTGCCCCATCGGGACGCGCAAGTGCGGCCTGGCCGATGATCACCAGCGGTCGCTCGGCGCCGCTGGCTTCGGCGAGGAACGGATGCGAGCCGCCGGCGAGTTTGGCGAGTGCCTCGGGGCCCGCACCGAGATGGTCATAGGCATAAGTGAGGTCGGACGGTCCACCGATGAGGCCGATGGGAAGGCGCCCCTGGGCCTGGCGCCAGCGCTTCAAGATGCGGGCATTGAGCACGGCGGCCTCGAGGCGCGGATTGGTGCCGATGAGGAGGATGACGTCGGCCTGTTCGATGCCTTCTATGGTCGCATTGAAGAGGTATGTGGCGCGGCCGAGCGCCGGATCGAGCTTGGCGCCGTCCTGCCGGCAATCGATGTTCGGCGAGCCAAGCTGCTCGGTCAGAAGCTTCAGCGCGAACATTTCCTCCGCGGCGGCAAGGTCACCGGCGATTGCCGCGAAGCGATGGCCGTCAAGGCCGCGCAGCTTCTCGGCAACGGCCCGGAAGGCCTCGTCCCAGGTGGTGGGCTCAAGCCGCCCGTCGCGCCGGACATAAGGCCGGTCGAGGCGCTGTAGGCGCAAACCGTCCCAGACGTGGCGCGTCTTGTCGGAGATCCATTCCTCATTGATGGCATCGTTGACGCGCGGCAGGACGCGTAAGACCTCGCGCCCGCGGGAATCGACGCGGATGTTGGAGCCGAGCGCATCCATGACGTCGATCGACTGGGTCTTGGTGAGCTCCCATGGACGCGCGACGAAGGCGTAAGGCTTCGAGGTCAGCGCACCCACGGGGCAAAGGTCGACGACGTTACCCGAGAGCTCCGACATCATGCCGTGCTCGAGATAGGTGGTGATCTCCATGTCCTCGCCGCGGCCGATGGCGCCAAGCTCCTCCACGCCCGCGACCTCGGTCATGAAGCGGATGCAGCGCGTGCAATGGATGCAGCGGGTCATGAAGGTGTCGATCAGGGGCCCGAGATATTTGTCCTCGACGGCCCGCTTATTGTCACTGAAGCGGCCCGCGTCGAAGCCATAGGCCATGGTCTGGTCCTGCAGGTCGCATTCGCCGCCCTGATCGCAGATCGGGCAATCGAGCGGGTGGTTGACCAAGAGAAATTCGAGCACGCCCTCGCGCGCCTTCTTCACCGTCTCCGAGTTGGTGATGATGCTCGGCGGGGCTCCGTCGCGCCCGGGTCTCAGATCGTTGACGCTCATCGCGCAAGAGGCGACTGGCTTCGGCATACCTGCGACCTCGACCAGGCACATCCGGCAATTGCCGGCGATCGACAGGCGCTCGTGATAGCAGAAGCGTGGGATCTCGATGCCGGCGAGGTCACAGGCCTGAATCAGCGTGATGCCGTTCGGCACCTCGATCTCACGACTATCGATGATGAGCTTCGGCATGCGTCTTTAGCCTATGTCGTGTGGGTCGAGGCGAGCTCGTAGCCGATCGGCTCGAAGCTTTCGGCAATGGCCGCAGCTTTGCCCATATGCTCGCGGGCGACCGGATCTTGGAGCATGGCATCGAAATCCGCTTTGCTGCGCTATTGGGCATAGGTGGCGACGTGCTTACCGTCGAAGCTCTTGTGAAAGCTCGCCGACATGAAGCCGGGCAGCTTGCGCATCACCGTCTCGGTCGCATGGTTGAGAAGATTGATCAGCTCCTGCTGCCGCGCAGGATCGACCGTGAAAGTGTTGATGAGCACGAAGACGTCACGTCGGATCTCGGGCATGGCCTCTTTGAATCCTCCCTACTCCGCCGCGACAGGGACCGAGGGCGACAAGGGCCCCGTGGCCCGAGCGTCGATGCGCGCCTCGATGACATGGCGGAAATGGCGGATCAGGCCTTGCACCGGCCAGGCCGCCGCGTCGCCGAGCGCACAGATGGTGTGCCCTTCGACCTGGTAACTCACATCGAGCAACATATCGATCTCCCGCTTCTCGGCTTGGCCTTTGGCCATGCGCTCCAGCACCCGCCACATCCAGCCCGTGCCCTCGCGGCAGGGGGTGCATTGGCCGCAAGACTCATGCTTGTAGAAATAGGAGAGCCTGGCGATGGCGCGGATGATATCGGTCGACTTGTCCATGACGATGACGGCCGCCGTGCCGAGCCCGCTCTTCAAGTCCTTCAAGCTGTCGAAGTCCATGGGCAGGTCGTTGCACTGGCTCGCCGGGATGCACGGCACCGACGAGCCTCCCGGGATGACGGCGAGCAGATTGTCCCAGCCGCCACGGACGCCGCCCGCGTGACGGTCGATCAGCTCGCGGAGCGGCACGCCCATCTCCTCCTCGACATTGCAGGGCCTGTTTACATGGCCCGAGAGGCAGAAGAGCTTGGTGCCGGTGTTGTTCGGCTTGCCGAGCGAAGCGAACCAGGTGGCGCCGCGGCGGAGGATGTCGGGAACGACCGCTATCGACTCGACATTGTTGACGGTGGTGGGCGCGCCATAGAGGCCGACATTGGCCGGGAACGGAGGCTTCAGCCGCGGCTGGCCCTTCTTGCCTTCGAGGCTTTCGAGCAGCGCGGTCTCCTCACCGCAAATATAGGCGCCGGCGCCGTGATGCAGATAAAGCTCGAAGTCCCAGCCGTTTGAGGTGTTCTGTCCGATCAGCTTCGCGTCATAGGCTTCATCGATCGCGGCCTGCAGCACCTCGCGCTCGCGAATGAACTCGCCGCGGATATAGATGTAGGAGACATGCGCCCGCATGGCGAAGGCGGTGAGCAGCGCGCCCTCGATGAGAAGATGCGGGTCGTGGCGTATGATGTCCCGGTCCTTGCAGGTGCCGGGCTCCGATTCATCGGCATTGATGACGAGATAGTTCGGGCGCCCGTCGGGCTGCTTCGGCATGAACGACCATTTGAGCCCCGTCGGGAAGCCCGCGCCGCCGCGGCCCCTTAAGCCGGAGGCTTTCACCTCCTCGATGATGGCTTCGGGCCCCCGTTCGATGATGGCCTTGGTGCCGTCCCAGGCGCCGCGGGCGCGCGCGGATTTTAGCCTCCAATCATGGAAGCCGTAGAGATTCTTGAAAATGCGGTCCCGGTCTTTGAGCATCATTGCTGCCTTTGAGCCTTCTCCTTTTCATAGAGCGATGGCTCGGTCAGCGTGGTCGGTCCGCCAAACGGCTCGGAGGAATGACGTCCGTCCTGACAGCCCGGCGTGACCTCGCGGCCCTTGCGCAAATTGATGAGGATCCGCTCGAAGCTCTCGGGCGTCAGATCCTCGTAATAGTCCTTGTTGATCTGGACCATCGGCGCATTGACGCAAGCACCCAAGCATTCGACCTCGACCCAAGAGAAGAGGCCATCCGAGGTCACGTGGCCCGGCTCGCCGATCAGCCTCCGGCAGATGGCTTTGATCTCATCGGCGCCGCGCAGCCAGCAAGGCGTCGTGCCGCAGAGCTGCACATAGTAGCGGCCCACGGGGGCGAGATTGAACATGGTGTAGAAGGTCGCGATCTCATAGACCCGGATATAGGCCATACCGAGCATATCGGCCACGGCGCGAAGCGCGGGCTCGGGCAGCCAGCCGCCGCATTGATCTTGCGCCCGCCACAACAGTGGCAGCACCGCCGAAGCCTGGCGCTCTTCCGGATATTTCTTGAGCTGGCCTTTCGCCCAGTTGAGGTTTTCGGGCGTGAAGGCGAAGGCCTCGGGCTGCTCGGTGGCGAGGCGGCGGACGCTCATCGGCGGTCTTCCTCTGGTCTCCCGTTCATTTGGCGAAAGAGGCGTGACGCCGATGGTCCTATTGATACACCGTGCAGGAGGCGATCTTGGTCAGGCCCTTCCGCCCATTCACATAGGCCTTGAGCGTGTAATAGCAAACCGCGATCGCGGTTTCCTTTTGCAGGGTCAAGACGACGGCATCGGACGAGATCCTACCGGTCTGGCGGGTCACCGCATCGGCCGGAACGAAGACCGTGGTCCGTATCAGGAACCCGTCACCGATCAAGTCCTTCAGCCTCGCAGCGCCCCTGTGTTCGCCTTCCTCGCCGGAGGGTGGGCCTTGATCGGAGGCTTTCTCCCCAGGTGGGTTCGCCTCGCTCTCTTGCGGCTTCTCGGCTTTCCCGTCCTTTGGCTTTTTGGCGTCGCCCTCTGTCGTCTCCTTTGGCTCCGAAGATTCCGAACCGCTCCGCTCGCTTTCGGCCGGGCCGGAGCTGCCCGCATCGGTCTTCGCGCTGCTGGTACCGCTTGCCGCCGGAGGTGTACTTCCTTTCTCGGGTTCAGCGGCGCTGACGGAGGAAGCAATGCAGAGGAGTGCAGCGCCGCACGAAAGACGCCACGCCGGCAAGCGTTTGACCAGTCCTCGCATCACGCCGTCCTCCTTTGGAGCATCGTCAAATCCGATTCGCGCCGATCATGCTCTAGCGGTCAACCTCTCCGAACACGATATCGATCGATCCTATCACCGCCGAGACATCGGCCAGCATATGGCCTCGGCAGAGGAGATCTATGGCCTGCAAATGCGCAAAGCTCGGCGCCCTGATCTTGCAGCGGTAGGGGCGATTGGTTCCGTCGGCGACTAAGTAGACGCCGAACTCTCCTTTGGGAGCTTCGACCGCCGCATAAACCTCGCCCGCGGGCACGTGATAACCCTCGGTATAGAGCTTGAAGTGGTGAATGAGCGCCTCCATGGAGCTCTTCATTTCCGCACGGCGGGGAGGCACCATCTTGTGGTTCTCCACCGTGACCGGCCCAAGCTCGGTCTGAAGCCGCTCGCAACACTGCTTCATGATGCGCACCGATTGTCGCATCTCCTCCATGCGCACGAGATAGCGATCGTAGCAGTCGCCGTTCTTGCCGATGGGGATGTCGAACTCAAGCTCCGCGTAGCACTCGTAAGGTTGGCTCTTGCGCAAGTCCCAGGCAGCGCCGGAGCCGCGCACCATGACGCCGGAGAAGCCGTGGGCCCAGGCGTCCTCGAGTTTCACCACGCCGATATCGACGTTGCGCTGCTTGAAGATGCGGTTGTCGGTAAGCAGACCCTCGATGTCGTCGCAAACTTTGAGGAAGGGGTCGCAGAAGGCGTAGATATCGCCCACAAGCTCGGGCGGCAGGTCCTGATGCACGCCGCCAGGACGCACATAGGCTGCATGCATGCGGCTCCCGCTCGCCCGCTCATAGAACACCATCAGCTTCTCCCGCTCCTCGAAACCCCAAAGCGGCGGGGTGAGCGCGCCCACATCCATGGCCTGGGTAGTGACGTTGAGGAGGTGCGAAAGAAGCCGGCCGATCTCGGAATAGAGTACGCGGATGAGCTGGGCGCGCTTCGGCACGGTGACGCCGACGAGCTTTTCCACCGCGAGGCAATAGGCATGCTCCTGGTTCATCGGCGCCACGTAGTCGAGCCGGTCGAAATAGGGCAGCGCCTGAAGATAGGTCTTATGCTCGATCAACTTCTCGGTGCCGCGGTGGAGGAGCCCGATATGGGGATCGACGCGCTCGACCACCTCGCCGTCGAGCTCGAGCACGAGGCGCAAGACGCCGTGGGCGGCAGGATGCTGCGGCCCGAAATTGATGGTGAACTTGCGGTTCTCGGTGTCCACGCTGGATGCCTTGGCCTCGGTCATCATGCGTCCACTTTGTCCGCAAATCTGGCGGCCTTGGCGGCGACGGATTTGTTGAATCTGTCCCAGCTGACGATGAACCGCTCATGGGTGCCAGAGCCGATCTCATCGATGCCGTCATGGGCGCGGAGCGTGAAACGCGCCCGGGGTCCCCTCACCTCCACGCATTCGGCCTCGACCGTGACGGTAAAGCCTGGCGGGGTTGCGGCTTTGTGTGAGACGTCGATATGCACCCCGAGACTGCCTTCGCCTTCGTCGAGATGGGGCACAAGTAACTGTACGCAGGTCCATTCCATGAGGCCGACCATGAAGCCCGTGGCGAAGACCTCAGGCATCTCCTGCAACTCCGGCGCTTCCACATAGAGATGCGGCACCGTCTTGGCTTCCGGCACGGTGTAGGAGAAGCGATGCTTCAGGCCCGCTTTGAGGGACGGCTTCATGACTTCGCGTCCTTTTCGCGGGCACGCGTGCCGGTAGCTTCTCCTGCCTTCTCGTCCCCGGGGACGGCCGTGTCCATGGCTTCCCAGGGGCTCAGGAAGTCGAAGCTCCGGTACTCCTGCATCAGCTTCACCGGCTCATACACCACGCGCTTCAGTTCGTCGTCGTAGCGGAGCTCGACGAAGCCGGTGAGCGGGAAGTCCTTGCGTAAGGGGTGACCCTCGAAGCCGTAGTCGGTGAGGATGCGCCGGAGATCCGGGTGGCCAGAGAAGAGGATGCCATAGAGGTCGTAGGCCTCTCGCTCGAACCAGTTGGCCGCCGGGAAGAGGCTGACCAAGCTTGGCACGGGCGTTTCCTCGTCGGACGTGACACGGACGCGAATGCGCCAGTTATGCCAGGGACTGAGCAGATGATAGACCACGTCGAATCTTCGCTCGCGCTCGGGGTAGTCGACGCCGCAAATGTCGATCAGGCAGCCGAAGCGGCAGGCTGGATCGTCGCGCAGACACTCGATCGTGGGCAGAAGCTGCTCACGCTCGACCTCGATAGTGAGCTCGCCAAGCGCTACGTGCCAGGAGGCCAGCGCGGGCCCGAGGCGATCTGCAAGATAAGCGCCGAGCTGGTTGAGGGCTTCGTCCATCAAGCGTCCAGGACTTAAGAGGAGGTTTTAGCGTTCGATGGTGCCGGTCCGCCTGATTTTCTTCTGCAAGAGGAGCACGCCATAGACCAGCGCCTCGGCGCTTGGCGGGCAGCCAGGCACGTAGATGTCCACAGGCACGATGCGGTCGCAGCCGCGCACCACTGAATAGGAATAGTGATAGTAGCCGCCGCCATTGGCGCAGGATCCCATGGAGATTACGTAACGCGGCTCAGGCATCTGGTCGTAGACCTTGCGCAGCGCGGGGGCCATTTTGTTGCACAGGGTGCCGGCGACGATCATCACGTCGGATTGCCTCGGGCTCCCCCGCGGGGCAAAACCAAAGCGCTCGAGGTCGTAACGGGGCATCGAAGCCTGCATCATCTCGATGGCACAGCAGGCCAGCCCGAAGGTCATCCACATCAAGGAGCCGGTGCGGGCCCAGTTGATGAGATCATCGGCAGTGGTGAGCAGAAATCCCTTGTCGGCGAGTTGGTCGGAGAACTCTCCGAAGCTCGCTTGCGCCGGCGTGATGAGGCCCCCGCCCCTGCCCTCCTTTGGGTGCTCAAAATTGACTTCGGGGCCTAATCCCATTCGAGCGCGCCTTTCCGCCATTCATAGATGAAGCCGACGGTGAGGATGCCCAGGAATACCATCATCGACCAGAAACCGAAGAGGCCAACATCCTTGAAAGCTACCGCCCAGGGGAAAAGAAACGCGACCTCGAGATCGAAGATAATGAACAACAGCGACACGAGGTAGAAGCGCACGTCGAATTTCATACGCGCGTCGTCGAAGGCGTCAAAACCGCACTCATAGGTCGAGACCTTCTCCGGGTCCGGCTTACGCACGGCGATGACGAAGGAAGCGACGAGCAGCGCCCCGCTAATGACGAAGGCGACGCCGACGAAGATGGCGAGCGGCAGATAGGCCTGCAGCAACTGGCTCATGATTTTTGCCACCCCTTGGGGGCTTTTTGAGAAGGCCGAAGTGGCGGGAGCGACGGGGCTCGAACCCGCGACCTTCGGCGTGACAGGCCGACGCTCTAACCAACTGAGCTACGCCCCCGCGGGCGTCGAGGCATGCGCGCCTCAGGCAAGGGTCAGTTAAGCGAGCGGTAATGCCAAGTCAAGCTAGGGACCCGTTTGCTTATCAGCAACGGCATCGTTGAGCACTGGTGGGCAGTGACAGGCTCGAACTGCCGACCTCCTGGGGTGCGGCCTGCAGCGTATGAGCATATGCAGAGAGAGGTGCGCAAGCGCGGGCTGGGGAAGGTCGCAAAGGTTCCAAGGCGCGTGGCCTTTGGTCTCGGCCTTTTCGTCGAATCGGTCAGGCGGTTCGTTGCCCCGCTCTTGGTCTACCTCAGTTAGCGTTTTGAGCGTTTCGGGCATAGCTTTTAGCAAGATCGCCTTAGCATCTTGCTCGTCACTCCACTTGCGCGACTGACGTCGGAGACCCAATCCCAATTACGATGCAGACTAGAGACTACATCGGGGCAAGCCGCGCCGATCTCGTAAACGTCAGGAGCGTGATCTTAGATTTGAAAAACGCCAAAAGCAGTCATCCCCTACACCGGGCTGAGCCCGTTAGGGATCCTAGGCCGCTCAAGTTTACTCGAGTATAACTAAGCGCCGCTTCACGCGCCGCGGAGTTGGTTTGACACCAGAACAACGCATTCGGCTAGCTGCAGCCTACTATGCCCGCACCATTGTTCGAGGTGTGGATCGGCGATGCGCGACCGCATGCCACCAGGCCGGCCACGCCGTTATGGCAATTCGCCTGCGCGGCTGGATCGGCAACAATGGCGTGGAGATAGACAATCGCCAGTGTAGCCATGCTGAATGGCCCGATGACGGGGACGCCGGGACGAAAGAGCGGCGCAAAGTGCTTTTCGCTTTGGCAGGCTGGCGAGCAGAACATCTGTGGCATGGCGAAGGGTCGAGTCGTGATGGGTTGCCCGACGACGTCACGCTCTTTGCGCTGAAGTGCCTACGAAATGGCTGGAGCGAGTGCGACGGGACGGATGACTTCTGCGCTTTCAAGGCAATGCTCGCCGAGTGGCCCGCGGCGACTGACGAGGAGTTGGCGCAGCGGTACGCCGACTTCTCGGCTGAGTGCTACGCCATCTTGCGAAAGCCTCGTGTGCGGGAAGCAGTCGAGCGCGTTGCCGAAAAGCTAATCGAACGCGGCAGGCTAAGCGCGGATGAAGCGGCACGAGGCTATTGAACCGGACCTTCGAGGCTGACTCAAGAATCGGGGGCGCCATCATTCTTTCGCGAGCGATCATCGGGCGCCAGGGCGCCCGGACCGTGATCGTGCAACGGTCTTGGACCGACGAAAAGTTTGGCTGTCTAACCCGGCTCCTTTGCGTCTAGCTCGGCGAGCCACCGCACATTGGTGATACCAAGGCTGAGTAGGTTCACAGCAAGCTCAAGGGGAGGCTGGGCAACCTCCTCGCTGCCATACTCATGCCTATAAGGATGAGCGCCGTCTACCCACTCGCTAAAGCTCGCGACCATCTTCGATGCGGAGGTAAGCGCAGGAGGATCGCCCGCATAGATGCGCTGTACCACCGGTAGGAGCTGCCTCCTAGCTGCCGAGGCCGTTAGCCTCGTTTCCTTGTGGAACATGAGCTTGAACAGGCCCTCAGCGGCGGCAAAAACGGTTCTAACGGCATCTTTACCATTCGGAGGGATTTCTGTGAGTCGGCTTTGCGCCTCCTCGATGCTGTCGAGCACGTTCGCGTAGCGAGATCCTGTCAGCGTAGCAATGGTGGCCTGCCGGTTTGCTTCAAACTCTATGTCGACGGACAGGTGCACTCCCGCAAGTGCATCAATTCTATAACTGACGTTCTCCTCCCTAAAAATGCGCGCCGTTTCGCCAATCAACTTATCTGGCGCGCTGATATCGTGGATGCCAGTGCTCTCTTTCCTCTTGAGAAAACGCCACGCGATGGTCATCGTATCGAGCGCCACCGTGAGGTCGCAGTCGCGGAAAAAATCCACCCAGTAATACCCCCATTGCGACGAAGGAACATCGACCCCGAGTTCTCGAGGAAGTTCGGCACCGAAATCTTTAAGGTCGGGAAGGCTGGGAATGAGGGCGGCAAGCCGCCGTCTCATTGTCGGGCTGTCGTTGCTCGGTTTGTCCCGATCAAGATAGACGTGTGAAAAGCGCTCCCCCTGAGGTTTTGCGTCGGTCACTACTGTTAATGCTGAAAACCTGGGCTCATTTTCAGCTAAGCTCCTGATTTAAATGGTGGGCGGTGACAGGCTCGAACTGCCGACCTCCTGGGTGTAAACCAGGCGCTCTTCCAGCTGAGCTAACCGCCCTGCAAACAGAATGAGATTAAGCACGCATCTGCTTGCCTGGCAAAAACAATGAGGCGGAGCCCGCAAAAGCACGGCTCCGCCAAGAAATAAGGTCAGTTGCCTCCGAGCCTAAGTGTTGCAGGCCTCTTTGAGGGCTTTGCCGGCGCGGAATTTCGGCACGCGGGAGGCTGGGATCTGCACCTCGGCGCCGGTGCGCGGATTGCGGCCGGTGGAGGCTTTGCGCTGTGCGACCTGGAAATTTCCAAAGCCCACGATCCGGACGGTGTCTCCGCCCTGCAAAGCCTTCTCGATATTCTTGAATGTCGCATCGACGGCCTTCTCAGCCGCATCCTTCGACAGATCAGATTCCTTCGCCACATGGGCGACAAGCTCAGCTTTGTTCACGGGTGTTCATCCTTTCGCTCGGCCCTAACTTGCGGAGGTGCTAACCCCCCTGGCCGTTTGGTACGCTCCGATTCACAAACAAGTGGTGTATGACTGACCCAGAAAACGCAGAAAATCAACAAAAATGGTCCGACTCGTTAATCCGAGCCGGACCATTTAATTGAGGCAAATCAACGGCAACGCGTCATAAACGACCGCTAATGTGCCGTCACGCCGGCCGGGGCCTCTTCCTTGGAAGGCAAGAGCTTGTCGGCTTGCTCGCTCTCTTCCTCCCAGACGATGGGCTGCGGTGGCCGCACGAACGCGATTTTCACCACCTCATCCATGCGTGAGACGGTACGGATGTCCAGGCTCTTCTTGAGTTCGTCTGGAATTTCGGTGAGATCCTTGGCATTCTCGTCGGGAATAATCACCGTCTTGATACCGGCCCGAAGCGCCGCGAGCAGCTTCTCCTTCAAGCCGCCAATAGGAAGAACCCGACCCCTGAGCGTGATTTCACCAGTCATGGCCACATCGCGCTTCACGGGGATCCCGGACATCAGCGAGACGATGGCAGTCACCATGGCGACGCCGGCCGAGGGACCGTCTTTGGGGGTTGCGCCTTCCGGTACGTGCACGTGGATATCCCGCTTCTCGAACAAGGGAGGCTTGATGCCGAACTCGACGGCGCGTGAGCGGACATAGGCGTTGGCCGCCTGGATCGACTCCTTCATCACGTCGCGCAAGTTCCCGGTCACGGTCATCCTGCCCTTGCCCGGCATCATCACACCCTCGACGGTCAGAAGCTCGCCGCCAACCTCGGTCCAGGCCAGGCCGGTAACAACGCCAACCTGGTCCTCAGACTCGGCCTCGCCATAGCGAAACTTCGGCACGCCGAGATAATCCTCGAGGTTCTTGAGGGTGATGTGGACCGACTTCTTCTTGGTGGTGAGCAGCTCCTTCACCGACTTCCGCGCCATTTTGGCGATCTCGCGCTCAAGATTGCGGACGCCCGCTTCGCGCGTATAGCGGCGGATGATCTCTTTTAGCGCCTCGTCGTCGAGGCTCCATTCCGCCGCGTCTAGGCCATGCGCCTTGGTTTGGGCGCGGATCAGATGGCGCCGCGCGATTTCGATCTTCTCGTCCTCGGTGTATCCCGCAATGCGGATGATCTCCATTCGGTCCATCAAGGCCGGAGGGATGTTGAGCGTATTCGCCGTGGTGACGAACATCACGTTGGACAGGTCGTAATCCACCTCCAGATAGTGGTCATTGAAGGTGTGATTCTGCTCCGGGTCGAGCACCTCGAGCAACGCCGACGCCGGATCTCCGCGGAAATCGGCACCCATCTTGTCGATCTCGTCGAACAGGAAGAGCGGATTGATCTTCTTGGCCTTCCGCATCGACTGGATGACCTTGCCGGGCATGGAGCCGATATAGGTACGGCGGTGGCCCCTGATCTCGGCCTCGTCCCGCACGCCGCCAAGGCTCATGCGCACGAACTCACGGCCGGTGGCGCGCGCCATGGACTTGCCGAGGGAAGTCTTGCCTACGCCGGGTGGGCCGACCAGGCAGAGGATCGGGCCTTTCAGCATATTGGTGCGGTTCTGCACCGCGAGATATTCGACGATGCGGTCCTTGACCTTCTCAAGCCCGTAATGGTCCTCGTCGAGGATCTTCTGCGCCTCGTCGAGGTCTCGCTTGATCTTGCCCTTGACGCCCCACGGAATCGTCAGCAGCCAGTCCAGGTAGTTGCGCACGACTGTGGCCTCGGCCGACATCGGGCTCATCTGGCGAAGCTTCTTCAACTCGCCTAGTGCCTTATCGCGCGCTTCCTTGGACAGCTTGATCTTGTCGATCTTCTGCTCAATTTCGGCGAGATCGTCGCGGCCCTCCTCGCTGTCGCCGAGCTCCTTCTGAATCGCCTTCATCTGCTCGTTCAGGTAGTACTCGCGCTGCGTCTTCTCCATCTGACGCTTGACGCGGCTCCTGATCTTCTTCTCCACCTGCAGCACCGAGATCTCGCTCTCCATGAGAGTGAACACGCGCTCGAGCCGCTCCGAGACCGTGGTGATCTCAAGCAGCTGCTGCTTCTCGGCAATCTTGATGGCGAGGTGCGAGGCAATAGTGTCGGCAAGCTTCGAATAGTCCTCGATTTGGGCCGTCGTACCGAGCGCCTCTGGCGAAATCTTCTTGTTGAGCTTTACATAGCTCTCGAACTGGGAGACCACCGAGCGGGCAAGCGCCTCGATCTCATCCTCAGAGCCGATCGCCTCTTCGACGCGGCCGATCTCGGCCTCGAAATAGCTCTCGTTGTCGGTGTAGCGCTTGACAACAGCGCGCACGTTCCCTTCGACCAGCACCTTGACAGTGCCGTCGGGTAGCTTGAGCAGCTGCAGCACCGAGGCGAGCGTGCCCATAGTGTAGATGCCATCGGTCGACGGCTCGTCGTCGCTCGCATTCTTTTGGGCGACGAGCAGGATCTGTTTGTCGGTCCGCATCACCTCTTCAAGCGCCGCAATCGACTTCTCGCGGCCGACGAAGAGCGGCACGATCATGTAAGGGAAGACGACGATATCGCGAAGCGGCAGGACCGGATAATGCTCCGGGGCCTCGGCTTCACTCGTGTGCGGCGTGATTTCGGTCATGACAGTCCCAATGCTTTAAGCAAGAGGCGCGCCAAAACGCTCCCCTTGCACCTCTTTTTTTCTCCCTCGAATGCCAGCCTTCCTCCGCCCGGGTCCTTAACGTCCGGATTATCTCGGAAAACGACTGCGCCAGCCCAGCGGCATCGTAGCCGGTGTGTCCAAGGTGGCAACCGCAAGGACCACCGTCAAGATGGCTGCTCCGCACAGGTGCAACCCAGTTTCCCACTATTTTGAGTGGGATTCGGTCGGCCGGGCAAGCGGGAAAGCGGCGTCCCGCGCTCAGGCGCTCGTGCCTAGCTCCTCATGCCGGTCGGAGTAGATGCGTAAGGGTCTGGCGTTACCCTCCACGACCTCGGCGCTGATCACGATCTCCTCCACCCCCCGTAAGCTCGGCAGTTCGAACATGGTGTCGAGCAGGATGCCCTCCATGATCGAGCGGAGCCCCCGTGCGCCGGTTTTCCGGTCGATCGCCTTCTTGGCGATGGTGCGCATGGCTTCCTCGGCGAAGGAGAGCTGTACGTCCTCCATCTCGAACAGCCGCTGGTACTGCCTGACGAGCGCATTCTTGGGCTCAGTCAGGATGCGCATGAGGGCCTCCTCATCGAGGTCGTCGAGCGTCGCGATCACCGGCACACGGCCGATGAACTCGGGGATCAGGCCGAACTTGAGCAGATCCTCAGGCTCGACGCCCTTCAAGATATCGCCGGTGCGGCGCTCATCCACCGCTTCGACCTTGGCGCCGAAACCGATGGAGGTCGAACGGCCACGGGCGTTGATGATCTTCTCCAGCCCGGAAAAGGCTCCGCCGCAGACGAATAGAATGTTGGTCGTATCCACCTGCAGGAATTCCTGCTGCGGGTGCTTGCGGCCGCCTTGCGGGGGAACGGAAGCGACCGTCCCCTCCATGATCTTCAGCAGAGCCTGCTGGACGCCCTCGCCCGACACGTCGCGCGTGATCGACGGGTTGTCGGATTTGCGGCTGATCTTGTCGACCTCGTCGATATAGACAATACCTCGCTGCGCCCGCTCGACATTGTAATCGGCGGCTTGCAGCAGCTTCAGTATGATGTTCTCCACGTCCTCGCCAACATAGCCAGCTTCGGTGAGGGTCGTGGCGTCGGCCATGGTGAAGGGGACATCGAGGATGCGCGCAAGCGTCTGCGCGAGCAGCGTCTTGCCGCAGCCGGTCGGCCCGATCAGCAGGATATTGGACTTGGCGAGCTCGACGTCGGAGTTCTTGCTCGAGTGGTTGAGGCGCTTATAGTGGTTGTGCACCGCCACCGAGAGCACTCGCTTGGCGTAGTCCTGGCCGATCACGTAGTCGTCGAGGACGGCGCAAATCTCCATCGGCGTCGGCACGCCGTCGCGCGACTTCACGAGGCTCGACTTGTTCTCCTCGCGGATGATGTCCATGCAGAGCTCGACGCATTCATCGCAGATGAACACGGTCGGTCCCGCGATGAGCTTGCGCACCTCGTGCTGGCTCTTGCCGCAGAAGGAGCAGTAGAGGGTATTTTTCGAATCGCTTCCGCTCACCTTGCTCATGCGCCTATCCAGTTCCCAATGGCCGATAATTTGGGACAAATCCGCTCGCAACGATCGGCTTTTCTTACGTTTTGCAAGTGAGCCCCGTCCTCCGGGAAAAGGTTTCGGAAGGGCAATCTCAGCATGCTAGGGTGCCACTGATCAAGGATTGATTAATCCCGCTCCGCGACGACCTCACCGATCGCGTAGCCCGGGCAGGGATCATGCCTCGCGCGCCGCGATGGCGGGCCCCAACCCAAATCGCTGGTTAGGACTAACGATCCCCCAGCGATCCGGCGACCTAAAGCGGTCACGCTAAATCCTAGGAGACCGGCACCAACCGCTCCAGCTTTTCATCAAGGGGGTGGCGCTTGGTGATGACCTCATCGACGATGCCGAAGGCACGTGCATCCTCTGCCGACAAAAAGTAGTCGCGGTCGAGCGTCTTTTCGATCGTCTCATAGCTCTGCCCGGTATGGCGGACATAGATGTCGTTTAGACGTCCCTTCATCTTGATGATGTCCTCGGCGTGACGTTCGATGTCGCTCGCCTGACCCTGGAAGCCGCCCGAAGGCTGATGCAACAGGACACGGGCGTTAGGCAACGCATAACGCATGCCTTTCTCGCCCGCCGCAAGCAGCAGCGAGCCCATCGACGCCGCCTGGCCGATGCAAAGGGTGGCCACCGCCGGCCGGATGAACTGCATCGTGTCGTAGATCGCCATGCCGGAGGTGACGATACCGCCGGGGGAGTTGATGTACATGGAGATTTCTTTCTTCGGGTTCTCCGCCTCCAGAAAGAGCAGCTGCGCCGTGATCAGCGAGGCCACTTGGTCCTCAATCGGACCCGTTACGAAGACGATGCGCTCCTTGAGCAGGCGCGAATAGATGTCATAGGCCCGCTCGCCGCGGTTGGTCTGCTCGACCACCATGGGCACCAGCGTGTTCAGGTAGGTGTTGGGTAAGTCTTTCATTGCTGTCCCGAAGCGCTAAATGGGCCGGAAACCTCTACTTGGGGGTCACTGTGCGAATCCTCAAGGCCCGGCCATCACTCATGGTCGTGGTCGTGGTCATGATCATGGTGGTGGCCGTGATCATGGTTATGGTCATGCCCGTGTGCGTCCCCGCGACCGTCGTCGGTGTCGGCGTAAAGCTCTTCAGCGCTGACCGGCTTCTCCCTTACCTGAACGAGCTCAGTGATGAAGTCGATCACCTTGTCCTCGAAGATGGGGGCGCGCACTTCGGCAAGCATTTGCGGGTTGTTCCGGTAGAAGTCGTAGACTTTTCGCTCCTGCCCCGGGAATTGCTTGATACGCTCGACCAGAGCACGGTTCACCTCTTCGTCGGTGACCTCGATCTTGTTACGCGCGCCGACCTCCGACAGGATGAGGCCGAGCCGGACGCGCCTTGCGGCTATGTCGTGGTACTCCTCCCTCGCCTTCTCGTCGGTCGTGCCTTCGTCCTCGAAGCTCCGCTTCGCACGCTCGAGATCGCTCGTCACCTGGCGCCAGATGGCCTGGAATTCGTTGTCGACCAGCGTCGGGGGGAGGTCGAAGACGTAGATGGAGTTGAGCTTGTCGAGCAGCGCCCGTTTCACCTTCAGCCGTGAAGCCGCCGCGCGGTCCTGCTCCAGACGCTGCTTCACCGTCTCTCGCAACTGATCGAGCGACTCAAACCCAAGATTCTTGGCGAATGCGTCGTCGAGGGACGGCGCCTCCGGGCTCGCCACTTCCTTGATCTTGACTTCGAAATGCGCCTTCCTTCCGGCGAGGGCCGCCTCCGGATAGCCGTCGGGGAAGGTCGCCTCGATGGTGCGCTCTTCGCCGGCCTTAGCGCCCGCAAGGCCCTCCTCGAAGCCCGGAATGAAATTGCGGCCACCAAGCAGGACCTGCGCGTCATCAGCGCTCCCGCCGGTGAAAGGCTCTCCGTCGATCGTGCCTTTGAAGTCGATGGTCAACCGGTCGCCGTCCGCGGTAGGACCCGCATTCGGGTTGTAGCGAGGGTTGGCGTTGCGGAGCTGGTCGAGCGACCTGTCGATGTCGGTTGGAGTGACCCCGGCGGTCAGCTTCTCGACCTCGATCTTGCTGAAGTCCAAAACGTCGAACTTGGGCAGCACCTCGAAGGACATGGTGTAAGCGAGATCGGCGCTGCCTGCGAAGATTCTGTCGATCTCCGTCTCGTCCTCGGGAAGCGCAATGGTGGGTTGAAAGGCCGGCCGCTCTTGCCGCTGAGAAATTGCCTCCCGGCTCGTATCGGCGACCGCCTGTTGCACGACCTCGGCCATCACCGAGTGGCCATACACTTTGCGCAAATGCGCCTTCGGTACACGGCCCGGCCTGAAGCCTCGGAGCTTGACCCGGTCTTTCAGCTCGTCGAGACGCGCCGAAAGGCGCCGCTCGAGCTCATCGGCACCGACGACCACCTTCAATTCGCGGCGAAGGCCTTCTGCGTTCGTTTCCGTAATGTCCATATAGCCCTAATCCGTTACCTCTCCTTCGCCTTGCGGCATCATGCCCGCACGCCTACCCGCGAAGACCCGTTGTTGCCACTGCCGCTTGGTGCGGGCGGAGGGACTTGAACCCCCACGGCCGAAGCCACCAGAACCTAAATCTGGCGTGTCTACCAGTTCCACCACGCCCGCCAATGCCCGCGCACATCAACTGCGTCGTTTATATCGCAGCTGCCGCCGGAGGGAGCAAGCTACGCGGAGCGCCCTACCGACCCCCCCTAGCGCTATCGCGCTTTGCGTCCATTCGTCTATGATTGCGGGCTCGCCTCGTTCGCCACGCCCCCGCCGAGGGATGGTTTCTTTTCTAACGGAGAGCCGCCATGCATGCTCCGACCTCTCTGCTGCGCCTTCTCGCGGTCCTGTTCGCCATGCTCCCGTCCCTAGTCGCTTTTGCCGAGGATGGGCCCGCACCGGTGGGCTTCGTCGACAAGGTCGAGAACGAAGCGAAAGTCATCTCCGGCGACGCTGCCACCGCCGCCATCATCGGGACGCCGGTGCATATGGAGGACGAGCTGCGCACAGGAGCCGAAGGGCGCCTGCAAATCACCTTTCGCGACAATACCGTGCTCACGCTCGGGGAGAAGGCGAGCATCGTCATCGATCGCTATGTCTACGATCCGGATCAGGATGTGGGCGAGACCGTGCTGCAGGCGACCAACGGCGCCTTTCGTTTCGCCTCAGGCCGCATCAAGGGGCTGAAACAAAGCAAAATCGCCGTCTCGACGCCCGTAGCCGATATCGGCGTGCGCGGCACCGAGTTCTGGGGCGGACCCATGGACCAGAAATATGGTGTGCTTCTGCTCGAAGGAGAGGTCACCATCTCCAATCAGGCGGCGAGCGTGACGCTCTCGACGCCCGGTCAGGGAACCGACATTCCCTCCCCGCTCGATGCGCCAGGGCCGGTCCAGGCCTGGAACGCCGATAAGATTGCCCGCGCCGTGGCGACCGTGGCGTTGCACTAAGCATTTGCAACGAGCAATAGGATGAGAATGGAAGCGCCAGTGCCATACCGTAACGGCATCGTCGAGGCGATCGGCAACACCCCGCTGATCAAGCTCAAGCGCGCGTCGGAGGAGACGGGCTGCACCATCCTCGGCAAGGCCGAGTTCATGAACCCGGGCCAGTCGGTGAAAGACCGCGCCGCCCTCTTCATCATTCGCGACGCACTCGATTCCGGAAGGCTGCAGTGCGGAGGCACCGTGGTGGAAGGCACCGCCGGCAATACCGGCATCGGACTTGCCCTTGTCGGCAATGCGCTGGGCTTAAAGACCGTGATCGTCATTCCAGATACCCAGTCTGACGAAAAGAAGCAGATGCTGCGGCTTGCCGGCGCTGAGCTGATCGAGGTCCCGGCCGTTCCCTACAAGGACCCCAATAACTATGTGAAATATTCGGGGCGACTCGCCGAGCAGCTTGCCGCGACGGCCCCCCACGGGACGGTGTGGGCCAACCAGTTCGACAATGTCGCCAACCGCCAGGGCCATCTCGAGACGACCGCAGTGGAGATCTGGGACGATACGCAGGGCAAGGTCGACGGCTTCATCTGCGCCGTCGGCACCGGAGGCACGCTCGCCGGGGTTTCGATGGGCCTGAAGGCGCGGAGCCCTGACGTGACCATCGGGCTCGCCGATCCCAATGGCGCGGCCCTCTACAACTATTACAAGCACGGCGTGCTCAAATCTGAAGGCTGCTCGATCACCGAAGGGATCGGCCAGGGGCGCATCACCGCCAATCTCGAGGGTGCGAAGATCGACGAGGCCTATCAGATTCCCGACGCCGAGGCGCTACCTATCCTGTTCAAATTGCTCAGCGAGGAAGGCTTGTGCCTTGGCGGCTCAAGCGGCATCAACGTCGCCGGCGCCATTCGCCTCGCCCGCGACATGGGCCCCGGTCATACGATCGTCACGGTCCTTGCCGATTACGGCACCCGCTACCAGAGCAGATTGTTCAACCCGAAATTCCTGCGCGAGAAGGGGCTGCCGGCTCCCGACTGGCTCGAGGATCGCGAACCCGCAGCACCGCCCGTCTTCGTTTGAGGTTAGAATTGCCGATGCCCGAACGTTCCAAGTCGTGGTTGACCGAGACCGATGAGCTCGCTCAAGAGCTCGACGCGCCTGACATCGTCATCATCGATGCCTCCTGGCACATGCCAGGCGAAGGCAAGGATGCGCGGTCGGAATATCTTGAGGAGCATATCCCGGGCGCGATCTTCTTCGACATCGACGAGATCGCCGACACCAAGAGCACGCTGCCGCACATGTTGCCGCCTCCCGAGAAGTTTTCATCGCGCATGCGCAGCATGGGGATCGGCGACGGCTCGCGCGTCGTGGTCTACGACTCGCAAGGGATCTTCAGCGCCGCGCGGGTGTGGTGGACCTTCCGCGTCATGGGCGTCGAGGACGTCACCGTGTTGAATGGTGGTCTGCCGAAATGGAAGCGAGAGGGCCTGCAGCTGGAGAACGGTGAGCCGCGAGTCCGCAGCTCGCGGCACTTCACCTCCCGCCGCAACGCCGATCTCGTTCGCGACCTTGCCGATATGAAGGCGCTCATCAAGGACCATTCGGCGGAGATCGTCGATGCGCGCTCGGCGGACCGATTTGCCGGGCGTGCGCCAGAGCCCCGTCCCGGGTTGCGATCCGGTCACATTCCCGGCGCTCACAACCTCCCCTATGGACGCCTGATGAACCAGGACGGCACCCTTAAGTCCGCAGCGGAGTTGGAGACGCTGTTCCTTAAGGCAGGCGTCGATCTGAGCAAGCCCGTGGTGACGAGCTGCGGTTCCGGCATCACCGCAAGCGTGCTTGCGCTCGCGCTTGCCGAGATCGGCCATCGTAGGGCCGCCGTCTATGACGGGTCCTGGGCCCAGTGGGGCGCGGATCAAAGCCTACCTATCGAGACGGGATAGATGGCGCCGATGCGCGCGCCCTTCCCGCGCTTTAGCCGATGACCAAACGGCCCACGCGACAAAAGCAGGACACGCGACTCGCCCATGCTGGGCGCGAGCCGGAGCGCTATCACGGCTTCGTCAATCCCCCGATCTATCGGGGCTCCACGGTGCTGTTTCCGAGCGTCGAGTGCCTCGAAGCCAATGACCAGGAATTCACCTATGGACGGCTGGGCACGCCCACGGTCAAGGCGCTGGAGGAGGCGATCGCCGAGCTGGAGGGCGGTCATGCCACCTTGCTCACGCCGTCGGGCCTCTCGGCCATTGCGACCACGCTGCTCGCATTTGTTTCGGCCGGAGACCATGTGCTCGTCACCGACAGCATTTATCGCCCAACCCGCCGCTTTTGCGACCACATGCTGAAGCGTCTCGGGGTTGAGACCACCTATTACGACCCCCTTGTGGGCGCGGGCATCCGAGAACTCATCAAAGGCAATACCAAAGTCGTCTTCACCGAATCGCCGGGCTCGCAGACTTTCGAGGTGCAGGATATCCCGGCGATCGCGGCGGCCGCTCACGCTGCCGGCGCTACGGTGGTCATGGACAACACCTGGGCGACGCCGCTCTACTTCAAGCCTTTCGCCCATGGCATGGACGTGTCCATCCAGGCGGCGACCAAATATATCGTGGGCCATGCCGACGCAATGCTCGGCGCCATCACCACGACGCAAGACGCCTCGCGTGCGATCGCCCGCGCGCATGAGGACCTTGGCCTTTGCCCGGGCCCCGAGGACGCTTATCTCGGCTTGCGCGGGCTTCGCAGCTTGGGCGTGAGGCTCGAGCGCCATCAAGCTTCGGGGCTCGAGCTCGCCGACTGGCTTCAACGCCGGCTGGAGGTGGCGCGCGTGCTGCACCCGGCCCTTTCCTCCGATCCCGGCCATGCTCTGTGGAAGCGAGATTTCACGGGCGCCTCGGGGCTGTTCGCGATCGTGCTGAAGCCCGCGTCAAGCCAAGCCGTGGCAGCCATGCTCGATGGCTTGGAGCTATTCGGCATGGGCTACTCTTGGGGCGGCTTCGAAAGTCTCATTCTCCCCTTCGACCCTAGCGCTTACCGCACGGCGACGACCTGGCGGGAGCAGGGCCCGGCGCTTCGCCTGCATGTGGGGCTTGAGGATGTGGACGACCTCAAGGCCGACCTCGAAGCGGGCTTCGCCCGGCTTGCGGCACACGCCTGACGAGCCGTACCCCGCTACCGTTCAATGCGGCAGGCCTCCCTTCCCGAACTCACGGCACATCGCGATGCCGAGGGGGGCTTCACCACAAGGCGTCCTTATTTTAGGTGTAGCGGGCCACCTTGCGGTTGATCTTGGGTTGAGGTTGAAAAGTGGCTGAAGTTTCATCACGCATCTGCGTGATTATCGCTATTGCCATCACGCTCGCCAGT
>JBARKP010000111.1:0-13274 GCA_049801475.1 Methyloceanibacter sp.
GCATGTCGAAGCCGGACCAATTGGCGGAAATCTTGCTTGCCGAGGACAAGGGGTGGCAGTCGAAGCAGGTCCAAGACCTCGTGGCCACGGGCAATAACACCAGCGTCAGCTTGGACCACCCGATCCCTGTGCATACGACCTATTTCACCGCGGTGGTCGACGATGAGGGCAAGGTCGCGAGTTTCGCCGACATCTATGGGCTCGACCGCAAAGTCGCCCCAGCGGTGCTCGGCAAATCCGTCGCCTTCGCTGCGACGGCCGACGATGCGAGCTTGGACACCGCGAAACCAGATTCAGACGCCGCGTCTGCACCGAAGCGCAAGGTCTCAAAAGATGCCGTGGCGGGCTCACTCCAGGGAATGTTCGGACACTAACGGAGAGGCTTCGGCGGTGCGTCCGACGAGGCTCGGCTGGGTGGCGGTTTACGCCGATTGGAGCAGGTCGTGGGCGAAGGGTGAACCAGTCCCGCGGCGAAGCTCAGCACCGATCGACCCGCTCCAGGGGGCAAAGTCGCATGCGCAAGTTGACGCCGCTGTTGGGTCTGGCTCTTGTCGCCGTCAGCACTGCGGGGGTCTTCGGCGCCTCCGCGGCCGGGCCCTCAAGTGGAGATTTCGCCGGGCTCGTCGAGATCAATGGAGGCCGGAAGCTCTATCTTGAGTGTCGCGGCACCGGCGAACCAACCGTCATTCTCGAAGCCGGACTGCGCAACAGCGCCGACATTTGGATCGTCCAGCCCGACGCGAGCGAAGCGGTCCTTCCGGCGGTCGCCGCCTTCACCAGGGTCTGTGCCTATGGCCGGCCCGCACCACGCTCGGCACCGACCAGCTCAGCCGCAGCGATCCAGTGGCCAATGCCCGGGCCGCCGAGGACGCCGTCGCCGACCTGCTCCAAGCCGCAGCAATGCCTGCGCCTTACGACCTCGTCGGTCACTCGACCGGAGGCCTGATCATCAGGCTCTATGCCAGCACCTACCCCAAAGAGGTGGTCAGTCTCGATGTGTGCTCGTGGCCATTGGATGACAATGTAAGAGGGCACCGCAGCCTTTGACGCTTTCTTGTGCGGCAAGGGCGAATTGGCTAAGCAAGCGTCCTATGGCACCTCAAAGCCGGGGAGCAAAGGCATGGCAGAGCCGGAGCGGCCACAACTCAGCCCCTTTCAGGTCGAGCTCGAGGCGGGCAAGCGCTACGCTTGGTGCCGCTGCGGGCGGAGCAAGAAGCAGCCTTTCTGTGACGGTTCACATAATGGGACGGGTATCGAGCCCTTGATATTCGCCGCGGAGCGGACCGAGCTTGCGCTGCTTTGCGGCTGCAAGGACACGGGAGATCCGCCTTACTGCGATGGCTCCCATATGCTGCTCTAAATTTGAGCATGCCTTGAAAAGTGCGCTTCACGTTGTACGCCCCGCGCCCTTCTTGCTATGAAGAGACGCCCCTTTCAGAGGCTCTAGCCAGGGGTCGGTACGCTAGCCCCATTCGGGGGGAAGGAGGCAGCGGCGTCCATGGCTTATTTCCTGCAACAGCTGATCAATGGGATCGCGCTCGGCTCGATCTACGGCCTGATCGCCATCGGCTACACGATGGTCTATGGCATCATCGGCATGATCAATTTCGCCCATGGCGACATCTTCATGGTGGGCGCCTTCATCGCCCTTATCACCTTTCTCGCGGTGTTCAGCTTCGGGGTGACGCTCATTCCGCTGGCGCTCGTGCTGGTGCTCATCATCGCCATGGCGCTCACCGCGGTCTGGGGCTGGACGGTGGAGCGAATCGCTTACCGGCCATTGCGCGAATCGTTCCGCCTCGCGCCGCTGATCACCGCCATCGGCATGTCCATCGTGCTGCAGAATTTCATTCAGGTGGCGCAAGGCGCCCGGGTGAAGCCGCTGCAGCCCGTGGTCACCGGCGGTTACCAGCTCTTCGTGGAGAACGGATTTGTCGTCAATCTCTCCAACATCCAGATCCTCATCGTGGTGACGACGGTCGTGCTCATGGGCGTGTTTTGGCTCCTCATCACCCGCACCGCTTTGGGTCGCGCGCAGCGCGCCTGCGAGCAGGACAGGCTGATGGCGGCGCTTTGCGGGGTCAATGTCGACCGCACCATCTCGCTCACCTTCGTCATGGGCGCCGCGCTCGCCGCGGTCGCGGGCCTGCTCTATGTGCTCTATTACGGCGTGATCGACTTCTTCATCGGCTTCGTCGCCGGCATCAAGGCGTTCACGGCGGCAGTGTTCGGCGGCATCGGCTCGCTCCCCGGCGCCATGCTCGGAGGGCTCGTGATTGGCCTTATCGAGACCTTCTGGTCGGCCTATTTCACCATCGAATATAAGGACGTGGCGGCGTTTTCGATGCTCGCCATCGTGCTCATCTTCTTCCCGTCGGGCTTGCTCGGCCGGCCAGAAGTAGAAAAGGTCTAGGCCTTGAGCGAGCCGATCAAATCGTCGAGCCGCCAGCTCCAGGCAGCGCTCGCCGACGCGATCATCGCGGCCTATGTCGCCTTCGCCCTGTTCTGCCTGACGCTTGGAGTCAAGACCGTCGACAGCGCGCGCGGGCTGACGTTGATGCCACGGCCCATGCTGCTCGCCGTAGCGGTGGGTAGCGTCTTTCTTGGCAGGCTCGTGCTCAACTTGTTCTGGTGGAACCGCAGCTTCCGGCTGCCGCAGCTCCCCTGGCGCCCGGCTTGGCCTATCCCCGCCGTCGGTCGCTACGGAACGCAATATGGCGGGATCCTACTCCTCGCCGCCGCGGTTCTTTTTCCGATTCTCGCCTACGCCATCGAGAAGACCTTCCATCTGGGGCTCCCGCTCCGCTACCTCTTCGACCTTTCGATCCTCGTCTTGACTTATGTGATGCTCGGCTTCGGGCTCAACATCGTGGTCGGGCTCGCGGGCCTCCTCGATCTCGGCTATGTCGCCTTCTATGCGGTCGGCGCCTATACCTTCGCGCTGCTCGCCGCGCATTTCGGCTTTGGCTTTTGGATGTGCCTACCGCTCGCCGGCATGCTCGCCGCGCTTTGGGGCGTCATTCTCGGGTTCCCGGTGCTCCGGCTCAGAGGCGACTACCTCGCCATCGTGACGCTCGCCTTCGGCGAGATCGTGCGCATCGTGCTCTTGAACTGGACGCACGTGACCAACGGACCGAACGGCATCTCCGATATCCCCAAGCCCACCTTTTTCGGCCTGCCCTTCTCCGCGACCGGGACCGAGACCTTTGCGAGCTTCTTCGGCCTCCGCTACGACCCGCTCCACGCCATCATCTTTCTCTATTACGTCATCCTGGGGCTCGCACTTATCACCAGTCTCGTGACCTTGCGCCTGCGGCGGTTGCCGATCGGACGCGCCTGGGAAGCGATGCGCGAGGATGAAATCGCTTGCCGCTCGCTTGGCATCAACACCACCGTGGCCAAGCTCACGGCCTTCGCCACCGGCGCCTTGTTCGGCGGCTTCGCCGGCAGCTTCTTCGCCACGCGGCAAGGCTTCATCAGCCCGGAATCCTTCACCTTCATGGAATCCGCCATCATCCTCGCAATCGTGGTGCTGGGCGGCATGGGCAGTCAGATCGGCGTCGTCTTGGCGGCCATCGTGATGATTGGCGGCTTCGAGTTGCTGCGGAACATGAAGTGGCTCCAGCTCGTCTTCGGTCAGGACTTCGATCCCTCGCTCTACCGCGTGCTCTTGTTCGGCATCGCCATGGTGGGGATCATGCTTTGGCGTCCGCGAGGGATCATCTCGTCGCGCGAACCCTCCATCTTGCTCAACGAACGGCACGTTGTGGGAGGCCACCTCGTTAAAGAAGGCCGCGCATGAGGCCATGGCAGAAGGACTCGCTGCTCAAGGTCGAGCACCTCACCATGCGCTTCGGCGGGCTGACGGCCGTCGATGACGTGTCCTTCGACGTGGGGCGGCAAGATATCACCGCCTTGATCGGGCCGAACGGCGCCGGCAAGACCACCGTGTTCAACTGCATCACCGGATTCTACAAGCCGACCGAAGGGACGCTCAAGCTCGACCACCCGGACGGCCAGAGCTTCCGCTTGGAGCGGCTCGACGACCACGACATCAACGCGCAGGCCCGCGTCGCCCGCACCTTCCAGAACATCAGGCTGTTCGGCGGCATGACCGTGCTGGAGAATCTGATGGTGGCGCAGCACAAGGCGCTGATCAGCGCCTCGCGCTTCCCCCTCGCCAGTATCTTGGGGTTCGGAACCTTCAACCGCATGGAGCGGCAGGCCGTCGACTATGCACGGGATTGGCTCGACCGCGTGGGTCTTACCGCGCGCGCGGATGTGGCGGCGGCTGAGCTTGCTTATGGCGAGCAGCGGAAGCTCGAGATTGCGCGCGCCATGTGCACACGGCCTTTGCTGTTGTGCCTCGACGAACCCGCGGCCGGGTTGAACGCGCGGGAGAGCGAGGGCTTGAACGAGCTGCTCTATTCGATCCGAGCGCAGGAAGGCATCGCGCTGCTGCTCATCGAGCACGACATGAGCGTGGTGATGCGCATCTCGGACCACATCGTGGTGCTCGACTATGGCAAGACCATCGCCGACGGCACGCCGCAGGAGGTGCGTAACGACCCGCAGGTCATCGCCGCCTATCTCGGCGTCCCCGACGAGGAGCTTGATCTTGTCGCGCGCGAGGTCCGCTTATGAACGCACCCATGCTCGAGCTGCGGAAGGTGACCGCCCGCTACGGCGTGCTTCCGGTGCTGCATGGCGTGAGCCTCGAAATCTACCCAAGCGAGATCGTGGCGCTGATCGGCGCCAACGGCGCGGGTAAAACCAGCTTGATGATGACGATCTTCGGCCGCCCCCGCGCCAGCGAGGGCAGCATCGTATTCCAGGGCCGGAACATCACCCAGCTTCCCACCCACGCCATCGCGTGGCTTGGCATTGCCCAGTCGCCGGAGGGCCGGCGCATCTTCCCGCGCATGACCGTGCTTGAGAACCTGCAGATGGGCGCCATCATCGCCAACGACCCCGACGTCTTCGACAAGGACCTCGACAGGGTTTGCACGCTGTTCCCGGTGCTGAAAGCCCGCCGCGTGCAGCGCGCCGGCACGCTATCGGGGGGCGAGCAGCAGATGCTCGCGATCGCGCGCGCGCTGATGGGACGGCCGAAGCTGCTGCTCTTGGACGAGCCGTCGCTCGGTCTCGCCCCCCTCATCGTGAAGCAGATCTTCGAGGTGATCAAAGAGCTGAACAGCCAAGGCCTGACTATCTTCGTCGTCGAGCAGAACGCCTATCACGCGCTCCGGCTCGCCCATCGCGGCTATGTCATGGTGAATGGCAGGATTACGCTTTCCGGCAGCGGCAGCGAGCTGTTGAGCAGCGAGGAGGTGCAGACCGCCTATCTCGACGGCGGCCGCCGCAAGGAGCCGCAAGGAGCCGCACGGTGACATACTTGTCTGACGACGGGCCTTTGGTATTCATCGTGCTGACGTGCATCCTCGGCGGGGGTGCGGCTTTCCTCGCCGGCCGCGGACTCGCGCGGAGCTGGAAGCCGTTCTGGCGGATCTTTTTCTATATGGCGCTGCTCGCAGGCGCGGTCCGTTTCTTCCATTACGCCCTGTTCAACGGCAAGCTGCTCTCGCCCTACTACTATCTCGTCACCTATGCCGTGCTGCTCATCGCCGCGTGTCTTGGCTTCCGCGCGCTCCGCACGACGCAAATGGTCACCCAATATCGCTGGCTCTATGAGCGCACGAGCCCTCTGACCTGGCGGGATCGGGCCTAGAGCCGATGCGAGCGCTTGTGCTTTGCGCAAATGCCGTAGACTGTGCGCGAAATCCCATAGGGAGGTGACAATGCAACGATTTGCCGGGATGCTCATCGCGTTGGCGGCAGCCGCCATGATCGCAGGCTGCGGCGGGGGTGATGCCGACAAGACGATCCCGGTCGCGGTGGTCGGGCCGGTCACGGGTCAATACGCCTCGTTCGGCGCGCAGATGAAGAACGGCGGCGAGATGGCCGTCGCCGATATCAACGCCGCCGGCGGCGTGCTCGGCAAGCCGCTCGACCTCTCGATCGGCGACGACGCTTGCGATCCGAAACAGGCCGTGGCTGTGGCCAACCAGATGACCGGCGCCGGCGTCAGGCTTGTGGCCGGGCATTATTGCTCGGGCTCCTCGATCCCGGCGTCGAAGGTTTACGCCGAAAGCGACATGGTGCAGATCTCGCCCGCATCCACCAATCCGACCTTTACCGACGACCGCGCCGGTCCGAACATCTATCGGGTATGCGGCCGCGACGACCAGCAGGGCGGCGTCGCCGGCAAATATCTCGCGAGCCACTTCGCCGACAAGAACATCGCCTTCGTCCAGGACAAGACGGCCTATGGCAAGGGCCTCGCCGACGAGACGAAAAAGGCGATGAACGAGGCCGGCAAGCAGGAGGTCATGTACGAGGCGTACACCGCTGGCGAGAAGGACTATTCGGCGCTCGTCTCCAAGCTGAAGCAGGCCAATGTCGATGTGCTGTTCCTCGGCGGTTATCACACCGAGGCCGGGCTGATCATCCGCCAGATGCGCGACCAGGGCATGAGTACCATCCTCATGGGTGGTGATGCGCTCATCACGCAGGAATTCTGGTCGATCACCGGCGATGCTGGCGAAGGCACGCTGATGACCTTCTCACCCGATCCGCGCAAGAACCCGGCCGCCGCCGAGGTGGTGAAGCGCTTCAAGGACAAGGGCATCGAGCCCGAGGGCTATGTGCTTTACACCTACGCCGCGGTCCAGGCGTGGAAGCAGGCCGCGGAAAAGGCGAAGTCCACCGAATCGCCGGACGTCGTCAAAGCGCTCAACGACACGGAGTTCGAGACCGTCATCGGCAAGTTCAAGTTCAACGAGAAGGGCGACCCGAACCTGCCGCCTTATGCGGTCTATCGCTGGTCGAACGGTACCTACGAGCAGATCGATCCGTTGCCGTCGCAGCCGGCTGGGTAGGCCACGGCGCGCCTGCTGGGCTGACGCCTTAGCGCATGCCCTCTCCCCGCCTAGGGGAGAGAGAGGAAAGACCAGCTCTCGGGTCTTACACTAGTTCTTTTTGGCCGCGCGCTTCGCTTGAGCGAACTGAGCCTCGAGCTCCTTTTCGAGCTCGACCAGGTCGCTCGGCAGCGGCATGCCGAAGGCACGCATCTCGTTCAACTTCTCGCGGACCTGCTGATAAAGCTCATGCGCATCCTCAGGCTGGTTCTCCATCTGGTTGATAAGCATAGCAAGTTCAGCCTTCAAGTCGTCGAATGCCATTGAGCTCGCCTCCTTAGGGCCAAGTCTTGCCGGATCGGACCATAAACCGGCAGATGCAGCAAGCCGTCCGAGACAAGGCCGCCTCGCGCAAGCCGCCCGAGCCAAGCCCGTCACTCGCTTGCCCTCATTGCGGACCGCACAATTCCCTTGCATAGTTGCGGCTGGCAAGGGCCTTGAGGGAGGCGACAGTGGAAAAGGTGACCTTCAACAACGCGGTGGGCTTCGTGCTTGCCGTGACCTTCGCGGTCATTATGGCCATTTGCATGAAAGCGGTGCTGGTCGGCGATTATATGCAGCCGAACAGCGTATTGAACGACCAGACCCGGCACACTTTGCAGATTGTAGGCTATGCGGGGGGCCTCGCCGCGCTCGTCGCCTGGTGGGTCCAGCAATTTGCCTCCAGCCGCGGCTTCGTCGTCCGCTTCCTGTTCGCGCTGTTCATCTTCCTTCTGGCGTTCTGCAGCTTCGGCGGCCTGCTCAGGATCATCTATGTCTCCGTTGCTTATCCCAATCAGTTGGATTGGTCGCTCTCCGGTCTCTATTGGACGTCGCTCAGCGACTTTTATTCCTTCGTGCTGTTCATGCTGGTGCCGCCGCGGCCGGCCTATGCGGCGCTGATGCTGGCGGCGGCGCTTTACCTCGCGCTGTTCGGACCGCGTGGTCCGCGCACCATCCAAGCTTGAAGCGCCCCGCATTTGAGCCGGCAAGCGGGCTCTGCTAGACCAGAGTTTGCCTGCAAATTGCAGGAAAGGACTCCGTTCTCCGCATGATCCCCCGCTACAGCCGCCCCGAAATGGCCCGCCTCTGGGAGCCCGAGGCACGTTTCCGCATCTGGCTTGAGATCGAGACGCTGGCGGCAGAGGCGATGGCGAAGCTTGGGCTGATCCCGAAGCAAGCGGCCAAGGCCGTGCGCGAGCGCGGCAGCTTCGACATCGCCCGCATCGATGCGGTCGAGCGGCAAGTGAAGCACGACGTCATCGCCTTTCTGACATCCGTCGCAGAGCAGGTCGGACCGGAGGCGCGTTTCCTGCACCAGGGGATGACCTCCTCCGACCTGCTCGACACCTGCTTCAACCTCCAGCTCGCCCAAGCCGCGGATCTGCTAATTGCCGATGTCGATATGCTGCTCGACGCGCTGAAGGCCCGCGCCTTCGAGCATAAGGACACGCTGACCGTCGGCCGCAGCCACGGCGTACATGCGGAGCCGATGACCTTCGGGCTCAAGTTCGCCTTCGCGTACGCCGAGTTTTCCCGCGCCCGCGGGCGGCTCGCCGCGGCACGGGAGGAGGTCGCCACCTGCGCCATCTCCGGCGCGGTTGGCACCTTCGCCCATGTCGATCCGCGGGTCGAAGCCTACGTAGCGGAGAGACTGGGCCTCCGCCCCGAGCCGATCTCCACGCAAGTGATCCCGCGCGACCGCCATGCCGCCTATTTCGCCGCGCTCGCCGTAGTGGCTGGCTCCATCGAACGGCTGGCGACCGAAATCCGGCATTTGCAGCGGACCGAGCTGCTCGAAGCCGAGGAGCATTTCGCCGAAGGCCAGAAGGGCTCCTCGGCCATGCCGCACAAGCGGAACCCGGTCCTGTCCGAGAACCTCACCGGTCTCGCCCGCCTCGTCCGCGCCTATGCGTTCCCTGCGCTCGAGGACGTGGCGCTTTGGCATGAGCGCGACATTTCCCACTCTTCGGTCGAACGCGTGATCGGCCCAGACGCCACCATCGCGCTCGACTTCGCGCTGGTGCGGCTCACCGAGCTCATCAAGGGGCTTGTGGTCTATCCCGACCGGATGCGCGCCAATCTCGACCGCCTTGGCGGCCTCATCCACTCCCAGCGCGTCCTGCTTGCGCTGACGGAAGCCGGTGTCTCACGGGAAGAGGCGTACAGCCTCGTCCAGCGCAACGCGATGAAGGTCTGGGAGAAGGGCAGCGATTTCCTGGATGAGCTCATCGCCGATAAGGAGGTGATGCGGGCGCTGTCCGAAGAGAAGCTGCGCGCCCAGTTCGACCTCGCCTATCACACGAAGCACGTGGACACGATATTCGGCCGCGTGTTCGGGAATGGGGCAGGCAAGAAAAAAGCGGGAAGTAGGCCCTACTTCACCAACCGCAAGGGCAAGGCCAATCGGCTATGCGGTTTCTGAAGGCTGGGTTTCCGACGCTGACCGAGAAGCTGCGCTGGCCACAATGCGTTTGGCCATAGGCGCTCCAGCGATGCCAGCCTATGGGCCTGGGTCGTCCGCTTGGTGGGCGCCGGTTCCGCCAGAGTCACTAGCGCCGATGCCGCTATCAGTGCCGCGACGAACCCGATGGTCATCAGTCCGTATTGCATGGCCCATCACTCAGCTCGTGCCTACTCGTAGCGATGGAAGACGTGTGGCACGTAGCGATAACGGTTACGTTCGCGAAGGGTCAGGAAGTAGCGCCAGCGGTAGAAGGAGGGGTTGATGTCGGCGTAAGGCGGCAGGTCGTAATAGGCGTCTGCCGTCGGGTAATGGCCGGCCTTATAGGGATACGGCGGATAGACGGGAATCGCCGGGGCGCCCGCTGGGGCCGAGGTCTGGCGCAGGAGCAGCCCGCTCTCCCGCGCATACCCCCCGTGGCTGTTCCAGGTTACGCCGCACCAGCCGCGGGAGCAGTGGCCCACGCTCACAACCGCGCCTGCCGGGATATTAAGGAGCAGCTCCGCTTTCGCAGCAGGCTTTGCCCGGAGCGCAACTTCCGTCTTGGTCTCGCCCATGCCGGCGGAAGCGGCGCAGGCGCTCGAGACGAGCGCAACGGCAGCGACGAACATCTTGGTCAAAGCGTGCATGTAACGGCCCCCTCTCCCCGTCATCTTGGCACAGGCGCGGGCGACCGTCAGCTATAGGTTTTTCTCTCACGCCTTCGCGGTTGCCTCGCGCTTCACATCGGCGGCGGCTCTCGAAAACCAGCCCGCGTCGGTGCCGACCGCCACGACGTTCCAGCTAGCCGCCACCAAAGGCTTGGCGAAAGCAACGTCATTGGCGAAAATCAGAGTCATGACAGACATTTCGCGGCATTTGCTGAGAACCAGTGTCCTGGCCTCCTTCACCTCCGGCGCGTGGATATCGAGACGTCCGGTGAGCGCCACGGAGAGGTCGTTCGGCCCAAAGCAGACCATGTCCACGCCGTCGAGCGCCAAGATCTCGTCGAGCTGATCGAGCGCGCCCTTGGTCTCGATCTGGGGACAGGCGATCGTCCAGTCATTCGCCGTGGTGAAATAATCGCCTTCATGGTCGAGGCGTGCCCGGTAGGGGCCCCAGCTCCGCTGCCCGCGGGGCGGAAACTTGACCGCGGTAACGAAGGCTTCCGCGTCCTCGACGCTGTCGATCAAAGGGCACATGATGCCTTGGGCGCCGGCATCGAGCGCCCGGCCGATCAGTCCCGGATTGTTCTCCGCCACACGCACGATGGCGGGGAGGTTAGAGGCGCGCGCCGCCGTGAGGCACTGAAGCAGCGCCTCATTGCCGCCAAGGCCGTGCTGCTGGTCGATGGTGATGCAGTCCCAGCCTGCTTCCCCGATCAGCTCGATGAGGAAGGGTGAGTTGAGGGTGAGCCAGGCATTGAGGAGCGTGCGCCCCTCATGCGCGGCCTTGCGGAAGCGGTCCTCTCGCATCAGCCGCTTCAGGCCTTGCGCTCGGTATCAATCTGAAGCATCGCCTCGCTCATCAAATCGCCCATCATGCGGCGGATCTGATGGTCGGACTCGCCCACGCCGTAGGCGTCGAAATCGCTTCTCAGCTTGCGGAACACATCCTCCTCACCTGGCTCCGCAAGATCGGCCTTAATCACCTCGCGGGCATAGGCCTGGGCGGCGTCGCCGGTGAGCCCCATCTTCTCAGCCGCCCAAAGGCCAAGCAGCTTGTTGCGACGCGCCGTGGCCTTGAACTTGAGTTCCTCGTCCTGGGCGAACTTCCGCTCGAAGCCCTTCTCCCGCTCCTCAAACGTGGTCATCTGCCGCACATCTCCTTCTGAGCGCCGGGTGCCGAAAAAATCCCAGAAATCAAGGATAATCCTGTATCTCCCTGGGCGAGGGATAGCGCTCCAGACCCCGAAAATCAACAAATCCCAAAAGCCCAAGTGGGCCCAAGCGGCGTTGTCACTTCCCTCCCCTTACGTTAAGGTCGTCATAGACCCTTTGGTTGATTCCTGCGATGGCGATTGGCGATAAGCGCGGTACGGGCAGTCCCTTCCGCGTATCGGTGGTGTTGTCAGCTCTGACGAGCTGCTAAAGCGAGAGGAACGTAACATGAACCGGCGCCGCCGCATCTATGAAGGCAAGGCCAAGATTCTCTATGAAGGTCCGGAGCCCGGCACGCTCATCCAGCATTTCAAGGACGACGCCACTGCCTTCAACAACAAGAAGCGCGATAAGATCGAAGGCAAGGGCGTCCTCAACAACCGGATTTCCGAATTCCTGTTCCAGAAGCTTGGCGAGATCGGCATCCCGACCCATTTCATCAAGCGCCTCAACATGCGCGAGCAGCTGATCCGCGAGGTAGAGATCATCCCGCTCGAGGTGGTTATTCGCAATGTGGCGGCGGGCTCGCTCGCGACGCGGCTCGGGATCGACGAGGGCACCGCACTGCCCCGCTCAATCGTAGAATTCTATTACAAGTCGGACAAGCTCGAGGACCCCATGGTCACCGAGGAGCACATCACCGCCTTCGGCTGGGCGAGTCCGCAGGAAATGGACGACGTCATGTCGCTCGCGCTCCGGATCAACGACTTCCTCTCCGGCCTGTTGCTCGGCGTCGGCATAAGGCTCGTCGATTTCAAATGCGAGTTCGGGAGGCTGTGGGAGAACGACCAGATGCGCATCGTGCTCGCCGACGAGATCTCGCCCGATTGCTGCCGGCTGTGGGACGTCGAGACGCAGAACAAGCTCGACAAGGACCGTTTCCGCCGCGATCTCGGCGGCCTGGTCGAGGCCTATCAGGAGGTGGCGCGCCGGCTCGGGCTCCACGTCGACAGTCCGATGCGGGTGAAGACGGGCCCCGTGCTCGTGCGCTCGAAATAGGGCCTGCACTGTGAAGGCACGCATCACCATCACCTTGAAGCCGGGGGTTCTCGATCCGCAAGGCAAGGCGATCGAAGGCGCGCTGCACGCGCTTGGCTTTGGCTCCGCCGGTAATGTGCGCCAGGGCAAATATATCGAGGTCGAGGTGGCCGAGAGCGATCCGGCCCACGCCCGCGCCGAGATAGAGCGCATGTGCAAGGAGTTGCTCGCCAACACCATCATCGAGAATTACGCCTATGAGCTCGAGGCGGCTTAAGTTGGCATGAAAGCGAGCGTCGTCGTCTTTCCCGGATCGAATTGCGACCGTGACGCCGCGGTGGCGCTACAAGCGGCGACGGGAACACCGCCGGCCATGGTCTGGCATGGCGATGCGGAGCTCCCGAACAGCGACCTCATCGTGCTGCCGGGCGGCTTCTCCTATGGCGATTATTTGCGCTCCGGCGCCATGGCGGCGCATTCCCCGGTCATGCGCGAGGTGGTCAAGCGGGCGCGCGCCGGCACGCCGGTGCTCGGCATCTGCAACGGCTTCCAGGTGCTGACCGAGGCGGGGCTCCTCCCCGGCGTGCTCATGCGCAACGCCTCGCTCAAATTCATCTGCAAGGACGTGCATCTTCGCGTGGAGCGCAACGACACAAGTTTCGCGGGTCGCTATGCAAGAGGCCAGGTGATCAGGCTGCCGATCGCGCACAAGGACGGCAGCTATTTCGCCGCGGAGGAGACGCTTCGGCGTCTCGAAGGCGAAGGCCGCATCGCCTTCCGCTATTGCGACACGCGAGGCCGGGTCTCGACCGAAGCCAACCCCAACGGCTCGCGCAACAATATCGCCGGCATCTACAACGAGACGGGAACCGTGCTCGGGCTGATGCCGCATCCGGAGCGCCTGGCCGACCCAGCGCTTGGCGGCACGGACGGCGTCAAGATGTTTGCGAGCTTGGTCGCGAGCCTCGCGGCTTGAGCGGTAGGGGACTCTCGGGCAGCGGCCCGCTATAAGCTCGT
>JBARKP010000112.1:0-4801 GCA_049801475.1 Methyloceanibacter sp.
GAGCGCCGGATTGGTCGAAGCTGAATGAACTCTTCGCCGCTGCAGAGTCCGCGAAGAAATGGGTTCAGCTCGCGATCTTGCCCGCCTTTCTGTCGCCGACATGGGCCCTCGAAGGCACCCAGACCGAAAGGAATTTCGCCGGGTCGAGGGTCTTGTGATGTCCCGGGACGGGGCTACGCCGATGGACATTGGATGGACCCGTGAGCGCGTGCGGATCGATAAAGGGCGGAACTAGAGGGCTAGCTCCCGCTTGACCTCGACAAATCCCCGCACGGCCATCTCCAGATCGGATCGCGTGTGCGCGGCTGAGAGCTGCACCCGGATCCTCGCCTTGTCCTTGGGCACCACGGGATACGAAAAGGCAATCACGTAGATGCCCTTCTCGAGCATCCTATCCGCGAGCTTCGCGGCCATCCCCGCATCCCCAATCTTCACCGGCACGATCGGATGTTCGCCGGTCTGGATTTCAAAGCCTGCCTCGAGCATTCGCAGCCGGAACCAAGCCGTATTGTCAAATAGAGTTCGGCGCAGGCTGTCGGATTGCTTGAGGAGTGTCAGCACCTTGAGAGTGACCGCGGTGATGGTGGGCGGCAGTGAATTGGAAAAAAGGTAAGGCCGCGAGCGCTGGCGCAGCCACCGGATGATCTCGCGCTTGCCGGAGGTGTAGCCGCCACAGGCACCCCCGAGCGCCTTGCCGAGCGTGCCCGTGAGGATATCGATGCGACCCATGACGCGGTGATGCTCGTGTGTGCCGCGACCGCTTGCTCCCAGCACGCCGACGGCATGCGAATCATCCACCATCACGAGCGCACCGTGCCGGTCGGCGAGGTCGCAGATTTCGCCGAGCTTGGCAATGTAACCATCCATGGAGAAGACGCCGTCGGTGGCAATCAGCACGCGCCGACTGTCGTGACTGGCAACTACCAGCTGGGCTTCAAGATCCGCCATGTCGCCATTGCGATAGCGCCGGCGCTTGGCCTTGCACAGCCGAATGCCATCGATGATCGAGGCGTGGTTGAGCTCGTCCGATATCACGGCGTCCTGCTCATCGAGCAGGGTCTCGAAGAGGCCGCCATTGGCGTCGAAGCAGGAGTTGTAAAGGATGGTCTCCTCGGTGCCGAGAAACTCGGAGAGGCTGCGCTCGAGCTCGGTGTGAATCGACTGCGTGCCGCAGATGAAGCGCACCGAGGCCATGCCATATCCCCACCGATCCAGCGCCTCATGGGCGGCCTTTAGGACCTCGGGATGATTGGCGAGCCCCAAGTAGTTATTGGCGCACAAGTTTAAGACCTCGCCGCGCTTGACCTGAATGTGCGCCTGCTGCGGCGAGGCGAGCTCGCGCTCGGTCTTGTAAATGCCTGTGCGGCGGAGCTCTTCGAGCTCCGAGGACAATGCGCTTTGAAATTCCCCGTACATGGCGCTTAACTCGCAGCGTGTAAGAGCTCGGTTGTATCTTCAGGAACGCGATCAGCGCGGAGTAGCTCGAATTCCCCCTGCCTCAGAACCTCAGACCAGCGTCGCAACTGCCACAACCATGAGAGTTCATGGTTGCAGAGGACTCCTTGGCGTTCTCCCCGTAGCCCATCAGGCCGGCAATGATATGCCACGAAGTGCCTCCAGCAGTGCATCGAGTTGAGCGTCGCTAACGTTCAAATGGAACACAAAGCGGATGGTCTGCCGGCCCATGCTCAGTGCCCGGACCTGCTGCTGCTGCAGCTTTTGCAGAAAGACTTCAGTACTGAGGTGCTCGTGCAGCGTAAAGATCACGATATTCGTTTCCACAGGCAAGACCGTAGAGACATAGGCCAGCGAGCGCAACTCAGTCTCCAGCACTCTTGCCCTCGCATGATCTTCCCGCAGACGCTTCACATTGTGCTCAAGAGCGAAGAGCCCCGCAGCGGCCAGATACCCGGCCTGCCGCATGCCGCCTCCCAGTAGCTTGCGGTGTCGGTGCGCTTTGGCGATTAATTCCCGGGATCCCATGAGGAGGGAACCCGCCGGGGCGCCCAGCCCTTTGGAGAGGCAGATCGAAATCGTGTCAAACAGATACCCATAGTCGCGCGGTGACTCGTCACGCGCCACGAGTGCATTGAAGAGACGTGCGCCGTCCAGGTGCATGGCTATATCGTGTTCCTGGCAAACGGCGCGGATGCGCTCAATTTCTCTCAGCTCCCAACAACACCCTCCACCCTTGTTGACCGTGTTTTCGACGGCCACGACACGTGTCCAGGGCAAGTGAGAGTCCTCGCGTCGATTGATGTTCTCTCGGACCTGCTCGGCGGTAAAGCGTCCGTTGTGGCCTTTGAGGAGGCGAACTGACGCCCCGGAGTTCGCAGCGATGCCACCGCCCTCGTACAGATAAATGTGCGCGAGCTCGTCACAAATGACTTCGTCCCCGGGTTGCGTGTGAACCTTGATGCCGATCTGATTGGACATTGTGCCCGTCGGACAAAACAGCGCGGCCTCTTGTCCAAACAGATCTGCAGCTCTCCTCTGCAGTTCATTGACGGTATCGTCCTCGCCGAAGACGTCATCGCCCACTTCCGCCTGGAGCATCGATTCAAGCATGGCCGCGGTCGGTTTAGTAACGGTATCGCTTCGTACGTCGATCATCTGTTGCATGGAGGCTCTCCAACTGCCCAGCAACGCAGCCAAGAGCCGAGAACTTTGCCGGCTGCAAGGTGCACGAACCTCTCGCCTGGTCTCGCGAGCATAACTGATTCGGCCGGGTTACGAACGTACTCCATCGGGTCCCCCATCGCTTACAGCTTCAAGCCTGCCAGTCGAGCACGACCTTAGCCGCATCCCCTGAGCGCATGGCGGCGAAGCCCTGCTCGTACTCATACCAGGGTAGGCGATGCGTGATCACTGGAGAAATATCCAGGCCCGACTCCAGCATCACGGTCATCAGATACCACGTCCCATACATCTCGCGACCGTAGATACCCTTGATGGTGATCATGTTGAAAATGACTTTACGCCAATCGATCGCTAAGGGTTTCGAGGGAATGCCGAGCATGGCGATCTTGCCGCCATGACAAAGGTTGTCGAGCATCCCCTCGAGGGCGAGCGGGCTGCCGGACATTTCAAGCCCTACGTCAAAGCCTTCCTTCATGCCCAGTCTCTGCTGCACTTCGGCCAACGGTTCGGCCCGCGGATCAATCGCAAGCGTCGCCCCCATGCGTCGGGCGAGTTCGAGCCGCTTGGGATTGATATCGGTCACAACGATATGGCGCGCGCCGGCGTGCCGCGCCACGGCCGTGGCCATGATGCCTATGGGACCTGCGCCCGTGACGAGCACATCTTCGCCCAGGACGGGAAAAGCGAGCGTCGTGTGAACCGCATTGCCGAAGGGATCGAAGATGGCCGCGATGTCGAGCGTCACATGGGCGCTGTGGCGCCAAACGTTGCTCACGGGGAGCGAGATATACTCGGCAAACGCGCCGGCGCGATTGACACCAACCCCCTGCGTGTTTGCGCAGAGGTGACGGCGACCGGCGAGACAATTGCGGCAGCGGCCGCACACCACGTGGCCTTCACCGCTGACGATTTCGCCCGCATGAAAGTCAGCGACGTTCGAGCCGACCGCAGCGACTTCGCCGACGAACTCGTGGCCAATAACCAGGGGCGTCTTGATCGCCGAGCGTGCCCACTCGTCCCATTCGTAGATATGCAGGTCGGTGCCACAGATGCCGGTCTTGTGGACTTTGATCAGAACATCATTGATTCCGGGCTCGGGCAATGGCACGTCGCCACGCCAGAGACCCACTTCCGCACGATTCTTGACAAGAGCTTTCACGAGTCAATCCTCCTCCGCATTCGGTAGTCGATCTTCATCGGAAGAGGAGGCCCGCATCGGACTCGGGAGGGGCATAAAAAAAACCGCCCGCCCACGCCGAGCGCGTCGGCTGCCTCCGCTTTAGCCGCATTTATTTCGCGCCCGCAAGCTGACAATCAAATCGGCGCGTGGCGGCATCATAGAGCAATCATTTGCGTCGCACCAGTACTCCGCGTTTCTGGAATGATTCTGCTCGCACAGAACGGTATCGGCGTGCGCACGAACTTTGTTTGCATTGACGGAATTTAGTTTTTTTTGAGAAATGTGTGACCCGTCGCCCGTCGTGTGATGAGGTCTTGATCGCGCTGCGTGTCTTACATTAGGGTCCGCGCGTCGCTGGTTTCAGTGCTTGGAGGCCGCGAAGGCCGTTGCCGTCAACACCAGGCCCGGGTCTTTCTGCTTCTGCAGACGGCGCATCCGAATCCCCTCCAATCCACCGACGGGCCAAATTCCCACCGCCGACTGGGCTCTGGTGCGATCGACTACTTGCATATTAGCGGCGCAGCCGCCACACCACTAACGACAGGACTGCGCTCAGGATCAGCATGGTCGTGATCGGAAAGATGAACTTGAATTCCGGACGGTCGATGAGCATATCGCCAGGGAGATGAAACAAATGCATTCTCTTGAGCCACGGCCAGAGTAGACCCGCGACGATGAATGCGGCCCCAAGGGCAAGGAGAAACCGCTTCATTGCCGCTCAGGGCAATCCGTGAGAGGCGCCGGCGCCTCACACGAACGATAACGTGTTTTATCACACCTTAGAACAGTGTGGCTCCGAGGGGATTCGCGCAGCACTGAGAGGCTTTTGCGATCTATGGCGCTCGGGCACCTGGAGCTTGATGTTCCTCCGAATGCTGCCAAGGCGCTTTGTCTAGCGTCCTCATACCTACGCGAGCCCGCGCGGCGATATTGCGGCAGAACTGAACGTACGGCCGCCAGAACTCGAACCAATACTGCCTC
>JBARKP010000113.1:0-9559 GCA_049801475.1 Methyloceanibacter sp.
ACCTGCGGACCTTCAGCGCCTCCATGTGCCGCACCGCCTTGGCGAGGTCATCGTCCTCCCGGCAGCAATGGATGCCTGGGGTCATCACATCGCGCGCCGTCGCGCGGCGGGGATCGAAGCTGTCCTCAGGCAACCCTTTGCAGACGATGTCGCGGTCAGTCACCATGCCGATCAGCCGGTCGTTCTCTCCAATCGGGATGGCGCCTATATCATGCTTACACATCAATTTCGCGAGCTCGGTGATAGGGGTGTCCGGACCGACCCAGTCGACGCCCTTGTGCATCGCTTCTTTGACTTTCATGTCGGATCTCCGTTGCTGGAGTTGGGTGCGCTCTATGGAATGCCGCGCCGTTTCCCGTCCCTTAAACTATACAACGGATCGGGTCCTGTGGCACGAAGGATCGGGTCTTGGGGCACGAATGCCTCAAGACCGCCGTTGCCAGGGCTGGTCCGGTTCGGTCACGCTAGCAATCCCTGGAGCAAGGTGACTAGCGATGAGGTAATCGACCAACGCAATGCTGCCGCGCGGGGAGACGCCACATACGCTGGCGAAACGCCACGATTGGTGACTGTTTGACACACGTTGCACGGGACAAGAGCCTCGGGAAGCCTCTGCATGAGCGCTGACGCTGCCACGACATCGGATGAGGCACTGAAGCGTACGCCGCTGCATGCTCTGCACGTGGAGTTGGGCGCACGGATGGTGCCATTCGCCGATTACACGATGCCCGTCCAATATCCGCTGGGCGTGCTCAAAGAGCATCTTCATACGCGCACGGCCGCCGGTCTTTTCGATGTCTCACACATGGGGCAGATCGCCGTGCACTCGAAGTCCGGCGATGCTCGGGACGCAGCGCGGGTGCTTGAGCGGCTCATTCCGGTCGATATTCTCGGTCTAGCACCGGGGCGCCTGCGCTATGCCTTCTTCACGAACGCGCACGGCGGCATTCTTGATGATCTGATTGTCGCAAATTGCGGGGATTATCTGTTGCTCGTCGTCAATGCAGCCTGCAAGGCGGCGGATGAAGCGCATCTGCGAGCCCAACTTGGGAATGAGTGCGAACTCGAACGGCTCGATCGCGCGCTAATCGCGCTTCAGGGGCCGAAAGCGGAGGCAACGCTCGCGCTGCTCGCACCGGAGTGCACTAGCATGCAGTTCATGGATATGCGAACGCTGACCCTGATGGGCGCCGAATGCATGGTTATGCGCTCGGGATATACAGGGGAAGACGGATTCGAGATCTCAATTCCCGCCGACATCGCTCGCGAGATCGCGGAGGAATTGCTCGCAAATGCGGGCGTTGCACCGATCGGACTTGGCGCACGGGATTCGCTTCGATTGGAAGCCGGACTTTGCCTTTATGGCTCAGACATCGATGAGAGGACGACGCCGGTCGAAGCGGGGTTGTCGTGGGCTATCCAGAAGGCGCGCCGCCGCCGCGCACGTGAGGGCAGTTTCCCGGGCGCCGAGATCATTCTCGGGCAGCTTGAACATGGGGCGCCCCGCCACCGCGTCGGCCTGCGGCCCGAGGGACGGACGCCCGTGCGCGCTGGCGCGCCCCTCTATGTGGAAGCGGACGCAAGCGCGCAAGTAGGTTCAGTGACCTCGGGCGGCTTCGGTCCGAGCCTCAATGCCCCCATTGCGATGGGCTATCTGCCGGCCGCGCTTGCAGCGCCCGGAACAAGGGTCTTCGCCGAGGTGCGCAGCAAGCGCTTGCCTGTCGCCGTCACGACGCTCCCATTCATTGTGCCGAAGTACAAACGCGGCTGAGCCGTCCCCAACAGGAGGGTGCATTGCTGAAATACACCGAAGAGCACGAGTGGCTTAAGCTCGAAGGGGACATCGCGACGGTGGGCATCACCGAGCACGCGACGACGCTGCTTGGCGACGTCGTTTTCGTCCAGCTGCCTGATGTCGGCGCCAAGCTCGCGAAAGGCGATGGCGCGGCAGTCGTCGAATCCGTGAAGGCGGCCTCCGACGTCTTCGCGCCGCTCGCCGGCGAGGTAGTCGAGGTAAACCAAGCCATCGTCGAGGACCCCTCAGTCGTCAATGCGGATCCGCAAGGCGCAGGCTGGTTCTTTAAGCTAAGGCTCGAGGACATCAAGGCGATGGATGACCTCATGGATGAGGCGGCCTACAAGAAGCTAATCGATTGAGCGGTGTATTGATGACCTCCTCTGACAGATACGAGCCGTACGACTTCGCCAACCGCCGTCATATCGGGCCATCTCCCGAGGAGATGGCGGAGATGCTACGCACCGTGGGTGCTTCCAGCCTCGAAAAGCTGATCTCGGAAACCGTGCCGAAGGCGATCCGCCAGGAGACGCCGCTCGATTTCGGCCGTCCCCTGTCCGAACGCGGCGTGCTCGATCGGATGCGGACGATCGCCAACAAGAACCGCGTGCTGACGTCGCTCATCGGCCAGGGCTACCACGGCACAATCATGCCGCCCGCCATTCAACGCAACATCCTCGAGAACCCGGCCTGGTACACCGCCTACACGCCCTATCAAGCGGAGATCAGCCAGGGGCGTCTCGAAGCGCTTCTGAACTTCCAGACACTGGTCTCGGATCTGACCGCGCTCGATATCGCCAACGCCTCGCTCCTGGACGAGGCAACCGCAGCGGCCGAGGCGATGGCGCTTGCGCACCGCGTCACGAAGTCGAAGGCCACTGCCTTCTTCGTGGACGAGGAGTGCTTGCCGCAAACGATAGCCGTGCTCAAGACGCGCGCGGAGCCGCTCGGCTGGCAGATCGTCATCGGCGATCCGTTCAAGGATTTGGACGCAGAGACGGTTTTCGGCGCGCTTTTCCAGTACCCGGGCGTATGCGGCGCCTTCCACGACTTCTCCGAGCTCGTCGCGAAGTTGCATGCCGCCAAGGCGCTCGCCGTGATTGCCGCCGACCCTCTAGCGCTCTCGCTCTTGAAGCCGCCGGGCGAAATGGGGGCGGATATCGCGGTCGGCTCCATGCAGCGGTTCGGAATGCCGATGGGCTACGGCGGACCGCACGCGGCCTATATCGCTGTAAACGACGCATATAAGCGCGCTCTGCCCGGCCGTATCGTCGGCGTCTCGATCGATGCACGTGGAAACCGTGCCTACCGCCTCGCACTGCAGACGCGTGAGCAGCACATCAGGCGCGAAAGCGCGACGTCCAACATTTGCACCGCGCAAGTGCTCCCCGCGGTCATTGCTTCTATGTATGCAGTGTTCCATGGGCCCAAGGGATTGAAGGCGATCGCCGAGCGCGTGCACCGCAAGGCGGCACGTCTCGCTGACGGACTGTCCTCACTTGGCTTCGAGACCAGCCCCGAATCCTTCTTCGACGCAATCACAGTGGAGGTTGGGCCCTATCAGGGACTGATCATGAAAAACGCCGTCGACAATGGCATTAACCTGCGCAAGGTCGGGCGCGACCGAATCGGCATCACGGTCGATGAGCGGACGCGGCCCGCCACGCTTGAAGCCGTCTGGCGCGCGTTCGGCGGCTACGACCTCGCCTACCACGACGAATACCCCGAATACCGTCTGCCCAAGCCGCTCATCCGCCAGTCGGCCTATTTGACCCACCCGGTCTTCCACATGAACCGGGCGGAGAGCGAGATGACGCGTTACATGCGCCGTCTCGCGGACCGCGATCTGGCGCTCGACCGCGCAATGATCCCGCTGGGCTCGTGCACGATGAAGCTCAACGCTACCGCCGAGATGCTGCCGATCACGTGGCCGGAGTTCGCCGAGATCCACCCGTTCGTCCCGGCCGATCAGGCGCTTGGCTACGCCGAGATGATCAACGACCTGTCGGAGAAGCTGTGCCAAATCACCGGCTACGACGCCATCTCGATGCAACCAAACTCCGGCGCGCAGGGCGAGTACGCGGGTCTTTCGACGATCCACGCCTACCATAAGAGCCGCGGGGAGGGGCATCGTGACGTCTGCCTCATCCCGGCCTCCGCGCACGGCACCAATCCGGCGTCGGCGTCGATGTGCGGTTTGACAGTGGTTGTGGTCGCGACGGATGCGGATGGCAACATCGACCTCGCCGATTTCCGCGCCAAGGCCGAGGCTAGCGCGAAGACCCTCGCGGCGGCCATGATCACCTACCCGTCGACTCACGGCGTGTTTGAGGAGACCGTGCGCGAGGTCTGCTGGATCACCCATACGAACGGCGGCCAAGTCTACCTCGACGGCGCCAACATGAATGCGCTAGTCGGACTCGCACGTCCGGGTGACGTCGGCGCCGATGTGGGCCATCTGAACCTGCACAAGACCTTCTGCATCCCCCACGGCGGCGGTGGGCCCGGCATGGGCCCGATCGGCGTCAAGGCGCACCTCGCGCCCTTCCTTCCCGGCCATCCCGAAACGGGCGCCGGTGCGCTGACGGTATCGGCTGCGCCTTACGGCTCGGCGTCGATCCTGCCGATCTCGTGGAGCTATTGCCTCATGATGGGTGGGGCAGGGCTCACCCAGGCGACGCGCGTCGCGATCCTCAGCGCCAATTACATCGCGAAGCGGCTCGCCGGCGCCTATGACGTGCTCTACACGGGGAAGCACGGGCGCGTCGCGCATGAGTGCATCATCGATACGCGCCCGCTCAACGAGCTCGCCAGAGTGACCGTCGACGACATCGCCAAGCGGCTCATCGATTGCGGCTTCCATCCCCCGACCGTGAGCTGGCCGGTGCCCGGAACCCTGATGATCGAGCCGACGGAGTCGGAGACGAAGGCGGAGCTCGACCGATTCTGCGACGCCATGCTCGCGATTCGGGAAGAGGCACGAGCGATCGAGGAGGGACGCACTGACAAGAAGAACAACGCGCTGAAGAACGCCCCGCACACCGTCGAGGACCTCGTCGGCGAGTGGGACCGGCCGTATTCCCGCGAGGCCGCCTGCTTCCCGGCCGGCGCCTTCCGCGTCGACAAATACTGGCCACCGGTCAACCGCGTCGACAACGTCTATGGCGACCGCAATCTCGTTTGCGTCTGCCCGCCGATGGAGACGTATGCGAAGGCCGCGGAATGAGCATGGGTCGACAGGAGCTACGCCCGCTCATTGGGGGCCTAAAGAAGAATAGTGGTCAAGCGGGCCGAAATGTCACTTCGGGTCACGGGCTGCCATCCCGCCGGGACAGCGATACGATAGCTTAGCGGTTAGCCGTGGTTGGCGGGGAGGTCCCGTTTATCGTCGATAACGGTTCACGCCCACGCCATGTCGGCTTGGTGCCAGGAGCGGGAGTTGCGTTATCGGTCGGTTCGCTTCGTGCCAGAAGTGGTCCTATCAGCGCTAGCGCTTGCTGTGCACCTGCTCTGCTGCAAGAATGTCGGTATGGGAACTTGGAGAGAATTGCTCTTCACTCTTGGAATGCTAATAGCCATCGCGCCCACAGCTACGCTGATAGCGCTTTCATTGCAGACCTTTTACGGCCATAGCGCGATTTTCGCCGCGTGAGGACAGGGGCTTGCGATCCTCGGTGCTGGTATCTTCGCCTTGTGGGTTGTGAGGCGACCTTATGGTCGCCGCTGAAAAAAAGAACCGCAGGCAGCGATCTATCAAACAGACAGCAGCGCGCCCACATTGCGTTTCGGTGACGGCGAACTCACGCAAACATTGCTCGTAAACTAAGGTTTCCAAGCTGAACGTCGCCATTTCGTTATCTTGAGTGAGCGGCGGCGTTTTCACCCTGGCACCACCGGCGGCGGTGTCCAGCTTCCGTCGGCGATCGGGGCTTCGGGCCAATAGGCGCGGATATAGAGGGAAAACTCCTCCGTTGGGGCGGGGAGCCAGTTCGCGATCCTCTCCTCGCTCGGGTGATCATTCTGCACGTAGATGGTGAGCGAGCCGTCTGGGGCGAAGCTGAGATGTCTGCTCTTGTGACCAGAAGCCCTTGACCGGTGGCAGCTCGTGCTTGCGCAAGGTCACCATGTAACGCTTGGCACCGGTGAGCCGTGCGCCTGTCCGGTCGAGGTCGGAATAGAAGTAACGCGTCGCGCGCGGACGGTTGATGAAGGTGTTAGAGCGCGCGACCGCCGTGCGGGTGAAATAGTCGGTGCCGAACTCTGCCCCGTTAACCACCGTGGTCCAGTTATGAGGGAGCGGGATGCCGAAATTGCGGAATTGAAGCAGCGGTGCGACCAAATTGGCGTCCGCCTCGGTGGCAGCGTCCTGGAGAACCTTGCGCAAGCTCCGGTCGGAGCGAGCGGCATCGAGAATGGAGCAGATGAGGGCGTAAAGCGCCTCTTCGCCGGGAAGGGGTGGCGCCGCGGCCAGCACCTGGGGGAGCACGTCGAAGAAGTGCGCAGGATTCACCCACCGCCATTCCTCTTCGCCGAGCTTCACCCAGGGAATGCTACCCACCGTCGACCAGTCCTTGCTCTTCATCCTGCCGTCGAACTCGGAGAGCGGGTAGGCCATGATCTGTTGCAGCAGGGGCTGTACCGCAGCATTATCATTTCGATCGTCCTCCTGGAATACGCGCGGGATGATGGTGCCTATCCACGTGCGCGCGCGAAACGTCGCCGCAATTGCAGCCGGGGCCACGCCGTTCCAATCGGGGCCGACCAGCAGATAGAAGCCGGGCCTCGTGCCGTACATGGGTCCGAGAACGGCAAAGCCGTCGGTCCTGAGATCGGTCGCCTGATACACAAAGAACCTCGTTCCGAAGTCAGGCACCTGCAACACCACCGGCTCGCGGGCAAGATCGAGAATGCCAAAACCGTAGACAAGGTCTTGGCTCGGGCAAGTGATGTAGCGCTGGCGCGAATTGATATAGTCGTGCTGCATGCAGAGATGGTTGATCGGGGCTATCGGAGCGATGCCGCCGATCAGGCGCGGCCTGATCACCCGCTTGAAGGCGGTATAGCGGTTGAAGACGTTCACCATGGGCCAAGCAAAGACGTAGGCGAAGCGGCCGACCAAGCGCACATAGTCGGGCGTCAGCCGCGTCCCTGGTGCTGGGCCGCGGGGAAAGCTGACTGCGCCTTGGCTCCCGTCCGACGCGTGAGCAATCGGGACCGGAGCCAGTGGCCATCTTGGGACAAGTCCCAACCGCTTGAGGAAGTTTGCCGCCGAGGACATCGGGCTCAGAGCCTACTTCCGCTGACGTGCAGCATTTGCCGCCGAAATCGACTCAGGAGCAACCCCTACCCATGCCGTCGTGATTGACCGGACGATTGGAGCATGCGCAAGCATCAGAGCCCGCCTGCGGCTCAAGGCTCTGCCACACTCAGCGTGCCCACTGCTCACAAGCTTTTTTCATGGAGCGCTTTTGGTGCCATGGGTGGTGTCAGCTTTGGGTCAGTTGCTGACCTCACGACGCACGCAGAGACTCGTCCGCTTCGTGCCATTAGCGGACACGTCGAAACGGCTAGCGCTCCAAGCTCATGACTATGGAGTGGGTTGCCGCAGTCTACCGCGTTGCATCCGGTGAACTCTGCGCGCTGGCCCTACTCGTCCGGCCCATGGACACGCTCTGCAGCCACAGACATGGCGTGCTTGAGCTCTTCAAGCCTTTCTTGGGCGGCCGCCGAACCAAGCTCCCGCGCACGCACGTACCACGCTCGTGCCTCTGCCAAATCTGGCTTGATTCCCTTCACACCCGCGTCATTTATGAACTTGGGATCGTAGGTGGCTCCGAGAGCAAGTGCCGCTTCGGCGCTTCCGGCTTCCGCCGCGCGCTTGAAATAGCCCCGGGCTCCGGCAAGATAGCCGACATCGATCATCTTTTGCCCGTGCGCGATTAAGCCCGCAATGAGTTCCGTTTCCTTGGGCCGCGAGATCAGGGCCGACTTGGGGTCAGCAGCAATATTGAGCTGCGTGGCGGCACTGGCGATGAGAGTGCCATCGGCTGCGACAAGTGCGATGCGCAAACTGGCATGACCGCTTGCCGCCTTGGGTAGAAGGAGGCGCAAGTCCATAGTCTCATCCGGTCTCAAGGTCCATTCTGCTTCCCCGTAGGGCCGTCCATTCGAGAGCGTCGCGCCTTCCGGCAATCCTTGTATCGTGATGATACTTCTAAGTGGAATTGAGTTGGCCGAATTGAGCGTAATGCTGAGGGGTGCCTCTTTGCCTCCCTCTGCCTCGATTGTGCTCGGTACGGTGAGAGCAAAAGAAAGTGCATCGACGTACTGCTTCGGTTGAAGCGTTCCCGCGGCGGGGCTTGGGATCGATGTCTGTTGAGTCTCTAGCGGTCGGCTGCCGTCGCCTACGACCACGTTGTTCGACCAAGGCGTTCTGATTACGCCTTGCCAAGACATGGCTCCGATTGTCACGGCCGGAGCCAGCGAAACGACGATCAACGCCGCGAGAATGGGGCTGCTCATCCACCAGGCCGGTGCAGGTCCCGAGATAGAGAGTTCGCTTGTTGGCTCTCCGGGGGAAGGCTCGCCTGGAGGCTCACTGTCGGCTTCCTCCTTCAGTCGTTCGACTACCACCTTCAGGCGTTCGGTTAGGCTTCGTGGGTGAATGCTGCTGTTGTCAGATGGCGCCGATTGGCTCATGGCACCCTCCTAGGCAATTGAGTGGGTTTTGCCGCTGCCGGCCATGATCGTTAGGACGTGGTCCCTCAGTCGCGCGCGACAGCTTTCACGAACGCTGTCGCGCGGGGGCACCTTGGTGATGAGGATCAGGTATCCGGGCGTGAGGGGAATACGCATGACAACCCTCGGCGCGCTTAACGCAAAAGCGCGCTTACCTTTGAAATTGTAACGCTGCAATAGAGCGGAATCATGTCAACGGAGACCCAAAAATGGGCGCGCAAAGGTTCTCGCGAGAGGTGCAGATCCGGCATTTCGGTGCCGCTTCGTGCCAGAAGCCGACATTGTATGCACAATAGATAGCCAAAGCGACCTTATGATCGAGGAGAACGCTGACCGCGTGACGGGAGCCGCAATGAAGATCGAGCACAGTCAGTGACAGTCCCCTTGGTCCCTGCCCCGGCATCATCAGGCCCTAACCTGCTCGCGACAGTTCTCGTGACAGTGTTGTCTTGCTTTCTCGCTCGCTCGCGCCTAGTTTGAGGGACTAGCACTCTCCTGGAACGAGTGCTAAAAGCAGCTCAACTCCCGCACTCATAAAAGGCCAAGGGGAACCCATGAAATTCAAACCTCTGCATGACCGCGTCGTGCTTCGTCGCCTTGAAGGCGACGAGAAGACTAAGGGCGGGATCATCATTCCCGACACCGCCAAAGAAAAGCCGCAGGAAGGCGAGGTCGTCGCCGTTGGTCCTGGCGCGCGCGACGAAGCCGGCAAGCTCATCCCCATCGATCTCAAGGCGGGCGATCGGGTGTTGTTCGGCAAATGGTCGGGCACAGAAGTGAAGATCGATGGGGAAGAACTCCTCATCATGAAGGAATCCGACGTCATGGGGGTGCTCGAAGGCGCCAAGGCCAGCAGGAAGGTCGCATAGGCTTGCCGAAGCTTTCCATCAGTTCAATTTAGGAGAACCAAAATGGCTGCCAAGGACGTCAGATTTTCCACCGATGCGCGCGATAAGATGCTGCGTGGCGTCGATATCCTCGCCAACGCTGTCAGAGTGACGCTCGGGCCCAAAGGCCGCAATGTCG
>JBARKP010000114.1:0-11154 GCA_049801475.1 Methyloceanibacter sp.
CACCCACACAATCGCCGTGGCGATCCCGATCTCGAATTGGGTCGCCGCTCGCCGGGCCGGCATCCCGCCGAGCGCCGCATCGATCACACGAACACGCAAATCCTGGCTGTAAGCGCGCGCCATGGTCGCCCTCTATCCCCAAAGGAACAGAGGACTCGCACTGTTCGCGAGATTTGGGAATCCCTCCAGGAATCGGAAAAACCTGAACTTGCTCTAGCCTGACTGATTGCCGCTAAGCCTTTGATTTCATGGTGCCGCCGCTCAGGATTGAACTGAGGACCTCGTCATTACCAATGACGCGCTCTACCACTGAGCTACGGCGGCGAGAAGGCCTGCGAGAAGGCCATTTGGAGGGGCAAAGTGTGGGCACCGCGAAACTGCCATAGCGGCAAAGCCCATGCAAGCTTGGGCCCGGCATTTCGCCAGCCGGCGCTTAAGGTGTAAGCTTTGGCCATGACCGGACGGCGGCGCGATGAGCCCAGAATCGTGGGGGGCGCTGAAGCCCGCCGCGCTCGACTGGCGGAGGAGCTTCGCGCCAATCTCGTGAGGCGAAAAGCCCAAGAGCGGGGCCGCCGCGAGGTTGGCACAACTCGGGACGAGGATCGACAAAAGGCCGACAACGAGACGTGTTGACAAGGGTCTAGCGGCGCTAGCGGGTGGAAGAGTGCCGGGGCTAAACGGGATTTTTCGGCTTCCGCTGCCGCATGATCTTGAAAAGCTTTCAGACTTTTCGGGTATGATCGTGCGAAAGGTTACGGGTCTGGAGCGAAATCGCGTTTTTCCGCGAGGATTTCGCGCCAGGGGGCTTAAGGCGAGGGAGGGACGCCATGGACCGCATCCGCATTATCGGCGGCGAGCGCTTGAAGGGCACAATTTCCATCAGCGGGGCCAAGAACGCCGCGCTGCCCTTGATGATCGCAAGCCTTCTCACCCGGGAAACGCTGACTCTGAAAAATGTCCCGCGGCTTGCCGACGTGACCCTTCTCGGCCGCATCCTCGGCAATCACGGCGTCGACATCATGCTTGTCGGCAAGAAGGCGGGCCAGCGCACCGGCGACGGCCAAACCTTCAAGCTAACAGCCGCGGAGATCGTCGACACCACCGCGCCCTACGAGATGGTTTCGCGCATGCGGGCGAGCTTCTGGGTGCTGGCGCCGCTTCTTGCCCGCTGCGGCGAGACGAAAGTGTCCCTGCCTGGGGGTTGCGCCATCGGCACCCGCCCCGTGGATCTGCACCTGACGACGCTCGAGGCGCTTGGCGCCAAGGTCGAGTTCGAAGGGGGCTACGTCATCGCCAAGGCGCCGAAGGGTTTGACCGGCAACCGGATCGCGCTGTCGAAAGTCTCGGTCGGCGCCACGCATAATGCGCTGATGGCCGCGGTACTTGCCCGCGGCGAGACGCTGATCGAGAACGCGGCGCGCGAGCCGGAGGTGGTGGACGTTGCCAATTGCCTCGTCAAGATGGGCGCGAAGATCGAAGGCATCGGCACCTCGACCTTGCGCGTGCAAGGAGTGGACGAGCTTCATGGCGCCGAGCATACCGTCCTCCCCGACCGCATCGAGACGGGCACCTACGCCATGGCTGTGGCGATGACCGGAGGCGAGGTGTTCTTGGACGGCGCCCGCGCCAACCTCTTGCAACGGGCGCTCGACCTGTTGCGCTCGACCGGGGTCGAGATCGACGAGACCTCCACCGGCATCAGGGTCGCGCGGAACGGCAAGGGGATCGGATCGGTGAACGAGGTCTGCACGGAGCCGTTCCCGGGCTTCCCCACGGACCTGCAGGCGCAGCTCATTGCCCTGATGTGTACGGCCAACGGCACCTCTGTTGTGCGCGAGAGCATCTTCGAGAACCGCTTCATGCATGTGCAGGAGCTGGCAAGACTGGGCGCGCGCATCGAGCTCAAAGGCGACACCGCCGTCGTCACGGGCGTCCAAGACCTCACCGGCGCGCAAGTCATGGCTACGGACTTGCGTGCCTCGGTCTCCTTGGTCATCGCGGGGCTCGCGGCCCAAGGCGAAACGCTGATCGGCCGCGTTTATCATCTCGACCGCGGCTTCGAGTGCATCGAGGAAAAGCTCAGCAAGTGCGGCGCCCATATCGAGCGGCTTTCGAGCTAGGACCGTTATCGGCACTTTGGCCGTTTCTTGTGTTGCGAGAGCGTGCTACGCCCTAGCGCCAAACAATGAGAGAGATCGCGTTTCCGCTTCCATTGAGGCGGCGACGGCTCTAGCCCGGGATACGCTGATGGCCACGAACCCGCTGAAGCTGATCGCGCTCGACGAGGAAGATCTCGAGGTCATGTCGTCGCATTTGCAGGACGCGGTGATGCGGGTTGGCGAGATGGCATTTGAGCCTTCTCGGAAGCGCTTCGCCGCTATTCTCAGCCGCTTCAACTGGGAGAAGGCGGTGGGAGGCGGAGCCGACCAAGACAATGAGCGGAGGCGGACGGCACTCCGCTTCGACCGCGTTCTTGGCGCGCGGCTCAAATCCCTGAAGCCATCCCAATCAGACAGGGTGCTGTCGCTGCTCGCTGTGCGTTTCGAGCCCGGCGACCACCCAAGCGGTTATGTGACGTTGACCTTCTCCGGCGGTGCTTCGATCCGGCTCCAGGTGGAATGTATCGAGGCCGAGCTCACCGATCTCGGGCCTGCGTGGCGCGCCCGTTCAAGACCGCAGCATCCGGGCGGAGAACCCGGCGGCGCGGTCTCCTGACTCTATTCCCGCACGTCATGGCCTTGTGGCTGGAGAGAAGGGCGGCGGATTTCGAGACCCGTTTCGGCGAGCTGCTGGCGGCGAAGCGGGGGAACTCTGAGGACGTCAACGCCGCGGTCGCCGCGATCATCGCGCGTGTTCGGAGCGAGAGAGACGCAGGGCTCATCGATCTCACCTTGCGTTACGACCGCGCGGACCTCCGCAAAGTAAGTCTGCGCATTTCAGCCGAGGAAATCGCCCAGGCGCGTGCAGCCGTCGACGCAAAGACGCTCGCGGCCCTTGAGCTCGCCCGCGACCGCATCCTTGCTTATCATCGCCGCCAAGTGCCCGCCGATGACCGTCATATCGATGAGCTGGGGGTGGAGCTCGGCGTCCGCTGGTCGCCGGTCGAGTCTGTCGGGCTTTACGTGCCGGGGGGAACCGCGAGCTACCCGAGCTCCGTGTTGATGAACGCAGTGCCCGCCAAGGTGGCGCAGGTGGAGCGTGTCGTCATGGTGGTTCCGGCGCCGGACGGAAAGCTCAATCCGCTCGTTCTGGCGGCGGCGGAGCTTGCCAGTGTGCATGAAATCTATCGGATCGGTGGGGCCCAGGCGATCGCGGCGCTTGCTTATGGCACGGAGACAATCGCCCCCGTGGTCAAGATCGTCGGCCCCGGCAACGCTTACGTCACCGCCGCCAAGCGCCAGGTGTTCGGGCAAGTGGGCATCGACATGGTGGCGGGGCCCTCGGAGGTCGTCGTCATCGCCGACAAGGACAATGACCCGGCCTGGGTCGCCGCCGATCTTCTGGCCCAGGCCGAGCACGACCAGGCGGCGCAGTCCATCCTGATCACCGATGACGCCGATTTCGGGCGCGCCGTTGTCGCCGCCGTCGAGGCGCAACTCGCAACGCTCCCCCGCGCGGGCGTGGCGCGGGCGAGTTGGCAAAACTTTGGCGCCGTTATCCTGGTCGACCACCTCGACCAGGCGCCAGCCCTCGTCGATCGCCTGGCGCCGGAGCATCTTCAAATCGCCACGTCGAAGCCCGAAGCGCTCGCGGCGCGTATCCGCAACGCTGGCGCGCTCTTTCTCGGTCGCTACACGCCGGAGGTGATTGGCGATTATGTCGGGGGGTCGAACCACGTTCTCCCCACAGCGCGCAGCGCTCGCTTTGCATCGGGCTTAAGCGTTCTCGACTTCATGAAGCGCACCTCGATCCTCAAGCTTGACGCGGCGAGTCTGAAGGCCCTCGGTCCAGCGGCCATGACGCTGGCGACCGCCGAAGGGCTCGAAGCCCATCGCCGTTCCGTCGCGATCAGATTGAACGTGCGAGAATAGCCATGGCGGAGGAGCAGGAGCTGTCGCCCGCGCAGTCGCGCCTCGTCGAGGTAACCCTCGATCCCGGCTCCATCGGCCGCAACTCGTCCGACGTCGAGCATGAGCGCGAGGTGGCCATCTTCGATCTCCTAGAGCGAAACTCCTTCGCGCTCGAAGGGCAAGAAGGCGGCCCCTACACGCTGCACCTCTCGCTCGCCGACAACCGCCTCGTGCTCACGGTTGGCGACGTGAGCCGCGCGCCCATCCTCCATGTGATGTTGTCGCTCTCACCCTTCCGCCGCCTGGTGAAGGATTATTTCATGATGTGCGAGAGTTACTACCAGGCGATCAAGACCGCGCCCCCCTCCCGCATCGAGGCCATCGACATGGGACGGCGGGGCCTGCACGACGAAGGCAGCCGCCTGCTCATGGAGCGGCTCAAGGGCAAGGTCCTAATCGACATCCTCACTGCCAGACGCCTGTTCACGCTGATCTGCGCCCTGCACTGGAAAGGGTGATGCCTTGGCGGGGGAAGCAGCTGATCTGCCAGGCGCAGTCCTCTTCGCCTGCAACCGCAACGCTGTGCGCTCACCCATGGCGGCCGCGATCCTCCGCCACCTCGCCGGCAGCCGCGTCTATGTGGAATCGGCGGGCGTCCGCGCCGGTGAGCCAGACCCGTTCGCCATCGCCGCGATGGAGGAATTGGGCATCGATTTGTCGAGGCATCGGCCGGCGTCGCTGGCCGACCTGCATGACACCTCCTTCGACCTCATCGTGACGCTTTCGCCGGAAGCGCACCATCAGGCGCTCGAGCTTACGGGACGCTTTGCCGTCGACGTCGAATATTGGCCGACACCCGATCCGACCGTGGCGAGCGGCAATCGCGAGCAGATCTTGGCCGCCTATCGCGCGCTGCGGGATGGGTTGTTCCGGCGTATCAAGCAGCGCTTCCCGCTTGCCGGCGCCCCGACCGTATAGCCTCACTCAGGGGGCTGCTCTGCCTTTGGCTCGGGCGCCGCTGCGGGCTTGCCTTCCGCCACACTCGCGCCGCCCGTATTGACGATCTGCACGCGGCGGTTCTCGTCGGCGAGGGGGTTCTCCTTGTTCTTCAGCTGTTCTTCGCCGAAGCCGATGACGGAAAGCCTGCCATCACCGACATGGTAGGTCTTGACCAGGAACGCCTTGACGGATTCAGCGCGCCGCTGCGACAGCGCGAGATTGTAATCCTCGCTGCCCTTGGCGTCGGTGTGACCGGCGATGAGGAAGGAGGCGCCTTTGAGCTTGGGGTCGCTCAGGGCCTTGCCGAGCTCGTCCAGGCTGGACCGGGCCTCCGGCAGGATGTCGGCGGAATCGAAGGCAAAGAAGATTTGGATATCGACATTCGGTGCCTCGCTCTCCTTGACGAGCTTGGCCACCTCGGTGCGTTCCTCGACCGTGATCTGCCGCGTCTTGAAATCGCGAAGCTTGGCGTTGAGTTCCTTCTGCTTGGCCTCGCGCTGAGGCGCCCCGGGATCGAACCCCCGCGTCTTGACGGACTGCAAGCCATTGACGAGGTCATTTGCGCTCTTGACCTCCTGGGCTTGCGCCGCGGGAACGCTGGCACAGCTAGCAAACGCCAGCGCTGCTACCGCCACCATCGTCCAAGCTGAGGATGAGAACCGCATGGCTGCACCTCCCGTGTTGCTCTGTCTGTCTCGCTCACAACAAGATTAGACCCTAAGGGCCGCAAGCTGAACTGCCAATGAACGGTCTGAGACGGAATGGCAAAGGGAAGGGACGCGTCGTGCTCTCCGCAATCCTCCTTGATTTTGCGCAGCTAGGCGACCATTCTCCGCCCCAACGCGCAAAAGCCGGAAGGAGCCTTATGGCGAAGGAAGAGATGCTCGAATTTCCGGGGGTGGTGACCGAGCTGCTCCCTAACGCCACCTTCAGGGTGAAGCTCGAGAACGACCACGAGATCATCGCCCACACGGCGGGACGCATGCGCAAGAACCGGATCAGGGTGCTTGCTGGCGACAAGGTTCTGGTCGAGATGACGCCTTATGATCTCACTAAGGGACGGATCACGTACCGCTTCAAGTAGGCTTGGTGCCGCGAGCGCCGCGCCTGCCACGAGCGCCGCGCCTGCCAGGAGCAGGGTCACGGCCACCCCGCGGGCCTTGAAGGCGAGCGGCCACCGGCCGAAGCTCGTGCTGGCGTCGGGCTCGCCGCGCCGGCTCGCGCTGCTTGAGCAAGTGGGCATCATCCCCGACGCGCTCCGTCCCACGACCGTCGACGAGACCCCGATGAAAGGGGAGGTGCCCCGCCACCTGGTGCGGCGGCTCGCCCGCGCCAAGGCGGAGGCCGCGCGGCTGCTGGTCCGCGCCGAGCCGGACTACGCCAAGTCCTTCATTCTTGCTGCCGACACGGCAGTTGCCGTCGGCCGGCGCATCCTCGGCAAGCCGGAGGAGGGCGACCGGGCCAACGACACGCTGGAGCGTCTGCGTGGCCGCAACCATCGCGTCCACACCGCGGTCTGCCTGATCACGCCTGACGACCGCATACGCGAGCGCGTGGTCGAGACCCGCTTGCGCTTCCGCAACCTGAGCGACGCAGAGATCCGCGACTACATCGCGAGCGGTGAGTGGAAGGGCAAGGCGGGGGCCTATGCCATCCAGGGCATCGCCGGGGGCTTCGTGGTGAAGCTCGTCGGCTCCTATACCAGTGTGGTGGGCCTGCCGCTGACCGAAGTCGTCACGCTCTTGAAGGGCGAAGGCTTTCCCGTGAGCTCCTTCTGGCCCAACCTCGCTGAGATCGAGACCGAATGAACGCAAGCATGCGACGCGAGCAAGACAAGGCTGCCACGCTGGCCAGGAGCAGTAGGGGCCCCAAATGCCCGATCTGCGGCAAGGCGGCGTCCCATGACTACCGGCCCTTTTGCGGCACGACGTGTGCCGATATCGACCTTGGGCGCTGGCTCGCGGGCCGCTATGCCGTCCCCGGCGAACCCGTGAGGGATATCGCAGAGATCCAGGATGGAGACTGAGTGGCCCGAAACTCCGTTTCTCATTTCGACGGGGAGGGCGGTCGCCTGCGAGGCGACCGGCGCGGTGAGGACCAGTTGGCCTGAAGCTGAGGCCCGCCGCTCTCGACAGGTGAGAGCCAATTTCCTATAAGCCAAGGCCTTGCCGCGCCTGCCCCTCCGTTCCTGGGCGGCGCCAGGGGAATTGTCCTAAAAGGCCCAGGTAGCTCAGTTGGTAGAGCAGCGGACTGAAAATCCGCGTGTCGGTGGTTCGATTCCGCCCCTGGGCACCAACTTTTTCTAACTGTGAATCAGGGTGCTAGCGATTTTTTGTTGTGAAGGAGGGTCCCTGCGCGCACTGCAACACACTGCAACACGCTCCCGTTGATTTCCAACGACTTCAATTGAGCAGCGGCTATTCCATGCAACACGGCTGCAACATGAAATCGCGAATCAAGGGGTTGAAAAATAGACCGCCCACAGTCACCCGAGCGGGCGCTGCGGAACAGCGATACTTGCGAGCCCCTTGCGTCCGCAGAACGTGCAAGGAACCGCAAATTTGGCTGGCGGATCGCCTTGGAGCTGCTGCGATTTTCACTTGATTGCCACCAGTAATTCCTCTACCGAACTATAAGCTACGCGATTCGCGCCCGGGGCTGACAAGCCGCCGGGCTTTTTTATTGCAATCCGTTCAAGGCCACTAGTCGCACTCCGGCCCCACAGGATCCGTTCTTGGCTTGAGCCCGGGGCGGCCTCTTACTGCCGAACTTTCCACGACGCTAACACGGACGCTGAACATGGTGCACCGCCCACGGGACGGCATCAGCGCCGAAGAATTATGTCCTTGCTGCAGGCAATATGTGCACGGGCAGGCGAGACCAATGGAGCTGATGGTGAAATCGAACAAAGCATCGATCCTTGACGCTGAACATGACTTGATTTGGACGGGGTCGGAGATCGCCAAGGTGCTGAATCTGACCGAGCGTCAATGCTGGTATCTCTTGGAACGAGGCGCACTACCGGCTCGGAAGATCGGCGGTAAGTGGGTAGCATCCCGACGAGCCCTGCTCAGGGCGGTCCTCCCCGATGGCGAGAACACTAACGGTGCAAACGACGAAATCTGAGGCGAAGTAGCCTGCTCTATTGAGGGCAGGTTGGTTACGAAGAATTACCGCTGATATCGAAAGGAGATCTCAGATGAGCAGGTCTCAGATCCGCAGCCACAAGCCAGAGTTCGAGCGCAAAGCACAAGGCCGCCGACCCGGCCGTAATAATAGCGATATCCGCCCCTTCATCGCGATTGCTGAGGCTGCCGTGGTCCTGTCGAAGGCGCTTAGCCGAGGCCACGGGGACCAGGATGCTTAGGATTCCACCCCACAATTTAGAGGCTGAGCAGGCCTTCATCGGGTCTATCCTGATCGATAACGACGTTTATCATCGAGTGTCGTCCTTCCTTATGGAGGAGCACTTCTTCGAGCCCGAGCACGGGAAGCTTTATGCCGCGGCGAGAAGACTGATTAATGCCGGGCGCCGGGCAACGCCCATAACATTGAAGCACGAGGCGTCGGATCCCAAATACCTCGGCCAGCTCGCCACGTTCGCCGTCCTGCCTGTCATGGCGGAGGATATGGGCAAGCTCATTCGCGACCTCGCGACCCGCAGAACCCTCATAAGGATCGGAGAGGAGCTTGCTGAGCTGGCTTCCTCCGCTCCGATTGAGACCGCTGGCGATACTCTTATCGAGTCGACAGAAGCTTCTCTTGCGGCTCTAGCTCTGCGTGGAATCGAGACACGGCAGCGAAGCCTCACCGATGCCTTGACCGCTGCCATTGAGGTCGTCGCCGCGGCCTACAAGCGCAACACGGGATTGGTCGGGCTCTCCACGAACCTAATAGAGCTCGATGCAAAGCTCGGCGGCCTGGTGCCTTCGGAGCTGATCATCCTGGCCGGTAGGCCTTCGATTGGGAAGAGCGCGCTTGCGGCGAACATCGCCTATCATACGGCAACGAACGGAACGGCGGTCGGTTTCTTCACCGTTGAGATGTCTGCTGAGCAGATTGTGCTTCGCCTCCTAGCCGAGGTAAGCCGCGTTTCCTCCCACCGGATGCGTCGGGGAGATTTCAACCCCGAGGAGTTCGACCGCATTCTCGAGTGCTCGCAAGACCTCCAACCGAAGCCGATCCGCTTCGACGAGACAGGTGGCATATCGATAGCCCAAGTGTGTGCCCGAGCCCGACGCTGGAAGCGCCAGTACAATATCGGGCTTCTGGTGATCGATTATCTGCAGCTCATGTCGGGGGTGAAGCGCAAGGATAGCGGTAGGGTGCAGGAGATGTCCGAGATCACCTGCGGGCTCAAGGCGCTCGCCAAGGAGCTTGAAATCCCCATCCTTGCTCTATCGCAGCTCTCCCGCCAAGTGGAGCAGCGCGAGGACAAACGGCCGCAACTATCGGACCTCCGCGAGTCCGGTTCGATCGAGCAAGACGCCGACGTGGTGATGTTTATCTACCGCGAGGAATACTACCTTCAGCGCACTGAGCCGAAGGAAGGCACCGAGGCGCATTTTCACTGGCAGGACAAGATCAAGGCTTGCGCCGGCAAGGCCGAGATCATCATCGGCAAGCAGCGCCACGGGCCCACAGGTACTGTCCAAGTCGAGTTCAACCCGGAGCTCACCAAGTTCCGCGATCTCGCGCAATCCACGCGCTTAGAGGCGGCGGAATGAGCGAGCGCGGCGTCTTCGCTGTCAGCCGGTCGATTTGGGATGACCCAGATTTCGCGCCTCAAGAGTTCACCGAGCGGGAAGCCTTCTTATGGCTCGTCGGCGCGGCGGCATGGAAGAATCAGAGTGTCAGGGGACCGATGGGACCTGTTGCACTTGAGCGTGGCGAGTTCTGCTTTGCTGAGCGCTTCCTTGCCGAGAAATGGCGGTGGTCTAAGTCGCGAGTTAATCGCTACCTCGATAGGCTCGAAAAGCGGGGCATCATCCGGGGCGCCGAGCGGGGCGGATCAAAAGTCTATTCAATAAAGAACTACAACAGGTTCCAAATCGTCGGTCTACCTAAGTGGGGCGAGAATGGGAACGAGCTGCGGGGCACGAGCGGGGCAGCACCGGGGCACCAGCGGGGCGAAGAAGAAACATTAAAACATTCAAACATTGAATCTGTCGATCAATCCGAACTTGAAAACGAGAAACCTCAGCTACGGAAGCGAGGCGAAGATGCTCGGTTCGAGGAGTTCTGGAAAGCGTACCCCTTGAAGAAGGCAAAAGGTGCAGCGCGTCGAGTATGGCCGAAGGCGCTGCAAAGAGCGTCATTCGAGGAAATCATTGCGGGCGCGAAACGCTACGCGGACGAGCGATCCGGTCAAGATCCGAAATTCACCGCGCACGCAGCCTCATGGCTAAATGCCGAGCGGTGGACCGACGAGGAGTTGCCGCTGTTGGCGAGTTCGGCTGGCTGGCGCCGCAACGGCGCGGGGTACTACGTCAAGCAGGGGTCAGAACCGTTTGAAGCGTGGCGCTCGCACTACAAGCGACTCGGCGACCCGAGGCAATGGGAGTTCCCTGACAGGCCTGGGCTTGAGGTTCAGGTGCCCAGCTTATGGCCAAGAGGGGCGACGTGATGCTTGTCCGTGCGAAAATGGCTAGAACGTTACCCAAGACAGCCAGAGGACGGCGGGTCATTAGGTTCAGGCAATGTCGCCGGAACTGCCGCTGCGGTCGCGACCCGGAAGGTGGACCTTACTTCGTCAAACGTTGGCGCGAGGGTGGCCGTCGGCGGGAGACCTGCGTTCCCTGGCAGGAAGTGGTCGCGTCATTCAACTTCCTTGGACGCGAGCCGCTGGAGGAATCGAAAAGAGACGATGCGTTACCCAAGACGGTGATGGGATCGCTTCACCTCGAGTTCAAACAGTGCGGCCGTTCCCAGTGCCGCTGTCGCCGTGGTCTGTTGCACGGACCATATGTTTACCGGCACTGGCGCGAGGGCGGTCGCCAACGGAAGAAGTACGTCCCCATGAACCAATTGTGCGAGGTCCTGCTGGAGATCGAGGACCAACGGGCAGCCGCCATACGTCCCCGGGTAGTCGCCCGAGTGCTCAAGGAGCTTCGCCATGTCTGACCCCGCGCTCCCCAAGCTTCGC
>JBARKP010000115.1:0-18427 GCA_049801475.1 Methyloceanibacter sp.
CCGGCAATCTATGCCAAGCTCAGCGTTCCCGCGATGCAACGGGATGGGACGCTGCGCTCACTTGCGGGCTCCACGCCCCGCCCGTTGCACCACCGAGCCTGATAGGCTCAAATGACGAACGGGCTCTGCTTATCGCTGGATGAAAGAAGGGGCTCAGGTCATCGTTTATGATGGTGTCGCGGACGATTCCGACATCGAAAATTTGGCGGCGCTGCAACTAACTACGATCCGGAGCCACGCTCAGTACAATACGACGATTTACGGTCCTTGATGACCGTTACCGCGGCTTGTTTGGAGGCAGGATGGTGGTCTTCATGAACAAGGACGACATGGTGGATCGTCAGATCGAGCCGGACTCGCTGGTCGAACTTAGATCGGCGGCAGCTGGCGGCGATGCGCGCCGAACCGCAAGCGGCTTCAAGGTGCGACCCTACAATATCCCGTGTGGGTCAATCGCCGCGTATGATCCCGAGACAGACCGTCTGCTGCCGCTGAGCTATCACGATAGGAAAAGCAAGACGCCGTCCGCAAAGTCGATCCCAGTGGTTGTAAGATCAATTAAGGCGCCGCGCGATCGTGGGCGCCGTCGGCGCACGTTTATCGACCTCGTTCTCGACCTCAAATCGGTTGAGCAATTCGGGCCGCGAGGACGAGCGCGAAAGTCGTCGAGCTAGCCGGTCGGTCGCGGACTCGTGCACGACGTCCTGCACACGGAGTCAAATGATGAGGCACGGATGGACGAAATTCGGACTCACCGGTGCTGCCATCGCGTTTCTGGCCGTGGGGATTGTCGTCTATTCGAGGTCGGATCGGGATCGAGCGCCCGCCGCGGCGGCGTTACAGCCGGTTCCCGTCATCGCAGTGACAGTCCAGCGGCACGACGTGCCGATCATACTGACCGGCCTCGGAACGGTCACGGCGCTGAATACGGCGACGGTTCGCAGCCAGATTACGGGGCTACTGATCAGCGTTGACTTCCAGGAAGGCCAGTCGGTCAAGAAGGGCGACGTGCTTGCCCGGATCGATCCGCGGACCTATCAGGCGCAGCTCGATCAAGCGGAGGCGGCACTGGGCCGCGACCAGGCTCATCTCGCCAATGCGCAAATCAATCTGAAGCGTTATGGACCTTTGGCCCACGAGGGAGCTGCAACTGAGCAGCAGTTGTCCGATCAGCAGGCGGCGGTGGCCGAGCTGCAGAACACGATCAAGGCTGACCAGGCGACCATCGACAATGCCAAGGCCCAACTGAGCTACACCTCGCTGGTCGCTCCCTTTGACGGTATCACCGGAATCCGCCTGCTCGATGTCGGGAACATCATCCAGCCGACCAATACGACCGGCCTCGTGGTGGTCACCCAGGTGCAGCCGATCAGCATAATCTTTACCCTTCCGATGGTCGACATCCCGGACGTACAGGACGCGCTCGCGAAAGGGCCGCTGGAGACCATCGCCTTCAGCCAGGACGAAAAGACGCAGCTTGATAACGGCCAGCTTCTTCTGGTCGATAACCAGGCTGATCCCACCTCAGGCACCGTCCGCCTGAAGGCGATTTTCCCCAATCAGCAGCGCCGGCTGTGGCCCGGCACGTTCGTGAATGTGCGACTCGTGACATCGACCCAGCACGATGGCCTGACGGTTCCGCTGGACGCTGTCCAGCAGTCGCCGCAGGGGCAGATCGTCTTCGTGGTCGGCCGGGATCACAAGGTAGCGATACGTCCGGTCTCGATGCGCCAGTCGCTCAATGGCGAGGCGCTCATCGACAAGGGGTTGAGTGCCGGGGAGACCGTCGTCGTGCGCGGCCAGTATCGGCTGTCATCCGGCACATTGGTGTCGCTGGCCGACCCTAACAATCCGGGTGCCGTGTCAAACCCCTCCACGGCAAGCTCGGGCATGCTGCCATGAACATCTCGGCGACATTCATAAGAAAGCCGATCGCGACCGGGTTGCTGATGGTGGCGATATTGCTGCTGGGGCTGATCGGCTATGAGCTATTGCCGGTGGCTGCGTTGCCTAACATCGATTCTCCAACGATCCAAGTCACCGCACAGTGGCCGGGTGCCGGTCCGCAGGCCGTCGCCTCCTCGGTCACGACGCCGCTCGAACGGCAGTTCGGCGAGATTCCCGGCCTCTCGCAAATGACCTCGAGCAGCGCCGTCGAATACGCGCAGATCACGCTCCAGTTCGACCGCAGCCGCACCGTGGATTCGGCCGCGTCGGACGTGCAGGCGGCGATCAACGCGGCGGCCTCGAACCTGCCCCCCACCCTCTTAAATCCGCCGATCTATCGGAAGACCAACCCGGCCGACACGCCGATCCTGCTGATGGCCCTGACATCGGACACGCTTCCGCTCACCAAGGTCAGCGACTACGCGAACAGCATCCTTGCACAGAAAATTGCGCAGATGCCCGGCGTCGGCCTGGTTTCGGTCGGCGGTCAGCAGAGCCCGGCGATCCGGGTGCAGGTCAATCCGGCGCAGGTTGCGGCGGCGGGTCTGGACCTGGAGGCGGTGCGTACTGCGTTGAGCACGGCCACGGTCAATCAGGCCAAGGGAACGTTGTACGGCGGCCAGCAAGCCTCCACCTTGCAGACCAACGACCAGCTGATGACGGCGCAAGGGTTCAACGACTTCATCGTTGCCTATCGCTCCGGCCTCTACCCCGGCGGCGCGCCCATCCGTGTCCGCGATGTCGGCCACGCCATTGTCGCGGCGCAAGACAAGACGCTTGCCGCCTGGCTGAACACGCATCGCGCGATCCTCCTTGCGGTGCAGCGCCAACCGGGCGCGAACGTGATCGCGACCGTGGATCAGATCAAAAAGGCGTTGCCGCAGCTGCAGGCGTCGCTGCCACCTTCGCTCAATATCTACATCGCGTCCGACCGCACGCAGACCATCCGCGCCAGCGTCGCCGACGTCGAGCGCACCTTGCGACTCACGATCGCGCTGGTCGTCGGCGTCATCTTCCTGTTCCTGCGCAAGCTGTGGGCGACCGTCATCCCCGCAATATCGGTGCCAATGTCTTTGATCGGCACATTCGCGGTGATTTACGTGCTCGGCTTCAGCCTGGACAATCTCTCGCTGATGGCGCTGACCATAGCCGTCGGGTTCGTGGTCGACGATGCTATCGTGATGATCGAGAATATCGTGAGGCACATCGAGAAGGGGGCGACGCCTATGCAGGCTGCCCTGCAGGGGGCGGGGGAAATCGGCTTTACGATCGTCTCGATTTCGATATCGCTGGTCGCGGTATTCATTCCGCTGTTTCTGATGAGCGGCATCGTCGGTCTGTTGTTCCGCGAGTTCGCCGTCACCGTCGCGGTGGCGATTCTCGTCTCGGTGATCGTGTCGCTGACATTGACGCCGATGATGTGCTCCCGCCTGCTGACGCCGGAGGGCAATACGCCCTCCGGGCGCCTCTCGGGCGCGGTCGAGCGTTTCTTCGAAGGGCTGATCGCTGTTTACGACCGAGCGTTGGTCGTGGCGCTGCGCCATCGCTCGATCACACTGACCGTCATGATTGCGACGATCTGCGCGACGGGCGTTCTGTTCATGGTGATCCCGAAAGGATTTTTCCCCGAGGAGGACACCGGCCTGATCATCGGCATTGTCGAGGGAGCCCAGGGCATCTCCCCGGAAGGCATGATGGGACGCGTGGAGGCTGTTTTGGACGTGGTGACGAAGGATCCAGCGGTCGCCTCGGCGACGGCCTATATCGGGCCTGGCGGGTCGACCGTCACGGAGAATGACGGGCGCATGTTCATCACCCTAAAGCCGATCGCGCAGAGGGCCAGTGTCTTCCAGGTGATCCCGAGGTTGAATCGGGCGCTTCAGTCGGTCGACGGGGTGACCTTGTATATGCAGGCAGCGCAAGACATCACCATCGGCGCGCGGCTCGCAAAGACCCAGTACCAGTACACGTTGGTCGACGTCGACAATGAGGAGCTCAACCACTGGGCGCCCGTTCTACTGCAGAAGCTGCAAGGGCTGCCGCAGCTGACCAGCGTCGCCAGCGACCAGCAGAGCGCCGGCCGGGTGCTCCAGGTCGAGGTCAACCGCGATGTCGCTTCCCGGCTGGGCATCAACCCCTCCGTGGTCGATTCGATCCTGTACGACGCCTTCGGCCAGCGCGTCGCGGCGAAGATCTACACCACCTTAAACGAGTACTATGTGATCCTGGAGGTCGAGCCTGGTTTCCAGCTCGGGCCAAATGCCCTCAGCCGAATCTATGCAACGTCTGCCACCGGGGCCCAAGTTCCGCTCAGCCAGTTCGCTAAGGTGACGCGGACGATCGGACCACTCGCGATAAACCACCAGGGCCAGTTCCCGTCGGTGACCTTGAGCTTCAACCTCGCCGCGAACACCGCGATCGGCGACGCTGTAACGGCGATCCAAAAAACTGCCGCAGATCTCCACCTGCCGCCCTCGATCGCCACCAGCTTCCAGGGCAGTGCGCAAGCGTTCCAGAGCTCGCTCAGCAGCACGCCAATCCTGATCCTCGCTGCGCTCGTCGCGGTCTACATCATCCTCGGCATTCTGTATGAGAGCACGATCCACCCGATCACGATCATCTCGACCCTGCCCTCGGCCGGGCTCGGCGCCTTGCTGACCTTGCTTCTGTTCGGCATGCCGCTCGACGTGATCGGCATCATCGGAATCATCCTCTTGATCGGCATCGTCAAAAAGAACGGCATCATGCTGGTCGACTTCGCGCTGATTGGTCAGCGCGAGCGCGGGCTCAGCACCGAAGACGCGATCCATGAGGCTTGCCTGCTGCGCTTCCGCCCCATTCTGATGACCACAATGTGCGCTCTGCTTGGCGGCGTCCCGCTGATGCTCGGCACGGGTGTCGGGTCGGAAATCCGCCAGCCGCTTGGCTATGCGATAGTCGGCGGCCTGCTGGTCTCGCAGCTGCTGACACTGTTCACTACCCCGGTCGTCTACATCTACATGGATCGCCTCGGCAATCTGCTGGGCCGCCGCCGGGCCGCTCATGCCGCGGCTGACGACGCCCCCGAAGTAGGCGGATCATACGAAGAACGCAGAACCGTTTCGCGCCAGGAACGGGCCATCGTCACTGTCGGCGCCGTTGCGCGGCGCGAAGCACGTTGATCAGGTCCGGTTTCTGAAGGACGCGATGTCAGCGTCTTTCTTGGTATCGACGGGGCGCTGTCCGGCGACGATGCTCGCAGGCTTCTCGTCCGACAGGCCACGCTGCTCACCGACGAGCACATGGGCGTAAAGCTCGTAAGCCGCCTTGAAATGCGCGTCGGTGACGAGGATCGCCACTTCCAGTACCGGCTTCGGCAGCGAAGGCTGTCGGCCAGCGCCCTGACAAGGTCCCAGCTCGCTTTGCCGAAAGAAGGTTCGTGGAGCCAGGGGTTCCATGGCAAAGGCGCCGTCGTCGCGAATGGCGACGAACCCTTGGAAACGCTTGGCGATGCCCTTGCGCATATCATTTCATAGAGGCGGCGTTGTTCGGCGGTAAGATCGGCAGGCGCGAGGGTCGTCGCGGTGAGGACGTTGGCGGCGAGCTTGACGAGGTTTGCTGAGGCGGCGTCTTCGCCGATCACGAACAGACGCTGACCGAGGCGCTCGAGCGGCGGACGCACCTCATCCAGCGCCACGGGCGCCCCGGCGGCGAGTATGAAGAGCTTCCTTGCCCGCAAAATCAGGGTTCCCGAGGACAGGTGCGGCGATATACCCCTGGCCGTGCCGCGCATGCTCCTCGGCGACGTGGCGGGACACCCCCCGGGCTAATTGTGCTCGTGGAAATGTGGACGGCGCCCGGTTTGAGAATGGCTGTCAAACCCTCGGGCCTGAGCGCGACCTCGGCGAGCGCATCATCGTCGGGCAGGGAGGTCAGTACCACATCGCAAGCGGCAAGATCGCCCAGCCGCGCTGCAACGGAAGCGCCGATCAGGGCCGCTGCTTGCTTCGGGTCTCGGTCATAGACGAACACCTGATAACCGTCTTCGACAAGATTGACGGCAAAGGCGTGTCCATATGGCCGAGACCGATCACGCCGACACGTAAATCGAGTCGTGCAGTGATAGATCCTGAAGGTCGGGTCGTATCGGAAGTGGTCATGACGTTCCTAAGCTGGGAGGGCAATGGCTAATAATGCGGCTTGTAGAGCTGGCCCTCGCTGGTTGCGATGAAACTAGACGACTGGTGCCATCGGGAGAACTCCGCCGCGGGCGAGAGGGGCTCAGGTAGCATGCGACGTCCGCTCTCGCGCCTGAGCAAACAGATTGATCATCTCGCGGTTGAAGGCCGGGATGTCGTCGGGTTTCCTGCTGGTGACGACGTTCTTGTCGACAACCACCTCTTGGTCGACCCACTGGGCGCCGGCATTGCCGAGATCGGTCCTGAGCGATGGCCACGACGTCATGCGCCGCCCACGAGCGGCCCCGGCCTCGATGAGCGTCCAAGGTCCGTGGCAGATCGAAGCTACGGGTTTACCCGCGTCTACGAAGGCCTTCACGAAGGCGACGGCTGCAGGAATGACGCGGAGTGTGTCGGGGTTCATGACACCACCCGGTAACAGGAGCGCATCAAAATCATCGGCGCGGGCCTCGTCGAGGGGCAAGTCGACGGAGATCCTTTTGCCCCAGTCAGTGAAGTCCCAGGCCCTGACCTTCTTTTTCGCGGGCGAAATCACTTTCGTCTCTGCGCCGACTTTTTTGAGCGCCTTGCGCGGCTCGATCAGCTCGACCTGCTCGAAGCCGTCGGCGACCAGGATCGCGACCTTCATCCCGTCTAATTTGCTGGCTGCCATTTCGTACTCCTTTGCGCTGGGTGGAGGCGAGACGCTGCGTCGCCGCCGCAGGATATGATCCGGATTAAGCTGAAAACGCTCTCTAGACGCGCTGCTGCACCTTATCGGCCTTGAACTCGTAGTCCTTGAGGATCTCGACCTCGCGCTGGCGGGTCTCAATGGCCCGCTGCACTGCCATGAGCCCCTGCTGGGTCTGGCGAAGTGCCACTCGAACATCTTGGCAAGGTGGCCTCTCGCGTATTCTCAAAGTCGCTGGCAGGGGTAATGGGGGTGTGGCGTCCGGGGGGCCCTGCGGTGCCTTGGGCCTCGCCCTTCCCCATGAACAGGCCGAGGTGCTTGCCCAGCTTCTCAAGCGCGCTGACTTTGTCCTGGAAGGTGACGCGGACCTTGCGCACGTCGCGGCTCTCTTCTCCGCGACCCTCCTTGTAGTCTTCGACCGTGAAGTCCTTGATTGCTAGGGCTTGTTCGCGTGTGAGGTTGCTCAGGTCGAGCCAAGGGTCGCCGTTCTCGCCGATGCGTATGTAGTCCATCGGGTTATAGAGAGCGATCCGCTCGAGGTGCTCGATCACCTGGTCGGCGCTTACCTTGGTGCGCTCGGACTGTTCTTTCCGGAGTTTGGCGATTTCGGCCGCCACATGAGGTTTTATGAGGTTCTCGTATCCCTGCTCGGCCGCCGCATTGGGGCTGTAACCCGCACGAATGGCCGCTTGCTTGGCATTTAGGTCGACCAGGTACTCCTCACAGAAGCGGCGCTGCTTCTGCGTCAAGATGAGGTTCTCGTCCATGGCCGTTAGACCCCGAACCCGAACACCGTGGCGCTCCCGGCTTGGGTGGCGGAGTTAAAGTAGACGCGCTGCACGACCTTATTGTCCTTGAACTCGTAGTCCTCGAGGATCTCGATCGCGCGCTGGCGGACCACCACCTTAGCATCTAATTGGCGCAGCCAACAGTCGGCGGTCGGATACCACTCAGGCCGGAATCCTTCGCTCGCATTGAGATTATGGGCTGCGACCTCAGTGCGCGCGATGTGGGAGCCGCTTCGTCGCGCCGGCGCTGCCGCTCGGGTCATGCTGATAGCGGCGGCGGCGAGTGAGTGGAATGTCGATCCGATGTCCTGCCGCGCCGAAAAGGGAGAGGTGGTCCATCCGCCGACCGTGTTGTCCCGGGTGTTGTCCCGACGATGCAATCCGACAGCAACCACTTAGCCATCAACGACTAACTTCTGGCTGATGACCTGGAGGTCCTAGAGCAATGATCCGGAAAAGTGGGCACTGGTTTTCCGAAAAGATCAAAACTCCAACAAAAGCTAGAGCGTGGTCGCGATTGCATTTGATGCGATAGCGCCTTGAGCCTGCGGGTTTCTGCTAATGCGCCCAGCGGCGCGCCGCTTGAGAAGCGACGAGCACTCCCGTCTGCGCATCTTCGGGCAGCAGCCTGGCGATGACGCCCATGGCGAGCTCGACGGAGATCTCGCTGCCACCACACTCCTTGAGCTGATCACGCAGCCAGCCGTAAATCTCCTCGTCGCCGGACTTCAATCCGGCGGCGATCTCCTCGAACATCTGCGCCAAAGACCCCGTTGCCATAGCACCCCTCCATTGTGCCCACCCCTAGGCACATGGCTGCAGCCAAACCTCTTACGCTCTCCTTCCGAAGTCCACTCCGACTCAAGGATGATACCGGGGAATGTTGCAACTGCGAAGGGTTCTGAATGCCACAGTCCACGCCGATGCCAAGAATTTCGCGGGCTTTAGGGCGCTTTATCAACGAAGGAGGGTGGCGTCTTTGCAACAGTCCCGACGCTATCGGCCGCGAGCCCAGCCATGGGCATCCGCCCATAGGGCTGGCTCGCCGGCTGCGGTCGGCAATAATGCCGCTCTCCGCCGGCATTGCCGCGCAGCAGGTCGAGATGGAAGTGATTGGCGTGGAATCCGTCGCTGCCCGGACCGAGCAGCGTGTAAAACTCGGCGCAAGCCCCGGCAAACACCTGTTGAAGGAAAGCCCGCTCCGGTGGAGCCCCGCGCCACCAGCCTTGGGCCACCCCGATCTCACGGCCATCGGCCAAACGGAAACCCGCGACATCGAGGGCATTGCCGAAAGCATGCTCAGAGAGCTTGGCGCCGTCGATATTGTCCCGGGTGCGGCAGCTATAGGACGCGATCTGCCTGAGCGCGACCACGCGAGAGCGGAAATAGGCCTGCGCCGCGGGCTGCACCGTATCTCTCACCCAGCGATCGATGGCGGCGGTCATCGGGCAGTCGAGGGTTGCCGGAGGTTCCACCGCGACGCTGCCGTTCAGCGCGGCGCTGACCTTGAAGGGGTGCTCGAGCCCGCAGGAGCCGCGGCCACCAAGGGGCGGCATGGGCTGCACGAAGGTTGAAGGCCTGACCCCGCCGGCGAGACACGCCGCTTCGGCGTCGTCCCGCCACGCGGCGCGCGGCTCGGAATAGGGATTGAAGGCGCAAGCGGCAACGCCTGCCAAGACCGCCATGCTCGCGGCCAGATACGCGACCCGGACATCCATGCCTCCTAAAATGCCCGCGGGGCGTGAACAATCTTTCAATGCTGACTGGACGCGGCCGGCGCGAGAGGCGCCTCCCTCACGGCGAAGCGCCAAGCAAGAAGGGCTGCCCCCCATCGGGAAGCAGCCCTTCCATTGTCAACCGCGGTCCCTCGGGACCGCTAGAAGCGTCGCTTAGCCGACGCTGACCTCGCAGAGGCGAGCCTCCAGGTCGTGCATGCCGGCGACCGCGGCGTAAGACAATGAGACACTGGATCACCTCCTTTCGTTGTTGCTGGGATAAGCCTCGTATAAAGCGCGAATCACGCCAATGGAAGTCCGTCCGCGCGCGCTAGCCGAAACCCCCTCCTTCTATTTCGGTGCGTTGAACGTCCGCGTCTGCGACTGGCTCCCATCGACATAGATGAGCTGCACCTGCATCGAGGCCGTCTTCGGCGGCACCTTCATATAGAGCGTGGCGTTATCGGGAACGCCGTTCGGGTCGGCCGCATCGCAAGGCGCCAGCTTGAACACCTTGTCGACGGGCCCATCCCCAAGCCCATAACGGACCTCGCGGATGGCGCAGCGATAGGTGACGAGTTGGGTGAAATAGACAGTCATCCCCTGCCACTCGCGAAACGCGATCCAGCTCGTCCAGAACTGCTCGAGCAGCTTCTTCTGCTCGTCGACCAGCGCCGCCGTCGGATCGAAATTGATGGGGACGATGTCGGCCTGCTCGCCGCGCTTATCGCGCCAGGTGACGTAGATTGTGGTCTTGCCCTGGTCCGGCGGCATCTCGAAATAGGTTTTCGGCATGCGCGTTCCCGTGCGCTGGTCGAGCGCGTCGAGGAAGCCGGCGTCGGTGAAGGAGCCCTTCTCGCCGATGCGATAACCGAACTGCGTCGCGGCCTCAGGCAGCGACACGTTCACCATCCAGCCGCTGTTGGACCTCGTGAAGCCTGCCAACGGCTGCGGGCTTGCGGGCAACGCCGCGAGCTTCTGCTCAGGCTGTGGCAATACGCTCGTCCCACCACCTTCTTCCAGCGTGTCGACGGCACCCTTGGCCGCTGCCGCACCCTCCGGCGCAAGATAAAGGTCGCCAACGATCTGGTCGTAATAGGCCGCACTTGCACATGATCCACCTTGGCCGCAAGCTCGCGCACCTTGCTTTGCGTGCGCTTGGCGATCTGCACCATGGACTGGCCGGGCTGGTCCATCTCCTGAAGCAAGGTGCGGGTGAACACGGAATTGGGATTGGTATCGGCATCGCCTAAACGATCGAGCGCCGACTGGCCTTGTCCCGCCGAGAACAGCACGAACATGCCTTCGGCCGGGTCCATACGAGTGAGCCCGCGGGTTAGTCCGATGCTGCGCTTGCCCTTGAGCGCGAACGGGTTGTCGCGGCAGGCATCGAGGATCAGAATCACGGTGGCGGCGCCTTTCTCCTGCAGCCTGTCCGAAAGTCCGCTGGCGGCGAAGGAAGCGTCGCGCACCAGGCCCTCTTCGCCAGGTCCCGCGGCAGGCACATCGACCGGCAACAGATAGTTGGTGTCCTCCACGGCAAAGCCGTGGCCGGCGAAATAGATGAGCACGGTATCGCCGCTGACGACCTTGTTCTCGAGCTCGACGAGAGCGCGGCTCATGGCGCGGCGTCCGACGTCTTGGGCGGAGACCACGTCGAAGCCGAGCTTGGTGAGCTCCTCGCCCATGGCATGCGCGTCGTTCACCGCCTTTTGCAGCGCCGGCACATTCTCGTAAGCATCGTTGCCGATGACGAGCGCCACGCGCTTGACGGCATGCGCGGGCGTTGCGGGGAGCAAGAGGGCAAGAGCCGTGGCGATGCCCGCGGCGACTATCGCAAGGGTGGTCCTATTGGCGCCGTAGGCGCTTGACATGGGTATCCTCCTTCGATCGGCGGCAAACAAGTCACGCCCTTCCACCCCGGCAAGCCTAACAGACTATCCCGTTTCCGGCGTTTGATCACCAGCGAGGCCCGAATGAGTGATTTCAGGGTAGCGCCATTGGTCAAAGGCGCAAGCGGGCCTGAGATCAAGGCGATCCTCGGCGCTATGCGGGCTATTGCCGAGACCAGTGGCAAGGCGAGCGACGCCGATCCATTGGCGATCGCAAGCGCCGGTCAATACATGTTTGGCGAGCGCGCGTTCATTCCCTTCGCCTCGCTGCGGTCCGTCGCGCCGCCTGCTCTCAGCTCCGCTCTGAACGCCAGCGCCGTCGCCGAAGACGCGGTGAAGTTCCTGACGATCATGGCCTTCATCGATGGCCGGCTGGACAAGGCCAAGATCGCGAATGTCCTTAAGTTTGCAACGGTGCTTGGCATTCACCAGCGCTATCGTTATGAAATCGCGGAAGCCGCCCAAGGCCATATCCAGGACGCCCTGGCCGACATGACCCGCGCCAATACGCTGAGCATCGCGGGCCCCTCTTGGACCGGCGGCGACGTCACCAAATGGCTGATGCCCTACGCCGACAAGCCCGATCCAAGTCTCGCCCAACGCTTCGAGGCTTTGGGCAAGCTCGGAGCCAACACTTTCGGTCATGCCTATTGGCAGCACTTCAAGGCGAACGGCTGCGATTTCCCTGGCGTAGCCCAAAGGCTTGAACCCTACCTTCGCCATGCCCCACGACACGGCCCATGTGGTCTCAGGCTATGACACGACGCCGCGGGGAGATCCTCGTCTCGACCTTCACCGCTGGCATGCATCCGCACTACTCGATGGCCGGGCATAATCCTGCCGGTGATCTTCAGCTGGCAACTCAAGATCGAGATCAAACAGGTCGTCGGGTCAAGCCAGAGAATTGGAATCTTCCAGGGGCCTTGACCCTGGCTGCGCGAAGGGGACGGCGACGGCCTAGAGCGCACCGGTCAAAATTCGTCACATCATAGGCCGATGGCCTTGCGGGCTCGCGCTGTGATCGACTGGTGGGTCGAGAAGAAACCTTCCCACGGATCGCGCTTCTGGGCCTTCAGCCGCGCTGGCAGCATCTTGAGACTGTAGGGGCTTGCGTGCTTGAGGCCTTTCAGCTCGTTCCAGCGAAGTGGGCAGGCTACGGGGGCGCCTTTGCGTGCGCGCGTCGAGTAGTTGACGATTGCTGACCCGCCGCGCTGATTGCGCAAATAGTCGACGAAGATTTTCCCGCCCCGCGCCTTCTTCGCCATATTCGCCGTGTAGCGGTCGCCCCTTGCCGCGACCAGCGCGTCGGCAATTGCCTTGGCAAAAACCTTCACCTCATCCCAGCCCTGCTTCGGCGCGATCGGCGCCACGATATGCAGCCCCTTGCCGCCTGTTGATTTGAGGAAGCTCTCAAGCCCGAGATCGGCAAGAAAGTCGCGCACCTCGACCGCGGCGGATTTGAGCACATCGAGCGGAAGCCCCTCGTCGGGATCGAGATCGAAGACGAGTCGATCGGGCTCGCTGATATGAGCGAGCGACACGCCCCAGTCATGGATCTCTAGCGCTCCGAGTTGGACCAGGCCGAACAACCCCGCTTCATCGTCAATGTAGAGGTACTTCTTGCTCTCGCCGCCGGAGATGTGAACCTCCTTGATGCTCTTGCTCATGCCCTTCATGCCGTGGCGCTGGAAGAAGCATTCCTTCTCGCTTCCCTCGGGACAGCGCACGAGGCTGAGCGGGCGGTTGACGACATAGGGGAGCATGAAGGGCGCGACCGTCTCGTAATAGCGGGCGACGTCGAATTTCGTCACACCTAGGTCTGGATAGAGCACCTTGTCGGGACTGGTGAGCGTGATGCCGGCGAACACGGGATCCCCTTTCGGCTTGGGTGTGCCACGGTGCGGTGGGGCCTCGTTGGGCTCCGGGTTGCTTGCAGCATCATCGCGCTTAACCTCTGCCGCTGGCTTATCCTCGCGCAAGCCCTGAAAGCTCGGATGGCGCAAGCGGCCGTCACGCGTCCACTCCGTATAGGCCACTTCGCAGACGAGTGTGGGCCTGAGCCACACCGCATCCCGGCGCTCGATCGGAGGAACCTCTCGAAAGGGCGAGGTGCTCCGCTCAAGCGGCCTGAAGCGTTTGGTCAGCATGTCGAGATCGGCGCTGGAAAAGCCAGTGCCCACCTTGCCGGCAAAGACCAGCTCGCCATGCTCGAAAGTGCCGAGCAGGAGCGAGGAGAAGGCGCGGTCTTTGGCCGTCGAACGTGTGTAACCGCCGATCACAAATTCGGCGCGCTTGCCGCATTTGATTTTGAGCCAGCTCTTAGTGCGGCCCGAGCGATAAAGCGAGTCGGTGCGTTTCGACACTACCCCTTCGAGCCCCGCAGTACAGGCCTCGCGAAGGAATTCGCGGCCGGACCCTTCCACATGGTCGGAATAGACGAGCCACTCCGGCAAGGACTTTCCGCTCATTAACTGGTGCAACCCCGCTTTCCGCTTCGTCAACGGCTTCTCACGCCAGTCCTTGCCGTCGAGAAACAGCAGGTCGAAGAGAAAGTAGCGGAACGCAGGATGCGGTGTGTCGATATGCTCCTGCAGCGATTTGAAGTCCGTGATGCCGGAGGGAAGCACGAAGGCGATTTCGCCGTCGAGCAGCGCGTCCTTGCAAGGCAAGCTCCGCAGCGCCTTCGCGATCGCCGGAAAGCGTACGGTCCAGTCAAGACCGCTGCGGCTGAAAAGAGCGACGTCGTCTCCGGCTTTGCGCGCGATGATGCGGTAGCCGTCATATTTGACTTCGTGGAGCCAGCTCCGCCCCTCCGGCACCTCGTCTTCCAGGGTAGCGAGCTCGGGGGCGATGAATTCCGGTTCTACCGCTCGTCGCGTTTTCGGCGGCCGCTTGCCGATCCAGCGGGAGGCTTTGGTTTCAGGCTTTTTTTTTGAGCCTTGGAGCTCCACACGGGCACGTCGCCCGTCTCGATCTCGTGCATGGTGCGCCCGCTCTTCGCGCTCGTGTCGTAGGTCTTCGTCGGCTCGTCGCCGTCATGGGCATAGTCATCACGCTTCTTGATGAGCAGCCAGTTCTCCCGGCCCCGGTCTTCCTGGCGCCCCTTCATGCGCACAAGCACCCAATCGCCCTTGAGTCTTTCGCCATACAGCCTGAATTTGAGGTCGCCTTTGGCGAGGCCTTCATCGGGGTCTCCGATTGGCTCCCAAGTGCCCTTGTCCCAGATCATCACTGGGCCGCCGCCATATTCTCCTTTGGGGATCACGCCTTCGAAGTCGCCATATTCGAGCGGGTGGTCCTCGGTCCGGACAGCGAGACGCTTTTCCGTCGGATCTAGGCTTGGACCCCTGGTCACGGCCCAGCTCTTCAGCACCCCGTCATGCTCGAGCCTGAAATCGAAATGGGTTCGGCGCGCCGCGTGCTTCTGGATGACAAAGCTGATGCCGGTCTTGCGCCGGCGCTCGGGGGCGGGTTCGGGGGTCTTGCTGAAATCCCGCTTGGCGCGATAGGCCGAAAGCAGGTCTTCCGCCTTGGTTCGCGCCATGTCTTAAGCCGATTTCCTCTTCGGCGCTGTGCGTGCCGTCTTCTTGGCGGTGCCGGCACGCGAGGCGGCAGCGCGCTTGCTCTGCGGACCCTTGCTCGGAGCGGCGGCTTTGCCCTGCTGCTTTACGCTCTTCTTGAGCGCATCCATGATGTTGATCACCTTGGCGGTGCCGGGCTCCCCGGTCATGATTGAGGGCGCGCGGTGCTCGAGCTTGGCATTGATCAGCTCCCAGACCGCCTCGGTATATTCGTCCTTGAACTTCTCAGGCTCGAAGGCGCCTGACTTCCGCTCGATCAGCTCGATCGCGAGTTCGAGGGCTTCCTTGTCGACCTTAACCTCGGGCACTTCCTCGAAGAACCTGTCCGCCGACTTGACCTCGTTCGCGTGCCTAAGGATTTCGAGCAGCAGGCCGCGCCCGCAGGGCTTCAAGGCCACGATGTTGCCCTGGCCGCGCAGGATCAGCTGTCCGACGCCGATCTTATTGGCCTGTTTCAGGGCCTTCTGCATGATGACGTAGCCCTCCTCGGCAACGTCGCCGTCCGGGAGGAGGTAATAGGGCTTCTCGAAGTAGCGGGGGTCGATTGCGGAAGCATCGACAAAGCGCACGAGCTCGATCGTCTGCTTGCTCTCAAGTTTCAGTTCATCGATTTCCTTCTGATCGAGGAGCACATATTTGCCCTTTTCATACTCGAAGCCCTTGGTGATTTCCTCGTTCTCGACGGGGCCGACGCCGGGCGCTACTTTCTGATAGCGGATGCGCTTGCCCGAGGGCTCGTGGATCTGGTGCAGCTCGATGCGCCGCTCGGTGCTGGTGGCGGGGTAAAGCCTGACCGGGATGGTGACGAGCGAAAGCCTTAAGTTTCCTGTCCAAAAGGCGCGGGGTGCCATACGCTCAACTCCTCTAGACGCACGCGCGAGCACGGTCCTCGACCGAGGGCCCAGTATAGCCTGAAACGGCGGGTGATCGACCGCGGTTCCGACGCCGGAAAGCGATGCCGACTGTCACTTCTCGATTTTATATCCATTCTCGTTAAGCATGCGTTCAAGGGCCGCGGGAAAGGTCACGCGCTGCGTCGTGCCGGGGCAAGCGCCCTCGGCATCGAGGGGCTTCTCGCAAACGTCGAGCCCCCATCGGAAGCGCGGTCGTAATAAGCGAGAATGAGCTTCCAAGCCTCCCTACCCTCGCCAAGCAGGATCTTCTCCCCGACATAGCCGGCCCGGAAGTCGTTCACGTCTTCGTCCGGCACCTCGGTGATGATGCCCTTCATGTAGGCTTCATGCGCGGGGCGGAAGCGTGGATCACCGCTCACAGTCTTGGCCTCGCCGTTCTCCACCGTGAGGATTTTGAGCGGCGCGCTCGAGCAGGCACAGCAGGTGAAGGTGTAAAGGAAGGCATTGTCGCGGGTCTCGAAGGCGTAGTGTCCGTCGCCGGCGCGGTCGCTCGCAAGCAGCGGGCCGCCGTCGAACTGGCCCACCTCCACCGTCCGCCAGCTCGACCCATCCTTGCCGCTGGTGACGACCTTGTCGGAGCAGCAATGGGCGCCTCCGGTGTAGAACGACACCACGATTTCTGGATTGGAATTGGCAGGATCGATCTCTGCGATCTGCGCGCTGACCGGGGGATCGTCAGAGCAATACGCCTCGCCTTCGAGTTGGCCGATCTGCGTGCCATCGGCGAAAACGGTGACGGCCGGAAGTCTCGCAACCTCGCCAAACCTCCGTCTTGCCTTCCCTGTGGCTAAGCGTCACCTTTATGTTGCCCTGTGAGATCTCTCGGTTCGTAGGCTCGGTCTCGTCATCCCCGCTGCCGGCCTTGATCTTTGGCGCATCGCCCGTCGTCTTCAACTCCTTGGCGTGAGATATTTGGCATCCGCCTTCTTGATCGCTTGGGCACGGCGCCCAACAGCAACTGAATGAGGCGATACCAAGTTCCGGACCCGGACATTTTATTGGCTCCTCATCGGCAATTGATGCTCGCCCCAGCGGGCGGCCTTCGCGTATTCTATCTTGCCAGCGGTCGGGCTTCCCACTTTCAGCACGCCTTGTCCTAGGCACCACGACCAACGACCTGTTCCAAGCTCTGCTTTTATGGGCAGGCGTGTTAGAAGTTCGCTTGTCGGGGGAAATTTAGTTGCGCTTGGCGTGGGTGATGGGGAACGCAAGCGGACTTCAAGGCTTAGTCACAATATGAACGATATCAAATTGAGCTCAGAAGCGAGTCTTGGGGCACCGGCCGTGGTGATCACCGGGGCCACCGAAGGCATCGGCCGCGCCCTGGCCGAGGAGTTCGCACGTGGGGGGCACACCCTTATCCTGGTCGCCCGCGATGAGGCGAGCTTGGCGCGCGTCGCGGCGGAGCTGTCGCGCAAATACGGCGTGCCGGTGAGGGTGACCGCCCAGGATCTGAGCACCGTGGAAGGGTGTGCAGGCGTTGAGCAGGCCTTGCGGCGCTTCGGGGTCTATGCGGACATCCTCGTCAACAATGCGGGGATCATGTCGTCAGGTTTCTTCCAGGATGAGGACCCTGCCACCATAAGGCGCCTTGTCGACCTCGATGTGCGGGCCGTGGTGAACCTCACGCTTCGCTTTCTTCCCGGCATGTTGGCGCGCCGCCGCGGCGGCGTGCTCAATATTGCCTCCATGATGGGCTATATGCCCGTGCCCTATCAGGCGACCTACGCCGCCTCGAAGGCATTCGTGCTCTCCTTCAGCAAAGCGCTCGCCTACGAGACCATGGGCACTGGCGTGCGGGTCTCGGTCGTGGCCCCAGGTGTGGTGTCAACCGGGCTGCATGCCAAAGCCGGGTCGCAGAACTCCCGCTACCTCGTTCTGATTCCCACCATGACGGCCGAGCAGGTGGCTCAAACCGCCTATCGGCGGTTCAATCGCGGTTGGTCCGTAATCTTGCCGGGCATCTTCAACAAGCTCGGCGCGCTCGCGGTGCGCTTCGTGCCTGATTATCTGCTCGTGCCGCTGATGGGCTGGTTCTTCAGGGTGCGGGATGATGAAGGGCGCGTGCTAGATCCACGCTCGACTGCCTCTAAGACGCCTGAGAGCAAGCGTTCCCCAGAGCCCGCGCAGTTGGAAACCACTGAATAGGCGCCCTTGCCGCCATCCACGAACACCTGTCGTGGGATGCGTCTAGCGTCGGCCCATCGTGAAATTCCGAGCAGTATGGCCAATCGCGAGCCGATCCAAGCTTCCATAGGATTCTGGATCACGGTAGTCGTGCTTGCGAGCGCCGCTGCCATCACCTTCCATCTGGCCCCAAGCCTTCCCCTCGGCGTCACCTTTGACGAGCCGCTGAAGGTCAGCTTTGTGTTGCGTGAAGCAGGACTTCCAGCACCCGATCCTCACGCTGCAAATCGTGCGGCTGGCCAGTCTCCTGACGGGGGCGACCGACAAGGCGAGCGTCTTCGAGATTGGACGCATTACAGCCGCCGCATCAGGCGGGCTCCTAGTGTTTTCGGCCGCGACCTTGCCCCGCCGCGCCGGCGATCTTGCGGCGCTTGGCACTTGCCCGTCTCGACAAGCTCGTGAAGTGAGCGGACCCGTGAACGCTGGAAACTAGGTTGGGGACTCATTCAAATCCACTGACACATGATGGCGGCGAGTGCGAGTCCTGAGAGGTAGTTCTGGGCGTGGCGATCATATCGGGTTGCGATGCGTCGCCAGTTTTTCAACTTGCAGAAC
>JBARKP010000116.1:0-1537 GCA_049801475.1 Methyloceanibacter sp.
GTGAACAAATGGCCGTGGGCGCGCGCCACGGTTGGACCAAGCTCCAATTCGTTTGCACATCGGAGCAGGCAGATTCAGCCGTTATCGGCTCGGCCAAGGGGCGCGATGAACGTCCGTTAACAGGCGATCATTTGGGCAACGTCACTGGTGACTTTTGGCCGACAGCGGGCGTAGTCGCATAGCTGTAGCGGCCCGAGAACGTAAACCATCGGGACCGATAACATCCGCAGTTTCGGGACCACATTAATTCAGAACAACCCGACAACATCCAGCGGGAACCACATTAATCGTGAATCGGGAGGACGTGCACCGCATTGGACGCACCACGACCGTTGCGCGGGCCGCCTGCTGGCGGCGCTTACGGGTCTTTGCCCGCCTTCACAATGTAGCCTGCGTCGCGCCACGCCTTCATGCCGCCGTCCAGCGCCACGGCGCCCTGGAATCCCATCTGGCGCAATGTCGCTGTCGCCAGCGTCGAGACGCGGCCGAATTCGCAATAAGCAAGAATCCTCCTGGTCGGATCAGCCAGCTCCTCGTTGACGCGCAACTCCAGCTGGCCGCGCGGCAGCAGCCGCGCCCCCGGGATATGGCCCTCTTCAAAAGCGTCGCGCTCGCGCACATCGAGCACGACCAGCTCATCCTTTCGGGATTCTAGGCACGCCTTCAGTTCGACTAGCGACATGAACGGCACGGTCGCTGCGGCTTCGGAAAGCATCTGAGCCACCGTCTTGCCGCCGCTCATGTTCGTGCGCAGTGCCTCGGTTACGTGCGTGGGCATCGTGAGATTGAGGTTTTGCATCATCTCGATGAAGGCGTCACGGTCGCGTTTCTGCAGCCTCGGGTTCTCCGCCAGCTCCTGGCCGATGGTCGAGTAAGAGCGTCCCTTGTATTCGTGCGCCGGAAACACTTTCACTGCCGGATCGAGCCTCAGTACGCCCTCGAACAGACTCTCATAGAGTGCTCCCGCGTCACCACTTGGCAGATCGCTGCGCCCCGTTCCTCCGATGAGCAGCGTGTCACCGGTGAACACGCGCTCTTGGACGCAAAGGCACATCGAATCGCGCGTATGGCCGGGTGTGTGGAGGGCCTGCAGCCTCAGCCGGCCCACGATCAGCATCTCGCCGCCCTGCAGGCGCAGGTCGACGAATGGTGCCGGGCTGGAGCGATGCATGACCACCGGCACATCGAGCTGGCGCGCGAGCTGCTGGGTTGCCGAGAAATGATCCGCGTGCGTATGGGTGTCGATGAGATATCGGATGCGCAGACCATCCCTTGCGGCAAGCGCGATGTAGCGGTCGATCTGGCTGAGCTCCGGGTCGATCAGCGCCGCGGCGCAGGTCTCCTCGCAGCCGATGACATAGGACCGGCAGCCGCCGCTGGCCACTGCTTCGAAGATCATTGTTGTGCGCTCGTCATCCGTGTCGCTGTCGACTCACCCGGCGTCGCGCGGTGCGGCGGTGAGTTCCCCGTCAATCCCACGCCGCCCGGATCGTAGCACGCCGTCTACCACCGTTTGGGAGCGTCCGCTTCGCGGCAG
>JBARKP010000117.1:0-70447 GCA_049801475.1 Methyloceanibacter sp.
AGCAGCGTCAGTTGAAGGCGCTCCGCGACGAGCTCGATCGCGCTCACGCCGAGCGAACCGCACCGGTCGTGAACGCAAACGTCACCGCAGCCCCAACCCGTTTATCCAGCAAGAACCGGACTTGACCGCGGTTCGCCCGAACAGGCGTTTTACGCCTACGGAATTTTGAGAGCATTGCCCGTTCCAATAACGACTCATAATGTCGGTGTGGTCCAATCCGCCGCCCTCATAATCTTTTTGGCTGGGACCAGAAGGCTGGCGGTTCCGCACTCAACATTTCTAATGCATAAGACGATCCACAATCCGCCGGCTGGATCATCCTACGGCCAAGAATTATTGGATCACTCTCTAGAATCTCTACATGCCGACGATGAACGCGCCATGGCAATTGTGGCTGAGCGAACCGAACAACCTCTAACGAGAGTCCGGCGCTGGTTTTCGGGGCAGCGATTGAGGCCGACTGAATTCGCTCAAAGGCATGGAATCATACAGGCCGTTGAGCCCGTTACATTCCCAACTCAAAGCGCGTTTTTCCAAGTCGCCGTGTGATAATTGGTAGAGCCTAAGAGACTCTGCCGTGCCACGAAGCTGCCATTTGGCAGCATGGGGCCTAATCGTTGATGCGCTCACGCAAAAGTTTCCGTGCCACTAGCTCAGTGAGCCAGTCCACTCCCGCCGTTCAATAGCAGTTAGTCTGAGCCGTGGTCCCAATATGTGCACTGGGCCAGATTTTCACCCACTTTACCAATCGTTTAGGATGGCCATGGATAATTCCCCTCCGGGGAAAGTGGCGATGAAAGTGCTGGGATTTGTTTGGGCCATAGCTCTGGCGTTCTTGCTGTCCGGGTGCATGACTACGCAGCAAGAGACCCACGCGTCGGACACTGGTCCGAACGCTGACGTAAAGGGAAATGCGACCGTCACTGCGAGATACTGTTTCCATTGAGCTCGACTACAGGTGACGGCATAGCCGCAGCGGGCTTGTTAGGTGACGGCCGGCAGTTGTGGACCTTGCCGACGAGCTCCCGGTTAAGGCCACACAAAGGGCAGGGAGCAGCCATCACGTCTCATTTGCCGTCCTAGCAACACGAAAACCCACGATTTAAGCCATTGATTTCGTTAGGCTCAGCGCTAGACTGTCCAATATCTGTCCAATTAAGCGCCGGATTGAGCTGCGAAAATGGCGGAAATCAGCCATTCGCTATGACCCCTGGCAAGTGCCAGTTTTCAGCTACCAGGAGCAGAAAGATCAGCGATTATAGCTTGGCCTTTGGAGGCGTCGTGGCCGTCAGCAAAGGCCGTCGATCGGCCGGCGCAAAGCAGAGCAGCCTCAAGCTCGGCAATCTGGGCCTCAATCGTGGTTGTCTCCACGATGGCTCTCTGGTTCATCAAGACAGTGCTGAGCTTAGCGGCGAAGGCTGGATCGATGAGGCCACGCCTCATTTCCTTGTAAACTTTGCCGTTCTCGCTCGCGATCGACATCGCTGTATCCAGCTTCCCTATTCGTTTCCTCTTCCCATCCAATGGGTTAGCCTTTCCTTAGTTTACCATACACGACCAAACTGGTGGTGTATTGCCTCCCTACTTAGGCCTGTATCTGTACCTATGGAGTGCTGTAACAGGGCGTTGCCCTACGGGCCCGCGCCACTCGTGCTTCGCACGGAGCCCGCAAGAGCGGTCATCCGCCATACGGCGAGTGTCGCTAACGCGGCACGTCGCCTTTCTTAATCTCCTCGAAGGTGGCCAGAAGCCGAGCTTTCCGCTCAGCCGCTTCCGCCTGCTGTTCCGCCGTTGGGGGCAGCCGGGCGCGTTGGGTTACCGTGCGGGATGATGAGGAGGTGCCGCGGGTGCCGGACAGTAAAGCGCGTCAAAAGTGCCTGGCCCTGCAATACAGCGGTGATGATGCATTACCTGCGGATTGTAAATTCCCGTGGCAGCCAATGGGCCGACCAGTAAGATGGCGAACATGTAGGTCATCCGACCCTCCTATTTGGCGTGACACACGCCCTAGCGACAGTACACTCGCGTCCAAGCTTATTCCATGCTTCCACTGAAAATGCTTCGCGAGTGTTGCCCGTTGAGCACAGGACTCAAGCAGCTCGCCATCCCATGAGCGCATGGGCCACCTCGATCGCCTTGTCGCGATGGAACTGCAGCGAGTGGCAATATGGCGACACCAATCTTCCCAAAGAGTTATATCGTTAGGCGCCCTGCACCTTCCGGCCGTAGGTAAGGCTCAAGGTAACAATGCTGGATAGGTTTACAGGGGCAGTAAGCCCATGGGCGGCCGGAACAATGGCGGCCGTGGGTGGTATGCCCGCGAAGGGAAACGGGCGTCAGCGGCGAGGCTCGTAGACGGACCAATGGGGGAACAGGACGATTTGCCTCTGGAGCGGCACATTGACGACTTGACGGCCTGCGATGGTGTCAAGTTCTGGATGTCGGACGGGGAACGCCCGGTTCTTTGTAGGGTGAGCCACGAGGCGCTGCGAGATCTCGCCGACCGTATTCACTTTGACGGCAGACGAAAAGGTCTTCGAGGCCTATCGCGAGCTTATTGAAGAGGTTGCAAGCGATACTTACGACGCGGGTACAAGCGCTGATGACGCTGGCCTCGTTCTCGTCACTTCGGAGGCGCTCGCCCGAGTGGGCCGCAGCGCATAGGACGGACTATGAGGTCAGCCTTCCCTCTACGCTACACGATCCACCCCAGTTCGCGCGCCTTGTCGTCGGCTGCGCCCCACGCGCGCGTTTTGAACTCGCGGGTGCCGGTCGGCGCGCCTTTCGCGATGAGCTGAGGCTCGCGTTCGTGCTTGTGATAGACGGCCACGAAGCGGTCGCCCGGTGCCGTGATGACGCCGTGGCCCCCAGGGGGCGTCGGTTCCAGGTCACAAGTCATACCCCCCACACATCCTGATAGCTTCGCCGAACCGGTATAAAGCACGAACGTTTAAGTCCGGATTCGGCAACCGGTGACGAGCGAAAGGGGTTGTACCAGAAAGCGGGAAAGGGCATCAGCGGGCAGCTATGTAGCACAAGACTGCGATGCTTCTTCAATCCATGCGATCTTGAATCCCGCGACTTGATCGACTCGGCGTTATGATCCTGCATCCCCTGGAAGATGATTAGGCCGCCACCCCCCTTCCAATACGCTGGTAGGCCATCCACGACCGCATGCCCGCCATTCTAGCGGGAGGGGCGATTATTCTCCTGTGGCTTGGGCCTTACGAGTCATCGTGCCCCACGTTTTTGGTGGGCCGTCAAAACTTTTGCTGTACCCTGGCGTTCTTGGCCAAACAGAGTTGAATGACATGAGAACCAAATACTGTACGGCTATGTGCGCGGCACTTTCCGCCTTTGCCCTCATTTTGCTTCCAGCTGTGGCCGCCCCCATTACCGAGCGCGAGAAGCACGATTGTCGAGCGGACTATCAGCGGTACTGCAAGACCTATGCGCTCGGCAGTGAGGCGCTACGCGCATGCATGTCCCGCTCTATGCGGAGGCTTAAGAACTTATGCGTGGATGCTCTCGTCGATGCTGGCGAGATGACGCGAAGCGAAGCCGATCACCTGCGGCAAAAAGCTAAACATCCTCAGCATGCGACACATAAACGCTCGCATAAACGCTCGCACAAAAAGCACTGAACTAGTCCTAAGCGTGACGAGGAGATGTCCGCTTTGGGTCAATACCGTTGATAAAGTCGGAGAGCGACGGTGTTCACGCAACAATCGAAGCGTATCCCAAACAGACTTATCTTTCTCTGTTTGGCGTGCCATCCAGTATCATTCGTTCGGCTTAGTGCTGCTTCCGAAGCTCATTCTTTTCGAAGAGTGAAACGCGCCCGAGACTCGTATGGTGCCCAACGGATCCTGCACCCAGCTTGCCTTGCACGATGGTCAGCGAAAATGCCGGAAGCCTCACAGGGCCTGCCCTCGCCTCCGGCGCTTCGGTGCGGAGCGGGTGCCCATTCGGCGCTGTATCGTGCCGGTCGATGGCTTTTTCGAGTGGCGTGCCATTAAGGGGGATCCAGGCCAAGCAGCCCTATGCCATTGCCGTGAAGGACGGCTCGCCCTTCGGCCTAGCCGGACTGTGGAAAACTGGCGTAGGAAGCCCGGCACGCGGACGGAGGAAGAAGTTGGGGTGAGCCGGTAGGCTTGTGATATGTCACGGCGTAACTCGTGCCCGGCAGCCCCTGCCGTCAGTTCTCCACCGCATCCATGACTACGAAATCCTTGCCCGTGCGCGTATCGGGTGTTGCCGGGAGGTCTGTCGTCACGAGCACCATGCCTGGCTTCATGCGTTCATCGATTGCGTCTTGCACGTCGGGCGGGGGTTTGATCCGCTCCACGACCGACGTATTGGGCGCCACCGCGCCGTGCCGACCCGTGCTGAACCCGGTCGCCTCCCAAGTGAATCCCTTGGAATCTCCAACCTGGAGGACGAACACGTTCGAGCCAAGTGGCTTCGACAAATTGGCGATGGTTGCCTTGCCCTCCGCAACAATGTCACCGTTCTGAAGCACATATATCGACTCATCAGCGCTCGACACGAGGATCGATGTGACCGCGTCCGTTTTGGCAAACACCGGCTTCGTCTTCTTGGCGACCTTGGCGAGTTCCTTCTTGGCCGTCTCTCCCATGATAAGCCCCGGATCGGTTACCGAAGCGGGGTGCGTATATTCACCGGCCACTATAACGGGCGTCCCGACCTGGGTTACCGAGTAGAGCTTCTCAGCAAAAGCCGCCGGAAGACGAACACAGCCATGGGAAGCGGGATAGCCCGGCAGGTTTCCCGCATGGAGGGAGACGCCATCCCAGGTCAGCCGGTGCATGCGGCATAGGCGCATCGTCATAGGTGCTCGAATAATGCTCTTTTTCCTTCTCCAAAATTGTAAAGACACCTGTCGGCGTATCGTGACCCTCCTTGCCGGTCGAGCAGGTCGAGACCGTAATCTGGATGCCATTCCGAAAGACAAAGACGCGCTGCTTAGGAACCGAGACGATGATCGCTACGGGACCGGCGGGAGACCGTTCAGGGTGCCACTCAAATTGGCCTAGTTTGAGTTGCCGAGTGCGCTTTAAAGCTCTCTTAGCCAGCGCGCCAGTTACCAAATAGCCCCCGCCGGCGAGCAGGCCAGTGCCCACCACCAACAGCCTGATCACCGACCGTCGGCTTTGATCCCTACCCTTCATCGTTGCCCCAGTTTGTCAAAAACCGAGGTTCCCAACATCGGGCGAGCGAAAGTGGCAAGTCAAGCTGGGGCTGAAGCTCCAGCGCTTTTGTCCGTTCAAAATGGTGTGTGAGTGTCTATCCTACGCGCTCGGCGCGCGAGCGGTCAGACGAAGATGGCCCCCGGAATTTCAATCGGGGCAAAATTTCCCGGTCGGGGTTGACGGCTTGCTTTTTTGCGGGCGGTGTACCGGACCGTCAACAACAAAGGATAGGCAATGACCGATCAGGAAAAGCTATTGCGCGACATGAAGACGCTAATGGAGTCCATCAAGTTGGATTGGAGCGATGTTGGTACCAAGGCTCTCACTGGAGAGGAGCGCACTCAAATCCGTACCCACATCGAGTGGTGCATCAAAGAGCTGAAATCCCTGCATGAGCTCTTGGACAGCTTGAAGTAAGACGCTGGGGGCGGAGGCATCGACCCTACCTTTCAGCTGGTCCTCTAGTGCGCGCACGGTGCGGCCATTCATATATGTCAGGCTCGCGTGACCGAATGGCACGGTGTGCAAATCGAGATGGCCGAGGGCTGCCGCCTCACAGCCTCATGTTTAAGGCAAACGAGGAAACTTGCCGAAGTCCGGAGAACGCCGCTCCAAGAAGGCCTTCTGCCCTTCTTTGGCTTCTTCGGACATATAGTACAAAAGCGTGGCGTTACCGGCCAGATCCATCAAGCCGATCTGGCCGTCGCAATCGGCGTTCAACGCCGCCTTCAGACAGCGAATGGCCATCGGCGAATGCAGTAGGATTTCACGAGCCCATTGCAGGGTCTCGCGCTCCAAATCGGCGAGCGGCACCACTTTGTTCACCAGCCCCATTTCCAGGGCCTGAGTGGCGTCGTACTGACGACAGAGATACCAAATTTCACGGGCTTTCTTCTGGCCAACGATGCGAGCCAGATAACTGCTGCCCAATCCACCGTCGAAAGAACCCACCTTGGGACCAGTCTGCCCGAAACGGGCGTTGTTGGCGGCGATGGTAATATCGCACACAACATGCAACACATGACCGCCACCGATGGCGTAACCCGCCACCATGGCGATGACGGGTTTGGGAATAGCGCGAATCTGCCTTTGCACGTCCAAAATATTCAAACGGGGAACGCCGTCTTCACCGATGTATCCGGCATGGCCGCGCACTTTTTGGTCGGCGCCGGAGCAAAAGGCCTCAGGGCCTTGTCCAGTCAGGATGACGACGCCGACCTTGGAATTCTCACGGCAAATCTCGAGGGCATCCTGCAATTCGATTACGGTCTGCGGGCGAAAGGCATTGCGCACTTCAGGGCGGTTGATGGTAATCTTGGCGATGCCCTCTTCCACGCGCTCAAAAAGAAGATCTTGATACGTTTTTATCGGGATCCATGTTTCCATCTTACTTCCTTGCGAGTTGAGCTGATCGGGCTCGCCTTTCCGCGGCCGAAGTCGCAGATGCTTCCAGAATGATAATCGGTTGCCAGGCCAAAGCGCGATGACGGTGGCCACATCGCACTCGGCGAACAGTTCCGCCACTCTTCCCCGAGCGGGGCCTGGATCTCTCCGAGTCCCTGCTGCCCGCCTTAAATGCGAATGCCGGTTGGACCGCAGCGCCCATACGGGCCACAGACCCAGTGATACCCCCAGCCACAGCGACCCACCCCTCCGCAGCCAACCTTTTCAACTGGCGAGTAGTTCGTTGCAGGGGGCTGCCCTGCTGCTTCCGTCAACGTCGTGGCCTCGGCATTCCATGTCAGAAGCCCAGCTAGCATCAGTGCCCCTATCGCAATGAGGGCAAACGTCCACTTGCGCATTATTATCTCCTTGGGTTGAACCCTCGACCAGAATTGGTGCGAGGCGTTTAAGATAGAGCAAAATGCGAACTAGGAAACTCAGCCTCTAATTAGGACAGCACCCAATGCCTACATGGCAGAGCATGGCTAATCGACGTTGCCGCCGAATGCGCCTTCCACCGCTTCTAGGTACGCCTTGTGTCCGTCTGAGGTGAGCTGAACGCGGTTTGCGAGCCACGACGCAAGGTCGTCCATAAAGACGATTGCTGGGTCACTATCGCGGCTGCCAACAAACCAAGAGGGGACCCCTGAAAAAAATCCTCGCCCTGGCCGACTCATCACCCTTCGTCAAAAAACACGACTACTCGCGGACAGTCGGAAAAACTTGATGTTCAAAAGGCAGAAGCCCCGGCGTTCGCCGCGCCTGGGGCTTCTGGAATCGAACCGGCAAGAACCTTGAGGGGGTTGGGGAGGGAACCGGTTCCGCCGCATAGAACGCCGAGCCGGGGAAAGAGTTCCTAAAAGAAAAGGGGCGCCGGCCGAAGCCGACGCCCCCCAGGTGCCGCATCTCGCTGGTAACGCTTGCGACGGCACGTCTAGTTTGCAGGGAAGCGCCCGTGGTAGGTTCAGCAGGGGGATAAATGCGCTCAATGGGCGACGTTCGTATCACTCTCGGGGTTGCGGTCTGCCTCACTACCTTTGTGACGGGCTGCCTCACCTCGGGCGGGCAAGTCGGACAGGTACAGGAGGTCGGACCAGGGACCTACAGCATTGGGGTCAGCCGCGTCCATGGGATAGGCGGCATGTCGCAAGAGAAAGCAGCGCTGGAAGCCGCCGTCGATAAGGCGGGCGAATATTGCCACTCGAAGGGGCAGAAACTCTTAATCACGACGGCGACGGCCACGGTCATCACTTTCCGTTGCCCCTCGGACGATGTCGCCACACAAAAACCGGAAGCCCCAGCCAATGCGGTTAAATTGACGCCCCACACTGCCCACTGACGAGCGTAATCCTTCAGGCCGACCCGCCGTCGCGGGCGGTGCAGTGATAGGATAGCCTCTATTCCCACGATGGGGTGAATGGGGCCTAACACTTCACTCTTCGCACGGATCTTCGCTTGGCCTTAGGCTTGACTGCCGATTTTCGCTTGAGATCAGGCTTTACGATTGGCACACACCAGGCCTGCGACTGGATATCGGGTTGCTGCGCCTTCACAGCTATTATCGACGCGTCGCAATCGGCTTCGGTCTTATAGTCGAACTGTACGATGGGCTGTTGCCCGCTGATCACGAACACTAAGCACCAGGCCCAGATGGTCGTCACGGCATACACCTGGCGGCGTGAGGACATTGAAGGGTGGTCCTTACAAGTTAGATAAATTTTAAATTTCCGAGCTGCGAATCAGGAGCATGATGTTTAGCTCGCTGTTATCCGGGCCCTCCTCAGGGCGTCCGCCGCGGTCACGGGTTCGATGATCGTCCTCGCGTTGTTTGATCTCGCCTTTGGCAAAAAGAAGCCGACAGTCGTTACCGAAGTGACGGAGAGCGACGGTGAGCAGATCTACCCGCCGAGTAGGGCGGTGCGCACACGCTGGCGAAAAGAAAAGCCCCGGGCGTGGCGCTCGGGGCTGAAATGATGTGAGGAGATATCAAGTCTGCTGGCTCAAATCCCAGCGCCGAGAGGCTAACACCGTCCGGGTAGGGTGCTGTGTGGCTTTCACTCGCTCGGAAAACAACTCCCCGGCGCGGGCGCCTCACCAGGGCCGAGCAGGGTGCAGTAGGTCAAGAGACGCGAATTTGTGTCTTGATCGATCAGACCCCGCGAGGGATCGGCCCGCCTACTGCTATGGCTTTTCGGTAGTTCGGGCGCTTCGGATTCTTTCAGGGCATTCTGAAGCGGCTTCCATATCGAAAGTATAGAAGAGAAACAGGGGGTCAGGGGCATCCGCGCGCGACCCCGCACCACTCTTAAGTCAAAGTCAATGCCTCGGTCGCTGATCGGTCCGACTTCGCGAAAAGGGCCTTGTTCGCTTCCAAGACCTTCATGAGGAGTTCCAAGTCCTCAGCACTTTTCAAGCGAGCCGAGACCTCGAGTGAACCCGACAAGAGCGAGACTCGATAACATGAAGGTGCCACCGCTCCCACCGCGGTTGCGGTGCTGGCACTACCGTTTGCTGGTTCTATGTTTTCGCTCATTTCTTCACCTTCGGCGGCTAATTGGGCCGCCGCCCACCGTGACAGAGCATGGTTAACAAAGGGTATCCTAACTAGGACGGCGGGAGGCTGCACCCGCGCCTCACCAGAGATCTGCTCGTTGCAATAGGGGCGAATTGCAAGAAGAAGCCCCGTGGCGGGGACTGCGCGCGGGGCGGCTCGGGGAAATAGACTGTTGAGATAGCTCTTCGATCAGACAAGGAATAGGCCCGCGTGCCTAACTCTCATTTTCCTCAGCGACCGGCTCTGTGGCCCGTCGCGAACGGATCGACCTACAAAAGGCTCCTCGCGATCCTTAATTGGATAGGCGATGAAAACCGAATTTCAAAAAAAGAAAGAGGCCAAGGAGAAGGCCGTGAAGGCCCTCCAGAGGACGAAGGCGAGGTTTGGGGTTAAACCCGCTCAGCCTTTGAGGGGAGCCACCCAAAGCCCGCTGGCGAGCGAGACCTGGAAAAGAAAAGCTAATCCCGCGCCAACCTCTAACCGTATCCCGGGTTCGGCACCGGCAAGCGACCTTATGCATGCTCACAAGTGGAGGCGCGGAGCCCAAGAGACTGAGGCGACCGTGACGGAAATTAAGAGGAAGGCGACCCGGATCGCGCCCGCCTATAACAAAGGAGCCCTGCAATACCTACCGGGTGGAAAAGATAGCTGACAGCTACTATTAGTGACCCGCGCGTTGCGGAGGGCGCGCTTGTCTGACGAGTTCATGCACAGCGCGGGCATATTCGGGGCAGGCCCTTAAACCCTGCCTGAGGGCCCGACATTTGACTGCTGACGGCTGAAAGCTGTTCTTCATTTGTTCAATCCGTCCTGGCGCTTACCTGGGCTTGTCGTGGGAACCACCGCGGACTAACTGGACCGGCCTGCCAAATCCCTCCGGGGCTGTCCGGGACGCCGCGAGAGTTCATCCTAGGCTCCTTGAGCTTACTGGCCGCCACTGAGGCGCCCTCGACAAGCTCAAGGCTTCCATCCTGTCCGGCAAGCGAGGGCCGATGCTGGTGCTAGCGAACGGCGTCGAGGTCTCAGGCCGCGTAGGCGACAGAAGTCCTCGATCAGCTTGAGGCTCGTATCGACCCTATTTCTTAGTGCGTGGCGAAAACGCTTGGTCGCTGAAAGGGGAAGCGGTGGGCACCTGTATGACGATGAAGCCACGACCAATCGCCTGGTGACAAGCATTGCACGCCGAGGTTAGATCATTAAATGCCTTGGCGAACTTCGCGCTGTCCTTCGCTTCTATTGCATCGCCGATCAATTGAACCGGCTCTGCTGTGAGCGTCACGTCCGTCACCGGGATTCCTCGATAAAGCTGCGCTGCATCCTCGAGGCTCGCTTTGATTTGCCCTACTTCATAAGCCGCTAGCTCCCAATTCCGAAGCTTGCCCGCGAACCACAGCTTGACATGTCTCAATTGGGTTGCGCCCATAATATCACCAAGGCTCGGCACGTAGGCTTCTCCCTGGGCAACGGCGAGCGGTCCCAAGCCGAGGCTGATTAACAAAGCACCGATCAATCCAAGATATTTCATTTCCGTGGTCCCTTTCGCCAAAGTCTCGTCCGGCGCTCTGCATGACGCCTCGCCGGTGAATGCCGCCGCTTGGGAGCCTCTGTCTAACTTATCATTGACGAGAATAAGGGGATTGAGCATTGATGGTGGATCGACCCATCGTCGCTGACAGGGTCGACCAAGTCGTCGGGTTCGCTGCAACACAGCTTGGACTACCGCGGGTATGACCTGGAGCTGGGGCGCGCTTTCTCTCTGTGGCGCGTGGGCATTTATCCGAGCATTGGCTCTATTGCCCTCGGAGATACGGGACGTGAATCAGGATTGGTAGGTCGTTTCTGCCGTTTCTGCCGCGTCGATTTTTGTGCCGCTCCGCTTCTGACCCACTCGTGAAAAGCGCCAGTTCAATCGCTGACCCTGTTCGGGCTGCATAACCGACGACAGACATACAAGGCCGTCCCTACTGAAATATTATACCCATAGAGTCCTTGGTTTTTGGGGAAATTCCCGAGACAGTGTGAAATGCAGTCCCGTGCCGTGCTGCACAGTTGGGTGCAAAACCAGGAAGATCGCCGCAACCCCACACATTACAAACCGGCACCATGGTGCCGATCTACAAACTGCGCGGGAAGGGTCCCATAAACATTTTAACGAATCCGTTTCCCCGATTTGACGGCATCCCCCCACCCCCTTCATACGGAGGCGTTATGCAAATTGGGTCAATTTGATCTCCCATAATGCGCGCTGCTAGTCTCGGAGAAACGCAAGGTCCAGGGGGACGACCTTTGTCGCGCAAATTAGTTCTATGCGGCTTGCTAATTCTCACCGGATGTGGCCTGTCGCGCCACGCCCGGGAGACTGCAGGCGAAAACAAAGTGCCTGTAATCACCAAACAGAATAATGAAGCAATCGATCAATGCCAGAAATTATATCCGGACCCCCATCGGAAACCGGCTTTACCAAGGATCAAATGTTTCAACGATGCCACGCTCGCCTACTATGCAGCTTTCGCCGACAATCCGTGGTCTGATCTGGCAAGAGAGTTCACGGCCAGAATGGTGGTGATCGCTAAAAAGTATGACGTTGGTCAAATTTCCGAAACACAGTTCGATGTTGAAAAGGCGCAGGCAGTCGCGAAATACACCAGCCAGGTCATCCAGCGGGAGAATAATGCCGCTGTGCTCAATGCGGCGCCGACGCAGGCCTCAGCAGCGAGCAAACAGACTCTCGCGACGGTCCTGCCAAAACAAATGACCTGTGTCCAAACATTCAATAGTGTGACCTGCTATTAGTCTGAGCTGCTCCCCGCTAGGCGCGGTTCGGGTTGGGAATTCGCCGGGCCCAATCAGACACCGTTCGCCGATCCCTCGCGAGCGGTACAAGGGTTCCGATAGGCGAATTTCGTCGGCCTAGGGCTTGTCAGGCGTGGCACTACAATCGCCGAATGCGGGAGCGTCCTCCGGAAAACCATATCGGACACACTGGGGCGTATTGGTCTCATCCGGAGCAAGGGCCATCGGCTGCGACCGTTCTTGCGATGTGACACAACTTGCAAGCGGAACAGCCATCAAGATGATTAGGAGCCACTTCATTGTTGCTCTCCCTGGCGTATCGGCCGATGCCGATGAAATAAGTTTTGAGCCAGTAGGTAGCAAGGGCAGCAACTAATCCGACGATTGCCATTGCCGTTCCCTTTTCCTCTTGGAGGTAGTGAGAACTGCAATATGAGACATGAAATGGAACGGCGTTGGAGGCAGGGCGGAGGTGAGCTCTGGCGCCGACCGACATTTCGCCCACTGCAACTTTTTTCGGAGGGGTTGATGGGGCGAGTCGTGACCAGAAGTGCAGACCGAGGTCAGCCATTGCGCCCCACCGCTTGGTCTTGCAGGAAGGCGATGCCGTTCTGATGCGCCGCGGCCTTACGGATACCAGGGCCGCCGGGCACACAGATGATATCGAGTTGCGGCGTGGAGCGAAAATCGTGCACAGCGATGATGGCGCGCCCATGACCGGCGTGCTCCGCGATCGTGAAGAATCTTGAGCTCGAGCACACGAGCAAGCACCTCATAGGGTCCGGTGGAAATCGAGCTGCGTCAGTGGGAAAAAGGCGGCGTCAGGCGGGGGAAAAGAAGGAACCCGGCCCGGAGCTTGCGTTGGCTATCCATAGCGCCTGTTTCGCCGCTGACCGCCGGTTGTGGATGTCGAGTGAGCGCGTTTAGTGTTCGGCCCCTGCCACGGAGACGGTGACATTGGCCGCCCGCAGGGCCGAGACTTGCCTCGGCAGATTTTGGTCGTAGGTGCCGGGCAGGATGAAGAGAGTGTCGCCAGGCGCCGCCACGTGAGTGACGTTCTGCACCGTCTTGAAAGCGGTCTTGGCTCCGCGGCCATCATTGGAGTCGCTGCCATTTTTCGAATCGACATACCAGCGCATGGACCCCACAACAGCCGAAGCCGCCTGTCTCGGCAAGGGGTAAACGAGCGGCGTTTGCCCCTGACGCGAACAGGCGTTGGGGCCGGACAGTGGCAGAGCGGCACCAGGGCACGCGCTGTTCTTGAATTCCCTTGGGATTTTCCCCATATGCGGGCGAGTTCGGAAAGCTCAGCGCCATTACGGGCTGAGCTTTGCGTTTGTTGGGCGCCGCCAGGGTCCAAAGAACGCTACGACATGTCGCAGCCGCTTGAGCGATAAGGGCTTGGCACGATGTCGCGTATGGCACTCCTCGAGAGAGAGCTATGGCTAGGGGATGGCGTGTTGGATCGCACGCTGCTTCGCTTCGGCCAACCGTCTGAAGCAGGCCACCCTCCCTACAACATCGAGCTCCTGGCAAGCGGGAAAGGCCGGCCAGAGGCTGTGCGGATCACCCTTGCCGTTGCGGGGGTTGAGGCTTGACGAGCTTGCCATCACCGTCGAGGAGGGTCAGTTGATCGTCCGCGGGCAGCAGGCTGAAGAGCGCCACCGCGACTTTCTCTATCGGGGCATCGCGAAGCGCCGGTACAAGCGCGGCTTCGAGCTTGCCAATGGGGCGGAGGTTTGCACGGCCGAGTTGCAAAATGGGCTGCTCGCTTGAGCGGCCTCGCAAAGGCGCTAGGGTGCAGACGGTCGAGATTGTAAGTGGCCGCAAGACCCATGACACATCGGGCGCTCGGCTCGAAGCGCGCAACAGTCTCGGATTCGGAGTAGATCGGATGAACGAGCACGAAAAAGCAGATCGCGACACAGGCCTTGCCATGAGCCGGAAGGAGTTCAAGCAGCTCGGCGACGGTGAAGTGGCCTATATCAAGCAGCTCAATATCGATCTCGCCCAGAAGCTGTTCCCGGCGCTCCGCGGCAAGCTCGAGGGCATCGATCTCTATGCGGTGCTCGGGGCCGACGGCACGCCATTGGCGCTTACCGACAGCCGCAACGCGGCGATCGCCAACGCGCTCGAGAACGATCTCGTGCCGCTCAGCGTGCATTGAGGTCTTCCTCTTCCCATTTGCCGCAGTAGACTGAATGGAGCCCCGGGCCGATGCATGTGCGAGAGCCTCTTAATGCGCGGGAGGCGAGCGATGAGGGCCTTTTGAAATCCTCTCCGGAGGGGGCATGTGAGGATCACATCGAAGAGCTTCGGTGGCGCTTGCAGGATTGTGGAGAGCGCCGCGATTGCCGCATTGACCTTCGTCGGCTTTGCCTGGAACGGCATCGGCGTCGCGCAAGCAGATCCCCTGCTCGACGAGATGGTCGAGTTCACCGGCCAGATCTTCTTCATCGAGAGCAAGGTGCCGGCCGTCGTCATCGGCGCCCTGCGCAACGGCGAGGTCTCGGTGCGTGGGTTCGGCGAACGCTCCGACGTCGACAAACGCGCGCCGGACGGTGACACGCTGCTCAGGCTCGGCTCCATCACCAAGGCTTTCACCGGGGAGATGCTTGCCCATCTCACTGCCGACGACGAGCAGAAGAAGCGGATGATGCAGGGCCACGACCCCGACGGGAAGGCTCTGCCGGACGTACCTACTGGGTCCGTCATCGTCGGCTCGGGCGGCCTCTACTCCACGCCGAACGACCTCTTGCGCTGGATGCAATGGGTCTTGCCTGGGTGGGCATGATGGCGAAGGACGACCGCCCGTTCATTCTGCAAAAGGCAGGTGGGTTGCAGGGCACCTTCAGCTACATCGCCTTTGCGCCGACGCGAGGCGTGGCGGTCTTCATCGCGATCAACAAGTTCGACTTCAGCGCTGCCACGAACATGGCGGTTTTCGCCAATGAGCTGCTGGAAACACTCGCACCGCGCTGAGCTAGTGTCTGGACGGGGAAGACGCCTCAGGCGGCGTGGGACGTGGCGCCCTCGGTGGTGAGCACCGCATAGATCGCCGCGGCGTCCTTCGACGCCCTGAGCTTGTCCACGGCACGGCCCTCGCGCAACAGCCGCGAGATGCGCGCAAGCGCCTTCAGATGGTCGGCGCCCGCCCCTTCCGGCGCGAGCAGGAGGAAGACGATGTCGACCGGATCGCCGTCGACGGCGTCGAAATCGATCGGCTCGGCAAGCCTGGCGAAGATGCCCACGATGCGTTTCAGCCCAGCGAGCTTGCCGTGCGGGATGGCAATGCCCTGTCCGAGCCCGGTCGAACCGAGCCGCTCCCTCTGCAGCAGCGTGTCGAAGATGTAGCGCTCCTGCAAGCCCGTCAGGCGTGCGGCGCGCCCCGCCAGCTCCTGCAGAAGCTGCTTCTTGTTCTTGACCTTGAGGGAGGGGATCACCGCCTCGGGGCCAATAAGATCAACTAGATGCATGTGCCAACCCGTCCGATGAGAGAAGCGCCAAAACGGAGAGCCGCCTAGCGCCGTGCTCGCGTTTTCATCTTAACCGCCGGATCGATCCAACCGACATTGCCGTCGTCACGCCGGTAGACCACGTTGATCTCCCCGTGGCTCGCGTTGCGAAATACAACGAATGGCCGATCGGATAGATCCATCTGCATCACGGCGTCGCTCACCGCCATCTCGTGTACGACCGTCTCGGCCTCGGCAACGATGATCGGGTTGTCCTCATCGCTCTCCTCCTGTCCTTCAGGCGGCGATTGCAGCACGTAGGACGCTGCGGGCGTCTCTTTTCGGGGCGAGTGGCCGCCGCCACGGCGTTTGACCTTCCGCGTGTAGCGCCGCACCCGCTTTTCCAGCCGCTCACAGGCGAGATCGGCGCTTTGATAGGCATCCGCTGCTACGCCATGGGCTTCAAGACTCATGCCTTGCCACAAATGGATGGTGCAGTTGGTGCGAAACTCCCCGTGTTCTTTCTCTATGCGTACATGCCCAGTCGGCGGGCGCCCGACATATTTCTCGATGGATTGCGCAACACGTTCCTGGACATATCCGCGCATTGCCTCGCCGACGTCCAAATTCTTTCCGGTGACCTGTATCGTCATTGTCCGCGGATTTGCCGACAGCCCGTTTCCCCTGTTCCCCGGGACGCATGACGACGCCGCTCATGCGGGGCAGACCTCGGCCACGGCACAAGGCGCATGGCGCAAAGCGGCTTGGCCTCCCACCCGCGGGCCGGGAAGCTAGACCCCTGCCCTCGGGGTGTCAAACCCAATCGCTCCCGGTGCTTGGTTCAAGCTATTTCCATTCGCGAAACAAAGCCTTGCACCTTCACCTCAGGCGCTTGCGCCGCGCGCGACCCGCTTCTGGCGCCGACGCTGCACTGACGACGGAATGCGTAGCGCCTCGCGATATTTTGCCACCGTCCGCCGCGCGATATCGACGCCGTCCTGTTTGAGCCTCTCGACGATCTTGTCGTCGGACAGCACGTCGCTGGCAGCCTCGGCCTCGATCATCTCCTTGATGCGGTGGCGCACCGCCTCGGAGGAGTGAGCGTCGCCATCGCCGGCCGCTGCAATCGAAGAGGTGAAGAAGTATTTGAGCTCGAACAGGCCGCGGTTGGTCGCCATGTATTTGTTGGCGGTGACGCGGCTAACCGTGGATTCATGCATCGAGATCGCGTCGGCCACAGTCTTCAGATTCAAGGGCCGCAAGTGGCGTACGCCATATGTGAGGAAACCGTCCTGCTGGCGCACGATCTCTTGCGACACTTTCAGGATCGTGCGCGTGCGCTGGTCGAGGCTCTTGACGAGCCAATTGGCCGTCTGCAGGCAATCCACCAGATAGCTCTTGTCCTGTTTGCATTTGGCCGACTTGCTGACGCAGGCATAGTAGGCCTGGTTCACCAGCACCCGCGGCAGGGTCTCGCTGTTGAGCTCGACGTGCCAGCTGCCATCGGAAAGGGCGCGGACCAACACGTCGGGCACGATCGGTTGCGTGGGGCTTGCGCCATATTTCAGCCCGGGCTTCGGGTTCAGCCGCTTCACCTCCTGGATCATGTCGCAGAGATCCTCATCGGTGACGCGGCACACACGCTTCAGCGCAACGAGGTCATGGGCAGCGAGCAAATGAAGATTCTCGATCAGCGTTGCCATGGCGGGGTCGCAGCGGTCGAGCTCTTTCAGTTGCAGCGTCAGGCACTCGCGCAAGTCGCGGGCTAACACGCCGCAGGGGTCGAAGCCGTGCATGACCGCCAGCGTCTCCTCGACGAGTTCGAGGGGCGCGCCGAGAAGCTCGGCGAGCGCCGGCAGGTCGCCCTGCAGGTAACCCGCCTCATCGGTCATGTCGATGAGATGGTGACCGATCAGCCGCCAAGCGGGATCGGCGACGGCGAGGGCAAGCTGGTCGGTAAGATGGTCCCTGAGCGTCCGCTCCTCGGCCACATAGGCCTCGAGATTCGGTGCCTCGTCACCCGCAGGGCGCGGGCCTTGCGTAAGCCCGGTCCAGCCGGAGTCCTTGAGCGCGCTAGGGCCGAAGCCTTCGGTCTCAGGGGAGGTGTCGTGGGGCTCGGTGTCGAGATCGTCGGGCAGTTCTTCCCTATTATCCGCCTGCAGATCGAGCCAATCGCCATCACCTCTGTCGGAGGGGTCCGGCTCCGCCGCGTCTGCGGGAGCGTCACCGGCGGCGGCGTTGGCCTCGTCTTGATCGCCGTCCTTGAATGGGCTCGGAGCAGGTTCAGGCGTCTCGCCGTTTGGCGCGCCACTCGGCTCGTCGGACTCCTCGCGTTCGAGCAGGGGGTTGCGTTCAAGCTCGGCGTCGACGAAAGCGGCAAGCTCCATGTTGGAGAGCTGCAGCAGCTTGATCGCCTGCTGCAGCTGCGGCGTCATCACCAGGCTGTGGCTTTGGCGAAGCTCGAGCTTTGTGGTAATCGCCATGGTGCTTCTCGGACGTGGCCGTCGAGATCGACCGGCCTAAATCCTGAACTGGTCGCCGAGATAGACGCGCCGCACGTCCTCGTTGTTGATGATTTCCGTGGCGGTGCCGTGGGTGAGCACCATGCCGTCATGGATGATGTAGGCGCGTCCCACCAGCTCGAGCGTTTCCCTCACATTGTGGTCGGTGATGAGGACGCCGATGCCTCGCTGGGTGAGATGGCGCACCAGAGCGCGAATGTCGTTGACGGCGATCGGATCGATGCCGGCAAAGGGCTCGTCGAGCAACATGAAGGAGGGCCGGGTGGCGAGGGCTCTAGCAATCTCGACGCGGCGCCGCTCACCGCCGGAGAGGCGAATGGCAGGAGATTTCCTGAGGCGCGTGATGCGGAACTCTTCGAGCAGCGCATCGAGCTGAACATGGCGCTCCGCCTTATTGGGTTCAACCGTCTCAAGCACGGCGAGGATGTTCTCCTCCACGGTGAGACCGCGAAAGATCGAGGCTTCCTGCGGCAGGTAGCCAATGCCAAGCCGCGCGCGGCGATACATCGGCAGCTTGGTCACGTTGCGGCCGTCGATCCTGATGATCCCTTCGTCGGCGGGAATCAATCCCGTGATCATGTAGAAGACGGTGGTCTTGCCCGCGCCGTTGGGCCCGAGCAGGCCGACCGTTTCGCCTCGGGCGACCTCGAGGCTCACGCCACGGACGACGGTCCGTTTCTTGAAACTCTTGACGACCGAATGAACGGTCAACCAGCCAGCAAGTTCATTGGGGAGAGCTTCCGGCTCGAGGTCGTGCTCCTCGGGGCGGGCAACCCCGCGCTCGGCGACCGCCTGGCGACCTGGGAACGATAGCAACTTGCCCACTTACCCTTCCGCTCCTTCAGTTGAAGCGCTGGCCGGTTAACATTGGATGAAAGGCCGTCTCTACGTTATTGTTGCTGGCCCGGTAGAAGCCGCCAAGTCTCGGAGTCTGGAGGGGGTTCGGCGCCGTTCGCCGCCTTGTCGGCCGCTTTAGCATTGTCAGACCTTTTGTTGCCGGACTGGTCAGATTTGTCATTGGCGGTCTTGTCACTGGCTTTCTTGTCGTCGGCTTTTTTGTCATCGCCGGGCTTTGCGTCCTTCGGTATGAACAGGGCTCGAATACGGCCGGGCGCGGCGGCATTTCCCGGGTTCTCGAACCGGCTTTCACCGGTCTTCAAATCGATAACGAGCCGGTCTCCCTTTAGCACATTCTTGCCCTGCATTAACACCACATTGCCGCCGACAGTCATCTGCTGGGCAGGCACATCGTAAAGGGCCCAGTCGCTCGTGGTGGTCTGGTCCTGATCGCTCGTGATGATGACCTCGCCTCTCGCCTCGATCTTGCTGATCTGGGTGCCGTTGCCGCCGAGTCCCGCGCCACCGCCAGCCTTGGGGTCCTTGGCATCGGCGTTCGCGGTGGCCCCCGTTGCGCCCGGAGCGGAAGTGAGACTGTCGCTGCCACCGCCCACATAGTGCACATCGAGCTCCTGGGAGCGGAGCGTGGTGGTCCCCTGCACGGCCTTCACGTTGCCTTTGAAGGTCGCGTATTTCTTCGCATCATGCACGACGAGCACGTCGGATTCGATATCGATCGGCTCGCCTGAGTTCTTGGAGAACCCACCGAAGGTGCTGCTCGTGGTTTGGGTGCCGGCCGGCGTTTGGGTGCTGGCCGGGGTTTGGGGGCTGGTCGTGGTTTGCGCATGCGCTGGCCGGCAAAGCAGGAGGCCTAGCACCATGACGGCCGTACCTAGCGTTGCGCTTGGCAGCGGCCGCAGACCCAGACGCCATCTCAAAAGCGTGCTCATTGGGGGGTCGTTTCCACGGGAATAGGGTCGCCCTGGTCAGGCGCGATGCGGGCCGGCTGTTCCGGACCCTTGACCTGCGGCGGCGGCGGGGTCGCGGCGGCTGTCGCCGACGCCGGCTTCTTCTCCATTTTGTTGATATGGACGACCACCTTGCCGCGGAACAGAAGGGTATGGTCGGTCGAGTGCAGCGTGAGCGCCTTGGCGCGCACCGTGCCGTTGTTTAGGTCGAAGGCGACAGGCTGATGCGAGCGAACGATCTGGTTCTTCATTTCGAGGCTCGCAGAGGTGAGCTTGCCCGTGATGCCGGAGCTCGTCGCCACGTGGATGTCGTCCCGCATGAGGAGGCGCTCGCTCTCGTTGTTGAAGAGACCGCGCATGGACTGCATGCGGGACCAGCCATTCTGTTCCGTGGTGAGCTCGGCCTTGATGGCATGGAGCTTGATCATCTTGGGATTCTTCATGTCCTGATCGGCGTAATCGGCGCTAATGACATAGGCGCCGTTCTTCTTGTCGACGCCCTTCAGCTTTGGGTTCACCATGCGCAAATTGCCGTCCGCGATCTCGATGCCGCCGACGCTCGCGGTGACCCCGCCAACGGTGACGTGCAGCCCCGAAGAGATGAAATAGGCGGCGAATACCAGCACCGCCAGCACCGGCAGGAACCTTCGCAGGAAGCGCACCGCGCGGCTGTGCCGCCCCGCGCGCCGGAAAGCACGCTCATGCTCTTCTGCACTGCGCACGCGATACCGGTCGCTGCCCGGAACCAGTTGCGCCTCAATCGTCACAGGATGCTCCTTCGAGACCGGCATGGCCGGCCCAAACCACAATTAGCCGCAAGACTTTGATGACATTGCGACGACCCGCTTGCCGGCCAGCGCTCCTGCCGCCTCAAATCCCGACCGGCCCTAATGGGCGAAGGGATCAATCTCGGACCAACCTTGGAGATCAAGCTCGGCCCGCGTCGGCAGAAAGGCGAAGCAGGCGCGCGCCAACCCTTCGCGCCCTTCGCGCACAAGCATGTACTCAAGTTTCTCTCTTAGCGCGTGCAGATGCAACACGTCGCTTGCGGCATAAATGAGCTGCTCGGGGGTCAGCCGATCGGCGCCCCAGTCGGAGGATTGCTGCTGCTTGGAGATCTCGATCCCCAACAGCTCCTTGCACAGGTCCTTGAGGCCGTGCCGGTCGGTGAAGGTACGGGCAAGCTTTGAGGCCACCTTGGTACAATAGACCGGCCGCGGCATTACCCCGAAAGCGTGCTTGAGCACCGCCATATCGAAGCGGGCGAAATGGAAGATCTTGAGCACGCTCTCATCGGCGAGGAGCCGTTTCAGCTCGGGCGTCTCGTGACTCCTGCCGATTTGCACGAGGTCGGCGTTGCCGTCGCCCCTCGAGAACTGCACAAGGCAGAGCCGGTCGCGATAGGGGTTGAGGCCGAGCGTTTCGGTGTCGATGGCGACGGCCTCGCCCCAGACGCGGCCAGGCGGCAGGTCGCCTTTATGCAGCTCGACCGTCATCGGGCTCGCTTCATGAGGCTAGATCCAACGGCCAGCGTGCTTCCGTGCTAGCGCCGATTTGCAAACGTGACGTGGTGCCCAGGAGAAGACTCGAACTTCCACACCCTTTCGGGCACTAGCACCTGAAGCTAGCGCGTCTACCAATTCCGCCACCTGGGCTTGAGGCTCTTGAGGTACGATCGAGGTCCTGCCTTGTCAATCGGCCGAAGCCCGTTTCGAAGAAGCTTGCTTCACAGACATCGACAGGGTCGTGTATTTGCAGCTTTCCCTCTCGCCAGGCCATGCCGCCCTTCGCGGGGTAGGTAATCATGCAGGAACACCCGTGGGCATTTCCTTAAACAGCTCGACCCTCATCACGATCTATGGCGGCTCGGGCTTTATCGGCCGCCACGTCGTCCGCGCGCTCGCCAAGACCGGGGCTCGGATGCGCGTCGCCGTCCGCCGGCCCGAGCTTGCCGGCCATTTGCAGCCCCTTGGCGGCGTCGGCCAGATCAGCGCGGTCCAGGCCAATGTGCGCTTTCCGGACTCGCTCATCGCCCCTGCCGAGGGTGCCGATGCGGTTATCAATCTCGTCGGCATTCTGGTGCCGCGAGGCCGGCAGACCTTCGAAAGCGTTCAGGACGAGGGTGCGCGCCACGTCGCCGAGGCGGCGCGTGCGGCCGGCGCGCGCGCCTTCGTGCATATGTCGGCGATCGGCGCCGACGCCAAGTCCCCCGCGACCTATGCCCACACCAAAGCCGCGGGCGAGGCTGCCGTCGCCAGCGTCTTCCCCGGAGCCGTGATCCTGCGCCCCTCGATCGTGTTCGGCCCCGAGGACGATTTCTTCAACCGTTTCGCCGCGCTAGCCCGGATCGCGCCGGCGCTTCCCCTCATCGGCGGCGGCACGACGCGGTTTCAGCCCGTTTTCGTTGGCGATGTTGCTAAGACGGTGGTGGCAAGCCTGACCGGCAAAGCGGAAGCGGGCGCCACGTACGAGCTTGGAGGGCCAGAAATTCTGACCATGAAGGAGGTGATGGCCCGCGTGCTCGAATATACGATGCGGTGGAGACTGTTGGTGCCGCTGCCGTTCTGGCTGGCGAAGCTCCAGGCAGCCTTCCTGCAATGGCTGCCCAACCCACCGCTTACCATCGATCAGGTGCGCATGCTGCAAGTCGACAATGTGGTGAGCGAGGCCGCCAAGCAAGCCGGCCGCACGCTGGAAGGTCTCGGCATCGAGCCCGTCGCCGTCGAGGCGGTGGTCCCGGACTATCTCGAGCGGTTCCGGCCGCGAGGCCAGTTTTCCATTTATCGACCTTAGGCGCGACTGCTCGACGCGCAGGGCAGCACTGGAGGAATGCTCGCCTGTTGGCCCGGTCCGCCGTTCCCTTGCGCTGCAACAGGGGGCAGTCGAACGCCATAAACGTAGACCAAGAGCAGAAAGCCGCCAAGGGCCATGCGATAGAGAACGAAGGGGAGAAAGCTGATGCGCTTCAGCAGCCCCATCAAAAAGGCGATCGCTAGGATCCCGGCGATGAAGGTGAGCCCCGCCGCCGGCTCGTGCCGGGAATGAGCGCAAGCGCTTGCGCCACCCCGATCAGGACCGCGTCCTTCAACGTTACGTTGTCCAGTCTACGACCGTGATGTTTCGCTCAAGATCCGGGACGTTCAGCTGCTTCAGCGTGAAACCGAACAGGATGGCGGGAATTGTTCCGGCGAGGATGTAGAGGGCGAGGCGACCGTCATCGGTTACCTTCCCGCGGAGGAGCAGGAGCGTCCCGAGGATGAGCCGCCACACATCGCGAAATCGGGAGGAATTCCGTGATGCCCTGCACGACGGCAAGCACGATGATCGGTTCTAGCGAACATGGCCCCCTCGATGGCCGCTTGTTCCGCGAGCGAGCAGGTTCTATACCGAGGCTCAATCCCGGGCGATTCTTTTCGCGGTCCTAAACCGCCGAACGGGTCGATGGCAACGCTCCTGCACTATCCGCTGTGTCCGTTCTCCCGTTCCATTCGGCTTGCGCTTGCCGAATGCGGCATCGAGGCCCATCTCACCGAGGAGCGCCCATGGGAGTGGCGCGCAGGGCTGCTCGAGCTGAACCCCGCAGGCTCGCTGCCGGTGCTGATCACCGATGCCGAAGGTCCGATTTCCGGCTCCTACGCCATCTCCGAATATCTCGACGAAACCGCGAGCGGCGACGGCCGCGGCTTCAGGCTCTTTCCGGGTGAGGCTGTCGCCCGGGCCGAAGCTAGACGGCTGGTGGACTGGTTCCACCGGAAGTTTCACGACGAGGTGACGGCCTATCTCGTCGAAGAGAAGGTGTTCAGGCGTCATGGCCCGAATGGCGGCTCGCCCAATATCGAGGCGATGCGGGCCGGCCACGAAAACGTGCGCTATCATCTCGCCTATATCAGCCACCTCGCCGAGACCCGGCCCTGGCTCGCGGGCGAGGCGTTGAGTTTCGCCGACCTTGCCGCGGCGGCGCATCTATCGGCGCTCGACTATCTCGGCGAAGTGCCCTGGGAAGACTATGATGCGGCCAAGAGCTGGTATGCGCTGCTCAAGTCGAGGCCGTCGTTCCGGCCTTTGCTCGCGGACCGGGTCGCGGGCTTCATCCCGTCAGGGACCTATGCCGACCTCGATTTCTGAAATCGAAAGTGTCATGGCGCTCACGCTGAAGGAATGGATCGCCCGGGAAGCGAAGGATCTGGGCTTCGAAGCCGTGCGTTTTGCCGGCGCCGATGCGCCGGAAGGCTCAGGCGTGGCGCTGAACACCTTTCTCGCCAAGGGCCGCCACGGCGACATGGCCTGGCTTGCCGCCAACCTCGAGCGCCGCAAGGCCCCGCGCGCCATTTGGCAGGAAGTGAAGAGCATCATCATGCTGGGCTTGAGCTACGCGCCCGAACGCAACCCGCTCGCGGTGCTCGAAGAGCGGTCGCGGGGCGCGATCTCGGTCTACGCCCAAGGCCTCGACTACCACGACGTGATCAAGGCGAAGCTCAAGACGCTCGCTTCGCGCATGCAGGAGTTTGGATGCGGCGAGGTCAAAATTTTCGTCGATACCGCCCCCGTGATGGAAAAGCCGATCGCGGCAAAGGCCGGTCTCGGCTGGCAGGGCAAGCACACCAATCTCGTCTCCCGCGAGTTCGGCTCCTGGCTCTTCCTCGGCTCCGTCTTCACCACCGCGGAGATCCCGGCGGACGAGCCCGAGCAGGACCATTGCGGAGCCTGCCGGCGCTGCCTCGATATCTGTCCGACTCACGCTTTCGTGGCGCCCTATCAGCTCGATGCGCGGGCCTGCATCTCCTATCTGACCATCGAGCATAAGGGGCATATCGGAATCGAGTTCCGCGAGCCCATGGGGAACCGCATCTTCGGCTGCGACGACTGCCTCGCCGTGTGTCCCTGGAACAAATTTGCAAAAGGCGCGCGCGAGGCGAAGCTCAGCGTGCGGGAGGGAAGCGACAATCCCCCGCTTGCCGACCTGCTTGCCCTCGACGATGCTGGTTTTCGGGCGCGCTTCCGCGGCACGCCGATCAAGCGCACCGGGCGCGACCGCTTCCTGCGCAATGTGCTGATCGCCGCCGGCAACTCCGCCGATGAGACGCTCCTGCCGCAAATCGAAGGGCATCTGAACGACCCTTCGCCGCTCGTTAGGGCGATGGCGGTGTGGGCGCTCTCCCGGCTTGCGCCTGCGAGGTTCCGCGCATTGCGTGCCTCGCATGCTGGCGCGGAAGCCGACCCTGACGTCACGAGCGAGTGGACGAGGACCGCAGCGTGACCCGGCTCTTCGGTTTCGGCCTCGGCTATACGGCTGAAACCCTGGCCGGGCGGTTGGCCCGCAAAGGCTGGAGCATCGCCGGCACCGCGCGCGATACAAGAAATATCGAGCGGCTTAAGGCGCAAGGCTATGCGGTCGGCCGTTTCGCCGGAGAGCCCCATAACCCTGAGCTGCCAGAGCTGCTTGACGGCACCACGCATCTCTTGGTGTCGATCCCGCCAGGGAGCGCCGGCGATCCGGTGCTGCGGCATTACCGAGAGCGAATCGCGGGCCTGAGGTCGCTCGATTGGATCGGCTATCTCTCGACCGTCGGCGTCTATGGCGATCATTCCGGTGCGCTCGTCGATGAGACCACCACGCCCGAGCCCAACAGCGAGCGGACGAAAGCGCGGGCGGCTGCCGAGAGCGACTGGCTGTCCCTCGGTGAGCAGATCGGGCGTCCCGTACAAGTGTTCCGGCTGGCCGGCATCTATGGCCCTGGCCGGAGCGCGCTGGACAAGATCATCGCGGGGACGGCGCGGCGCGTCGTCAAGCCGGGCCAGGTGTTCAACCGCATCCATGTAGAGGACATCGCCACCGTGCTCGAGGCTTCCGTGGCGCGGCCGAGCGCGGGTGGTATCTACAACGTCGCCGACGACGAGCCGGTGGCTCCCGACGAGGTCATCGCTTACGCAGCGGAGCTGCTGGGGCGCGAACCGCCGCCCGCGGTGCCCTTCGAGGAAGCCGAGCTCACGCCCATGGCGCGGAGCTTCTATGGCGACAGCCGGCGCGTCTCCAACGCCCGCATCAAGTCCGAGCTTGGCGTGAGGCTCGCCTATCCGACGTACCGTGAGGGGCTACGTGCCCTGCTTCCGAAGCTCAGCTAGCTGTGATGCGAAATGCAGTGGTCATCGAGAAGGCGAACGAGAAACTATTCGGCCTATGTGCCGGACTACCCGGCTGCGTCGCCACGGGTGAGACAGTCGAGACAGTAGAGCAGGAAATTCGCCGTCTGCTTTCATATCGAGGGGCTCAAGGCGGACGGTCTTGAAGTGCATTGAACGACGTAGCAGGGCCATGGAATTTCGCGCCGTAGAAGAGTGCGATCAGACTCGGCAGGCCCTTCTCGAAATCTATTGCGCCGCAGCGCTCTCCACCCGCTACAACGACTTTGGGACGCACTAACCGCAGCCTGGCTTTGGGAACTACAACACGCCTATGCCAAAGAGGGATGAACTTATCTCCGCCCCTCGCACCTGCATTACGCTCCGCCCATCCCCCTCGTCCATGAGGACACGAGCTGCGGACGGCCTGCTTCTCGGGGCGAGGGACGCGGCGCCTGACGCCGAACTCATCACGCGCGCCACATCACCTTTATGCTTTCCCCGACCTCGTCCGCTGAAGGGTGCGTTTTGCGAGGCGTCGTGAGGCGGGACGAATCAGACACTTCCTCTTGAGGCACCTCGTGCTGGGCGATTTTCGCCCATGCCCGCCCTGCTAGGTCTTCGGACGCGACCCACAATGGACTGCGCTTTTCGGCGCGCCATCCCTTTCGTCATGCCGATGAGGGGAGATCAGCAAAGCGGGGACGCTTCACCCCGTCGCGATAGCAGAGCCGCATGTCTGGGTTGCGCGTCACCCCGGGGGAGGAAGGTGACGAGGCAAGAGGCACTACCCTCATCATTGTCATCGCCCGGCGAAGCCCGGGCGATCCCGTAGCCAAGCAGGAAGTGGGTTCAGTGAGCGGACCGATAGCGCAGGGCTTACTGGATACCTGCCTTCCCCGGTATGATGACAATACTGTGCAGGAACACGACGCGCCATGGCTCCTTATCGACCGGCCGTTTGCTCAACAAGCGCGGTGATGGTGGCGGCGAGCCGCCGCAAATCCTTGGGGCGCGACTGGCGATGATCGCCGTCCTTGATCAGCGTAAGCTCCACGTCGTAGCCCTGCAGAAGTTCGACCAACCGGAGTGCATGGGCCCAAGGCACGTCGGGATCGCGCATGCCTTGCAGGACGCGCACCGGGCATCCGGGATCGAAGGGATGATCCTCGATGAGGTGCGACCGCCCTTCCTCGATCAAGCGCTTGGTGATCGGGTAAGCGTCGCCATAGGCCGAAGGCAAATAGGTCACGCCCCCCTGCTCGATCTCCTGACGCGCCGCAGCCGGCAGCTCCCGCCACATCAGAGCTTCGGTCATGTCGAAGGCGGGAGCGATGAGTACGAGGCCCGCAAGCCTTCCGCTTCGGCGCACTTTCGCCAGATGGCGCGCCAGCAGAAGCACGAGCCAGCCTCCCATGGACGAGCCCAAAGCGACACAGGGCGTTTCCCCCATCAGGCCCAACATTTCGACCGCCTCCTCGAGCCAATCCCCGATGGACGCGGCGAGCAGGTCTCCACCCGAGAGGCCATGGCCGGAATAGTCAAACCGCATCATGGGAGAACCGTGGGCATCTGCCCATTCCGCCACTGCGAGAGCCTTCGTGCTCGACATATCGGAGAGGAAGCCCGGGAGCCAAAGCAGCTGCACGGTCTCGCCGCGACCCTTGCTCCAGCGATAGGCGATGCGCCGGCGCCTGGCGCCAGCGCCAACCTCCAGGAATTGCGGTTCAGAAGCGTCCATCCTAAGAGATTGATGACCTTTCGCGACCACAGCCAGAAGCAAAGCCCTCATTCATGGTGACCATACTTCAGGTCGTGCCGCGCCTCGATGCCGGAGGAAGCGAATTGGCGACCGTCGAGATTGCGCAAGCGCTTGTCCGCGCCGGCGCCACAGCGCTGGTGGCGACGGAAGGAGGTCGCATGGCGCCGGAAATCGCGGCAGCCGGCGGCGAGATCGTAGCGCTCCCGGTCGCCAGCAAGAATCCGCTCACCATGCTCGCCAATGCGCGCCGGCTCACTCGGTTGATCAGAGAGCGTGGCGTCGACCTTGTGCATGCCCGCAGCCGGGCGCCGGCCTGGAGCGCGCTCCTCGCCGCGCGCCGCACCGGGCGGCCCTTCGTCACCACGTATCACGGGGCGTATGGCGATGAAGGGCCCCTCAAGGCCGCCTATAACGGCGTCATGGCTAGGGGCGACCGGGTCATCGCCAATTCCCGCTATACTGCTCAAATGATCGCTGAGCGGGACGCCCAGGCGAGAGAGCGCATCCGAATCATCTATCGCGGCGTCGACGGCCAGGCCTTCGACCCAAAGGCCCTGAAGCCGGAAGCAGTCGAACGACTCCGATCGAGCTGGGGGGTACCTCCCCACACCAAGATCGTGCTGCATGCCGCGCGTCTGACCAGCCTCAAGGGACAGCGCAATCTGATCGCCGCTGCGGCGCGGCTCGAGCGTGAAGGCGCTCTCGACGGAGCGGTCATCATCTTTGCCGGGGACGCGCCGGGACGTGAGGCCTATCGCCAGGAGCTGATGGGTCTCATCGGAAGCCACGGCCTTGGCGACAGAGTGCGGCTCGTCGGCCATTGCGGTGGGATGCCGGCCGCGTTTCTCGCCGCCCATGTTGCGGTGACCACGTCGACGGTACCGGAGACTTTCGGCCGCACCAGCGTCGAGGCGCAAGCCATGGGCTGTCCGGTCATCGTTCCAGACCTCGGCGCCCTGCCCGAGACGATCGTCGCCGCCGGGCAGCGTCGTGCCGGGCAAAGTCACGCAGGGTTCACCGGATGGCTCATACCGCCGCGGGACGTTGAGGCGCTCGCCGATCGCATCCGCCAGGCGCTCGAGCTTAAGCCTTCCGAACGGGCTGAGATCGGCGCCCGCGCCCGGGCCCATGTGGCGGCGAGCTTCACGCTCAAGCGGATGCAGGAGATGACCCTTGCCGTCTATGACGAGCTGCTCGGCACCGATCTGGCGGAGAGGTTCAAGCGATCGCTGTGCTAGCCCTGAGCCATCTACCAGCAGAGCTTGGCGCCGGAGGTGCAGACCACCGGCGACACGACGCCGTGCCAGCAAATGGTGTAGGCGGAGTCGGTGACCACGTCGGGGCCGTAGAACAAATACGGCGAGACCGCGCTTCGCCAATAGGGTTGGGGTTCCGGCCTCTCCGCCGTTTCGCTGACCGGGCCGGTAATCCCATTGGCGGCTTTCCACTTGTCGATGGCGTCGCGCAAGGAGGCGAGCGAGCCCTCGATCGCCTTGGTCCTGCCGAGCGCATCGGCCGTGCCGGAGAAGAACAGACATCGCGTTGGGGCAGCCGACGCCGACATCAACAGCCCGCAACAGCCGACAGCTACCATGGAAAGCAACACGCTTCGGTGCATGCATCCCCCTGCAGCGATGAGTCCATACCATGCCAAATCTGCCGGAAAAGCACAAAGCCTTGCCCCGCGACGTAACGGCGCTCAAGGATTCGCTCGGGGTGCGAGCGCGAGCGGCTTGACTTGTCAGCGCGGTTGTCGATCCTATAGAAAGCTCAGGTTCGCGTTATTCGAAGATGCACAGACCCGCCGAAAAGCGGGCTCAGGGCTGCCGTGTCACGGAAGAGGAGACCGACACAATCGCAAGACGGCCGATGAAACTCACCCCCAATCGGGAAGGCCCCCGTATCAACGAGGGCATCGATACTCCGAACATCCAGCTCATCGACGCCACCGGCAACAATGTCGGCGTGGTTGGCATCGCCGATGCATTGGCGCGCGCTGTCGAGGCGGGACTCGACCTTGTCGAGATCGCGCCCAACTCCGAGCCTCCGGTGTGCAAGATCCTGGATTTCGGCAAGTACAAATATCAGGCGCAGAAGAAGGCCGCCGAGGCGCGCAAGAAGCAACGCACCGTCGAGATCAAGGAGATCAAGATGCGGCCGAACATCGACATTCACGACTATGAGGTGAAGATGCGCTCGATCGTCCGGTTCTTCGAGGAGGGCGACAAGGTGAAGGTCACTTTGCGGTTCCGGGGCCGCGAGATGGCGCACATGGAGCTCGGCGCCAAGTTGCTCGATCGCGTGAAGCAGGACACCGCGACGCTCGCCAAGGTGGAATCGGAGCCTCGGCTCGAAGGGCGGCAAATGGTGATGGTGCTCTCGCCGCGCTAGGCTCGCGCGGCGGCCTTGCCATTGGGCCTCAATTCACTTTATAAGGCGCGTTCGTTAGGAGCCGCCCGGCGGGGCATGCCGTGGCGGCTTCCATGCTTCAATCCTGCAAACTCGAAGGTCCGGTGAATATTTGCCAGGGCCTCGTAAAAGGAAGCCAAATGCCCAAGATGAAGACCAAGAGCGGTGCCAAGAAGCGCTTCAAGGTCACGGCCGGAGGCAAGGTCAAGTGCCAAGCCTCGCGCAAACGTCACGGCATGATCAATCGTAGTACGAAATTCATCCGCAACGCGCGCGGTACGATGGTCCTGTCCGACGAAGACGCCAAGATCGTGAAGCAGAATTTCCTGCCCTATAGCCGTTAGGCTCGTAGAGCGAGGCCCTTTTCAGGAGGCACCCAATGTCCCGTGTGAAACGCGGCGTCACTGCCCACGCCCGCCACCGCAAGGTGCTGAAGGCCGCCAAGGGCTATTACGGCCGCCGCAAAAATACCATCCGCGTCGCCAAGCAGGCCGTCGAGAAGGCCGGGCAATATGCCTATCGCGACCGCAAGGTGAGGAAACGCACGTTCAGGGCGCTATGGATACAGCGCATCAACGCCGCCACGCGTCTGCATGGGCTCACTTACGGCCGCTTCATCGACGGCTTGAACAAGGCCGGCATCGAGATTGACCGCAAGGTGCTCGCTGACATCGCCGTGCACGAGCCGCAAACCTTCCAGAGCCTGGTCGAGGCCGCTTCGGCTGCGGTGCGGGCGTAAGCCCGCGGCTTGTCTTTGGAGGGGCAAGGAGCCGGAGCCATGACCGCGCCCGAGCTCGAAAGCCTGCAGACCGAGCTTCTTTCGGCAATCGCCAGCGCCTCCGATCTCGGCAAGCTTGAGGAGGTGCGCGTTGCCGCCCTTGGCCGCAAGGGACGCGTGTCCGAGCTGATGCAAAGGCTTGGGACGCTTCCACCGGAAGCGCGGAAAGGCTTCGGTCAGGCCGTCAACAGCCTCAAGGATCGCGTCGGAGAGGCGCTGAAAGCCAAGCGCCAAGCGCTCGCCGGTGCTGCTCTCGGCGCGAAGCTTGCCGCGGAGCGCGCCGATGTCACGCTCCCCGTGCGGGCCGGGCCGCTGCAAGAGGGCCGCATCCACCCCGTGAGCCAGGTCGCCGACGAGATCGCCGAGATCTTCGCCGATATGGGCTTTTCGATCGCGGAAGGCCCCGACATCGAGACGGACTTCAACAATTTCACGGCGCTCAATATCCCGCCAGAGCACCCGGCGCGGCAGGACCACGCCACATTCTATTTTGCCGAAGGTCTGGACGGCACGCGCCCCGTACTGCGCACGCATACGAGCCCGGTGCAGATCCGCACCATGCTCGCGAAGAAGCCGCCTCTTCGCATTATCGCGCCAGGCCGCGTCTATCGCAGCGATTCCGACCAGACCCACACGCCGATGTTCCATCAGGTGGAGGGCTTGGCCATCGACGAGGAGACCCATCTTGGGCATCTGAAGTGGGTGCTGGAGGAGTTCTGCAAAGCCTTCTTCGAAGTGTCTAAGGTTAAGATGCGCTTCCGCGCGAGCCACTTCCCCTTCACTGAGCCGTCCATGGAGGTGGATATCGGCTACGCCAAGAAAGGCGACGAGATTCGCATCGGCGAGGGCGACGAGTGGCTGGAGATCTTGGGTTGCGGCATGGTGCATCCGAACGTGCTCAAGAATGTCGGGATCGATCCGGCACGCTACCAGGGCTTCGCCTTCGGTCTCGGCATCGACCGCATCGCCATGCTGAAATACGGCATGCCGGATTTGCGCGCCTTCTTCTCCGCCGATTTGCGCTGGCTCAAGCATTACGGCTTCCCGTCCTTCGCCGTGCCGACGCTGGCCGGCGGACTTGGCATGTGAGTCATGAAATTCACGCTTAGCTGGCTGAAGGAGCATCTCGACACGAAGGCGAGCGTGGATGAGATCGCCGAGACGCTCACCCGCATCGGGCTTGAGGTCGAGGGGATTTTCGACCCCGCGGCAACGCTCGCGCCGTTCCGCGTGGCGCAGGTGGTAAAATGCGAGAAGCACCCGAACGCCGATAAGCTCAAAGTGTGCGAGGTCGATACTGGCAGCGAGCGTCTTCAGGTTGTCTGCGGGGCACCCAATGCGCGCGCCGGGCTGAAGGGCGTGTTCGCAGCCGTGGGCAGCCACATCCCAGGCCTCGATCTCACCCTCACCAAGGCCAAGATCAGGGGGGTGGAATCGAACGGCATGCTGCTGTCGGAGCGGGAGCTTCAGCTCTCTCACGAGCATACCGGCATCATCGAGCTTCCTGCCGACGCCGAGATTGGCAGCCCGGCTGCCGCGGCACTCGGTCTAAAGGACGCGGTGATCGATGTCGCCATCACGCCGAACCGGCCCGACTGTCTTGGGATGCGCGGCATTGCCCGCGACCTCGCCGCGGCAGGCCTCGGCACCCTGAAGCCAGAGGCAATCAAGCCAGTGAAGGGGGCCTTCGCCAATCCGGTGCCGATCAAACTCGACTTCGATAAGGCGAACGCCGACGCCTGCCCGCTCTTCGCCGGCAGGTCGATCAAGGGCCTGAAGAACGGACCGAGCCCCGACTGGCTGCAACGCCGGCTGAAGGCGATCGGGCTCAGGCCGATCAACGCGCTCGTCGATATCACCAATCACATCGCTTACGACCGGGGGCGCCCGCTGCACGTCTATGACGCGGATAGGCTGAAAGGCGCGATCCGCGCGCGGCTCGGGAAGAGGGCTGAGTCCTTCAAGGCGCTGGACGGCAAGACCTATGCGGTCGACGCCGACTGTTGCGTCATCGCCGACGATCACGGCGTGCTCGGGCTTGGCGGCATCATTGGCGGCGAGGAGACGGGCTCCACGGACGCAACCACCAATGTCTTCATCGAGTCCGCCTATTTCGACCCGAAGCGAACGGCGCGGACGGGGCGGAAGCTCGGCATTCAATCCGACGCGCGTTACCGCTTCGAGCGCGGCGTCGATCCGAACTTCGTGGTGCCTGGGCTCGAGCTTGCCACCAGACTGGTGCTCGACGCCTGCGGCGGGAGCCCGAGCGAGATCACAATCGCGGGCGAACCGCCAAAATCCAACGCCCCGTTCAAATTCGACCTAGGTTTGGTCAAGCGCTTGAGCGGGCTCGACCTGCCACCGGCCGAGATCAAGCGCCTGCTCAATGCCCTAGGCGTGGGGCTTGCGGGCAGCGGGCAGGTGTTGGACGCGGCGCCGCCGTCCTGGCGTCCGGACATTTCCGTGCCTGTGGACCTTGTCGAAGAGGTGGTGCGGCTTCTTGGCGTCGATAAGGTCCCCGCGACGCCTATGTCGCGCTCAGAGGGCGTGGCACGCCCGGTGCTAACCGAGGCGCAATCGCGGCAAAGGCGCGTGCGCCGCGTGCTAGCCGCGCGCGGCCTCGTCGAGGCCGTGACCTGGTCGTTCATTCCGCCAGATCAGGCGAAGCTGTTCGGTGGCGGGGCGCCAGAGCTTGCCTTGAGAAATCCAATCTCGACCGAGTTGGCCGCGATGCGCCCCGGCCTCTTGCCGGGCCTCGTCACCGCGGCACAGCGGAACCGCGACCGCGGCTTTGCCGACGGCGCCCTGTTCGAGCTCGGCCAAGCCTATCGGGGTCCGGCGCCAGAGGACCAGTTCATTGCGGCTGCCGGCGTCCGCTTCGGCCTTTCGGCGCTGCAAGGCAGCGGACGCCATTGGTCGGGCAACGCACCTGCCGCCGATCTCTTCGCCGTCAAGGCCGATGCGGTGGCGGCGCTTGCCAGTCTTGGTCTCGATCAAGGCAGCCTCACCGTCATCCGCGAGGCGCCGGCATGGTTCCATCCCGGACGGTCAGGCGCGCTGAAGCTCGGGCCGAAGGTCACGCTCGGCGTGTTCGGGGGGCTGCATCCGGACATCCTGGCGAAGCTTGGCATCGATGCACCAATCGCCGGATTCGAGCTTTATCTCGACGCGATCCCTGTGGCGAAACGCAAGAGCCTGACCAAGCCTGCGCTCGATGCTTCGGACCTGCAAGCCGTCAAGCGCGACTTCGCCTTCCTGCTCGACGCCGATGTGGCAGCCGCCGACGTGGTGCGCGCGGCGCAAGGGGCCGACCGCGCGCTCATCACGGAGGTCGGGGTGTTCGACGTGTTCGTGGGCCAAGGCGTGCCGGAGGGCAAGAAATCGCTCGGCATCGAGGTGACGCTCCGGCCGCGCGAGAAGACGCTGACCGATTCCGAGATTGAGGCGATCGCGGCCAAGATCGTCGAAGCCGTCACGAAGGCGACTGGCGGCGAGCTGCGCGGCTAGCGGCTGCTGGTCTCCACCGCAAGTCGGCGCGGGGCGTCGTCGAAGCTGAGATTGTGATCGCGCGCGAAATGGATCATGGCGCGCTCGGTAAGCGCGGTGATGGTCAGCAGCGGATTGACGCCGATGGAGCGCGGGATCACGGCGCCGTCGCACACATAGAGCCCAGCATGGACACCGGCTCTACCATCGAAGACCTGGCATTTGTGGTTGACCACGCCTTGGCTCTCGTCCGCGCTCATGCCGCAGCCGCCTAAGGGGTGGGCCGTGGCGGGCTTCGTTCCCATCGTGGTCGCGGCGAGGGGGCTCTTGATGTAGCGCGCGCCGACGGTCTCCGCCGCCTTGGTCAAGGCGGCGTCGACGCGGGCGTAGACCGGCTGCTCGGCCGCGTTCGGCCAATCGATTTGTGCCCTGCCATTGTCGAGCCGGATACGGCCTTTCGCCTCGTCGTGGGAGACCACGAAGAAGGTGTGGAGGTTCTGGAGAGGCCCCTGATAGACGCCCTTGATGAGGCTCTGCGCGGCACCGAGCAGCCTGCCGCCGGCGATGAAGAACACCGGCAAGAGAGGGGCGAGCGCCGCAGGGAGCACGCCCTCCTGAATGATCATGCTGCGATCGAGCCGGCCATCGTCGGTGAGCTCGATCTCTCCGGTGACGCAAGCGCCGATCGCGTCCCCGACGAATTTCGGGGGATAGCCGACCCCGATGGCGTTCACCCTTCTCTCGCCGCCAAGGGCGAAGGCGATGATGTCGCCATTGGCCGAGAAGCGCTGCCCCAGGCAATCGGAGAGGGGAAGCCCCTGCTCGCGCGAGCGGAGCAGGATCTCGGTCGAGCCCAGCGTGCCGGCGGCGAGCACCACGGTCTTAGCCTCGACAACGCGTGGACTTGCATCCTTCCCCTCGGTCGGCGCGTAATAGACGCGCCAGTGACCGCCCTCCTTGACGACATGGCTGACGGTAAGCTCAGTGAAGATCTCCGCGCCATGGGTCTTGGCATCCGGCAGGTAGGTGACCGCCACCGTATTTTTGGCGCCCACATTGCAGCCGGAGCAGCAATCGCCGCACAGCGTGCAGGCCGGTTGCTCGACCCCGGCGGGATTGACGGTCGTCTCGAAGCTGACCACGACCGGCGCCGGAACGGGTGGCTGGCCGAAGCAGCGGCTCGCAGCCTCAAGCGCGCGATATTTCGTGAGCTCGGAGGCGCGTGCGTAGCGGGCGGGGCGCAGCATCGCGGCTCCCCTGGCGAAGCCCTGCTCCAGCAGTCCGTCCTCCCTCACCTCGTCCGGCCACACCGCATCGGCGAAGACGCGCGGGTCGGGCTTGAGCCCCACGGCCGCATTGATGAGGGAGCCGCCGCCGAGGCCGCAGCCGATCAGCACATGGATGTCCGAGCCCAGCCTGAAGTCGAACAGCCCGGTGCGGCGGCCGCTCCGCATCTTCGCCCCATTGACCTGCAGCTCGCGGCGAAGCTCGGGAAGTCGGCTCGGGAACTCTCCGGTCAGGACCTCACGGCCGCGCTCGATGACGCAGACGCTCTGACCCGCCCGCGCAAGGCGAGACGCCGCGACGCCGCCGCCATAGCCGGAGCCGACCACGACCACGTCATAGGCTGGCTTGATCGCGTCTGCTGTTGAAGAGAGCCGCTGTTGCATAGCCCTTCCATAGCGGAAAATGCCTAGGCTCCACAAAGGGGGAGCCTGCTCCGTCGGCATCACTTCGCTTCACGGTCGCGCGAGAGTCTGTTTGCGGCCAATGCGTCTCTCCTTATGCTGAACTGAACATTCTTGGAGCGCCCCCCATGATGGTGAGATGGATTGACGCGATCGCTGCCGCTACGCTGCTTGCGGCATTTGCGATGAGCGCCGGATGGAAGGGAGACGCTGCGGCCGAGGAAACCAAGACCGCGATCTTCGCTGGCGGTTGCTTTTGGTGCATGGAGGCGGCCTTCGATGAGGTTCCCGGCGTCGTCGAAACGACCTCGGGTTATGCCGGTGGCACCAAGCCCAACCCCAACTACGGAGACCATGACGGTTATCAGGAGGCAGTGCGGGTCACCTACGACCCCGCCAAGGTCACCTACGCCAAGCTGCTCGACCAGTACTGGCACAATATCGATCCGTTCGACGCGCAAGGTGAGTTTTGCGACAAGGGTAAGGCTTACCGAAGCGTTGTCTTCGTCGGTGACGACGAGGAGAGGAGCCTGGCCGAATCCACAAGCCAAGAGATCGCCGACCGCTTCAAACAAAAGGTGGCCACGGAGATCAAGCCGGTCACGACCTTCACGGCGGCCGAGGACTACCACCAGGATTATCACACGAAGAATCCCGTCAGTTACAAGTTCTACAAATGGAATTGCGGCCGGGCGCAGCGGCTGGAGGAGATCTGGGGATCCAAACCATCGTGAGGATTGCTGGTCCCTGTTAGTGTCGCACATTGCATCCATGTGTAGCGATGAGCGTATTTCCGCTCGTGAGTAGGCTGGCAAAAGACGGCGAACAATGGGAACGGAAGCGGACAGCTCGATCGCCGGACGGGAAATCATCTACCGCCATACAGGCGCAGTGCGCGCGACCCATTGGGTGAATGCGGTCTGCCTGCTCGTGCTCTTGATGAGCGGCCTGCAAATCTTCAATGCGCATCCTGCGCTCTATCTCGGATCGAAGTCGACCTTCGACGATCCCGTCATGGCCATGCGGCCCATGACGCATGGGGACGAAATGATGGGCATAACGACGCTCTTCGGGTGGAACTTCGACACCACGGGCGTGTTCGGTCTCGCCATCGATGCCGACGGCGGCTTCCAGATCAGAGGCTTCCCCTGGGCCGTGACGCTTCCCGGCTACCGCGACCTCGCCATGGGGCGTCGCTGGCACTTTTTCTTTGCGTGGCTCTTTGTCATCAACGGGCTCGTCTACCTCATCTATAGCTTCGGCAGCGGGCATATCGCCCGCGACCTGGTTCCGAAGGGCCGCGAGCTCAAGCATATTCGCGCCTCGATCTGGGAACACCTCCGGCTCAATTTCCCCCAAGGCGAGGAGGCCAAGCGCTACAACGTCCTGCAGAAGCTCGCCTACCTCATCGTGGTGCTCCTGCTGCTCCCGCTGATGCTGGCGACCGGACTTGCAATGTCGCCCGGCATGGACGCGGGCTTCCCATTTCTCCTCGACGTCTTCGGCGGGCGGCAGTCGGCGCGCACCATTCATTTCATCGCCGCGAGCGGAATCGTCCTGTTCGTAGTGGTGCATCTCATCATGGTGCTGATTTCCGGCGTCTGGAACAATCTTCGTTCCATGATCACAGGCCGCTACGTCATCAAGCTTCCCGAGGGTCAGCCATGAGCACGAAGCAGACGCTTGACCGGCGCGGCTTCCTCAGCCGCGGGCTTGCCGTCGCGGGCGCGACGCTGCTCGGCGGCTGCGAGGAGCTCTCCCAGCAGCCCTGGGTGCGGCGCATTCTCGATAAGGCCGAGATCCTCACCCGGACCACGCAGAGGACGCTCATCCCCCCGACCGCGCTCGCGCGCGAATATAGCGAGGCCGACCTCTCGCCCGAGTTCAAGGCGAACGGCTCGACCAACCCCGACGACTACGAATACAAGGCGCTCGCTGCTAACGGCTTTGCCGATTGGAAGCTGAAAATCAGCGGCCTTGTCGAACAGCCTTTGGAGCTATCGCTGCTCGAGCTGCGCGCGATGCCGGCGCGCACCCAAATCACGCGGCATGATTGCGTGGAGGGCTGGAGCTGCATCGGCAAATGGACCGGCGTGCCGCTGAAGCTGTTGCTCGATAAAGCGCAGCTGAAATCATCCGCCCGTTACATCGTGTTTTACTGCGCCGACGATCTCGGCGAGACGGGCACCGACGACGGCAAATATTACGAGTCGATCGGGCTTACCGACGCCTTCCACCCACAGACCATCCTCGCCTACGACATGAATGGCGTTCCGCTCCCTGTCCCCCACGGCGCGCCCTTGCGGCTCCGGGTGGAGCGCCAGCTCGGCTATAAGATGGCGAAATATGTGATGGGTATCGAGGCGGTCGACGAGATCGCCACAATCCGCGGGGGCCACGGCGGCTTCTGGGAAGATCTCGGCTACGAGTGGTACGCCGGCATTTGATTCCACCTCTTCCCTCAGGGAGAGCAATTAAGGCGTTAGACTTGAGGCGCATTGGCTTTCAAGCCAGAAATAGTCCGCCCAAAAGGAAAGGGACCCGCGGCCGTGCCGCAGGTCCCTTCCATGAACACGTCAATGTCTGGTGGGCAAAGCCCCAGCTAGGCGGCCTTCTTGGCACCCTTGGTGGCCGTCTTGTAGGCCTTCCAATGGGCCTTGCATTCCTTGCGATAGGCAACCCGCGACTTTAAGTCGCCCGGGAAGTTCGCCTTGGCGGCCTTCCGGCACCCGCTGTGAGCGGCGTCTGCCGGCGTGGCGTGAAGCGGAAGCGTTGCGCCAGCCACGAGACCAGTGATGGCAGCGGCAAAAAGCATTTTCTTGATCATTGACTTACTCCGTTCTCCGTTTTCGTTATGGTGAAAATCGCTGTCGCCGATGAAGCATCACGTTCAACGGCTCCTCGGCAGAGTGGTTCCGCCGGTCCGGATCAGACAAAGCGGCGAAATCCGCTTTTTTTGGGGCAAGCCCCGGCGGTTTCGCTCACGAGGCCCTTCGATACCATCGCCTCTGCCAAAAATAAGAAAGGGACCCGCTGGCCCGCGGATCCCTCTCCAATAAGGGGACAGTAGCGCCCTACTTGGCGTGCTTCGCGGCCTTCCAGTGGGCCCTGCAAACCTGCCTGTAGTGCTTCCGCGCCTTCCGGTCGTGGGGATACGCAGCTTTGGCGGCCTTCCAACAGCCACTGAAGAGACGGGCCTGCGCCGGGTTCGGCTGAACAGTGACCGTTGCACCGGCCAGGACCAGGGCCGCAACAGCGGCGAGAAAGACTTTCTTAACCATAAGCTTACTCCGTTCGGTTGTCACGCAAAGTTACGCTGTTGGACTAGGCATCACAACAAGCCACGCCGTCAACAGCCTTTTTCCGGACGCTGTCTGCTTGGCTAAGGCATTCTCACCAAGCGTGGTTCTGCTCCGCGAGCCCTTCTCGCCTTTCATTCGGTCGCAAGCAAAAACGCGGGAGCGAATGCACGCCAGGGCCGCTTGACCCCTCACGCCCCGCTCTCTACCAAGCGGCACATGAGTCGATCCGAGACGACGCCGCTTTCCCATATCCGCAACTTCTCCATCATCGCCCATATCGATCACGGCAAATCAACCCTCGCCGACCGGCTGATCCAGCTTTGCGGCGGCTTGAGTGCGCGGGAGATGAAGGAACAGGTGCTCGATTCGATGGATATCGAGCGGGAGCGCGGCATCACCATCAAGGCGCAGACCGTGCGGCTCGACTATCGCGCCCGAGACGGCAAGCTTTACGAGCTGAACCTCATCGACACGCCGGGTCATGTTGATTTCGCCTATGAGGTGAACCGGAGCCTCGCCGCCTGCGAGGGCTCGCTGCTCGTGGTGGACGCCACGCAAGGGGTCGAGGCACAGACGCTCGCCAATGTCTATCAGGCGCTCGACAACAATCACGAGGTGGTGCCGGTCCTGAACAAGATTGACCTGCCAGCCGCGGAGCCCGAGCGCGTGCGCCAGCAGATCGAGGACGTGATCGGGCTCGATGCCCATGCGGCACTCGAAATCTCGGCCAAGACGGGACAGGGTGTGGAGGAGGTGCTGGAGGCGATCGTACACCGCCTGCCCCCGCCAAAGGGCGATGCGAGCAAGCCGCTCAAGGCGCTTCTCGTCGACAGCTGGTACGACGCCTATCTCGGCGTGGTCGTGCTCGTGCGCATCATCGACGGCAGGCTAGCTAAGGGCCAGCGCATCAGGCTGATGTTGACCGGTGGCTCCTACCAGGTCGACCGCGTCGGCATCTTCCGCCCGAAGCAGGAAATGCGCGCCTCGCTCGGCCCCGGCGAGATCGGATTCTTCACCGGCTCGATCCGGCAGGTGGCCGATACCCGCGTCGGCGACACCGTGACCGACGAGAAGAGGCCCGCGGCGGCGGCGCTGGCCGGCTTCAAGCCCGTGCAGCCGGTCGTGTTCTGCGGCCTGTTCCCCGTCGATTCGAGCGAGTTCGAGAACTTACGCGAGGCAGTGGGGAAGCTCCGGCTCAACGACGCGAGCTTTACCTATGAGATGGAGACGTCGGCCGCGCTCGGCTTCGGCTTCCGCTGCGGCTTTCTCGGGCTCCTGCACCTGGAGATCATCCGCGAGCGGCTCGAGCGCGAGTTCAATATCGACCTGATCGCCACGGCGCCGAGCGTCATCTATCGCGTGCATCTGACCGACGGCAGCATGAAGGAGCTGCACAACCCAGCCGACATGCCGGAGCCGCAAAGGATCGCCAAGATCGAGGAGCCCTGGATCGAGGCCACGATCCTCGTCCCCGACGAGCATTTGGGCGCCGTGCTCAAGCTCTGCGAGGACCGAAGGGGGCGGCAGACAAACCTGAGCTATGCCGGCTCCCGCGCCATGCTCGTCTATGAGCTGCCGCTGAACGAGGTGGTGTTCGACTTCTATGACCGACTCAAGTCGGTGTCGCGGGGCTACGCCTCCTTCGACTATCACATCATCGGCTACGAGGAGGGCGACCTCGTCAAGATGTCGTTGCTCGTCAACAACGAGCCCGTGGATGCGCTGTCGATCATCGTCAACCGTTCCCGCGCCGAGGCGCGGGGGCGCGCCATGGTCGACAAGCTCAAGGATTTGATCCCGCGGCATTTGTTCAAGATCCCGATCCAGGCCGCGATCGGCAGCAAGGTGATCGCGAGGGAGACGATCAGTGCGCTCAGGAAGGACGTCACCGCCAAATGCTACGGCGGCGACATCACGCGCAAACGCAAGCTGCTTGAGAAGCAGAAGGCTGGGAAGAAGAAGATGCGGAGCTTCGGCCGCGTCGAGATACCGCAAGAGGCCTTCATCGCCGCGCTGAAGATGGACGGGAACTAGCGGCTGGGCTGCCGACGCGGCGCTTTCGCGTCATGCCCGGATTTGATCAGGCATCCAATTGGAAGTGCCCGCCCGCTCTGAATTGGCGGACGGGCCCTATCGGACTGCCGCGTCAAGCCCAGCAGCGACGATTGGCTTTCTCGGCCGACCTCAGCTCTCGCGCACGCGCCAGGCGAGATAGGTGAGCGCGGCGCCTTCGCAGACGAGCTGAATCCCGAGCAGGAAGCCGAGCACCCATTCCGAGATCGACGTGAGATTGGCCCAGAGATAAACCGCAAGCGCAATGCCGACGAGGCCGCTGGCGAGCACCCAGCCCCAATTCGGGAATGGCTTGATGGTGAGCGCGAAGATCACCTTCGCCATGCCCTCCACCAGGAAATAGACGAGCAGCAGCACGGTAAAGAGCAAGAGCCCTCCCTCCGGCTGACGCAGCAGCAACAGGCCGACGATGATGGAGAGGACGACCGAGATGAGCTGCAGCCAAAAATGCGGGACCTGGCGGGCGCCGATCAGGCCGATGCCTTGGAAAAGGCCGCTGATGATCAGGATCCAGCCGAGCAGCAAGACGATCGCAACGGACGCAATCAGTGGATAGACGAGGGCGAGAACGCCGGCGACCACCATCAGAATGCCCTGAAGCAGATACCACAGCGAATAGCGCTTGACCGTCTCGCGCATCGCTTCACGCATGGCCGCGGCGGCGGCCTCGAGCGGAATGGCCATTGGACAATCTCCTAGAAACGAATCGCCGTAGGAGAGTATGCGATCAGGGGAAGCGCATTCAATCAGCGCGGGCGCGTTCCGCACCGGAAAGGGAGGGCGATGAACGAGGCATACGGCAAGCGCTGTTCGCAAGGCGAGCCTCCGCCTCCTCCCGTTTCTCGGCCTTTGTTATGCGGTGAATTTCCTCGACCGCGTCAATGTCGGCTTCGCCGCGCTCCCCATGAATGCCGATCTCGGCTTCACGCCTGAGATCTTCGGCTTCGGCGCGGGTATTTTCTTCGCCGGCTACATCCTTTGCAAGATCCCGAGCAACCTCGCCTTGCATAGATTCGGCGTGCGGATTTGGATCGCGCGCATCATGATCAGCTGGGGCGTGGTGGCGACGAGCTTCTACCTGTTGCGTTTTGCGCTTGGCGTCGCCGAGGCTGGATTCCTTCCCGGCATCATCCTCTATCTCACCTATTGGTTTCCGCGGCAGCAGCGGGCGCGCATCGTCTCCCTGTTCATGACGGCGGTGCCGATCGCCACGGTTGATCGGCGCCCCCGTTTCGGGCGCGCTGCTCAGGCTGCACGGATTGGCGGGTATCGAGGGCTGGCGATGGCTGTTCATCATCGAAGGCATCCCCGCCGTGCTGCTCGGCTTGCTCGCGCTTGCATTCCTCACCGACCGGGCGAAAAATGACGCGTGGCTATCGTCGAGCGAGCGGCGCGCGCTTGAGCAGCGCCTTGCAGCGAGGCCGAAGAGACGCGGCGACACGGGCTCGCCGGGATCGGCCAGGCCCTGACCAACCCCCGCATTCTCGTGCTTGGGCTGCTCTATTTCTGTATCGTGGTCGGCCTATACGGGATCGGCTTCTGGATGCCGCAGGTGCTGCAGACCTTCGGCCTGTCGCACCTCACCATCAGCTTCCTGACCGCGATTCCCTATCTGGCCGCGACCATTGGCATGGTGCTTGCCGGCCGTCACTCCGACGCCATGGGCGAGCGCATCTGGCACGTGGCGCTGCCGCTTTTCGTGGCGGCCGCGGCCTTTGCCTGGTCGGCCGGCGCCGGGCCGCTCGGCTCGGTGATGCTGGCGCTCTCCATCGCCACGCTCGGCATCTATGCCGCCACGGCACATTCTGGTCGCGGCCGACCTCGATCCTTATCGGCACTGGCGCCGCGGCGGGGGTCGCGCTGATCAATTCCATCGACAATTGCGGGGGCTTCGTGGGGCCGCTCGCCGTCGGACGGTTAAACGGCGCCACGGGAGACTTTATCGGCGCGCTTCTGTTCCTCGCCGGCTCGCTCGCCTTGGCCGGAGCGCTGCGCTGTATTTCGGATATGTCGAGCGCGGCAGCCTGAGTAACGAGCGCGGGGGCTAGACCCGGACTCTTCCCGCTGCTGCCGGCACTTGCAAGAGCGCGCCCACCTCACATCATCATCGCGACGCGCTAATGTCTGTAATGGCTTTAATTTTCACGCACCACACGATACTCTCTACTCACGCTACTCTGGTCAAATTCGAGCTAATGAGAGCAACTTTGTGGCAAAGTGGTGTTATTTTATGTAGTCACCAGAGAAGAGCTTGACAGTGTAGTTAATATCACAATTCATGGCTTTCACAGGGATAGCAGCGGTAACGACCCCGGAGGAACTTGGTCGCGGGGCCCGCGTTGGTAAACCGGTTTCTCCGTATTGCCGGATAGACACGCTTCCGTCCCAGCCTTCCCGAAGGGTTCGCGCGCCTTGAGGAGGGCAGTATGTAACCGAGTGGCGCGCCTGGAGGGGTGTAATGCGTATTGCCCTCGCGCTTGGATTATGCCTGATCGCCTTCGCTGCCACGGGCGCACCACGCGGCAAGGGCGACCTAAAGCATCAAGCTCAAAATCCAACTTCGACCGAGAACCTGCGCGAAGCCTATCGTTCCCGGGTCAACGAGAATGTCGTCACTATCATGGCCGGCAGCCCGAGTGGCACCGACCTTGGCATCGCCTATGACATCGCCCAGGTCGTCGATGACGGAGACAATCTCCGAGTCCTGCCCATCGTGGGCAAAGGGGCCGCGCAGAGCGTCAAGGACGTGATGTTCTTGAGGGGCGTCGACATGGGCATCACCCAGGCCAACATCATCAAATATTTCGCGCGCACAGGCGAGCTCGGTTCGAACTTCATCGACCAGATCACCTATGTCGCGAAGCTATTCACCGAGGAAGTCCATATCATCGCGCGGGCCGACGTGACCGACATCGCGCAGCTCGAAGGGAAGGTGGTGAATCTCGGCGAGGAAGGCAGCGGCACGGAAATCACGGGCCGCTTGCTGCTCGACGCCCTCGGCGTCAAGTTCCAGGAACTCCACCTCGGCGAGGCGGACGCCATCGAAAAGCTGAAGGCGGGTGAGATTGCGGCCGTCATCGTCATGGCGGGTAAGCCGGCGTCGGGAATGGCCTACCTGAAAGGCACAGACGGTCTGAAGCTGCTCTCGATTCCCTACACCAAGGAGCTCGAGGACAGCTACTACCCCACGACCCTCACTCACGACGATTATCCCGAGCTGATAGCAGCAGGCCAAAGCGTGGATACCGTCTCCGTCTGCACGGTTTTGGTGGCGTTCAACTGGCCCGGAGACGCCGTCCGCTACAAGCGGGTCGCCAAGTTCGTCGACGCCTTCTTCAGCAAATTCGATGCCTTTCTTGAACCGCCGCACCACCCGAAATGGCGCGAGGTCAACTTCGCAGCGACGCTCGAAGGGTGGCACCGGTCTCCCGCCTCGCAGGCCTGGATCGACCACGCCAAGGAGGCGACCGGAACCGCATCGAAGAGCAATTTCGACAGCTTCCTTGCCCAGGCGACAAAAGTAAGCGGCACGCCGGTCTCCGACGAGCAGCGCGCCGATCTTTTCCGTGCCTTTCTTGAGTGGAACAAAAGCCAACACTAGCGATTGATCAAGTCAGCCAAGGTCGATGCCCCCGCGAGAGTGTGTGGCGTGTGGAGGGTGCCATGGACAATTCGAAGTTCGTTCCGTCTGAGCAGACCAAACCGCCAAGGAGCTTGACCGAACGCCTCGCGGAAACCAACGGCCACGTGCAGATCGAGGCGGCTTCTTTCATGGCGGAGCGTTTTGCCCCAGAGCTTCCGCCGCTCGTGGTCAATGACGAAGGGCTCGGTGCACCGCCCGTCCCACCGCTGCAAGAGTCCGCGGTCGGCCCCATGTTCGCTGTCCCCCGGGAACGCGCTCCATGGGCGAACCGGATGCTGCTGACCGTCTTGCTCATCGTCGCGCTCGTCCCAAGCGTTGCCTTCGCCGTGCTTTATTGGCGGGGTGCCGCCAACGTCCCAGGCTCGGCCCCAATGGCCGCTGAACGCGACGATGGGCAGGCGACCCCGACGGTTCAGCAAGCATCGGTCGCGAGCATAGCCCCGCTGGAGACGGTGCTGCCGAAGCAGGATATCGAGCTTCCGTCGATCGCCCTTACGGTGCCCGGCGCGATGGCGGCAGAGGCGGGCAAAGAGACACTTTTTGCCCTCGCGCTGGACAGCCCCGATGAATTACCGGTCCGCAGCATCATCACGATCCGCGGGCTGCCCGAGGGCACGAGTTTCTCCGCCGGCCGTCCCTATGGGGAATCCGAATGGAGCTTGCGGCCCGATGAGATCGGCGACCTGCGCCTCATTCTGCCTCAGACCGCGAGCGGTCGGCACGCACTGAGCGTCGAGCTAGTCGCGGCCGATGGCAGGATGATCGCGAGCGGCACCACTTCGCTTGAGATTGCGTCCGACCCGAAAGCCGTCTTCGTCCGGCGTCCTGAGGATACCGCGCGCATCGACGAGCTGCTCGCCCATGGCCGGAAAATGGTCCAGGTCGGCTATGTCGCTGGCGCGCGCAGCTATTTCAAGCGCGCCGCGGAAGCCGGCAGCGCCGATGCCGCCTTTGCTCTCGGCGGCACATACGATCCCGTGTTCATGGAACAGATCGGCGCGCAAGGGATCAAGCCGGACGTGGCCCAGGCGCGCATTTGGTATGAGCGCGCGAAAGTGCTTGGCAGCAAGGACGCCGAGGCCCAGCTTGCGGCGCTCAACAGGGAGGAGGCGTTGCTTGCACCTGCACCAGCCGCAGCGAGCGGGCCCGCCCCAGGAGCGTCCGAGCCGGTCACCGGCGGCGCGACGAGCCCTGAGTGGGTCGAGATTTCGGGCACCGTCAATCTGCGGGCGGCGCCTACACCGCAAGCGGAAACAATCAAGGTCGCGGAACCAGGAACCCGGTACCAAGCCACGGCCCGGAAGGGCAGCTGGGTGCAGGTGACCGACCCCGCGACGGCGGAGGTTGGCTGGGTCTATTCCCGCTATATCGCGAGCTCCGATTCACCGCGCCCATAACAACCGCGGGACTTCGATGCGCCGTCATCACCGATTGGATCGCCAATAAACCCAGCGTTTAAGCCGTAGAAGCCGAGCCATTTCCCTCCGTAGGTAACCGGCGAGGTAACACTCGCACCACCAAAGGAGGGTTCAATGCCGCAAACCACCAAAAAGAGACTGACTCCTCACACGCTTGCCGAGGTCGATCCGGTGGGCCACGCCCGTTTCGCCAAATACGACGACATTGGCAACCGCCTCCGCGACATCGCTGCCTTAGTAGGCGTGATTTATTGGGCGTGTGCTGGCTTGAGCGAGGTCGTCACCGACGAGTGCAAGGGCATCGAGCATTTGGCCCATACGATTCAGGAGCAGCTTGAGGCCATTGCCGAGGAGGTCCGGTTAATGAACCGCATAACCCGCCGCACCGTCACGACTGGCGCGATTGCGGCCGTGGCGGCCTTGCCCGTTGTAGGGCTCTCCAAGGGCGTCGAGGCGGCCATTATGGGCAAGACACCCCGCGAGCGGTTTGAGTATCACGCACGCGAATTGGAGAAGGCGCTGCTCGATTTTTATCCCGGGGCAAAGATCGTGAGGATAGGCGATGGCACAGGAGGGCCTGAAGAGTTTAATCCCCATGTCTTGTTCTTCGCCCATGAGGTGCAGTCATGAAGCGCGAAAGCCTCATCAACTACAAAGCCACTGGCCTGAGGCTCGCCGAGCTGCGCCGCAAGTATCGATATTCGGAAAACCAAGCGGCGGACCGGGCTGGCATCACAGCTAGAACCTGGCGCAAGATGGAAAGAGGAGAGAGCCAGTTCACCACGGGCACCTTTCTGAAGATTTGCCGCGCGTTCAATTGCTCGTGCGACTGGCTGGCGTGCAGATGACCGGCCTTTGGCTCAGAACCCCCATATGGCTCGCGCATCGTCTGCTCGATCTTGGACTGATCGAGGCGGCTAAATGGATGGCACCGGAGGCACGGCCATCAAGTCCGCAGTGAACGTTGTTGCGTTTCGGAGCCGCCGACCAAGACGGTTTCGGCGGACGCCGATATTTGCCGTGCAGCGGCGCGGGCCTTTTTCAAGGAGTGGCGTGCTCTATTAGATAGATCATGCCCAACACTGAGAGTTTGTCAGCGCGTCCGGCGGCTCGGCAGTTGCCCCGAGACGAAATGCCAAGCAAAACCCCTCGTGGGTTTTGCCTCGCTCGCCGCAAGTTGACAAACATTGCCGCGCAGACATTCAAGGCAAGGGAAGGCAATGAAGGCAGCAGGGGCCGGGGCTCAAGCCTCGGCCCTTTCTCTGATAACCATGCTACCCACTGGTCGGCTTCGGCCGGGCGCGCCTTTTTTGGTGTATCGTCTGCCACGCGCCTGGTGGCACAAGAGCGTCAAGAGTCCACACGACTCGGAGACCAGCCTCGGCCTTTCGCCTCAACTTTTACGGGTAATTATGACATGTCCACGCGCGAGACTTGTAATGCCCCTCCTCAAGGCCCATATGTTTATCACTGGCACGCCGGACCCTAGGCGCTGACGGTAAAGACTACCGTGCCAACTACGTGCACGCCCCCTTTCCCAAAAAAATCAGCACGGCGACCAGCCCTTACCAGCTCGGGGTCCGGCGGTTGTCAGCCTGCGAAAATCGGCTGCGATAGCGCAAGAGGCATTATGATGAGTGCTACCCCCAATCCCCAAGCTGCCGCCGAGCAAGCCCGCAAAAATTATCGGGACGTGACGACCCAACTCGGTCACCTCGGTCTCGACACCTCTGTTCCGGAGGCCGTGCGAGACATGGCCGATAAGGCCCTGGCTAAAACCCGAGAAGTCTATGACCGCTCCAAGGAAGCGCTCGACGCATCGATCGCGACGTTTGAGAGGACCTTCGATGCTACCGGCCAAGGTGCTACGGCGTTCAATCGTAAAATCATCGATCTAGCCCAGCGGAATGTAAATTCCGTCTTCGACCTGCCCAAGAGCTTGGCGGGCGCCAAGAACCTCACCGACATTGTGGAGTTGCAGTCAGCCTATTGGCAGAAGCAGTTCGGCGCTCTGACGGCACAAGCCGAGGAAGTCCATGCGCTTTCGACCAAGGTGACGGCCGACGCGGCTGAGCTGGGGAGGGTGCACTGAGTCTAGCTGTTGGCCGAACCGATTCCCCCCCTCAGACCGCGGAGGCAGCGATGTCCCCCCAGAAAAGATCAAGCATAAGCCTTACCACTTCCGGCCTCATTACGGCGTTGTTGGTATCACTCACGTTCCCAGTCGCGAGCACCGCATTCGGGAGTCCCCAGCAGGACTATGAAAAATGCCTGCGAGATGGGTTTACCCATCAGACGTGTTGGGACAAACGCACCTCGCCGAATAGGGAGCGTGTGGCCTCGGCCTAGCGTACTTGCGCCCCCATTGGTAAGAAGCTTTTTGGCTTCGGCCTGGGGCTACACTACAGGGGGAGGCATTTCAAAGCCAAATCAAAGAGTTAGGTAAGCTATTGATTCTTATCGAAGAATCACTACATTGGGATTTGCTGGTCTGATCCCACGAAGGTGGGGGTAGGTCCGGCCTGACTAGGCCCCCGGGTTTGACCGGGGGTTATCTTATGATCCCCAGCCCCCTCGGATCGTTGCGGTTATTGATAGGCGCCGTCACCGGCTGAAGTATGTCGTACATGCGGTCATAACCGAGAGCTGTTCGCGATTCGATTGGCCGCTCACTGCGCAGAAGCGCATAGGCGCAAAAATCCACGAGCTGAATAAAATACGAGGATTTGGAGTCTTTGAAGATGGGATCTTCAATCATCTGCGAGATAGGTATGTTTCGCGTCTCTTGACCCGTGTCCTCCCAAACACCTCTGTTGCTCCAGATGGGATTGTAAACTCGCATCTTGCGGATACGCTTGGTGAATGTCGCTTCCTGTCCCGCATCGCAAAATAGCAGCACGTAGTGTCCACGTTTGTCAGCGGTGCGGTTGAGGCGATTTATCAGTCGCTCGAATGCGACAAACTCATTCGTATTTGCGCTGCTCACGATCCTAAAAAAACGGCAATTCGTGACAAAGCGCATGACTTTGCCGAAAACGGCAACGCGCTCCCGGGCATCCAACGGGCGGTTTGCAATGCGTCCCTTGCCAGCAGCAAATTTGGACGCGTGCAGCTCTTTGTTGATATAGATGCCGTGGGCTTCACGTAGATGCCGCCTGAAGCCCTTGATCGCAGAGAAGGCCTCGTTCCATTTGTCGCCATTCATTACGAGGGCCGAGTACACAAAGAACTGATTGTTTTGCTTTGATTCGTCCATGTAGGCGAACCACATAGCGCCCTCCTACGCAACATGGGCGAGAGGTTAGCAAGGCCTTCAGCCAGTGTGAGCACTGCTAAAGGGCTGGCAGGGCTAAACACAAGGCGTCGTCGCTCCTCCTCGCCGTCCCAACCATGCGGGCAGGCGCGGTAGCGGCCGAAGGACTTCTTGGCGGTGTCGCTCACAAAAGTCTCAACTTGAGATTCTTCTGAGCGCTTCTGTCGTCGCGCTCAGGCTGAGGATTTCTGTTTCTGGACATTGCTGGAGCGTCTTTTGAAACGAATAATTACAAATCGGCGACACTCAGCCATCGTGACGTTATCGTTTGCATCGATACTTCATAGGAGGCCGATTAGTTTCTCCATCGGGGCTTCAGCGCCGGCTCGTGGCTCCGATTTTCCCAACCTTCAGGCTCGTGCCCCCGCCGGGCTCGAGGTCAGGATCACGATCAAGCAGGTCCATGAAGGTGATCAGCTCTCCATATCCTGCTCGAGCTTTCGAGTGCCTTCACATTCAAGCCCCGAAATGGACTCACTGTTACCGCGCTGTTGACGGCATCAGTTGTCACAATGCGCCTCATCTTCAGATGTGCGCCCGAGAGAGCGGACGATGGGCGCTTTAGCAACTTGCTTGATTAACCATCAGCAACGGAGGCGAAACTGAACTGCCACGCTACTTTACCGGTATTGAAGGCGCTTGGCGGCTGCGGCAGCACTCTTCTGGCGCGTTTGCTTGGTGCCGTCCCTGGAACTTTTGTTCTCAGCGAAGTCAACCCTAGGTCGGCTTACCTCTACAGCTATCGGCTGAATCCCCTGACCCAAGTGCGCGATTGGCGACCGAAGCTATCAGCGGAACTTACAGGTTTCGACCCGACGGAACTCGGTGATTGTCGGCGCTTCGGAGACTTTATCCAGATGCTTCATCGGCTACTGGCGCAACGCGCTGAGACATTGATCGTGCGCGATTATAGTTACGTCGATTATATCGGAAAGCCATATTTCGACCAGGCGCCGACAAACAGCTCCTTGCGTGCAGCGCTGGGCCATCATTTCGAGTTGTCTGAGGTTTTGCTGGTTCGACACCCAGTCGATCAGTTGGCCAGCTTATTAAGGCATCCGGCGGTAAAGAATGTTGTCGACCCCAGTAATTTTTTGGACGCTTACGAGTCCTTTTTGGCCGACCACTCAACGAGCATGATCCTGAGGTATGAGGACATCGTGTGCAATCCGCTCGGCGCACTGCGCCGTTTATGCAGTCATTGGAATCTCAGTTTCACGGAAGATGCCCTCCCAGATTTCAGTGGAGTGCCGGCCACTGGCTTCAGAGGCACGGACCCCGAAACAACAATTTGCTTCCCTTCGAGAACGAAGAGACATTTCGATTTGGCGCGCCGCTTTCGCCGAGATGACCGATACTGGTTCTTACTCGAACTCCTCGGTTATGAAGATGTGTTGGCTCCCAAAATTCCCATATACCTTTCCAATTCTATTGCATGCTTTTTCCGCAGCCGCATCTCACGACTTGCAGCGTAAGTCTGCTCTCGAGCCTTTCCGAACTCGAAAACCTCGCCAGAGCTCTTCGGCGATAGGCTTGCTCGAGCCGCACCAGCCGTAGCTTACTGCGTGTAGGCCATATAGCGCATGATCTTCCAGCTACCGTCCCCTTGTTTGCGGAACACGTCCATTCCCGACTCGATGGGAGTTGGTCTTGCCGCCGTCCTCCCCTGCAATCGTCCAGACCAGCCGCACCACCGGCATCTGGCCGAAGTCGAGGATTTCCTTGATGTCGGACGAATAGGAGTAGGAGCGCGTGCTGTCGTTCAGCACATGTTTCAGCCGATCGCAAATGATCCGGTAATTTTGCTCAGGCTCTGTTCGAATGTCTGCAAGCACGTCGGGTTCAAACAGCTCGCAGACTTTGTCCGCGTTCCCTGCATTGAAGTCAGTCGTCCACTGCGTCAATGCGCTCCTGATCTCCGCTTGGGTCACATCATCAGCCGCGACCGCGGGGCGAAGCGCGGCGACCCATCAGCGTCATCGAAAGGGCTACGTCATTCTGCTTCTATCCTCAATGGCTCATGGCAAGCGTCAATTTCGGCTTCGGCCGGCGCCCTTTCGATAGTGTTGAAGCTAGGCGCCGAACTTTAGGGGTCAAGCGCGCCGTTTTCGCCATTCGCTTTGCAATAAAGCTCTAGTGCCCCAATGACGGCGAGTTGTTCCCCGCGGGGAAGCGATTAGCACTGCTTTAGGTGCTGGACCACAGCCGCGCCGAGTCGCACCACAAACGAAAACTGCTAAAACAAACAGCGGTTCCGCTTTTTTTATTCAACTTCAGGCATTCCAACTCTCGAACCACTCTCTCAAGCCTGCTCGGCCCCTGATGGTGAGGCGCCCGCGGGGGCGTTGTCTCCAAGCAAATGACCGCGCCAAAAAAGCGCACCCGAGTCGCGAGGCAGGATGGTCGTGGTACGCTTACGTCCGATGGCACACCCTTAGAGCCATCAGTCTTCTTGTTTACGTTCCGCGTTCACACACTTCAGCCCCGGCACTCCGTCGGGGCTTTTCTTACTACACCGCCCTCGACGGCGGGCCTGGTGCCACCGCGATCTGTCAAGCGTTCTAAACCTAGGTATAGCACCGGGATACACAGGTACAGTAGTGCACTATCCCAGGGCGCGCTATGTGTCATCCACCGGGTGACGTCGATTAATTGGTAGTGCCCCCCGTCTAGCCGAGACGTGATCCGCTTGCGCCGGCTTCCCTCCCGGCGCATCGCGCTAACGCGCGCTTTCTGGCGCCTAACCGCTTAACGTGGTTAGGCGCTTCTTTTTGAAACAAGCGATCTTTTCGGCGGATGGCTCTAAGCGGAAGCGCGCAAGCGGTTCGATCATTCGGGGAGCGGGATGCCCGGCTTCCCGTTGATGAAAGGCCTCGTCTTCATCCCTATTTTCTCGACTGGACGCTGGAATTTAGTGTCGATCAGGCCTTGATGAACGCGAGCAGGTCGGCGTTGATTGTGGCCGCTTCCGTGGTGGGCATGCCGTGCGGGAAGCTCTTGTAGGTCTTCAGCGTCCCGTTCTTCAGCAGTTTTGCCGACAATGGTCCAGCATCGTTGTGACCTATGTTTGTGACCTATCGAGCGCGAATGCATCTTGTATGGTGGCTGTTGGGTCCCTGGCGGTCCCTTCATACGTCAGGTTGATTTATCCCTTTAGCAATTCCACCTTCGTGCTGTTTGCGGGCATCATGCAGTCGATCAGGTGCGCTCCGATCGTCCAGATCAGCAAAATTCTTGATCTTGACGGAGTGGCCTGCGAATCGCGCGACGATCTCCAGTTCGCCTCCCATTGCCTCAATAAAGCGGCGCAAGGTGCTGACATACATGTCCGCGCGCTTCTCGAACTTAGCGACCGAACCCTGTCCGATTTGAAGCGTCTGCGCGATCTCGTCCTGGGAGAGCTTCAAGGCCCGCCGCACCTCGGCAAGGTTCATCTGCTCTCCGAGCCGCAGCGCCTCGGCCTCGGCCTCGGCCTGCGCCTTGGACGACATGCGGGCGCGCAGCTCCGCAAATGAATGCCTACCGGCCATCGTCTTTCTCCTTCTCCTTCTCCAGCTCGGCCAGATGCTCGTCATAGAGATCGTCGGCCACCGGGATCATGCGATCGTAGAAGCGCTTGTCGCCGGTCTTGTCGCCACCGATCAGCAGGATCGCCATACGGCGCGGGTCGAAGGCGTAGAAAACCCGCAAGGGCTTGCCGCCGCTCTGCACCCTAAGTTCCCGCATATGGGCGTGCCGCGATCCGTTGATGCCGCTCGAATAGGGAGACGGCAGGTTGGGGCCGCGCTGCTCCAGTTGGCGGACATGAGCGTCCACGCTGACTTGTTCGGCCTCGGTGAGCGTGTCCCACCATGCGCCGAACTCGTCGGTATACTCTACTGGCCATTCCAATGGATGATTAATATTCCTTCCAAGGCATCTTTACAAGGGATTTGGCGAACTCGGCCTCCGCGCCAATTGGTCCCATGTCCGTTGCAGGAGCTAAAGCGCCCATCCCCCCGCGCTCCTGGGCGCCGTGGACAAGCCCAAACGCTTGCTTGCCGATAAGGCCTATGATGCTGACAGCTTTCGTAAGTGGCTCAAGCGACGAAAGATCAAGGCTATCATCCCATCAACCGCCACCCGACGGACCCATACCCGCTCGATCAAAAGACCTATCGATGCCGCAATTTATTGAGCGCATGTTCTGCAAGTTGAAAAACTGGCGACGAATCGCAACCCGATATGATCGCCACGCCCAGGACTCGCACTCGCCACCATCATGTGTCAGTGGATTTGAATGAGTCCCCAACCTAGCTCTGCTGGCTTTCTCTTGCTGCCGCTTCCTCTCGGCCACGATCTCATATGACGCTCGCACTGCGGCTTCCAGTCCACCTGCGGCGTCGATCAAAATCCCGAAGGCGCGCCCCCAGTCTTCGTGCGACGTGACCGCGGCCAAGGCGCGTTCCTCATCGGTGGCCTCCTCGAGGATCACGCCCAATGAGAGCCCCACAGCTACTCTTTCTGATTTTTCTGTTGCTTCAGAATCTCCTGAACCAACTGCGCCCGCAGCGGCTGCGGTAGACCAATTCCTGAGAGCTTCCACTGCCATTCGGAGAGGCTAAGTTTCGCCCTAAACCGTTCGTCAGGTGACTTTTCCGGCGGGAGGTACACGTAGAAGTCGCCAAGGCCATATTCCGAGGCCCACCACGTTTGCCAGCCATTGCGCAATGCCGTCGTGGAAAATGGGGCGAGCTCAGGCGAGACCCCGGCCACTTCTCCTGCCTTGCCTGTGGTCAGCAAGTCCAGCAGCGTCTCTGCATTGATCAGGCGAGCCACAATAGGTTCAACGATGGAACCACCAACGCCCATAGCGATGCTTTTTCCAATGGGACCTAGCTTTTTCTCCTTGCCGGTGAGTTCGAGGTAAGTGGCGAGGAGCTGTTTAGTGAGTGACTTTCGCAGTGAACGAAAATCCACGAGCTGCGTCAGAGTGGAAGCATCCCTAGACTCTACTGCGGAGGCAATCCTGTAGAAGCCAAGCACCGGCCAGATGGCATAGGCCGCTAGTAGGACGACCAAAACAAGGGGGATCCAAATTGTCCATCGCATCTCTCTCATAGCTTGCCTTTAGAATGTGAGAGGGCCCGATGACCACCTTTGCACGAAACGACCGGAAGTCATGTTCGATCCCCCGGGGACGTTTTATGTTTATCTCATTCACGGCCTGAACTGGATGCTCAGCGTCGGACCAGCGAGATTGGGTATCCGGCTGCGGTTTTAATCAGAGCCGTTCAAGCGATCACCGGCCCCCGCGTAACTTGAGCCCTTGCCGTAACCGGCACGTTAAACGGCACACCCGCCTGGCTATTGTACCGGATTGTGGTTCGCTGATTGCGGGGACACGCCTCGCCCTAGTGAGGTCATCAGAGGAGCGCGGATAGGAGTTGGCTACGCTGGTCCGATATGGTCCACGAGACCTCACCGGTTCCTTCTGAGGAAAAGAACGTAGCGTGGCTTTCGGTGAGGTCCGCTTGCGCCGCCCCGAGCCGAGCCCGAGCTGCCGAGGCGTCTTCTCCGCCGCGTCCGGCCGCGATCTCGCGCAGATGGGCGCACAATAGCCGCTCACGCTTTCGATGGCGTAGGCGCCGCGCTTCTTGCCCCTGGTGACGACGCCCCGCTTGGCGAGGTCCGCCAGACTTACCTTGTTCACGCCGAGAAGGCGTTGCAGATCGGCAGCGGTGATCTCCGGTTCCATGCGATCAGTCTAAGCACCTGAGACGGCAGCGAAAAGCCTTCATGCAATTGCATTTAAAGGAAGGATAGGGATAGCCTCTTAGGTCTTGCGCCGACCTTCACGTCGAAGTCCGCGGCGACGAGATCATCGTCACCCTTCCGGGCACCGATTACGTGGCAACCTACTACAGAGCGACCCCTCGGGAGCTTCTCGCCAAATCGCACGCGGGCCAAGAGGCTGACGGTGCCCCAATGACTCGGGCAGAGTTTCACGTCCAAGCCTGGGCCGCGGCCAACGCCAAGGCCAGCGAGCTGGGGTGGAGCAAATAGCCGGAATGGGCCTAAATTTACCCGTGTGTGGCGCCGAAGCTACAGCCTAAGTCCAGAGGATTTGGTAACCAGCCAACTGGAGGCCTTATCCGATGCGATTGCCGGCATTCTTTAAGATGCTCGTTGTCTGCGCGGTCATGCTTTCCGCGCAGCTACTCGTTTATTTCCTTTTGGCCACACCCTGAGTGTGCGGCTCAGTAGTTGCTTTCTTCCGGGTTCTACACCCGACGTGGATCAGCCTCCTCGAGGGTGATACCGCTGTGACGGCGCAAGCTTGAGAGGCTCAGCGCTCATACATGCTTCTCCTTCGCACGCCGCTTGCGCATGTACTCCCGCATGTACTCAGTCCGGTCGCTGGTTGCTCGGACCTCTCTCTCAGGCGCAACCGCACTGAGCCGTTCAACAAGTGGGTAAGGCTTAGCCTTGTTAACAGCCGCCTTGTTAACAACAGGCCTGTTAACACCCTTGTTAACAGCCGGTGCAGCGCCCCCGCAAAGATGCCGCCATTCTTCTCGGCCACATATCTTGCACTTGGGAGGCTTCATTTTACCCCAAAAATTTTCCAGAAATTTCCCAGAATTTTCCCGGGAAGTTAGAGGCGTGATGGGTAGAGCGCCCGGCCTACCTCCACCCCCCCGACCAGCCAAGTCGCCAGGCAGAGCTCTGGCCGCGGCAGGGTCATTTCTGGCCGCGGGGCTGGCCTTTTGGGCTCTGGTGTTACCTGTCCGTTACCTTTAGCCGCGATGAGGACAGATCATCGCCTTCTAGATCAATGGCTTAGACAATGCGATCCTATGATTACAAGTCACGAACTCATTGATCTTCCTCAGCTTTGAGGTCGATCACTGGCAGCAGACGCGGCTCGCGCTACCCGCGCTGCTTGCCGACTTGATAGCTCATGTGGATCAAGTCTTCGAGCTTCAGACCGCCGTCATCGAAATCGTTCAGGGTCGGTATCTTGCCGTCTGAGCGGTCGTTGATCTCCTTGATAGCCGGGATATCGCCTTCCATACCCTTGTTGACCAGCGCATTGGCCACGAGCCTGTATTTTTTGCTTCTCTTGCCCTGAACAACGGCGGTTTCGTTGAGCGCGAGGAGGATTGCATGGCGCATCAACTTGTCGGGCTTGCCGCCTTTGGAGGGTGTTTTACGAGCTGGCATGTTTAGTTCCTAAGCCATTAGTGGATAAGCATAAGTTTCCGTTTGGCTATGCTCCGTTTTTTGCATGTAGCGCAGAGTGTTATCCGGGACGAGATTAGTTCAGTTCGCGAGCGGCCAATTCGCTCCAGACTTCATCGCGCCGATGCTCAATCTGGTTTTGACTTTCGACAAGCTCCTCGTTCTAGGCTGGTTTTACTAGGGCATTCCCAAGTGCTTCATACCTTGATGTGCGTAGACCTCGGCCTTATTAGCGTTCCATAGGGCGACATTGGCCGCGTTGACCCCGCACCGCTCAACGATGGCCGCCACGGCCTCCGCCCAGGCTTCTTCAGCGGCTCGGCATTCCTCTTCCGCCAGTGCGAGTGCTTCGCTTTCTGATCTCGCCGTCGGGACGACAACGACGCGACGCTCCTCACCACAAAATCTTTCTTGGACGACATAAAATGGGTCGAGGCAAATTTCGCCGAGGAAAATTCGGCCGGTGATGACCGAGGTCGCCACTCTCCCAGAGATCAATCCACGGCACTTTATGTTTCCTACCGGTGGTGGCGGCGGTGCTGACTTGTCTTCCTTCAACGGCCTCGCAACCCCGCGAACCTGCCAAGGCTCGTCCAACGCCGCAATGGCAGTGCGGGCCTCGATCACCGCGAGATCGAACGCCTTGTGCGCTTGCTCCATTGCGGCTTGGGCCGAGTGCAAAGCGGCTTTGGCCGAATGCCAATCGGCGGCTAGCGTTTCCTGGAAGCTCGGGATGGGCTTCGCGTCAGGCTTCGTTGATTTCGCTGTTTGGGTGTCGTCAAGGGTCATGGATTATTGGCCACTTGCATCGCCTGAAGCACCTCCGGGTCTTCTATGGGTGCTGTTGGCCTCATACTCTGCCAAGGCCACACTGCGTTTCCAGACACTCTTTCACGCAGCGACGGCGCTTCCTGCTCGACTTTCGGCGGTTCATTGAAGCTGACGCCTGGTGGCGTGGTCCCATTCAACTTGTTGAGGATGTCCACACCCCTTAGTCCGGCTTTTGTCCCGAACTTCGACTCATCGAATAGCTTGATGTTTTCCGTCGTCGGGTTTTGCCGCAGCCAATCAATTTTGGATGCCCAATCTGCGGCTGGATATGGCGCACCCCCAGACATCGGCCGATCAGCCATAACAGAACCCCACGCTGCGGCGTCGACACCTTGCGGAGGCGGCGGTAGAACTTCGGGAGCGCGCGCCGGTGCGGCACCGGGAGTTGCCGTCCCGCCCTCACCTCCCATTACGTTGTCGGCGTTGCGTTGTGTCTCTGGGTAAATCTGGTCGATCAGCTTATCGACATGCTCCTGGGTCAGAGGGGATTCCCCCTTGCTTCCGCCCTTGATCCACCTGTCAATATCGCCCTCCATCAGCGGAATGAATTTGCCATTAAAAATATCCAAGCCTTTTTTGTTTGTTGCCATCGTCCCCGGCATGCCTGGAACCAACTGCTCTTTTGCCATGATCCCTTTGGCGTAATCTTCCAAGTGGCTGACCGTCCTGTTGATAGAGGCTTTGTCACCGGGCTTGAGGGACTCGGCGTAAATTTTCATCAGCCTATCCACGCCAGACGGGGTCAAGGATGCCTGACCGCCACCAGGCTCAGCGATGCCAAGCTTGAGGATATCGTTTGAATCGGTAAGGCGATCAGGCCCGTCGGAGAAGATGCGGCGAGCGGTGTCGGTATAAGCTGGGCCAAATTGCCCTGGGGGCGAGAGACCAAAATCCTGTTTTGCGAAGGTGACGAGATTTTCCTTGCTCTCCGCTGAGAGTCTTTGGTCGGCGCCAGCCTTTTGTATCATTTCCGGCGACGCCACGCCGTTCTGTATCATGCCGGAAACATATTCATTCTTGGCATCAAGATCGACTTGCTTCCGAGCGGCCGCAGCGGCATTTGCTGCTATCGTAGCGTCAGTATCGAGCTTCTTCACCCAATCGATCGCGCCCTGCACTACCTCTGGGGGCTTGTCTTTATAGTTCACCATCAGGCTTTGGACAGCATCGGCTCTGACTCCGCCCAGCCTTTGCACAATGTCGCCCACATAGGCCGAGGTCGATGGACCCCTGACACCTCTAGGTGGCGATTTATCCACAATCCACGGTGTAGGACTGCCAGGAGGGGCGACGTTGTCTGGTCCTGACTAATAAGCCACGGCTGTCCGGGCTAGTGCGCCAGCAGGATCAGTAGCCCCGCCGTAGTTCTGAAAGTAGGTATCAAGAATGCGGGCGCTGACAGTCCTATTGTCGGTCGCATTGTCAATCCTTTCGCCCGGCCGCGCCCACTTGGCCCAAGTGTCTAGCTCGATCTGCCCGGGACCGCGCGCACCTGTGGGGCTGACTGGCGGGTTTGATCTATTGCCGGATTCTTGTCCCCAAAAAGCCCCATGAAGCTGATCCGGCGTGATCGAGCTTGGTAAAGAAAAATTCGCCGCACCGGCTTTGTTCCATTCAAAGGTTCCCATTTGCTTGCTCTCCTGCGCGTAAGCGCGCGCGCGGAAGCTGTTGGCTAATTCTTCATATCGCGCACCAGCCATTTTCCTGTTGTCAGGCTCGTTAAGCTCGGCCAAAGCGCCCGCAGGATCATTCGCAGCCGCTCTCGCCTGAAGGCGCGTGGATAACCAAATGACTTCTGCCTCATTTTGTTTTTGATTCCAAATTGGGCTTCCCTCTTTCTCGCCCTGAAGTTGTGCCTCCATAGCTTTGTCGTGGCGCAGGTCAGCCAACGCATGCTGTAGCTGCTCTGGGTTGTTCCAGTTATCGGCGGTGAACTTGGTATCGTTGTAGAGAGAGGCCTTTTGGTTATCTCCAGCCCAGGTATCCATCTGCTGGTCGTAATGGCCGCCGATCCTCTGCAAGTCCCACGACTGTCGGCGCCTCGAAATCTGGTCGAACTGAAGCTGAGATTCGCCAGTGTACAGACCGCCGTAAATTTCCTTGCGCTTGTCATCGAGCGCCTGCTCAACCCCAGCCCGTGCGTTCATTGCCGCTTGGCCCCGTAAGGCCAGATATCCAGGCACTGGGTTTCCTTGGGCGTCCTTTTGGTTTGGATCGCCATTCAAGAGTTTGTCCGCAAACTCTTGGTATGAGTTGTAAGCCTGATTAGCGGCTACCTGACCGAACCAACCGCCAGCCTTGACCGCTCCCTGGCCGGCTTGCTCAATGCCTGCGCCGAGCTGCTTCTTTCCCTGCGCGATGTAGCCGCCAAAGGATTCGGGCGTAGCATTGATATGCTCGTAATCGTCTGGGCGAGTTGGTGCCGGGGTGACGTCCGGCACGCCGGTGTAGGGAACCTGTGCGATTTTAGCCTCCCTACCCTAGATGCGGATAAGACTAGCGGATGGTCGCATCGACGTTGTCCTCAAGCTCGAGCCGACCGCGCCGCAGCTTCACGCCTCTCGCGCTCAGGCTTTGCAACAGAGCACGTCGCGTCCATTCCGCTTGCGTGGTGTGGTCGAGCTCGGCCGCTTTGGCGATCGCTTGGCGCAGCCCACGTGGCGCCTTGAAGCGCACGTCCTCGGGGAAGCGCCCGCGGCCGTCCTCGATGATCGGTTGATAGGCTTCATGCTGAACTTCGCTCATGCATACCTCCGACAGAAAATCCGTCTCAAAGGTGCGCGAAGTGAGTCAGGATTGGTAGGTCGTTTCCGCCGTTTCTGCCGTATGCATTGGGTCCATACCAAGGCCGATTCAGGAACATCGTCCAGCCGCTGATCCTGCCGGCGCGCGCGAACAACATGGAAACCTTGCGCGGCTATGTCCGCAGTGCCGAGCTTTTTCAGGATCACGCGGGGGCCGGATTGCTGTAGCGTGAGGGAACCGATGTAAGCGGCGTTTGTGGCCCGCTTTGGACGGTCCGCACCAATCCTGGTGACGTCGCCAACAATGAAGAAATCACAGCAACACGGGAGCCCGCAAGAGAAGCAAGAGCAATTGGACATAGCGCGGCAGGATGCGGTCGGCAGCGGCGGCGAACCCGGACCTGTCGCCGGAAGCTGCCGCAGTGGCGAAACAGTTGGCGCGATCAGAGCAATCGTGATTTTCGGTGCGGCATTTTGGATTGCTGGGTGCGCCAATTCTGGTGGAACGAGTGACCAAAAAGTAGAACAAAACATTGCTGCAAGTTGCCGGGCCTGGGAGGATCGAGCAAAAAAAGCTGCTCACCCGGACGCCGAGATGATCGCTAGCCATGATCGACTGATGGCAAAGGCGGCAATGTTTGGAGCTGAGGCTCAGGCCAAATACAATGACGCGGCCGCACGTAGAGCTGCGATCGAAAATGAGGTGCAGGCCGAATTAGATGCCGCCGCTGTCTATGATTGGCGACACGCCCTTGAGGTAGCATCACATTGTTGGGAAGGGCTCGCGCTTACTGAGGAAATCCACCACGAGCAACGACAAAGATTAGCTCAGATGGCCGAGCAACTCGCCACGCAACAACCAGCACCGACGTTCACCCCTGATCCTTCAATCTACACCATTCACACGCAGCCACCGGCCCCACCGAGCCCCACGCCAATTCCGAACGTAGGCCAGACCTACGTTCCGTCCACGTCCCAGACATGGGGCAACTCCCCTTATGGCCCCATGGTACCGCCAGTAATGCGCGATGAACCTGTTCAGAACGTCAACCCAGCGATTCCACCGGTCGCGCGCTAGCAGAAAAGGACCAACGTTTCCATCAGCAGTACATAGCGCATTGAATTCCTAATGCGGTGGGCGCAATCTGCCTTTGAAACAGGGCTTCTTGAATAACAAATCGGCCCGGATGCCAGTCCGAGCCGACAAATGAATAGATCGCTGCACGATCCGGTTTGCAATTTAACCGGCGGAATCATCAGCTTCGCTCCTAGTCTGGTTGGCACCTCCTAGGATAGCGGGACGGGAGCCGGGTCACATCCGGCTCTTGTTCTTTCTGCGCCAGCGGAGAAATCGTTAGCCTCGCTAATAGGGGTGGGATGGCCTTGGCTCCTGGCAATGGAGAGGGCGGTTGCACCGCGTACTAGTCCCACTTGGCTCAATGAGCCCTGCAAGTTGACCCTTTGCAGTCCACTATCGAGAGGCCAAAAAAAATTGGCGCTCGCGTTGAGGCGATTTTTTCGGCTCGCCTCACGATGCTGCCGGGGCGGGTAGCCACACCCGCTGACGACAAACATCGCCCTGTCACCGTTTCTGGGGGCTGCCCAGTCTCAAGGGCCCGGGGCGCAATTGGCACAGCGTTGCCCGGATTTTTGTTTCCGGTGTTGGTGTGAAGACCGGCATCTCCTAAGCCCTCATTCGCGCCGCCTTGGGAGCGGCACGCCGCATCGCTGGAAGTACTCAGCGATTTCCGGAGAGTTGCGGTCACCCGCGAGGTAGGCGGCTAGAGCGTCCTTATTACCGTCGAGCCACATCGCCAAAGCGATCTTGGAGACATCCCATCGCCCGCCAACGCGGCGGCCGATGTCGTGAAGTAGACACCACTCGCGAACTGTCCGTCGTGAACGGCCTGCCGTGAGCGCAGCTTCCGCAATCGAAAGAGCTTCGCTCCTGTGGAACGGTCGCAAGACTTGGGGTTCATACTGAGCTAGCAGCGCCACTGTCATTTCATCTGTCCCCAGACCGTGCCTCGAACTCGTGCCGGAATACCCATCGGGTCTGTTATGACCCTGTTCTCAGGGCATCGCATTGGACATGAGCGATGACGCCTTCCGTCAAAGTCGGGACATCGGGACATCAGGACACCCTTTAAGGGGGGTGTCCCTGTCCGTCCCGCTTTGGTCCGCGTGACAAGACCGGGACACGTCCCGCTCTGTCCCGCATGTCCCGTTCGCATGGTCGGCTATCCAAACCCAGTCATTCCAAACGCCGATAGCCTTGATTTCATGCAGTTTCTTGGATGCCCGATTGAAAGCCTTCCGCTTCGCATCAGGGTCATCACTGTCTGTCACGGTGGCCTGATAGCAGTACCGACGCCATAGGCTGGCCTGAACGCCTCTGACCCCGACCGGGACATGATTGCTTGCGGGCAGTATTTCGCCAGCTTCTGTCACGGCGGTGCGTAGCAAATCGAGCGCGACATTGGCCTGTCCGGTGATCTTAGCTTGAGGTTTGCCGTAGTCACCCGTCACCGGCTCAACCACGCAGCTCGTGATTGACTCCCCATCTTCATCCGTACCGACTTCGATCTTCTCAAGCCGGCTGGCGATTGTGTCGCCTTCTGGTCCATCCTTCATCCATTCAACTGTCACGACGATGTTGCCGGTGCCATCGCGCTTCACAGCCAACTGTGCATCGACCGCACCAGTCAACGACGTATGGCCCCGCGGGCGCGTGCCATCGATGCCGCAGTGGTGGACGATGATAACGCTGCAGTCAAAGACCTCCCGGATCGCGTCAGCGGCACTAATGTAGGCCGTCATGTCTTCGTCGGAACTCTCGGAGCCGCGGAGCGACCGATTGAGCGTGTCGAGTACAACGGCGACCGGCTTCACCTCGCCAAGCGTCAGCCGGATCGCGGCGACGAGCTCGGCGTGATCGCGCACCAAGTCGAGCATCATGGCTTGGAGATAGAACGGAACGCTTCCAGCGTTCTCTGCGAGGAAGCGTTGTCTGAACGCTTCGACACGACCACGGATGCCTGATTGCCCTTCGAAGGCGCAATAGACGACGGTGCCTTGTTGTACTCGTCGGCTGCGATATTCCCAACCAAGCGCAACGTGCATCATGAGATCGAAGGCCGAAAAGCTTTTGCCGCACTTCGGCGGTCCCCAAATCACGGTCAGCCCGACGAGCGGGATCAGTCCGCGTACGAGATAGCGCGGCTCTGTTCCGAGCTTGATGTCGTCGAACGCCACAAGACGAATGCGCGGATCGTGCGCTCCATTACCATCGGGGTGCGCATTATCATCGGGTCCGTTGCGCTGATATTGCTTCGCATTGTCGTGTCGAGCACGGACAGCCTCTTCGCCCTCCTCGCGCAGGGTGTCGTTGATGTCCGGGTTTACCTTCACCGCGCGATGCCCTCCATGCGGAGTTCGACGCGGCGCAGTAGTAGAGCGTCAGCAAGTTGATCTGCACCGCGGCGACCGGCGTCGTCCTGGTGCGCGTAGATGGTACAGGTCTCGATGTACGAGGGCACGCGCTCGGCGAGAGCGGGCATCCTACCTGCGGAACCCGCCGCCCATGCCCCAAGGCCGGTTGCTTGGTGCACGCTCAGTGCGTCTTCGATGCCCTCGGTGATGGCGAGCCCGAGCAGATCATTCGGAGCTGCGAGCACGATAGGCCAGCCGTTCGACGCCCCGAGCATGATCTTGTCGCGATCGGTCCCGGCCTTGCCGCTGCCGTCGGCTTTCAAGAGCGTGAGGTGCACGCCGCGCACCTGCTCGATGTTGATCTCGATGATGCCTGGCTCGAGCTCGCCGGCGATGCCGAAGGCTGCGATCAGTGCAGGATGGTGCTCCGGCTTCAGCGCCGGCAGGAAGCTGATGGTGTCGGGGAACTCACCGCGACAGCCTCGGGCCCGACGCAGATAAATCTCCGCGGGTGAGCCCGCTATCGGCTCTCGGTGTTGCCAGAGCCGACGCGCTTTATTGAGCTGGCGATCAGCATAGTCATGGTCGTGTTCATCGGCTTTCCTGTGCAGATTCTCGTTGATTTGAGCCGGTTCTAGGGTGAGTGGTGCTGGAGTTCCATCCCTCTCTCTGGCGAAGCCGCGTTCACCGCATCGGGCGCATGAGTAGGTCGCGAAGCCGGGCTCACGATGCCAAACCCGCAGCGTGAGCCTTTTGCGATTTGCAGGTGAGCGCCGGTCGGGTCCACATTCTGGGCACGGCACGTCGCGCTGGCCCAACTTGCCGTCACACAGATCGGCGAGCGCCGCATACGCGATCATGGCCGCACGAGCCTCGGGTGTGTGAGGAGATCGAGGAGCTTGCCCAATGGACCGTCAGCGGAACCATCAGCGGCGCGCGTGCAGGCAGAGCGGAGACACTCAAGCTCGGCTCCATGCTGCAGGGCGAAGCTCGCCATGATCGCCGAGTCGCGAGCAGAGGTGTCAGTGTCGGAATTGAGCTTCGCGCCGTTGAGGAAAATTTCACCTACGCGGCCGTCAGGGTAATAGCCCACCGTGGCTTGATACAGCAGCCCGCCTAGGGCGAAGCTCAACGTCTCGCACCGCCGGCGCTGAGGAAGGCGCTCGCGGGCGGTCATCGGCGCTCGTCCTCTGAAGCGTCTACGCGCAGGCCGAGGCGTTGGGCTTCGGCTTCGGCATTCCTGAGGGCAGCGATCAGCTCGCCCAAAAGCTCGATCCGGAGTGAAATCCCCTTTTTGGTTGGTACCGATTGGCCGCTTGGGTCGTTCATCTGAGCCATGACGCGGATGTCAACCAGCTTGACGCCGCGGAACTCATCTAGCGCGATGCGAACCATCTCGCGGGAGTTCTTCGCAATGGTCGCGATGACCAAGGGCGCATTCATCGCCTTGCTCCCTTGCAGGAAGCTTGCGGCATCTCGGGCGCCAACCAGGGACGATTAAGTCGCCATTGACCTCCGACTTCACATCGAAGGATCGAAGCCCAGAGATCAGGGTTGAGATGAGCCTTGCGGCGCCGGTGTTTACTGCCGCCGAGAATGTCTATCGGGGAGGGGCAAAGGTGCCCGTTTTTGGCTTGGCAGGCCGTTGAATTTACAGGGCTTTTAGACCCGATTTCCGGACACCGTGGTAGATTGTACCTGGAACCCGCGAAAACGGCTTTCTCGCGCACCGCCGCCTTCTGGCAGCGTGCGGAACAGAAGCGTCGAACCCTGCCTGGACTTCCATGTGAGCGAGGCAATAGCGCCCTGCCACAGTGCTCGCAGAGGCATTGCTTTCGCTGCTGGTCTCCGCTAACTATGAGGTCGATCAGGCCGGGATGCCGATCAGTTTTCCGAGGGGCGTTCGCTGTCAGTGCAGCGGCGCCCTTCGCCACATCTGGAGGGGCCATCCGATTACGCGGCCTCCATTGGTTCGACGGAGCGGGAAGCCTCCTTCGCGGCACGCTCAGCGGCGCGGGAAGCCTCCTTCAAGGCTGCTCGCTGAGCGAGAACCTGCTCGTAGTGAATGATCTTGCTCAAATGCCAAAGCCTGCGCCCGTGTTCGTGCATATACAGAGGGGCGGGCATGTCGGGGTCGCCCCTCAATCTGCGATGAATTAACATCGCACTACAGCCGCCCCACCGATGCCTCAGTTGCCCGGAAGTCAGGAACACCTCGGCGGCAGGATCGATACCCTGTGGGCCGGTGCTCGTCAGTAGGCTATTCATCGTTGCTCACCTCGTTGTGACTTGGTGTGCAACGATGCGCCCCGTGCATCAATGCTGTCAGCGCTAAACAATTGGCACAATTAGCTTCGGAGCTTCTTGTCGTAGGCGTTCCTGAGCGCCGCCTTACTAATCCCAGCGCTCCAACGCTTTCCCTTTTTAAGGGTCGCTCCCTTCTCGAGACTTTTCTTGTGCTCCTCCTCGTGTCCTTTGAGCTCATTATGCGCTTTGTCAATGGCACTCCGGTAGCTAACGACGCCACTTCGGTGCTTCTCGACGAACCACGCGCGCACGTCGTCTGCGGGTTCAGGATTTTTTCGCCGTCCTGCTTGCCCGTCGATCCGAGCGAGTTTGGCCTTCCACGGGAACCGTCCCTTGTCGGTTGGAAAATCCTCGGGCCGGAGCGCGTACCTAAAGACTCTCCAAAAGTGCTTGCCGGGGTTAACCCCTTTCATCATCGCTTCAGCGCCAGCGGCCAAAGTAAATTCGATGGCTCGGGCTCTGCTGATCCCCTGCTCATCACGTTTTTGCCTCCCCGCTTTTCGGTTTGGCACAAGGCGAAACTCATATTGGATGTTAGTGAGAGGGAGTCGCGCTCTGCGTTCGGGCACCATCAGCGCGGCGAGATATTTTCTTAGGACCTCTCCGGGTTCCCTTCCGCGTTTCAACCAATAAAGCAGAAGTTCATCGTACCCTGCGTCCAGCCATTTCGCCGTGACACGGGCGAATGCGTCATCGAAATCACAAGCTAGTTCTTCCATCAACTGCTGCACCCTGGAGAAACAAGGCGTGTCGAGCAACAGTTGGATGTCATCTTCCATCGCGCGCACCCGCGCGCACCGAAAGGGATGCGCGGAAACCGAGCGGTGCGTCCCGGCTTGTCGGATGGCCTTCCTATCCGCGCGATTTGGGACTGTAGGCTGCTTCGTCTCGTTCGTCAGCAGTCGCCGCCGCGATTTGACCACCAATTTCTAGACATTCGACTTGGCCCGCATCGGCACCACCTTGCCCGGCTCGCGGCCTTCGACCAGCGCCATGACGTTGGCACCCCAGGCCTCTAGGGCGGCGCGCTTCTCTGCGTCGTAGGTGTGACGCTGATAGACGCCGATGATACCGCCGCGGCTGCCGCTGACGTGCCCTAAGATAGCCTCAACAACCTGCAGGCCGACGCCAAGCTTCTGCATTCCTGTGGCCGCGGTGCGCCTGAGATCATGAACCCGCCAGGGCGCGATCGGTGCAAGCGCGTCGAGCCGCCCCTTAGCTGTCGACCATGCCGAGATATGAGCCTTCCCGGACGCAGTGAAAACGAAATCGCTGTTGCCGATGCGCGGGACCTGCTCGAGCACCACCAGGCCGGCCGTCGAGAGGGGGATGATGTGGGGATCGCCGCTCTTGGTCCGGGCACCCTCGAGTTTGATATCGGTGCCGCCAACCTCGGACCAGCGCAGTCGCCCGATCTCCTCTCTGCGCGCCCCGGTTAAGATCAGCAGACGGAAAGCAGGACCAAACGGCCAGCCAAGCTGTTCGGTGCCGCGCCACACTTGCACGAGCTCATCGTCGGTCAGCACCCGATCCCGCCGGGTCTCGGCTCCAGGCATCGGCAGGTCAGCCGCGGGGTTCGACTCGATGATGCCGCGACCCACACACCACCGAAACAAACGATGCACATGAGATTGGACCCGGCGTGCCATGATGACTGCGTCCCGGTCGACGATGCCATCAACGAGGTCAAGAACATCGCGTCGGCTGAGCTCGGCAATGGAGCGGTGGCCCCAAGCCGGCAGGAGTTCGCGCTTGACGATGCGCTCCACCGTCGCATGAGATTTGTTCTTGGCCTGGTCGCGCTTCAGCCACTCCTCAGCCACGGCTGCGAAGGCGGTGGCGGGCTTGGCACGCTTGCGGGCTATCGCAGGGTCGCGGCCGAGCTGCACGGCCTGGCGCGCTTCCCTCCATGCCTCGCGGGCTTCGGCCAGGCTCAGGGCAGGATAGGTGCCGAGCGTCATCCTGCGAAGGCGCCCACCGATGCGGTAGAAAAAGACGAAGCTCTTGCCGCCCCCGTATGAGAGCCGCAGAGCAAGCCCAGGAAAGCCCTTGTCGAAGTGCTCGAGCTGACCCTTGGCAGGGGCCTTTAGGCGCTCCACGGCGGCCGCTGTGAGGCTACGGCGAGGCAAATCAGGTCTCCCCAGGGGGAATTTAAGGTAACGGCGCAGAGATGTTTTGACCAGTTACCTAAGGTTATGCTACGTTAGCCAATCGGACGGGAAATGGCAAGACACAAGGGCTGAGTGGGATTTTGGCGAGTTAATTTGTTCGGTGGTGCAAACCGGTATGCGATGAGCCGTCATCACCGGCGTCACGATCAGGCGACGCGCGCAGGCGCCTTTTCGCCTTCCAATGGCGCCTGGCCGCGGGCGGCATTGATGCACAGCTCTGAGGCCTCTCGCAGCGAGGTCGAAGCTTCCGCGATGGACTCAAGCGCCTTGACGGCACCCGCCTCTCCCTCGTCGGCCCAATAGCCGACGAGCACCATGGCGCCCTCCAGTAGGATGCGTCTCAAGCGCCGCACGAGATAGCGGATATGGGCCGCGCTCCCGCCGGTGCCGAGATAGGACAGGCAGACGAGCCTGGCCGTGGAGGCTTCGAGCGAGACGATATGCCCGGGCGAGATGGCCTTGGGACCGCGCGCGCCTTCAGACCATGCCTCTGCAAGACGCCCGCCAGCATGGCGGTGGCGGTCTCAGCTGCTCCTCACTCAACGGGAGGCAATCGCTCAGCCGCCGTTCACCGTCGACCAAGATTTCGCGCGTGCTGTAGACCTAACGGCCAAAGATCGACGTTTGGGTATGGACCCCCCGCGCGCGCCCGGGTTAGACCGCTATTCGTCATCCCTACCCAAGGAAAAGGAGGATTGAGCGTGATCAGGACGATCTTGGCAAGTTCAGTCGTGGCTGCGGGGCTCTTGCTCGCTGGCCACAACCAGCCGGCTGAAGCCGGCGTGCCGGTGCCCGCCTTGGCGCCCGACGCGGCGCAAAGCTCGCCCGTGCAACAGGCGGCCTGGGTCTGCGGAGCCTATCAATGCGTCTGGGTGCAGACTTATTCCGGCGCCGTGGCGCCTTATGCCGCGACCTGGGGCCCGCCGGTCTATCCGGGCTGCGTTTGGCGGCGCGGTTTCCTCGGCCGCTGGCGGATGATCTGCCCATAGTCTGACAAACATCGGCCAGCGGGCTTTAGCCGAGCCCGCTGGCCGATCATTTTGCCCAGTCGCTACTTGCCGGCCATGCCATTGGTCGAGGCGTTCGCGATGGACTGGGTCGAGCCTTCCATCTGGATCACGCGCGTCTCGCCCTTGGCGGCGTTCGCCGCCTGCTTCAAGTCGATCATGTGGATCGACTGGTCGTCGCGGTCCTGTAGTACCAGCGCAGAATTCTTGAGATCGGCGACGCTCGTCCATTCCGTCACCTCGTTCACCAGCTCGCCGACCGCGCCGTTCTCGACCGCACCCTCCGGAATGTCGAACTGGTTGAGAATATGGAAGGCCGAGAGCACGGCCTCCTGGGCTGTGGCGTTCAGCGCCGCCGACTGACTGTAGATCGCCGTGCGCACGAAGCGCGAGGGCGGCGTAAGTAGCCGGAAGCGTGACCGGCCCGAGCTTGGCTCCACATCCTTGACAGAGATTGATGTAATTCTGCAGATTGGTCATGTGCCAATCGTAGGTCGGCGCGTTGGTCATCACGCCAAGCGGAGCGTCATGGTCTAAGGTGTCGTCGACCGGCTCGACCACGATCGACTTGCCGCCCTTGTCCTGAATGAAGAAATGCGCGCCAGCGACCGCGCCTTGCGGGCCGAGGCCAGGGACCGGGGTCGGCACGACCACGATGTCCTTCACCCGCTGCCTGGCATTTTCAGCAGGTCTCGTCGCTTCAGGCCGTCGCGACGTTGAACAGCGATCCGATACCATAGGTCGCCGCGGCCGCCGCCGCGCCGATGGCCAGCATGCGCAACCCGCTCAACCATGCGCTGCCGGAGAAGAGGCTGAGCAGTGCGCCAACCGCAAAGAGCGCGGCGCTGGAGATGGCGGCGGCGATGACCACGCTCTTGCCGGCGCCAAGCAGAAAGGGCACGAGCGGCAAGCTCGCGCCGATGGCGAAGGCGACAAAGGAAGAGGTTGCGGCAC
>JBARKP010000118.1:0-54893 GCA_049801475.1 Methyloceanibacter sp.
TCCGACGAAGGTCGTTCTGCAGATCTGGGTCTTTTTCCAAATTGCGAAAGGGATGACGTGCCTGGACGATGGCCCAGGTCGATTCAAAGAGCTCCTCCAATAGTCGAAGACTCGCGGCGTCAAAAGAGACCTTTTTGGACTTGTGAGAAGTCATCGGAGGGTCCTGACCGTGACGCCATGCTCGTGCAATTTAACAACTCCAATCGCCCTCGCACATTTAAACCTCGTCGACCTGAACTTGTTCCTGGCTTAGGCGGCGTCCAAACGCACACGACATTCCCCATTACTAAAATCGGATTCAGCCTCCCATTGCGAATGTCCTTGTCGGCATCGTCGCGCTCCTCTCGGTGAATTTTGAGCTCGCCTGGCAGCAGGCTTTTGATTTTTTCGAAGCCCGACTTGTTCTGCAACATCCACCACTGCATGCTTCTCTCACACCAAACGCATTCGTTGAGAAAAATTCGAACGTCCACGTCGCTGCCGGAATGATGAGTCCCGCGCACGCGACTCCCAAAGAGATATACGGTGACGCCTGGAGCAGGCTCAATCCAGTGCGCCAAGATGTTGGCCAGGGATTTCAGTTCGTCCATTTTGCCCGGCTTTTTATAAAGGGCGCTGCCGAAGCCGACGCCCGCAGCTCAGGAGCCTTAGACACCCTTCGATGATGAACCTGACCCGGGTCTCACCGTCGCCACCAATTGCCGACCAGAAATCACCCTCAGGCTCGTAACCAGCTTCCGCAAATCTCGTCACGACGCTCTCGATCATGTCGACGGCTTCTTCGCGTGTCTGATAGGGGTATGGGACGACTTCACGCTCGACGACATTGTCGTTTGAATCGAGGTCGAGCTCTACGATCTGAAAGGGCATCTGAACGGCCTCGGCTCGTGCAGCGGGCATTTATGTGGAAACCGTCATTTACCGCGCTTCTTGCGGCGTTCCACCTCGCTTCTTGAGACCTCGCCGGCATCGATTAACGCTTCAACGCAATCATGCGAAAGGCTGTGGCCGACTCGGTCCATGCAATCTCTTAGCGCGTTAGTTTCGAGTCCGTAGGACCCACAGAATTTCTTATAGTCATCTTTGCACGACCGTTTTTCGCCCTGAGTGATCGGGGCCGCCTGCGACGAGGCAACAGAACAGATCACAACAATCAGAGTCCCCCAGCACACGGCTTTCATCGGCGTACCTCCTGCGGTCTGGATAGCATCGCAATCCCCCCGATGTCTGTAACCGAGAAGCCGCGGAAGCATGAAAAACGGGGCTTCCGACGCCTTACTGTCGCGCCCCATCCCAAAATCATTACGAGTTTCGTTGGGGGTTGGGCGCTAAAGACAGAACCTACTTATTTGAGTTGGGTTCCACCCAAAGAAGAAGCCCCGGTGGTGCGGACCGGGGCTTCTCTCAGCTAGGATAACGGCTGCGTGGTCTTGGGGGCCAAGGGGGGAAAGCGCAGCCGTTCGACTCTGGAAAACTTTTGCCGAAAAGATAGGTTCCAAAAAGAACAGAAAAAAAGCGCCGGCCGAAGCCGACGCCCCTCAGAACAAAAGAGGCCGCCCCGAAGGACGGCCCCTATTAGTGGCAAATGCTGGACTGAACTCGTCGCGCTAAGGCTTGGCTGGCGTCCCGCCACCGCGGGTGGTATCGGCCGGTTCGCTAGGTTGTTCCTTCACTAAGCCCATCTTGCAGGCGCCCATGAACTCGGCCTTCGTGACCTGGCCGTCACCGTCGGGGTCGGCTTGCTTGAGATTTGTGATGTACGGGCCCACCTTGTCGTAAGACAAAGAGTCACTGCCGCCCGCCACCTTAGTCCAACCGTCTTGGCATTTAGTTTCATCGAAGAGAGCGCCCGGACGGCCCGAAGGGGGAGCGGCCTGTGAACCCTCTGGACCCGGGGCCCCGGCCCCAGCAAACGCATAGCCGGCGCTAAGCAGCATCGCCAACGCCGTGAAGGTTGCGAGTTTCATTGGACGTACTCCTGTTACTGTTTCGGCAATAATCTTGGCCCGAGGCCAGCCATCTTTAACTCGACTGCCACTGCACTAGTTGCTCCCCCTGCAACAAAAAGGGCCGGAGGCGACCCAGAGACGCTTGCCGCGATCCGTGGCGCCCTTGAAGCTGCCGGCGTCGAATTCATCGACGGCAAGCGGCCGGGGGTGAGGCTGGGGTGACACGGTGGGTGACACGGGATCCTGCGCCGGGGCCAAAATAGCCTTTGAGCGTGGGAGCGCTCTCCCCGTTGTTCACAGCCTGACGATCTAGCCTTTGTTGCGGTTTAGTGCATAGCTAGATTCTTAAGGGGGGTAGATTCGTTCCTCGATGAGGTCCGCAGGAGAGTAAATGTCACGAGGCCCCCACACCTTTCGCTTAACCGACATGGCCCGCGCTATCAGGGCCGCCCAGCAGTCCGGTCTTCGAGTCAATGGCGCCGAGATTGATCAGCAGGCCCGCACGCTCAAACTTACTTTCGGTGATCCTCCTAAGATTGATCTAGACCGCGACGAGTGGGACGAGGTTCTGCCGAAGCCAGACGCCGCGTAAGCTTAATGGCTCAAGCGTCTTTCCCACGTCTCGTCTCAGAGAAGCAAGCAGCCGAATCGGTTGGCCTACCCCCAGCTACTTTTCGCTCATGGGTTGATTGCGGGCGCTTGCCGAAGCCGCTGCCGGACTGTGGGCTATTCGACATGAAGGCCATTGATGCGGCGCTCGACCGCGTCTCGGGCTTGGGTGGCTCCAGCAACAACGCCCTAGACGCTTGGCGGGATAAGCGCAGCCATGCAGGTTAAGCTCAAGGGCATCGCCGACACGACAAGCCGACTCGCGAGCGGCGAAACCAAGACCTACTATTATGCTTGGCGTGGCGGACCTCGCCTGGTTGGGGAGCCTGGATCACCTGAGTTCCTCGCAAGCTATGAGGCTGCACGCCGCAATCGGCACACACCCGACCGCTCGTTGTTCCGCTCTGTCATTGTCGCCTATCTCGCCTCGCCGGAGTTTGCGAAGCTTAGCGACCGGAGCGCAGACGATTACAAGCGACATCTGGGCAAGATCGAGCTCGCCTTTGCCGACTTGCCGCTCGCGGCCCTCGAAGATCCGCGCGTCACCCGCGAGTTTCTGAATTGGCGAGACGGAATAGCGGCGACGAGTCTCTGCCAAGCAGACAACGCATGGAAAGTCTTGATGCGTGTCATCTCGTGGGCGCGCGGCGGCGGACTTACAGCGTATCGCCCGCCGGAACGCATTGAACGCCTCTACCACTCCGACCGAGCCGAGAAGATTTGGACCGAGGAACATGTCGCGGCGTTCATGGGCGTGGCGCCTGAGTACCTACAGCGCGCTCTAGTGCTTGCCATTGAGACCGGACAGCGGCAGGGCGATCTTCTGGCGCTACCGTGGAGCGCTTATGACGGGGAACGGATTGAGCTGAAGCAGAAAAAGACGGGGCGGCGCGTGCGTGTGGTAACCCGGCGGCTCCGATCCGTGTTCGAGAATACGCCGCGTGTTTCTCCGGTAATCCTGACCAACTCCTACGGCCGCCCCTGGCTCCAACGCAGCTTCCAAGGTGCCTGGCATGAAGCGTGTCGCAAGGCCGGCGTCATCGACCGCACATTCCACGACATCCGCGGGACTACCGTGACGCGACTAGCCGAGGCTGGCTGCACACCGCAGGAAATCGCCACCATCACCGGGCACGGCTTAGGGGATGTCGGAGCCATTCTAGATCGCTACACCGCCCGCACGGACGTGATTGCCTTCGCGGCAATCGTGCAAAATGGAGTGCAAAATGGAAGAGGCCGACAACGTTAGCGAATTGATTGCACAAGATGAATCGGACGGGGTTCATCGTTCTTCAAGATCGATCGAGTCTCTTGATCGAGTTTGATCAGGTTCGAACGTGATCAAACTCGATCCGTTTTATCCCATCGTTCCTGACGCCCCCTGGGTGGCGCGCCTCGCGGGCCAAGGCGCGAAGCTGATCCAGCTCCGCATCAAGAACGCGATGCCGGCAGCGAGCAAATCCGAAATCGCGGAAGCGCTCAAGGCCGCTTCCGCCCATAGCTGTCAGCTGGTCATCAACGATTATTGGCGCGAGGCGATTCGCCTGGGCGCGGATTTTGTGCATCTCGGCCAGGGAGACCTGGCAGATGCCGACCTCGCTGCAATACGAGCTGCCGGTATCAAGTTCGGAGTGAGCACTCATAGCTCCGCGGAGCTGGCGGTGGCGCTTGCGGCCGAGCCCGATTACGTGGCGCTCGGCCCCATCTATCCGACTAAGCTGAAAGAGATGCCCTGGCAGCCGCAGGGTCTCGCTCGCATCGGCCAGTGGCGGTCGAGGATCCTCTGTCCCCTCGTCGCCATCGGCGGCATCACCTTGGAGCGGGCGCCCGCGGTGCTCGCGGCCGGGGCATCATCCGCGGCCGTCGTCACCGATATCGTCATGAGCGACGCTCCGGGGCAACGGACGCGGGAGTGGATCGCCGCCACCGAACCCTGGCGAAACTTATCCACAGGACGTCCACCGCGCTCACCGCTTGGGTAGGGGGGCTTGACCAGCCGCGCCCACTCCTGTGAACATCGCCCCGGGGTGCGCCCACGGGCGGAGGGCTGGATGGGTTTGAGTTTCAGTCTTGATCCGGCCATGCCAATAAGCGAGGCCGTTCGGCGTGTCGCCTGCGCCGAGGTCGACGCGGCCTATGCCGGCCTGGCCTCCCCGCCGGACCGCCATCGGGGCGTGCACGACGCCCGCAAGTGCCTGAAAAGATTACGCTCTCTCCTGGTGCTGATCCGGCCTGGCGTGCCCGAGCCCGTGTTTCTCAGCCTGACCGAGCGCGTCCGCTCCATCGCCCGCGGGCTTGCGCCGGCCCGCGACGCCCATGCCCTGCTCGACGCCATCGACAAGCTCGGCGGCGGCGGCCAGAACCCTGGCGAAAGCACGCCGATCCGGGCCTTGCGCGCCTGGCTGCACAGGCGCCGGCAAGCTGCGGAGCGGAGCCTTGAAAGCAACACGGCTTCTGACGCCATGCGCGGTCTCTTCGCGCTGAGACCAGCCATGGCTGGTCTTGCGGTCTACCCCGACGGCTTTCCTCCCGTCGCCAAGGGCTTGCGCGAGTCGTATCGCACTGGGCGCCAAGCCTTCACCCGCGCCTTGGCGAGCGGCAGCGACGAAGACTTCCACGAATGGCGAAAGACCCTGCAGCACCATTGGCGTCACATGCAGCTGCTTATGCCATGCTGGCCTTCCGAGCTTTCAGCGCGGGTCGAGGTGGCGCGCACCTTGTCGCAACTCCTCGGCGACGACCACGACATCGCCTTGCTCCGCCAGCTTGTTTCCGCGCCCACCATGGTCTTCGCAAGCCCGGAGGACACACAGGCCTTCCTGAAACGCTGCCGCAACCGGCACAAGGCGTTGAGGCGGGAAGCCGAAACGCGCGGTGCGAGATTGTTCGTGGAGCGCTCGCGGCCCTTCGTGGAGCGGATCGAAGCCTATTGGCTCACAGCGGCTCAAGGCGCCGGGGAGACCGCGACCCCAGCGCGCGCCGATAATGTCGTTGCCTTCGGCGATTTGAGGGGCGGCCGGGCGAGCTAGAGCCCGATTGGGTCAGATCCCGCGGGGCGCCCGCCAAGCCTGGAACATCAAGACGGTCCACAGCGAGGCATGCCAATTGCGCCTGCCTTCAAGGTGCTGTTGCCAGCGCGCCCTGATGGGCGCGGGATGGAGAAGTCCGCCCTCGGAAAGGCGCTCTTCGGACAAAAGCTCCTCGGCCCAGCCTCGCAACGGGCCTCTGAGCCAGCTTCCGATGGGCACGGCGAAGCCGGTCTTCGGCCTCTCCACCAGATGCCTCGGCACATGGCGATAGAGCACTTGGCGCAACAGCCACTTGCCCTTGCCAAGCCGCATCTTGAAGCGTGTGGGGAGCTGCCAGGCGAATTCCACGATGCGATGGTCGAGGATCGGCACGCGCACCTCGAGCGCCACGGCCATGCTGGCGCGGTCGACTTTGGTGAGGATGTCGTCCGGCAGGTAGGTAAGGGTGTCGAGATATTGCATGCGGTCGAGCGGGTCGGGCAGCGCGCGCGCGATCTTTGGGTCGAAGATCGGGCCCTTTGGCTCATCAGCCTGGCGCACGATCGCCTCTGGGGCGTCCCAGGCACTGACCAGGCTGCGGTAGCCGTGCTCCCCGCCTGCGCTGAACAGCGCCGCCGCCTTATGCATCTTGTCGGCGCCAAGCCAGGGGCGCCGGCGCGCGGGAAGCGCGCGGAACAGCCGGTCCCAAAGTGCGGGGCCCGCGACGCCCAAGCCGCATGCCAAAACCCGTCCGAGGGGCGCCGGCACTTTGCTTGCCACACGCGCGAAACGGTGCCTCGTATAACCCGCAAACAGCTCATCGCCCCCGTCGCCGGACAGCGCCACCGTGACGTGCTCGCGCGTGAGCTTCGACAGGAGATAGGTCGGAATTTGCGAGGAATCGGCGAAGGGCTCGTCATAGATTGAGGGCAGGTTCGGAATGACCTCCTGCGCCTCGGCCGGGCTGACATAGAGCTCGGTATGCTCGGTGCCGAGATGGGCGGCCACCGCGCGCGCATGCGGAGCCTCGTCAAAGCCCTCTTCTTTGAAGCCGATCGAATAGGTGCGTACGGTAGCGTTGCTCCGCGCCCGCATCATCGCCGCAATCACCGAGGAGTCGATCCCGCCCGACAAAAAAGCTCCCAACGGCACGTCGGCGACGAGCCGCCGTCCCACGGCGTCACCCAGCAGTGATTCAAGCGCGTCGCAGGCTTCTGCGTCGCCCATATCGAGGGGGCTCGCCTTTCCCCGCTCGACTGCGTCCTCGAGACTCCAGAACGCCGAAGTCTCGACGTGGCCGTCCGCAACGATGGTAGTGACATGGCCGGGCTCAAGCTTGTGAATGCCGCGATAGATCGAATGGGGCGCGGGTACATAGGCAAGCCGCAAATAGGCCGCGAGCGCATCGCGGTTCAGCTCCGGTCGCCAGGCGGGCAGCGCCTCCAACGCCTTCAGCTCGGAAGCAAAGACGAGCCGCCCGTTCTGCCTTCCCCAGTAAAGCGGCTTGATGCCGAGCCGGTCGCGGACCAGGCTCAACTGGCGCGTTCGGCGATCCCAAAGGGCAAAGGCGAACATGCCGATGAGACGCTCCACCGTGGCACGCATGCCCCATTCGGCGATGGCCTCGACCAGGACCTCCGTGTCGGAATGACCCTTGAAGCTGCGGCCGCGGGCTTCGAGCTCGGGCCGGAGCTCGCCCGCATTGTAGAGCTCGCCATTATAGGTGATGACGCAGGCGCCGCAGCTCGACGCCATGGGCTGCGCGCCGGCGGCGGAGAGATCGACGATGGAGAGGCGCGTGTGGCCGAGCACGACACCGGCTTCGGCGTCGGACCAGAGGCCGTTCGCGTCTGGGCCGCGATGGGTAAGCGTCGCCGCCATGGCGCGCCCGACCGCTTCAAGCTCCTGGGTACCGGAGCGGCGCTCGAGGTCCATGAAGCCCGCGATGCCGCACATGGCTTAGACCCTTATCGCCATCCCGTCATAGGCGACTTCCCAGCCTGCCGCCTCGACCGCCGACCGTTCAGGTGAATCCTCGCGGAGGGCCGGATTGGAGTTGTTGACGTGGATGAAAATCTTGCGGCCGACCCCGAGATCGGCAAAAGAGGCGACCGTACCGTTTCCACCCGACATGTTCATGTGGCCGATCCGATCGCCGGTCTTGTTCATCAGCCCCTGCACGATCATCTCGTCATTGATGTAGAGGGTACCGTCGAAGAAAAGGAGTGGCGCTCCCGCCAGCCGCGCTTTCACCGCGGCATCAAGCTTGGCGCAACCCGGCACGTAGAAGAAGTGGCGGCCTGAGCCTGCCTCGGTCACCTTCAGGCCCACAGTGTCCCCTTCTTGCGTACCGAAGCCTTCGCCGGCCTCGGCATCCTCAAGATAGAGCGCGACCTTGCCGGGCACCGGGAAGGCTTCGACCTCGAGCCCAAGCGGCCCCTCAGGGCCTTCCACCGCGAAGGGTCGCCCAAGCGCCATGGGTGTCCTCGGGACGAGAGCATGATCGAGCACATCAAAGATATTGTTGGCGGCGAGAACCTGCAGCACCCGCTCGCTCCCATAGATCGTGAAAGGCTGGCCCTCGCGCAACATCAGAAGCCCGGCTATGGCATCCACGTCGCCATTGGTCAGGATGACGGCCTTGATGGGACTGTTGCGCGGCCCCGCGTCGGGGGCTGGATGCAGCTCGGGCGTGTCGTTGATCTGCTGCCTCAGATCCGGGCTGGCGTTGAGCAGGACCCAATTCCGGCCGTCGGCACTGACCGCGACGGAGGCCTGGGTGCGGGGCTGAAGTCCAGCCACGCCCTTGCGCAGGTCGGCAGAGTTCCGCCCATTGCAATTCCATTGCGGAAAGCCGCCGCCGGCCGCAGACCCAAGCACCTTGATCAGCATGATAGGACGTTGAATGGCGGCCCGAGGTCCTTCCCGTCAAGCCAAAAGTGGCGGTCCTATGGATACAGGACCGTCGTCTTCATGGGCCAGTCGCACGAGAACTGCTCAGAACGAGAGCGAGCCTTGGAATTTCAATTGCGGCGTCGGACGTGGCATCCGTCAGCCCGAACTGAACGCCGACATTCATCGAGAACGCCATTGGTGCCCGGTCCGCCCTTTTCATCGTCATCGTCCGCCTTGGCCTTGTGCTCGTCATCATCGTGGCCCTTGGCCTCGCCGTCATTGTCGCCGAAGTTGATGAATAGGGTCGGGCCGATACTATGAACCTGGTCGTTGAAAGAACCGGCATTGGCTAAATCCTCGATCTCGCCGAACATTTCGACGCCCAGCCCCCAGCTTGCTGAGGTCATATTCCGCGCGCCAGCCATATTCGAAGCCACGTGAGGCGCTCATGACATAAACATGAAAACACATGACGCGGAGATGAAAAGACCCTCAGCTGTGCCTGACGACACCGCCTATCACATGACAAAATGCAGTATAGAGTGGGATTCATCTTTTAACGGCTCTGGGCGCGAAGACCGCGTCCGGGCGTTCCAGCCTGAAGCACGAGAAAGGACCTTCGGCGCCCGCGGCGCCAGGTTTTGGGCTACGAGGCGTAGATGCGCTATCAGACCAAGCTCCTGATCACCGCAGGCCTGCTGCTCACCATGTCCTTGTCCGCAGCAGCGCTCGCCTATTGGGGCGTGACGCAATCCCATAGCTTTCTCAGCCGCTCCCGCATCGCCCATCAAGAACTAGAGCGGCAGCTTCAGCTTTCTCGCCATAGCCAGCAGCTGTTCAAAGCCTGGACCGACACGTTGCTGACCGGCATCAGCGACCGGCCCTTGGGAGCGGCTTATCTGCATCAAGTCATCGAATCCGATCTCGCCAAGCTCAAGCAGCTTACCGAGACCGAGCTCGCCATGGTGGGACCCGAGGAACGCAGGATCGAATCTGCCGAGCTTGAGCGGATCAACACCATCCAGAAGGAATTTCAGCACAACTTGGATCAGCTCGGCGAGGTGGAGCAATTGCGCAGCCGGGGCCGTCCCGACATCGCGTGGGAGAGGCTGATTTCGCTCCTTAAAGGAGGCATCGACCGGAAGCTGAACGAGCTCGTCGAAGTTGCGGTCGCCGACGAGACAGCCGAGGTCGACAGGATCGATGCGGATGCCTCGAGGCTTTTGGGCCGACTCGAGCAAATCAGCCAAGCGCATGCGGTGATCGCTATCCTGGTCACTCTGGCGCTCGTGATGCTGCTGCTCCAGCGGCTCCGCACGCCTCTTGCGGAGCTTTTGCGCGGCACGCGCGCGCTTGCCGAGGGCGACCTCTCCCATCGAATCGCCATTTCCGGCCGCGACGAGTTCGCCCATCTTGGGCAGAGTTTCAACCGCATGGCGGCGGACCTGCAAGCTCACCAGAGGGCCTTGGAAAGCGCGCACGCAAATCTCGAAGCCGTGGTGGCTGAACGTACCGAAGAGCTCCACCAGGCCAACCAGTCCTTGCGCAAGATCGACGTGACGCGCCGCGGCTTCTTCGCCGACATCAGTCACGAGCTCCGCACGCCGCTCACCATCATCCGCGGCGAGGGCGAGATCGCGCTTCGCGGCAAGAACAAGCGGGTTGCCGAATACAAAGGCTCTATCGCGCGCATCGTCGAGCAGGCCAAGCACTTGTCCTTGCTCGTCAACGACCTATTATTCATTGCCCGCCAAGGGGCCGGCGCCGCTCGTGTCAACCTGCAGACCATCGACCTTGGCGGCCTGCTCGAGAAGGTCTGCGGCGACGCCAAGGTGATCGCCCCCGCAAAGGCGGTGGATATCAGCTACAGCACCGGTTCGGCGCACGAGCTTGTGCGGGGCGATCCGGCAAGGCTCCGGCAGCTATTTCTGGTTCTACTCGATAACGCTGTTCGATATTCAAATTCCAAGGGCCAGGTAAAAGTCGATATAGCGAGCGCCGATGGCGAGGTCAGGGTTCGCGTCTCCGATCGAGGTATCGGCATTGCGCCCGAGGAGCTCGAAGGGATTTTCGAACGGTTCCGCCGGGGCGGCAACGCTGCGGAGCACAATGAGGAGGGTTTGGGCCTGGGGTTGCCTGTCGCCAAGGCCATCGTCGAGGCACACAAAGGAAGGATCGAAATGACAAGCCGTTTGGGTGAAGGGACGACCGTCACGGTCGTATTGCCAGCTTCTGCCCCGGAGGCGAGCGCGTGAACGTGCTGCTGGTTGAAGACGAGCCGCGGGTCGCTGACTTTATCAACCGCGGGCTCCGCGCCGAAAATCACGGGGTCACGGTCGCAGCATTGGGAACCGAAGGGGTTGATCTTGCCAAGACCGGCGAATTCGACGTCATCGTCCTCGATCTGATGCTTCCCGACATGCATGGCTATGACGTGTGCCAGCGGCTGCGGTCGGAAGGCGACCACACGCCCATCCTGATGCTGACCGCCATGGACACGCTTGAAGACAAGATCAAAGGTCTCAAGATCGGTGCCGATGACTATCTCGCCAAACCTTTCGACTTCGACGAGCTGCTCGCACGGATCGAGGCGCTCGTGCGTCGCTCCCACCACTTCGCACCGAGCTCGAACGTGTTGCAGGTTGCCGACCTCGCGCTCGATCGGGAGCTGATCGAGGTCAGGCGGGGCGGCGAGCCGATCAAGCTCACGGCCAAGGAGCTCGCCATCCTCGAGCTGCTGATGAGCGCGCCTGGGCGGGTGTTCTCGCGCACGCGCATCCTCAACCAGGTTTGGGGCTATAGCGAGGACCCCCTCACCAATGTGGTGGACGTTTATATCGCGCGGCTTCGGCGCAAGATCGACACTCCCGGCCGCGAGCCCTTGCTCGAAACCGTGCGCGGTCACGGCTATCGTCTCAAGTCTGCGGCATGACTATATGGGGCGGAAACCTTGACTATAAGGGCTGGGAACATTGACCAAGAACTGTCCAGCAAAGTGGCAATCCAACCGGCAAAACTTGCGTCGTTCGGCGGGATGAGTAGAGTATGCCCCGCCACTCTCGCGGTCCGCGCGCCATATCAATTCCGGGTCTCGCCCACGCGAGTCACGGCAGCGTCTGCCGCTTCCGGTGGCAACAGAGCTGCCCCCGCTCATCTCGTGGCGAATCCCAGCGACTTGGGACTGAAGCAAGAACAACGCGGAAGGAGCGCCCGTTGCGTCCAGCTCTGTTAGCACTCTTGATGTGCACCATTGCAGGTCTTTCTTCCGGGCAGCCGGCTCACGCGGCCACCAAGGTCACGCTCGGCGTGCTCAAATTCGGCACGGTCAGCTGGGTGCTCGACACCATCCAGCGCAACGGGCTCGACAAGGCGGAGGGGGTCGAGATCGACGTGGTGCCGCTCGCCAGCACCGAGGCGACGGCCGTGGGCCTGCAGGGCGGCTCGGTCGACATCATCGCCACGGATTGGCTGTGGGTGTCGCGGGAGCGGAGCGGCGGCGCCGATTTCACCTTTTCCCCGTTCACGACGGCGCTCGGCTCCATCATGGTCCCCCCCGATTCCCCGATCAAGACCTTGGCTGATCTCAAGGGCAAGCGGCTTGGAGTGGCGGGCGGCCCCCTGGACAAGAGCTGGCTGCTGATCGTGGCCTATGCGCTGCGGACCGCCAATCTCGATCTTAGGACAGAGACGAGGCAGGTCTTCGGCGCGCCGCCGCTCCTTGCCGAAAAAGCCAAGCAGGGCGAGGTCGATGCCGTGCTCAACTTCTGGCCCTATGCCGCAAGGCTGGACGCGCAAGGCTTCAAGCAGCTGATCGGCGTCGAGGACGTGGTGAGTGAGCTTGGCGCCAAGGGCGAGGTCGCCATGGTCGGCTACGTGTTCAGCGAGAGCTGGGCCAAGAAGAACACGCAGGCCGTTGCTGGCTTCTTGCGTGCCGCCGCGAAAGCCGACGAGCTGCTCGCGACCTCGAACGAGGCCTGGCAAGCCCTCAAGCCGCTGATGCGGGCGGAGGATGAGGCCACCTTCGAGGCCCTGCGCCGCCGCTATAGGGAAGGCGTCCCCGAGCGCTCCACTGCCGAGAACGAGGCCGACGCCAAGGTCTTGTACCAGTTCTTGCGCGAGTTCGGCGGCGAGAAGCTGGTCGGTCCCGGCGCCGAGCTTGCCCCTGGCACCTTCTGGAAGGGTGGCAACCCTTGAGCGTCAGTTTCGCCCCTTCCGACGCTCCAAGCCGGCTGCATTATTTGCGCGGCCCCCTTGTGTCGGTGATCTCCGTCGCGGGCTTCTTGCTCATCTGGTTCGCCGCCGCCGAAATCGCGCAAAGCCGGACGCTGCCGGGACCTGAAGCGGTCCTCCGCTACGTGGTCGACGAGGCCCTCCACGGCGATCTCCTGGCCGAGCTCGGTATCACGCTGTGGCGCGTGATCGCGTCCTTCGTCGTGGCGATGGCGATCGGCAGCGTGATCGGGCTCGCGATGGGCCAGTCGCCCGCACTCGACCGGGCGCTCGATCCCTGGCTGATCGTACTTCTCAACCTCCCGGCCCTCGTCATCATCATCCTCGCCTATGTCTGGTTCGGTCTGAACGAGGCCGCCGCCATCGGCGCTGTCGCCCTCAACAAGATCCCGAACGTCATCGTCACCGTGCGAGAAGGCGCCCGCGCGCTTGATCCCGGGCTCGATGAAATGGCGCGCGCCTACCGGCTGTCGCCTTGGAGCAAATTGCGCAATGTCACCCTGCCGCAGCTTCAGCCGTATTTCGCCGCGGCCTCGCGCTCCGGCATTTCATTGATCTGGAAGATTGTTTTGGTGGTGGAGCTGCTCGGGCGGCCGAACGGCGTCGGCTTCGAGCTCCATCTCAATTTCCAGCTTTTCAACGTGACGGCGATCCTCGGCTACACCGTCGCCTTCGTCACCGTCATGCTCGCAATCGAATATCTGCTGGTACAGCCCCTTGAACGACGTACGACCCGCTGGCGCAACAAGCCAGTTTGAAATCCGCATCGAGGACAAGACGCATGTCGGGGCCGACGGCACTTTGGTCCCAGCCATCCGCGACTTGGTGCTCCACGTCCAGCCGCAGAGCATGACAGTGCTGATGGGCCCGTCCGGCTGCGGCAAGACCACCCTGTTGCGCATCATCGCCGGGCTCGACGACCGCTTCGTGGGCGAGGTGAGGGTGCCTGAGAACGCGCGCATCGGTATCGTTTTCCAGGAGCCCCGGCTGCTTCCCTGGCGCACCGTGAGGCAGAATATCGAGCTTGTCACCAGCGACGGCGACTCGAGGTCCGACCTCGATCGCCTCGCTGCCGCGGTCGGCATCGCCGACATGCTGCCGCGCTATCCAAGGGAGCTGTCGCTTGGGCTCGCGCGCCGGGTGGCATTGGCGCGCGCCTTCGCCCCGCGGCCGGACCTCTTGTTGCTGGACGAGCCTTTCGTGTCGCTCGATGAGCGCACCGCCGACCGGTTGCGACACCTTCTGCTCGAAGTCTGGTCGGCGCGGCCGACGACGGCGATCCTCGTCACCCACAACCCGAGAGAAGCCATCCTGCTTGCCGACCAGCTTGTGCTGCTCGCGCCACGACCCACGCGGGTGGTGGCGACCGTGCCGATCACCCTGCCGCAAGGCGGGCGTGATGCCGCCGCGGTCGAGGCGATCTACGCCGATCTTCTCAAGCGCTATCCAGCCAATTTCGCCACCGGCTGATTGGCTCAATTGGAACTGTCATGGCCCGGGCTTAGCCTGCCCTCGGGCCACGGCCCGAGGGTCCCGGCCATCCGCGCCTTGATTCGCGATCTGAAGGCGTGTGCCCGCGACAAGCGCGGACCTGGCGAAATCCGGTTGGCCCGGCTCTAACCTGCCGCGGCGGCCGTACCCGCTTTCCGCTGCTGGATGCCGAAGGACGGATCGTAGGCCCAGACCGACAGTCCGAGGAACACCAAGAGGCACCCCATCACCACAGCGAGAGCTTGCCAGTTCACCTCCATGTAAAAGGCGAAACGGATCAGCTCGACGGCATAGGTAAAGGGGTTAAACAGGCAAAGGTTATAGAGCCAGAGGCTTCCCTCGCGCATCTTCCACAGGGGATAGAGCGCCGAGGAGGCGAAGAACATAGGAAAGATCACGAAGTTCATCACGCCGGCAAAGTTCTCGAGCTGCTTGATGGTCGAGGACAGCAACATGCCGAGCGCTCCGAACATCATGCCGGAAAGTATGAGCGCGGGAAGCACGGTGACATAGCCCCAGGGGGGGAGCTCCACGCCCCAGAAATAGGCGACGAGTAGAAAGGCGTAGACCTGCAGCAAGGATACCGCGACCCCGGCGAATAGGCGCGACAGCAGCAGGAACCAGCGTGGCAGCGGCGTGGTCAGGAGCACGCGCATGGAACCCATCTCGCGGTCATAGACCATCGATAGCGAGCTCTGCATGCCGTTGAACAGCTGGATCATGGCGAGCAGGCCCGGCGTGATGTAGACGTCGTAGGTGATGTAGGTTTGGTAGGGGGGGATGATCGAGATGCCGAGCGCGGCCCGGAACCCGGCCGCGAACACGATGAGCCAGATCAGCGGCCTGACCAAGGCGGCGAAGAATCGCTCGCGCTGCTGCAGGAAACGCAGCAGCTCGCGCCAGACGATGCCGTTGAAGGCGCGGACCAAATGCATCAGGTTCATGCGGCGATATCCTCTTCGGTATCGCCGCCGATAAGAAGCGTAAAGGCTCCGCCGAGATCGCCGGCCCCGGTCTCCGCCACCACGTCCTTGGTCTTCCCCCGCGCCACGATCCGTCCGCGATTGAGCATGAGCAGGTCGTCGTCCGGCTCGATCTCGTCGAACAGATGGGTGGCCCATAGCACGCCGATATTGTCGGAGCGCGCAAGCTCGTGGATATGCCGCACGATGGCCCTGCGGGTCGGCACGTCGAGACCGATGGTCGGCTCATCCAGCAGCATGAGCTTCGGGCTATGCAGCATCCCGCGCGCGATCTCGACCCGGCGCCGGTGCCCGCCATTCAGCGCCCGGACGCGCTCGTTGATGCGCTCGCCCATATCCAGCGCGTCCAAGGCCCGCGCCATTCGCTCGTCGGCATCCTTGCGCTTCAAGCCCCGGAGCGCCGCGAAATAGCGCAAATTCTGCTTTACCGTGAGATCGAGGTCGAGCGTCGGCTGCTGGAACACCACGCCGAGGGGCTCGAGCGCCTTGCTCCCCCATTCCGAAGCCGAGCGGCCGACGATCTCGATGCGCCCGGTCGGGGCATCGAACAGCCGCGTGATCAGCGAGAACAGCGTGGTCTTGCCCGCACCGTTGGGACCGAGCAGTGCCGTCACCCGGCCGGGGAACACCTCGAAGCTCACATCGTCGAGCGCCTGCTTCGAGCCGTAGAAGTAGGAGACGTCCTTGACGGTGAGGACCAGGGTGCGTGGGGACCCGTTCCTGGATGTTTCTTTCTGCATGGGTCTCTAGGCAAGTGGGCAAGGTACGGGCGGTTGCCGCGAAGGCCATGCCACTTCTGGCCTCAAGAGATAGCTCCGGACGCGAGCTTCCACAACCCATTCGCCCTGGGTCGCCCGGCAGTGCCGTGCAGGCGGCGGGCGGTGTAACCTTAAGCCGTTCTTTGACAGGAACGAACATCCTCGTCATGGCCGGGCTTGTCCCGGCCGCGTGGTGGCTGGATCTACAGTGTCGCCAGCAAGCCGAGCGGTATTCTTTAATACCGGCATGATGCGCCCTTCCCCCGCATCTGGGTACGTCCGGCTCGTCTGGTGCGAGTACCATGGCACTATCGGCGGCGCCATTCCGCGGGGGCGGAATATGAAAAGCGAGCCTGGAAGGTGCGGCTTCATCCTGGAACCCCGACTACTGGGACGATCTCTACGCAATAATCGATCAATGAGGTGGCCGGGACAAGCCCGGCCATGCCAGAGAATGCGGAACCATTGAACATCTATCGGCACGAATGCGGGTCAAGGCCCTGCGCAAAAAAAGCCGCCCCGAAACGGGGCGGCTCCAATTCTGGTAGCTCGGTTGGTCGTTTAGAAGAAGATCACGCCACCAACCTGGAAGATATTCAGATCTCTGAAGGATTCGTTCCCCTTCGTCGGGACTCCGAAGCCGGTGAACGCAGCAGTGGTGGTATCGAGGTTCAGTTGCTGCCACCGCGCATAGACGTGCATGGCGGCGGAGTCGATCTCCTGCAACACTCCAGCGCCCACCCGATTCACCGTCGAGCCGGTTACGAAGAGTGAGTCTCCGCTTGCGCAGGCGCCCCCAACGCTGCCGGTAGCTAGCTCTGCGCCGAGAGCACAAATATCAGTCCCCGCGATACCGCTGAACTGGTTGATGTACTGCCCACCTTCGCCCCAGATCACCGTAGCGCCGAGCGGGGTCCAGGTCCTCTTAATACCGCCTTTCAGGAACCAAGAACTGCTGTCGTTGGATGCGCTGCCTAATGTGTTGGCACTGATGCCACCAAATCCGACAACTTTGTTGGTGCCATTGATATCAATTGCCTGATACATGCCATACAGCCACAGCCCCGAGGGCACGTGCATGATAGAGGCACCGACTTCAAAGGTGTCATCATCCCTCTTGAAACCGCAGCCGAAGACACTATTGCAGGGGCCGACCTGAAGAGCTGTACCGAACCCGTAATTCTCATCAAGCTGCTTGGTGTACCCGAAAGCAGCAGACACTTTCCAGTTGCTCCACCAGTCGGCGGCATATTTGACTGCTACATCATAGGTCTGCTGCTCAGCGGCTGAAGTCGAAATGCTAAAGCCCCAAAAGGTCGGCGAATCATAGCGAACGGCGTTAACAGGGAGTGACGTGTTGCAGTCTGTGCCGATACCCGCCGCAATGGGAGCCACGCTGTCGCAGTGCGTGAAGTTACTCCAGGTCAGTGCTTGCAGCGTATTTGTGCCGCTGGCATGCGTGCCATTAGCACTCAAAAAGAAGCCTGGGCCCTCGAACAAGACCGCGTTCGATTCGATGATGGTACCTGAGAGATCAGGTAAGAGTGCCACGTTGTCCGTTGCCGGGCTCAGCAAACCCCAGTTAATGGTGCCGTACCTGTCGCTCTTCAGCCACATGTAGGATTGCAGAACGTTGTCCAAATAGTTGCCGAACGCGCCGGCAAGAGCACCCCCCGCGTTGGTACCACTATTAGCGTTGAACTGATTGCTGAAAAAGCCGAAGGCATTGCCCGGAGCCTCGATCGTTATATTGTATCCACCCGTCCAGCCGGGGGCGATTGTGGCCGACCCCGAAATTGTGAAGTGGCTGGCCAGAGTGATGTCCTTACTTCCGACGGCGAAGCCGTTGTTGCGACCGTCGTCCCACCAGTTAATACTGTCCACGACCCAGCCCGAAAGCGTCACCGAGACCTTCTTGTTGCCCTTGCGGACGGTCGTCGCCTCGAGCTCCGCTACCCGCTCCTCGAGATCCGCGCAGCAGTCGCCCCCGAGATCCGCTGCCTTGGCAGGGCTGGCGCCCATGGCGAAACCGCCAAGCGTCATGCCAAGCGCGGCTGCGATGGCGATGCGGCTGGATGTTTTTGTCAGTCCCCCAAACATGTCCATCTCCACCTTCCCTGATAAATTGCCAAATCCAAACTCTCGGTCCGGAATTAGCCTCTTGGCTTCACCCGGTAGAGCCCCCGCCACGAACGCCGTGACAGAACCTCCCCGATAAGAGAGTTCTATCCCTGCTTATACGGATTCCTCTTGGAAGGTAAATTGCTAACGAAGCAGGCGTGGACGTTTTCGAAAGTCTTGTGACATTTCCGCCACGAAACTCCGCCTGCATCGCCGGGCCCGTCTGCCAGAAAAACCTCGTCCAATCAATGGGCTGGCCGCGGCCGGGCGAGAATGGGAAACTGCCAGTCGAGATCGTTGCAATTCACGAGTAGGACGCATGCTGCCTAATCCGCGCTCAGCATCCGCGCAATTCGGCGGCAGTCAAGTTGACTGGTCCTTGCTGATTGACTGTTCTTGCTGACCAATTTTGGGCGCGGAACGGCTCTTGCCAGTGTCCCTTGGGATGGCCGAATAAGGCACCGGACGCGTGGCTTTAGCCCCAGACAAGGGCTCAGACCCGCGCAAAACATGCCTTCCTCAGCACGGCACGAGATGGCTGTCCGCCCAAAACGCCTTTGACACGATGACCGACGAGCTGTTTGCCTCAGGGTGTTGGAAAATTCCTGACATTTCCGCAGATCGGGAGAGCCGTCCGGCCATGTTTCTAAGATGACCGCCTCTATGCGCTGGCTCGATGAGCTTGGGCTTGGCGATGTCGCCTCCGTCGGCGGCAAGAACGCTTCGCTTGGGGAGATGCTGCGCAATCTCGGCAGCCAGGGCATCAAAATTCCTCCTGGCTTTGCCACGACCGCCGACGCCTATTGGCGCTTCATCGACACCAATCGCCTCGGACCCCTGATCGCCTCCAAAGTCGCTGAGCTCAAGGAGGGAAAGGCGACGGAGACCGAGACCGGTTCGGCGATCCGGAGCGCCATCCTCAAGGACGAGTGGCCCGAAGACTTGGCTGGCGTCATCTGCCAAGCCTACCAAGATCTGTCGCAGCGGGTGGGCTTGGACGAGGCGGGGGTAGCGGTTCGCTCAAGCGCCACCGCCGAGGACCTGCCGGAGGCGAGCTTCGCCGGTCAGCAGGAAACCTTCCTGAATATTCGGGGCAAAGCTTCCTTGCTCGGTGCTTGCCGCCGCTGCTTGGCCTCGCTCTTCACCGACCTGGGGGCTCGGCGAGAACGTGGTGCAAGCAACCGTCGACCCCGACGAGTATCAGGTGTTCACGCCGCTGCTCGGCGACCCCACTATCCAACCGATCGTCCATAAGTGGCGGGGCAGCACAGAAGCTGATCCGTACAAGCGACAGCGCGCAGCCGACGCGCAATATCGAAGCGCGGGCGCGATCCTAGCCCTTCTTGATGGCGATCTTCTTTTCGTTCTTTTGTGCCTCTGGGCTCTTCGGCAACCTTACCGTGAGCACGCCATTGACGAACTTCGCCTCGATCTTGTCCCCGTCCACGCTTTCGGGAACTTGGAAAGACCGCTGGAAGGACCCGTAGCGGCGCTCTGAGAGGTAGTAGTCTTTGTTTTTCTCTTCCTTCTCCTCCTTTTTTTCGCCCTTGATCGTCAGCACGCCGTCGGCGAATTTGACGTCGATGTTTTTTTCATCCATCCCCGGCAGCTCGGCCGTGATCTCATACTCCTTGTCCTTCTCCGCCATATCCACGGCGGGCACGCCTCCCCATCCGGTGGACCCGCGCCAAAACGGTTCGACGTCAAATAGAGTGCGGGCGATCGGCCGGCGCCAGCCGCCCCAATGCAGATCGTCGAACAGCCGATCGATCTCGCGGCGCAAATTCGCAAGCGGGCGCCACTCGCCAGGTACACGCTCCGTCTCTTTTTCTTCGGTTTTAACGGGCAGTTTCGTGACAGGCTCAGCCATAACGTATCCTCCTCTTGGGGGGTTAACGGAAGAATAGCTAAGCAGAGCTGACATGAAGCGTCTTTGATTGGTATCAAGACGCGGGGCCCCTGAGGTTTTTGCTGTCTGTCAATTCGTCCCAGTATTAAAGGGATTATACTAAAGACATGAGCGACCGGATCGACATACGCGAAAGCGCGCTGACCGCAATTCGCAGCGAGCCGCGCATTGGGCCGCATTTCAAACCTGAGACCCTCAAGATCGATGTCGAAGGCATCGCCACCGTCGAAGCCGAAGTGCAAAACGTCGCTATCAAACGGCTGGTGCTTGAGCGCTTGGCCGCGACGCCGGGTATCGACGCTATCGTCGATAGGCTGCGGGTCAAGCCGGCTGCGCCCATGAGCGACGATGGCATTATGGACCATTTGCGGAAGGCCTATTACCAGGAGCCGGCCTTCCAGCAACTCGCGATAAAAGAGCGCGAAGAGAGTCAGGTGAAACTTGTGCGTGCTGGATTGTCGGATTCCCATGGCGAGATCGAGATCGAGGTCGAGCATGGCGTCGTCACCTTGAACGGCAGCGTGCCAAGCCTCGCCGCAAAGCGCCTCGCCGGGGTTCTGGCCTGGTGGGTGCCAGGCAGCCGCGACGTGATCAATGGCATCGCCGTCGATCCGCCTGAGGAAGATGCCCCGATCCAGATTGAGGAAGCTGTCAGGATTGCCTTTGACAAGGATCCCTTGATCGACCCCGCGCAAATTCGCGTAGGCGTCCGTGGGCGCACCGTTCGCTTGACCGGATGGGTCCAATCGGAAGCCGCGCGCGACGCCGCTGAATGGGACGCCTGGTACGTTTTCGCTGTCGACGACGTGATCAACGAGATCGCGACCGGCTCTTGAGCACCCGCCCGTCCACGCCGTATCCGGCGGGGCCCCTGTGAAATGTCGAAAGGAAACGACCATGCAGGTACCTTTGCAGATCAGCTTCCGCAACATGGACGCCTCCCCTGCCGTGGAAGCAGTCGTCCGCGAGAAGGCCGCGAAGCTCGACCGCTTTTTCGACCGGATCGTCAGCTGCCACGTCACGGTCGAGGCGCCGCATCGCCATCATCACAAGGGCAAACTGTACAACGTCCGGATTGATATCGGCGTGTCGGGAAAGGACGTCCATGTGAATCAGGAAGGACCGCAGAACCACGCCCATGAGGACATATATGTCGCCATCCGCGATGCCTTCGATGCCGCGGTGCGGCAGCTTGAGGACCACGTCCGGCGCCTGCGCGGCGACGTCAAGTCGCACACGCAGTAGCATTCCGGGCCGCGCTAGGCGCGGCGCAGCACTAGCAGCACTAAGAGGAGCTCCCCGATGAAAGTGAAAGACATAATGCATAAGGGTGTCGAATGCGTTTCGCCCGACGCAGCGGTCGACGTCATCGCGAAGAGGATGAAAGAGCTCGACATCGGCGCCATTCCGATTACGGAGAACGGCCAGCTCGTCGGCATGGTGACCGATCGCGACATCACCATCAGATGCGTGGCTGACAACGCAGACATGTCCAAGGTCAAGGCCAAGGACGTGATGACGCGGGGCGTCGTCTATTGCCGCGACAATGAGGACGTCGAGGATGCCGTCCGCATCATGGAGGGCAAACAGATCCGCAGGCTCCCCGTCCTCGACGAGGGGATGCAAATGGTCGGCATGGTCAGTCTGGGCGACGTTTCCCAAGCCCTGCCGCGGGACATCACCGGCGAGGTAACGAAGGCCGTCTCGGCCCATCACCGCTGACGCCGCGATGATTGTTGGCTGCCGAGAAGCCGGCGAGCTCAGTCCTTGAGGCTCAGGATATAGGCCGCCACATTGCGGAGTTCCTGACCCCTGATCATGAGGTTCGGCATCGTGGGATGCTGCGCGCTCTGCAGCCACACCATGAGGGCTGTTGGCGTCATGCCTGGCGTATTGGCCACGTCCTTGAATCTCGGCGCCTTAGCATCGGGCGACTTCTCTTCCGAGATGGCGTGGCACGCGGCGCATGTCGCATGGGCATAGTCGAAGCCCGCCTGAGGATCGCCGATCTCTCCCATCGGCACGTCCCCGACGTCCTGAGCCTGGGCAACGGCAATGGCACTAAGCATCATCGCTAAGCCTAGGACGAGCCGTTTGAGCATCGATGCATCTCCCAAAGCGTTGCCCGATGCTCCTCCTGGAGCGGATCAGGCGCCTTGTTCCAGCTGCGGATTCCACTGTCCAAGCGAGGCAAGGCCGTTCATATGCGCCCGATGGGCGAAGGCCTGCCGCGCCGCCGGGACGTTCTCGCTCTTCCCCGCCCAGGCCTTCTGCGGCGCCGCCTGCAGCGCCCGGCTGAAGGAGAAGCTGAGCTTCCACGGCAGACCGCCGATCTTGTTCATGGCGTCGAGCCGCGCCGTCGCGTCCAAATCGGACTGCCCGCCAGAGAGAAAAGCGATGCCCGGGACTGCCGCCGGCACGCATGCCTTGAGCACGCGGATGGTCTTCTCGGCCACCTCGGCGACAGAGGGCTGCTTTGCGGATTTCTTGCCCGCCACCACCATATTGGGCTTGAGCACTGTGCCTTCGAGTTTCACCCGCGCGTAGTAGAGCTGCTCGTAGACGGTCTTCAGCACGAACTCGGTGACCTCGGCGCAGCGGTCCACGTCGTGGTTGCCGTCCATAAGCACCTCCGGCTCCACGATCGGCACGATGCTCTCGTCCTGGCAGAGCGCGGCGTAACGGGCAAGCGCATGCGCATTGGCATTGACGCAAGCATAGCTCGGAATGCCGGCGCCGATATCGATGACCGCCCGCCATTTGGCGAATCTCGCGCCGAGCTCCCGATATTCGATCAGCCTCTCACGCAAGCCATCGAGCCCCTCGGTGACGACCTCGCCGGGACAAAAGGGAAGCGGCTTCGTGCCCCTGTCCACCTTGATGCCCGGAAGCGCGCCGGCCAATTCGATGACCTTGACCAGCGGCGTGCCGTCCTTGGCCTTCTGCCGGATGGTCTCGTCGAATAGGATCACGCCCGAGATGTTCGCCATTCCCTTCGAGCGGAACAACAGCTCCCGGTAGTCACGGCGATTGTCTTCCGTGCACTCCACCCCGATCACTTCGAATCGTTTCTTCACCGTGCCCGCGGATTCGTCGGCGGCGAGAACGCCCTTGCCGGGCGTCACCAAGGCGTTAGCAATTCTATTGAGCTCAGCGAGGTCCAAGCTACTCTCCCTTTTCCAAGCGTGCCTGATTTCTAGAGCATGATCCAGAAAAGTGGAAAGCGGTATTCCGAAAAGATCATGTTCAAACAAAGCAATACAGCGCCATCGCGATTCTGCCTCACGCACTGGCGCTCTAGTGTAACCTACTTCTTTCCCAGCCTTGCATGGAAGCCGCTTGGCATGAAACCCGACCTGCGCCCCATGCTCGCGACCCTCATCGACAAGCCGTTCGACGATCCAAACTGGGTCTTCGAGACGAAATGGGACGGCTTCCGCCTGATGGCCGAGGTCAAGGATGGTTCGGTGTCGCTTTATTCCCGGAACCTGATCGACCTGTCGGGCAAATATCCATCCATTTGCAGCGCTTTGCGCGACATCGCCCACTTCGCGGTCATCGACGGCGAGCTCGTGGCGCTCGATGCTGAGGGGCGGTCGCGCTTCCAGCTCCTGCAAAACGCGGAGCGCGAGACGGTGCGCCTGCTCTACTGCGTCTTCGACTTGCTCTATCTCGACGACAAGGACCTGCGCGATCACCCTCTCGTGAAGCGCAAGGAGGCATTGGAGCGCATCCTGCCGAAACACCCGCTGCTGCACTACAGCGCCCATGTATGGGACAAGGGCATCGCGGCCTTCAGGCGGGCGAGCCGCGCGGGCGAAGAAGGCATCATGGCCAAACTCGCCATGGGCCATTACTACTCCGGCCAGCGCACCCGCGAATGGCTGAAGGTGAAGGCATCGCAGGGGCAGGAAGTGGTCATTGTCGGTTTCACAGCCCCGCGGCGCTCGCGCCAATATTTCGGCTCCGTGTTACTCGCGGTGCGGGAGGGCAAGCATTGGCGATATGTTGGCCGCGCCGGGACGGGCTTCGACAGGGCGGCGCTCAAGTCCCTCCACGCCATGCTGGTGCCGCTCGTCACCAAGTCGAAGCCGGTCGCCGAGAAGGTGCCGGGCGAGCCGAACACGACCTGGGTACGGCCCAAGCTCGTGGGCGAGGTGAAATTCACCGAATGGACCTCGAAAGGCGAGATGCGCCACCCGGTGTTCCTGGGACTCCGCACCGACAAGAACGCCACCGACGTGGTGAAGGAGGAACCAAAGCCCGGAGAGGGTCCGCTCCATTGACCGCGATCAAGGACGAAGTAGGCCAAAGGTCATAAGCGTGGCGCCATGGCCAAGGCCGCCAACCCTTTGGCTCGCATCGCACAAGATCTTAACGACGCGCCTGTAGCATGGACAACCGATTGATGAGCCCGCTTTCGCCACCTCTGCCACGTAGTGCCACGGGATACTTGACGCGAAGGCGCCCTCCCGTCTTTGTCGTGGAGCGGTCATGAAACTCGCCCTTGATTCCGGCTGCGCAATACCCTCAACGAGCTGGCATTAGGCATGAACGAAATCCCCTCGCAGCCGCCCACACCCTCGGCAGCCGGTACCTCGAGCGAGGGAACCGGCATTCCCTCCTTCGAGACCATGGACCGTCTCGGACGGGCGGTGACGGCAAGGCTTACCCAAGGCGTCTCGCCGCACGCACTCTATGCCGCTTGGTTCGATTGGGCTTCGCATCTCGCCCATGCCCCCGGCCGGCTGATCGAGCTCGGGCTAGAGGCCGTGAACACGGGCGCGCGCTTAGCGAAGTTCGCTGCACGCAGTCTATCCGAGGATACGAAGCCCCCGTTTCAGCCGCAGGTTGCCGACCGGCGCTTCAACGACGAAGCTTGGAAGCATCTGCCTTACGTGCTTTGGCAGCAGGCCTTTCTCGCTCAGGAATCGTTGTGGCAGGCCGCGACGCGCGAAGTTCGTGGCATGACGCCGAAAAACGCCGCGCGGGTCGCCTTCATCACGCGCCAGTTGCTGGACGTGTGGTCGCCCTCCAACGTGCCCTGGCTCAACCCTGTGATCATCGAGCGGACGCTGAAGGAAGCGGGCGCCAATCTCGTGCGGGGCGCGGCCAACTTTCAAGACGATGCCTGGCGAGCGCTGGCGATGCAGCCTGAGCCTCCTTCCGCCGGATTGCAGGTGGGTCAGGACATCGCCGTCACACCGGGCGAGGTCGTTTACCGCAACGAGCTGATGGAGCTTATCCAATACAAACCCACCACCGGCACGGTCATTGCCGAACCGGTGCTGATCGTGCCGGCCTGGATCATGAAATATTACGTCCTCGACCTCAGCCCGCACAATTCGCTCGTGCGCTATCTGGTCGAGCGCGGCTTCACCGTTTTCATGGTGTCCTGGCACAATCCCACCGCCGCCGACCGCGACATCACCTTCGATGCCTATCGCACCTCCGGTGTCATGGCGGCGCTCGATGCCGTCACGGCGATCGTGCCTGGCCGTGAGGTGCACGCCACCGGCTACTGCATCGGCGGCACCTTGCTCGCCATCGCCGCCGCGACCATGGCGCGGGACGAGGACGACCGGCTCGCCACGGTGACGCTGCTTGCTGCACAGACCGACTTCAGCGAGGCCGGGGAACTCATGCTGTTCGTCGACGAAAGCCAGATCGCCTTCCTCGAGGACATGATGTGGGATCAGGGCGTGCTCGACACCAAGCAAATGGCCGGCGCCTTCAAGATCCTCCGCTCCAACGATCTCGTCTGGTCGAAGATGATGCGCGAATATCTGCTCGGCGAGCGCGACCCCGTCACCGACCTCACCACCTGGAACGCGGATCAGACGCGCCTGCCCTACCGCATGCACTCACAATATCTACGCGGGCTATTCCTCGAGAACCGCCTGACCGCCGGCCGCTATGCGGTCGAAGGCAAGGTCGTCGCGCTCAAGGATATCGACGCCCCCATGTTCGTTGTCGGCACTGAGACCGACCACATCGCGCCATGGCGCTCGGTCTATAAGGTCCAGCTCTTCACCGACACCGAGCTCACCTTCGTCCTCACCAGTGGCGGGCACAATGCCGGGATTGTGTCCGAGCCTGGTCATCGCGGACGCCATCATTTCATTGCGACCCGTAAACGTGGCGATCGGTACATCGATTCCGACACCTGGCTCAACCTAGCAACAGCCGCCGAGGGCTCGTGGTGGCAAGCATGGGCGTCGTGGCTTGAGGCCCAGAGCGACCCGGAAAGGGTAGCGCCGCCGCGGATGGGCGCGCCGTCACGTGGGCTCGTGACCCTTTGCCCCGCTCCCGGACTTTACGTTCACCAGCACTGACTGGCGCTAACGGGTGGCTAACGATAGAGGCGCCGCTTGACGAGCTCGACGAGCAGCAGATAGGCGCCAACAGCTGCGACCAGAAACAGGTAAAAGCCGGCTGGCGGCTCAACAAAACGGAAAGCGGCGTCAGGGGGATGAGCAGGCCGACCAGGACCGCCCCGATGGTCAGGCAGGTCAACAAGGGGTGCGGCAAGCTCCGCCAGGGTGATCCCCTCGTTCTGATGACGAAAATAACGAGGGACTGGGTGGCGAGCGACCGCCGGTCTGAAACATCGGCTCGCCCGCGCCGAATAGCCACAGCAATGCAAAGAAGGTGAGAAAATCGGACAGCGAGCTGATCGGTCCGAGTACGAGCATAAAGCGCTCGATGAACTTGATGTTCCAACGCACTGGCCGCCGCAGGGCTTCGGCGTCGACATTATCGAATGGCACGCACAACCACTGCGGCACTCTCGTGAGCTTGCCCATGTCTGCTGCCGATCATGCCGGCTTGTCACAGAAGGATTTCACCTTGGCGAAGCTGGCGTGCGCCGCTTCCGCGCGATCGAGCAGCCGGTCCACCTCGGCCTCCTTCGAAACCTGAAGGCCTGCCACATGATCCGCGAGGTCATGCCCGTTGGCAATGAGTGCTTCACGCGTGGCCAGGTCGTTGAGGGCGCCGAGGGCGTCCTGCAATTCCTTCAAGGACGCCAATGCCGCCTCCCGCCGTTTGGCGTTCAGGTCGCGGGGAAAGACGCCGGTAAAGAACTCGATCGCGTAGCGCAGATTTTTCGTCCTGATCCGCAGCTTGTGCCGCTTCGCAATATCGAGCTCACGCAAACGCGCGCCCTCCTTTCGAATCCGCTTCCGCATCCGGCCGAGCCATTTGGCGGCATGCTCCTGCACGGTGCGCTCGCGCCGGCAGCGAAGCGACTTATCGATGGTCCAGGGGCCGACCTCAATCCACTCGGCGAGATTGAGCAGGACGTTACGGAAGCGGTCGGAGCGGACCAAGCCGACCGCAGCCGCGTAAGCTTTGGCACGGTTCTCGGCAAAGACCCGCCGGGCTTCGGCGAGCCTCGCGTCTTCAGCCTGGTTCTCGCCTAGCGGTTTCAACACATCGGCCGCGAAGACATCGAGATCGCGGGCCGGTCCAAGCTCGCTCGTGATCCACTTCAGCTCGCCCTTAATCCTGTCCCGCTCGGAATCGGCGACCGCTTTCGCAAATACGGCGATGGCCGCGCGCAAACGGCGCAAGCCGACGCGCATCTGGTGCAGCGCTTCCGCCTCGCCGGCGCACATTCCGGGCTCATTGGCGATGATCTGCCGAAGGCAGTTTTCCCCGATGGCGCGGAAGGCCTGCTGGCAGGTCAGGCCCGCATCGAGCTCAAGCCGCGCCGCCTTCTCCGCGGCGAGCGTGGCGCCCCCGGCAAGTTCGTAGCCCCGTTCCGCTTTGGTCTTCACCGCAAGCCGGAGCGGGAGGGCGGCGGCCAAACTCCGCGCAAGGCGAAACAGATCCGCCGGACTCCCCTGCTTCAGCTCGAGCTCAAGCTCATGCACGGGCGACCAACACAGGGCAGCCTCGATCTCGCCCTGGTCGATGGCCACCTCGACATCCGAGCCGTTGCTCGGGAGGCGATAGATGGTCCGCTCGATGCGGGTCCAAAACAACGGCTGCAAGGACGCACGCACAGACTCAGTCAACAACGGCTCGAGCGCCGTGTCCGTTGCCAGGCCCAAATCCGGCTCAAGTCCGGCGACCTCGTGCTCCCATTCAGGGCGTTCGAACAGTTGTGCGGTGCCATTCATACTCTTGATCGCCTGCAGATAGCGCGTGCCCACCTTGCGCACGCGCAAGGCCACGCGGGCCTTCTGCAAGGCGAGGTCGTCGGTGTCGTAGTAGACCGAGATCAGCGTCTGTTTCTCAGGATGGGTTGCAGCAAGCAGGGGATGCGCCTCGATCTCACCCCTGTCGGCGGGATCGAACTCCAATTTGACTTCGACCTCCCTCGGTTCGCGCGCGGTTTTGCCAACACCCGCCATAGCCGTACTCATCCTCACCGCGCTGAAAGAACTGAAACTACCATGCCGACCTGACGCCAATCTTGCGCCAAATCAGTCAGTGTCACAAAGAGCCGCGGCGCAAACTGCGCCTAGGTGCGTTGCGGCGGCACTTCCGGCGGCGGCGCGCTGTTGATCGCGCCAGCGGCCCACGGGACGAGTTCGATTACAGCCTTGTCGAAGGCCTCGTTCAATGCGCCGGCAGCGGCCGGGGCCTCGGCGCCGCTCGCGGGCGCGGTGCTATGAAAGGTCCGAGCGGCGATGATCTTGCCGCCGGGGCCAAGCACCTTCGCCTCGAACTCGATCTCCGCCAAAGGCTCCGCCGCGGTGGAGATGGAGAAATTTCTAATGTCGAGCAGGAGTTGGTAATCGGCTTCGAATCCGTCCCTCGGCCGGCTTACCGCGCGCGAATAGCCGGCATTCTCGAAGCTTTGGATGACCTTCTCCTGCAACAGGATCGGAACATTGTCGGTCCACTTCGCATCCGGAATGTCGGTGCTCTCCGCCGCGGCGGAAGGCCGGACGCGAAGCTTGTCGGTGTTGATCGCAAGCAGCGCCGATGGCTCGGGGACCACGAGTTGCCAGGACGGCGTCTCTGCAAGAGGCGGAAAGCCGTTTGCCGCCGTGAGATCGTAAACCGGTATCTCGGCCTTCGATGTCCCTACGCCGGTGAAGCGCTCAAGCCCGGCCAAGATGCCGTCGATGCGGTCGGAGTTCCGCGCCAGCACGTCGGTGAAGCTGTTAAAGTTGGCGATGGCGCTGTGAAAGTTGTCCGCATTGTCGGCGAGGATCGTATCGAGCTTCCGCAGTACGCCGCGCGCAAGCGACGTCCAGTCCTGGGTAGCGCCCGGCTCGGCGACGAGGAGCGGCAGCTCACCCTCGCGTGCCGGCACCGCGGAAGACGCAGCCTCGCCGCCAATCAGCGTCACTGCCGCGGCGCCCGTAAGCCCTTGCGACTCGAGTCCGACCTGCGTGTCGCTGCGGACCGGCGTGTCGCGCTGGACCGCGATCGTCGCCAGCACCTGCTCTGGATGCTTCGGGTCGAGCGCAAGATCGGTGACCTCGCCGACGCGGATGCCGTTGAACAGCACCGCCGCACCAACCAGCAGCCCGGATACCGAGCTCCCGAAGCGAACGCGATAGGCGGTTCGTTGGCTAAATCCGCCCTTGTTCTCGAGCCAATAGACAAAGCCGAAGCTCGCCAGGATGACGGCGAGCATGAACAGTCCAATCAGCGCATAGCGCGCACGGGTTTCCATCTGGTCAGGCGCCTCAATTCACAAGCTGGCCGATCCTATTCGTCAGCACCCCGCCGCGCTTGCCCTGGAAATAGGTCTGCACCCAAGGATGCTGGCATTCGAGCATGGTCGTCATCGGCCCCACGGCAACGATCCGGCCATCGGCGAGAGCAGCAACACGGTCACACACGGTGTAGAGGCTTTCCAGGTCATGGGTCACCATGAACACGGTCAAGCCGAGTGTCCCCTGCAGCGTCTTGATCAGGGCGTCGAAGTCGCCGGCAGCGATCGGGTCGAGGCCCGACGTGGGCTCGTCAAGAAACACGATCTCGGGGTCGAGCGCGAGCGCGCGGGCAAGCGCCGCGCGCTTGGTCATGCCTCCCGACAATTCCGCCGGGAACTTGTCCGCGTCGGTCGGGGTGAGCCCCACCATTTCGAGTTTGGCAAGCGCCATCTCGTCGAGCAGCCGCTGCGAGAGCTTGAGATTCTCGCGCATCGGAAATTGCAAGTTCTGGCGCACGGTCAAGGACGAGAACAAGGCACCCTGCTGAAACAAAACGCCCCAGCGGCGTTCAAGCACCCGGCGCTCTTCCTCTTCGGCCTTGTCGAGATCAATCCCGAGCACTTCGATTGTGCCTTCACGTTTCGGCAGCAGCCCGACGATGGTACGCAACAGTACCGACTTCCCCCCGCCCGAGGCGCCGACCACCCCCAGGATCTCGCCGGGGCGCACGTCGAGCGACAAATGGTCGAGCACGATAGTGTCGCCGAAGCCGACCACCAGGTCCCGAACGGAGATGACGGGCTGTTCCGGCAATTTGAGTTACATCCCGATCGACGCGAAGAAGATGGCGAACAGGCCGTCGAGCACGATCACGAGGAAGATCGACTTCACCACGGAGGCCGTCGTCTGTAACCCGAGCGACTCGGCGCTGCCCTTGACGAGCAGCCCCTCCGCGCACGCCACCACCCCGATCACCAGACCCATGAAGGGTGCCTTGATCATTCCCACTTTGAAATGGGTTACCGAGATCGCTTCCGTCAGCCGCGCAATATAGATGTCGAGGCTCATCCCGCCATAGAGCCACGCCACCAGTCCCCCGCCATAGAGCGCGGCCATGGAGCCGAGGAAAGTGAGCACGGGGAGCGCGATGATGAGAACCAGCACGCGCGGCAGAATCAGCACCTCGACGGGATCGAAGCCCATGGTGCGCAGCGCGTCGATCTCCTCCCGCATCATCATCGAGCCGAGCTCCGCGGTGTAGGAGCTGCCCGAGCGTCCCGCCACCATGATCGCAACGATGAGCACGCCGACCTCGCGCAGGATGAGGATGCCGACAAGGTCTACCGCGTAGAGCTCCGCGCCGAATTTGCGGAAGTGGAAGATGCCCTGCTGGGCGATGATGCCGCCGATCAGAAAGGTGATGAGCAGAATGATCGGCACGGCTTGCAAGCAGACGCGATCCATTTGGTGCACGGCGGAGGTGAACCTGAAGTCGCGCGGCCGTGTGAGCACGCGCGCCGCAGCAACGCCCATGGCCCCGAACATGTTGGCGAAGCCGAGGAGGTCGCGCCCGAAGCCGGACGTTCCGCGGCCAAGGGCCGCCAGCGCAAGAAGGACCCCGTAATCGCTTGCAGGCGTCGGCGAAGGTTCCCGGTTCACGCCGCTCATCTCTTCGAGCAGGCTCCGGTCGTGCTCGGGCAGTCCGATGATCGACGCCGCCCTACCGGTTGCGCTCCATTGACGCGTCAGGCGCTCCAACAGCCAGGCTCCAAAGGTGTCGAACTCGCGAACCCCGCGCATGTCGATCGAGACGGTCCGCGCCTTTGACGCTTCCCGGGCGACGCCGTCCACAAGCGATTCGAGCTCGTTTGCGTGAGTGGCGGTCCAGGAGCCGCCCGCGGCAAGCTCCAGCCGGCCGTCCTCGAACTTGGCTCTCAGCAAAGACCCGTTGCTCACCATAGGCTCCTCCGGCTCTATCGGCGCTGTGGCTCAGCCATAGAGACCTCGTCCTCCGGGAAGGCAAGGCCCTATTCGAGGTCGGAAGCAAAAGGAAGACTCAACTCCGCCCGAGCGTAATCTGCACGCTCCTCAAAGCGACGCCTTGTGTCGAGATCGACACGCTTTGGCGCGACTTGCTGTAGGAGACTTGCATCGTGCCCGTCACGCCGCCGCTGATCGAAAGCGTGATCTTGTCGGGTGTCGCCGTACCCACGGCACTCCCTTGCGCGTTGAAGGTGCGCTCTTCCCAGTTGCCGGTAAGGCGGCCGCCGCTATAGCTCAGCTTGCTCCGGATTTCGATCTTGTAGCTCTCGCTGGAGCAGCGGATGGCCATGCCGAGTTCGGCTCCGCCCCCCGTATAGTAGGCGTTGCACTTGATGCGCTCCATCTTCCCCTGATCGAGCCGGATCTCGCCGCTTCCGCCCCAGGAACCCAGCAGCGTGTCGAAGGGGCTCGGGTCCGCATGCGAATGGCCGGCTTGGACGAGGACGGCCAGCGCAGCAATGGCGATGCCCACCACGAGCCGCAGGATTCCTGAACGCAAGGTCATAGACTGGGTTTCCTCCCTCTCCGAGAGCTTACGCCCGCAATGAATCAGAATTGCTACCGCACCACGGTTGTCACCGTAAGCGAAATCAACGACCTTTCGCGGAAGCTCCGCGCAAGAGCTGCTTGCCGTCCCGCGTTGACGTTGGGGCTTTTTCGACGACCCTTTCCTCGATCGCATAAAAAAACCGGCAGGCTTGGCCTGCCGGTTCGAAACCAGACGCTGTGGCGAAAGGGTTAGGCGAGTTGCACGTTCGCAGCTTGCTTGCCGCGGCCGCGCTGGTCGTCCTCGATCTCGAAGGAGACCTTGTCGCCCTCGTTCAGCGAGGGAACGCCGGAGCGCTCGAGCGCGGAAGCATGGACGAACACGTCCTTGTCGCCACCCTCCGGCGAGATAAAGCCGAAGCCACGCGTATGATTAAAAAATTTGACTGTGCCATTGACACGAGACATTGGGATTCCTTTCCCGTTTGCAGATTCACATAGCGGGCCGTTCGCCCCAGAGGGCGTTCGGCGTCTTCAGATTGTTCGGGAAAGGTCGTCGTGCTCGTACTCGGCGCGATAGTCTTTGCCGTCATTCTTTAGTCCGCGCCCACCTCGGGCGCGCCGATAGCCATCATATGGAGGAGACTGAGGGCTATTGCAAGGCGCGATTCCGGCGGACCCGCTACCACAACCGTTTTTGATTTGGCGCAAAGCCTGCTCGGCATCAGCGGGTATTTGATAGTGCTTGAAGGCAGTCCCGTTCCGTAGTGGTCTCCTGCCTTGGCGGGCCTCGACCGAACGGTACCAACCGCTCCGGTCGGGGCCCTTATCGCGCTTCGCGGGGCTTAGGGCCATCCAAAGCCAAGAAGCGCGCCGCGCTTCCCTTTCCGGCTCACGGACACGGGCACAGCATTGCCAAAAGGAGGCCCTCTTTTGGTCGGCTTCTTGGAGGAACGATTATGGCTAACGCCGGTTTAAAATGAGCCGCCTGTTAATCCTTTTCTAAGAGGCGGGGGTGTAGAGAACCGGGAGTATCGTTTAGGGGGATCAGTTCATGCGCAGCATTGTTGCTCTCGTCATCCTCGCCGCCTCAACCATGCTGGGCGGCTGCTTCCACCACAATCAGGCCGTTTACGCGGAGCCGCTGCCGCCTCCCCCGCTCGCTCACCCGCCCCTGAAATAGGGCAGGCATGAGGGGGCTGTCCTTTAGGGCGCGTGAGCGCTCTTGGGGGACAGCCGTTTGCCTGGTGGCGTGGCCACTCTGGATATTGAGAAAGCGGGAGGGCCTTTCGGCGCCCTCGTCAGCTTTCGTGGCCGGAGCTCCAAGAACGAACCAGGAGGCCGGCCAGATTGCCGACCAAACGACCGCCTTGGCATAGCTCAGCCCACATCCCTCGGTTAGCACACACTGGGAAGAGCGAACGTAGATCTGAAAGATCAACGTCAGTCCGGCCATGCCGATATAGAATTCGAGCCATTTGCTTCGCGTCGCGCGCGTAACAATCCCGTCAAAGCGCCGAGCATCCGGACTGTTGCATAAGGCCCGGAACAAGAGCAAACATTTGTACCCACCGGTGGGCTAGTTTGTCGGGACGAGCTTCGTCGCCAATGGCACCGCACCTCATGTATTACAACTTAGTCCGCATCGATAAGACGCTGCGGACGACGCCTGCAATGGCTGCCAAGGTGATCAAGCGGCTTTGGGAGATCGGTGATATGGTTGACGTGCTGGAAGCGTGGGAAACGAGGCCGCGGGTTGATAACGACCGCAGGTTATTACGGCATTAGGGGGCGAGCGAAGCTGCTAACCATTGCGCAATCGTCCCTAAGTCAGCACCTTCCAACCTTCGCGCGATGATTAGGCTGGCAGCGGTCGCGGCTATGAGAAAAAGCTCAGACTTGATGGTCATGGCTTCTTGGACACTAGGCGCCCTTGGTTAATTGCTGGTTAACGATAAAGGGGCCTGCTGCCATAATCAAACTGGCCCATTACCACCCACCGGATGAAGACCGACTCGGTCCCCGCTCAGGTTGCTTCCGCACCCTGAGACCCTCGGTGTGCCACCAGCAACCAGCGGGCGCCGAACTCCAATCACACTACTGACCGATGATGGGCTTAAATCCTGCGGCGGATGCGCCGGACAGCCTTAGGTCGAAGGCCTGCTGGCGAATGCGCGAGCCGGCCGCCCACGTCAGGCCCCGCAGCTGGTCACCCAGATCAGCAGCATCACCGCTGCGCCGGCGGCGCCGAGCGCGACGAACATATTCAGCCAGCTCTGCTTCTTCAGTGTCGGCGCAAGGTTGCCGCCATGCCGCTCCTCGGGCAGCTTTACCCTGATCATATCGAGCCAGAGCACCGCGATGAGAAAGCTCAAATCCGATAGTGCCTAGTTGTAGCGCGGAGACCCCGGGGCAGACTTGGGTCCCCAAGGCGACCTCCCCTACTCGGCCGCGAGCTCGAGCTCAGCCGTACCATCTGTCTCTATGGCGTTGCCGGCCGGCAGCGCACCGCGGTCGCCTCCACTCTGATGAAGATGCTGCGCGCCAGCGACTGGGCGCGCTACGCGGCGGCCTAGAGAGACGGGCTTGCGCTGGCGCCTCGCGCATCTCTCTCGGCCTTGATCGGCTCTATTGAGACAGAGCCGAGATGTCTTCGAATCCACCGCCGAAACCGCACATGTCGAACTCTACGACTCCACAGCCGGTGACCATAACCGTCGACGACACGCGGCTTGTGTCCGGTCTGTTGCAAGCGCCAAAGGCGGCGCGCGTCTGCTTTGTGTTGGCGCACGGTGCGGGGGCCGGCATGTCGCACCCGTTTGTCGCGGCGGTTGCGAACGGACTTGCCGAGCGCGGCTGCGTTATCAGTTCCCCTTTATGGAACAGGGCTCCAAGCGTCCGGACCCGCCCAAACTTGCCCAAGCAACCGTTCGCGCCGCAGTCGGTGAAGCCTCCCATCTGGTTCCAAAACTTGCCCTTGTCGCAGGCGGCAAATCGTTTGGCGGCCGCATGACGTCGCAAGCGCAGGCCGCATCACCGTTGCCTGACGTCCGCGGGCTAGTGTTTCTCTGATTCCCGCTTCATCCCGCCGGCCGTCTGTCGGACGAGCGCGGCAAACACCTGTTCGAGATTGCAATTCCGATGCTGTTTTTGCAGGGAACGCGTGATGCGCTTGCGGACATCAAGCTCATACAGCCGCTCGTTCAACAGTTGGGCACGCGCGCAAGCCTCACGCTGCTTCAGAACGCCGATCATTCATTTCATGTGCCTGCGCGTACCGGACGCAACGACGCGGACGTCAGGGCCGAAGCGCTGGATGCGCTGGCAGCCTGGATCGAAACCGTGATCTAGTGGTGCGCGGCCGCTGAGATTGGCCCTTATTTGAGCGCTACTTCAGTGGCGGAAGCGGTTGCGGCGCTTCGACCGTGGTCACCTGATTATGGTGAAAACAGCCCCCCAATGCAAACGACGCGGCGAAGATCGCCGCAACGACAATGATACGCATTACTGCCCCCACTTACTCTCAACTGTCACGCTTGCCGCAAGGCAAAGTACACACGCTGAAAATCCAATCATAGTTTGAGGGGAATTTGGTGACGTAATTGCCACAGTGAGGGAATAGCTCCGCCTTAGCGGTGACGGTCGCACGTCACAGCGCGCGACTGTGAGTGCGGTGTTGCGCCCGAGTCCTCGACTCAGATAATGGGGAGCGGTGTAACGGGTGCAATCGGCGCGTCCCTGCAAATCTTAACCTCACTGCCGTGTCCAACCGAGAGCGATCCAAACTATCTCTTTGCGTGCTCGGCGCCGGCGCCATTCTGCTTGGCACCGCCGTGCTCCAGTCCGTGCTAATCGCTGTGCCCGGCCCTGACAGAGACGGACCTAACGCCGTGAACAGCCACAACGAAGCATCGGCCGCCCATCCTACCCCTCCTGCCCGCACTGAGCTGCGCGGCGCCGATCGCACCCAAGCTGAGCCGGCGACCAAGGCCACGACGCCGGAACCAGAGACAAGTGAACCGCCCCAAACCGGCGCACTGCCTGATGTCGCACCAAGCGCTGACCGGCCCGCGGATACGACCAATCCCGCAACCCCCGCGCCCATTGAGGCCGATGCAGTCGCGACCGATCGCGCCGAGCCGTCCAATTCCCCCATTGACCAAACCCCCGGGATCGAGGCCGAGCCGCCTTCAGCCGCGCCAGCGCAGCCTGCGGAGTCTGAGGCCCGATCGGCGAACCAGGCGGAGAGCGCCGAGACCCAAGCGCCGGCAACGCCCGAAAGCGAGCCGATAGTCAGAAATGCGAACGCGGAGGCACCACTTGAGGTGCAGCCTGACGCGGCGACATCACCACCACAGGCCGAGCCGCCGTCGGCAAAGAGCGACGCAAGCGAAGCGAAGCCCGAACCACCCCAAGCGCCGGCAAGGCCCGCTAGCGCCCCAATGGTCAAAAGCGCGGACACGGCGGACGGATCGTCCGAGGGGCAGCCTAACGCAGCGACACCGCAACAGACCGAGCTGCCGCCGGTGGCAAAGAGTGCGTCGAGCGAGGAGACGCCTGCGCCGTCAAAGGCACGCCACATGGAAAGGCCAAAGGAAAAGGAGTCCGTTGCTCCCGCTGCCCAAGGGAAGTCCAAAAGCAAGCCCATGACCCTTGGCCCGGGACTGGGTTCATCGAAGTCGCTCCTCGAAGCCACTGGCAGAGGGAGTCCAGGCACCTATGGGGCAAATGTGCGATCAGCCATCGGCCGCCACAAGCCCAAAGCCGTGGGTGCCGGCGGTAGCGCGACCGTGTCCTTCGCCATCGGCCCGGGCGGCGGTCTCCGCTCCCTGCGTATCAGCCGTTCAAGTGGAAAAGCCCCGCTCGACCAAGCTGCGCTGGCAAGCGTGCGTAATGCGGCGCCCTTTCCGCCGCCGCCCGCGGGCCTGAATCCCGCCTATACGATCCAGATCTTTTTCCACTGAGGCAGGGCAGCCATTGCCCTTTTCACTACTGGGTGCTCCTGAGCGCGGCGATCAAATTCTCGACCGCCATCCGCTTGCGATAATCGGGATCGACAAAGCGCGCCTTGACCTCGCCGTCGGTACCGACGACGAAGGTGGCGGGGATCGGGAGCAACCAAGTGTTGCTGCCCTGGGACCGCGAGACGTCTTGCCTCGAGCGTAGCCCGATGAAACCCCCTTCCTTGCTTTGGGGGAAATACCGTTGGCCAATCGAACCGATAGCCGTTGCCTATCACGCGATTTCCAGCCTCAGGACGAGCGTCGGCCCGCTCTTTAAGTGGCGGTCTTGCGCCTTATCTATAGGCTTACCAAGCAGCGCCGGAGGCTGAAATCATGATTGAATTGCGAGAGTTCAAAGGACTTGGCGGCGCCGATCACGGTTGGCTGAAGGCCAAACATCACTTTTCCTTCGGCGGCTATTACGACCCCGACCGGATGGGCTGGGGTGCTATCCGCGTGTGGAACGACGACGAGATCGCGGCCAACACCGGTTTCCCGCCCCATCCGCACGCCGACATGGAGATCATCACCTATGTCCGCCAGGGAGCCATCACCCATGAGGATAGCCTGGGTAACAGAGGACGCACCGAGGCGGGCGATGTGCAGGTGATGAGCGCAGGGAGCGGCATCCGTCACGCCGAATACAATCGTGAGCCGGTGACCACCCGCATCTTCCAGATCTGGATCGAGCCGGACCGGAGCGGCGGCGAGCCCGCATGGGGCGCCAAGCCCTTTCCGAAGGCCGACCGCTCGGGCAAGTTTGTGGTGTTGGCGAGCGGCTTTGACGTCGACGCCGAAGCGTTGCCGATCCGCGCCAAGGCGCGGGTACTGGGTGCCAGGCTGACGGCCGGCGACACGGCCAAATATGCGCTCGGGAAAGATCGCCACGGCTATCTCGTGCCGGCGGCGGGCGCCATCGAAGTGAATGGCGTTCGCCTCGATGCCCGGGACGGCGCCGCCATCGAAGACGAGGCGGTGGTGAAGATCACCGCACTCAAGGACTCCGAGGTCGTCCTGGTCGACGCCGCCTAAGCGACTAGCGGTGCTTTTGCATTGCAACGATCACCGGCTTCGGCCACCGGTGGGTTTATAGGGGGTAACAGATCGGAACGTAAAACTGCCAGTAAGAACGCACCTTCTCACTGAGACCGCTGCCAAGGCCTTGGCTCTTTGCGGTGACGCCCGGCAAAACTCCCACCAGGGATGAAGTCGAGTCCAGACTGATGACCGACAGGACGCCGCAGGCGAACAATGCGATCAGGCTCATGGTGGCGCGCATTTTGTTAGCTTTCGGTAAAGGTCAACAGCTTGCGCGAGCGGGTGGGGACGCGCAGTTTCTCAAGGGCCTTCGCTTCGATCTGACGGATGCGTTCGCGTGTCACGCCGAACGTTTGGCCCACCTGTTCGAGCGTGTGGTCCGGCATTCCGATTCCGAACCGCATCCGCAAAATGCGCTCCTCGCGGGGCGTCAGCTCAGCCAGAACTTCCACCACGCATTCCCTTAGCGCAGAGGCTTCCGCCGAGGCGTGAGGATTGACGGCATCCGGCGCCGCGATCAGGTCAGCCAGGGTGGCGTCTCCATCTTCGCCGATCGGAATATCAAGCGAAGTGGGTTCGTGCACCAGCGATAGCGCCTGCTCGACTTGAACCTTAGCGATGCCGGAACGCGCGGCAATCTCGTCGGCCCCTGGCTCGCGCCCCTGCTGCTGACGAAGCTTGCCTCGCTCGCGCTGAACCTTTCTTGCGGCTTGTGCCATGTGCACGGGGACGCGGATCATGCGCCCCTGGTCGGCCATGGCGCGGGTGATTGACTGCCGGATCCACCAAATGGCATATGTCGAGACCTTGACGCCATGCCGATAGTTATACTTCTCGACCGCCCGCATGAGGCCCAGATTGCCTTCCTGGATGAGATCGGGGAGGTCCAGGGAGCTATAGCCTCGATATTTCTTGGCTATCGCAACCACAAGGCGGAGATGTGCGCGCACCATCTCCTCGCGGAGCCTCCTCAGTTCTCGCCGGGCCTGGCTCACCTCCTTAAGCGCACAACGGAGCTCCGGCATCGGCAAACCTAGCCGCTGCGCTATGTCTCTGAACTCCGCGCACAGCGCGGCCAAACGGTGCCCATGCATTCGGGCAAGGCCGCGCCAGGCCGGGTCAGACAGCGAGGCGACCTCAGCAATCCAGTGCGGATCAAGCTCATCGCCGAAGAAGCGTTTGATCGCGTCCTCGCGCGCAACGCCGCAACGTTCGGCCAAATGCACCAACTCGCGTTCCGTCGGGCGCAGCTTTCGCGCTTCGACCTCAAGCGCCGCCGTTAGATCCGCAATTCGGTCCTGCCGCAGATGCAGGCCGGCGATCTCCGTGGCAGCACACAACAAGAGCTCGTCGAACCGTTTACGCTCGCGTCGTGAAAGCTCCTTGCCGCAAGCGAGCGCCGCGAGCCGCTTTCGAGCGAGAGCGGCGATCTCGGCCCCGAGGGTGGTAACGGCCTCCAACCGGGGCGCGACGTCTCGGAGCAGCCTGCTACTTAAGATAGGAGCGAGATCGTCCTCGCCCAAATCGTCGTGCCCATCCAGTGTCTTGACGCTTTTGTTGTGGCTACCGCCATCGCCGAGCGGCTCATCTTCGGCAACGTCGAACTCCCGCTGAAGCGGGAGAGTGTCGATAAAATGGCTCAAGGGATTGCGACCGTCGCGCAACTCTTCTGCCCAGGCGCCAATGCGCTCGACGAGCATAGGAATGCGGCAGAGTCGGGCCAGCAACGCCTGCTGTGCCGCATCGATCCGCATGGCAAGCGCCAGCTCTTCCTTGCGGGACAGCAACTCAGCATGGCCGATCTGCCGGAGGTAAGTGTCGAGTGAGTCTTGCAAGGGGCGCACATCGACCGCGCCACCGGGAGCGCCGGTGGCCACAGCTGCACCCTCATGGAGCACAGGGTCGCCAGGGACAGCGGGCGCGCCCTGAGCCAACTCGCTTGCCTCGGCCGGGATTCCCGGCTCGAGCTGGTCCGGGTCGACCTTGTGAACCGTATCGGCCCGCGCGCCTTCGGCGCCCTGAACGGCGTCAATTAGGCGCACACCGGCAGAACCGCCGTGGTCCACGTCAAGGGGATAGGTCCGCATCGAGTCCATTCGAATTCGCTCCGGGGCGCCAGACCATGACGATACCGAACAGGGTCAGCAGGAAACCGCCGCCTGACCCGGAAGGCCCGATTTGGTCAGCCCACTCTACCAATTGAGGATTTTTCGGGCGTGCTGTCACCAGCGCCTTGGCGTCGCCGGAAACGCCTCACAGGGTGAAAATGGCCCCCGGGAGCCCCGAAATCAAGACTTTCTTGAAGGACTTGTGAATCGGGGGGTGGCGCGGAAACCCGCATGGTTAAGCGACTTCCATCCCTTCAAAACGAGCCTCTTGAACTAGTCTAAACATGGAATCGGCCGCGCACGTGGATTTCGAGCAAGACGCGCTGAACGAATGTCGCTGCCGCAGAGGAGTCACCCCGGTAGTAAGAATGCCAGCTCGGATTGGCCTGTCCCAAGGACTGCTCCGATTGCCGGCGTCAGATACAGCAATCGCAAATTCGGCCGAAACGGGTTCCGGTGCAAAGCGGCGAAGACGGCCTAACGCAGGTGACGCTCTCATGCCAGAAGACAGGAATCAAACGGAGGCGGCCGCAGGCGAGAATGCGGAAACGCTCACGATCTCATCCGAAAAAGTCTGCTTCATCATCGTCAAGGCCAGGGAATTCGACGCCAAAGATGCGGTGACCGAGCCAGATCCGGCGTCCAATCCAACGGATGACAAAGAGACAGCAGTCCTAGAAGACCATGAGGACGACCCCGTCCTCGAGGAGCTCACCTCTCTCATCAATTCCTTGTCGGAGGACGAGCAGATCGATCTCGTGGCCTTGGCATGGCTCGGGCGGGATGACTATTCCGCCAACGACTGGTCAACGGTTCGCGAGGAGGCTGCCCGCGCACACAACGAAAACACGGCAAGCTACCTTCTCGGCACACCGCTCGTGGGCGACTTATTGGAGGAGGGCTTTTCCATGCTGGCTATTCCTGCGAGGAATTCGGAAGGGGCGGTTCTTCGGCCCTCCGTGCTCTCTCCCTGGATACGGCGACTTTTTCCTGAGATAGAGCTCGCCCTGGAGATGCAGACGAAGATTGAGAACTCAAGCTCTGAGCTTTTGGCGCCGAACCATTCATTCCAAGTTACGCCTGCGGCGATCCGCGGAATGGTGGCTGCCTGATGACCCGTGCATTGTTGGTACTCCACATGAAAATGCATCGAGAGGAAACGCATGAGACCAATCGCAATTGCACTTTGTGCTTTCATGCCTACCCAGGCGGCAAGCAAGAAGTTCTCGGGTGCAACAAAGTACAACTTCACCTAGCTATTAGTCCGCGCCACCCGCTCTCTCATCGAAACTGTCGACCGTGGCAATGGCGAAGCTACATTTGGGCTGAAGTCGCGTGGCGTCATCGCTAACCCGCCCATGAAATCTTCTCAGCTCCATTCCAAGCCCCAGCGCTACAGGGCTTCAAGCTCGGCTCAGCTTTTGGTGCTGGTCGTGGTGATATCCCTGGTCTGGCTCGTTGCCACCCACTGTAGAGCCGCAACTGCCAACTCCGGACCACCCTGCCACCCACGCACGTTCGAAGGGTCGAACTACATCATCTGCACCTTCGACCTTCGTGCCTATGCGCTGCACTTGTTTTGGAAGGATGAACGCGGCGAGCCCTATGGCAGCTTTGATCGCCTGCCGCGCAGACTAACCGGGGCCCCGATAGTGTTCGCTATGAATGCCGGAATGTATGAGACTGACTTGTCTCCGGTAGGTCTTTATATCGAAAGCGGAAAGACGCTCAAGCGGGCCAACACCGCAAGCGGCCCTGGCAACTTTCATCTCAAACCGAATGGCATTTTTTATGTCAGAGGCCAAGAGGCCGGCATTCTCACCACGGAGCGCTTTCTTTCCCAAAGACCGCGGGCAGACTTTGCGACCCAGTCCGGACCGATGCTCATTATCAATGGCCAAATTCATCCAAAAATTCTTCCCGGAAGTGACTCACGAAAAATTCGGAATGGGGTTGGCGTCCACGATCCCCACACGGTGATGTTTGCGATCTCCGCCGGCCCTGTCACCTTCTGGCAATTCGCGCGCCTTTTCCGGGACGGCCTTGGTTCGGCTAACGCGCTCTTTCTAGACGGCAGCATATCGAGTCTGTACGCACCTGCCCTCAGTCGCTACGACACGCTCTATCCGATGGGACCAATCATTGCGGCATTCGAGCGAAAATGACGAGCGTGGCGACTCGCCATTGCCTCGGAGAAACACGGCTCGGCTGGCGCCTGTCTCTGCACCTACGGTCGAACAGGGTCGATGGGTGCGCCCGTGAAATGTGAATAGAGCGCAAGCGCACGGTTCACATACGAATCCTCCTTGACCCCGATAAACGAGCCTATGTCGACGCCAGTTCTGGCTAAGCCGTAATAACTCCAGATGCCCGGTGCAGTCCGCGCTAAGAAGTGCACCGATTGCAAGTCTCCAGGGCCGAAAACCGTCATCATAAATATCTGCACTGGCGTGACATTTTCGATCGCCACTACAATCTTAGCCGACGTCGTCGTCACATGGATCCGGTAGATGATTGGCCGACTGCTCCTGTTATCCGTCTCTGTAAAATAGAGGTCAGCGCCGCTCCGCATCTCAGCGACGGTGAAGTTTGCCCTTGGTCGACCCAGTTCGGGGCCCTCCAGGGCCGTGGCGTTCGTGATGAGTGTCTGCCAGCCATTGTCGGTGATAGACCAGTATCGAAGGCCCTGCAGAGTCGAAATTCCACCGAAGCGGGACAGAAGGCCGTCAACATTGCCGAGGTATCGGAACTGGCCGGCAATGGCCACAAGGGTGCCGTCTTTCGGGGTCCAACCCGTGCACGCTGGCGGCGTCCACTGTGTTCCGGGATTGCCTTCGCTCCAGACCTGGACGTTGGGCGACTTTCCAGGTTGGGAGTATTGGGGGATAGGCTGAACGTCCTCGCACGGTGCCCGCGGAGTAGTTTGAGCGATTGTCGCGCCGGTGCACGCGAGCCATACAGCAATGAAAAGAAGCACCCTCAATTTCTACATCCAATTTAAGGCCGAGGTGGTCTTGATCGACATGAATATAGAGCCCTAAAGCCGCTAGGATCCCGTCATCCTCCCTCAAGTTTATGGGTCTCGGGATGGGCATTGAGCCAATCCACGACCGACGCCGGTCTCCGCCTCTGTCGCTAGCGGGTGCGGTTCGAGTGCGTGACGGTCGATGTCCTTCATCCGGAGGCCCTCACAGGCGTCCTCCATTATCGGCCGTGATGTCTCCTTCATTGCCGAGGACGGAAATCACTCCGAGCCCGCCGTATGTCCGCTTTGGGTCAGTAGCAGACAGTCACTGCCTGGGTAGAAGCTTGGCCTTCAAGGCGTAGCTAGGCGGTTAGATCGCAAACCTATCCGCCGCCGCGCGCATGTAGACGTCAGGCTTCTTCTCCCTCACCATGGCGAGGCCTGAGAGCCGAATTGATTGAAGTCGGCCTCCAGAATCGCGGGGCACAAGATAAAAACCAGCGACAAGATGGTGATCGTCACCTATCGCCCATCACGAGCCGTCCGGTGGACATCCTCAGTCCGCTTTGACTCATAGCGGACATGACGTCTACCCCAAAGATTTCGCCAAACTTGCTCTGACAATTCGTAGCTCAGCTCTGCGGGCGAGCGTTGGGGAAGAAGAGCTGCTGGCCGTCGATTTTATAGCTCGCGATTGCGGCCTGTCCTTCGGGGCTGGTGAGCCAGTCAATAAAGGCCTGGCCCTCTTTGACCTTCACATTCGGGTGCTTCGCCGGATTGACCAGGATCACGCCATACTGGTTGAAAAGCTTTTCATCGCCTTCAACCAGAACCTTGAAGTCGTTCTTATTGGCAAAGGCGAGCCAGGTGCCCCGATCGGTCAATGCGTAAGCCTTCTTGCCGATCGCTGTGTTCAAAGTCGCTCCCATGCCGGAGCCGGTCTCCAAATACCAGGTGCCGCTTGATGCCTTGGGATCGACGCCTGCCTGCTCCCATAGCTTGAGCTCGGCCTTGTGGGTCCCCGAGTCGTCTGCCCGCGAGGCGAAGGGCGCCTGCGCCTTGGCAATCTTCTTTAGAGCCTCCGGCGCTTGCTCCAGCCCAGCAATCTTGGCTGAGTCTGCGGCTGGCCCCACAATGATGAAGTCGTTATACATGACGGGGTAGCGCTTCACGCCCCACCCCTCCGCCACGAACTTCTCCTCATCCGGCTCAGAATGGACGAGCACCACATCGCCATCGCCTTTCTCGGCATTTTTCAAGGCTTGGCCCGTGCCCACCGCGACCACGCGGACCTCGATTCCGGTCTTCTTGGTGAAGAGCGGCAGGACGTGCTCGAAGAGTCCGGAGTTCTGCGTGGAAGTGGTCGACTGGACGATGATGAAATTGTCTACCGCCCGCGAAACTGAAATTCCGAGCGCAAGACAAGCGAAAGCGGTGAGAACGACTCTCAGAACATCCCGTCTTCCGAATGTACCGGCCATGAACGTGCTCCCTATGGTCAAAGTACCAAGCCGCCGGCCATAAAGGCGTGCGCGGCATCGCTTTCGGGCTGCTCGAAAAAGCGCGGCGCGGACTGATGCTCGACAAGCCGGCCGTGATGCAGAAAGATGACGTCTTGGGCGAGCCTTCGCGCCTGGCCCACGTCATGCGTGACGACAATCACCTTGATGCCGCGGTGCTTCGCGTCGATGAGCAGCCGTTCGATAGCAAGCGTCGAAGCGGGGTCGAGGCTCGCGGTCGGCTCGTCGAGAAACAGGATTTCGGGATCGAGGCTGAGGGCGCGAGCAAGGCAGAGCCGCTGCTGCTCGCCACCTGAAAGTACCCGCGCAGGTGTGAGAGCGTGTCGCTCCAGCCCAGCAAGCTGTAAGGCCTGGAACGCACGCGAACCGCGCTCACTGCGCCCAACGCCGCGCAAGCCGAGCGCGTGGGTGATATTAGCGGCTGCGGTGCGGCGGAGCAGCACCGGCTTCTGGAAGACCATGGCCTGGCGTCGCCTGATCTGGGCATTCATCGGCGTACCGGCCCAGAGGATGGTCCCTGCGGAAGGTGAGATCAGCCCATGCATCAGCCTAAGAAGCAGGCTCTTGCCCGCGCCATTCGGCCCCATTATGACGCTGATGCCGGGATCCTCGACAATGAGATCGACGCTGTCGATCAATCGCCGTCCGCGGCCCTCAAGCGAGAGTCCGCCGAGCTCGAGCGGCAGGAGCCTCTCGGAGGAAAGTGCGCGCGCCTCCGGTGTCGCAAGGGATCGCGGGTTATCAAGCATAGGCAAAATGGGAGGCGAGCCTCCTGATCCCCATCAGGGCCATATTGATGGCAAGCGCAATGGCAAGAAGGATCATGCCCAAGGCAAGCGCAAGGGCAATATCGCCCTTGGACGTCTCCAGCGCGATTGCCGTGGTCATGGTCCGCGTCACATGGTCGATATTGCCGCCGACGATCATGACCGCGCCGACCTCGGCGATGGCGCGACCGAAGCCGGCAAGCACGGCCGTGATCAACCGATAGCGGCCGTCCCATAGAAGCGTCGTCACGATGGCCGCCGAAGACGCTCCAAGCGAACGGAGCTGCTCGCGATACTCCTCGAGCAGATCCTCGCAAGTCTGGCGCGTCAGCGCGGCGACAATCGGGATTACCAGGATCACTTGCGCAATGATCATGGCTTGCGGCGTGTAAAGGAGTTGGAGCACGCCGAGTGGCCCAGCATTCGAGAGCAGCAGATAAACGAAGAGGCCGGCCACGACCGGGGGGAGCCCCATCAAGGCATTCAGGAGCGCGGCCAAAGCGCCGCGCCCAGGAAAGCGATAGACCGCCAATACGCCGCCAACCACAAAGCCGATGACCGAGGCAATTATCACCGCCGTCAGCGTCACCTTGAGCGACAGCGCGATGATCTCGACAAGCTGCGGATCGAGTGTGGCGATTTGCCGTAGAGCGGTGCGAAAAGCTTCGGCGAGGTCCATCATTCCGGGGCATGACCCTAGCGGGTTGAGGGGATGGGCGGCGTGTGCAGAGGAGATTAGGCCGTAAAGCCCAGGAAAAGAAGGCGGATGGTGGGGCTTGCTTGCCGGTCGGGACCAAGCGCTGTATCAGAATGCGCAGCCTTCGGGGCGCAGCCGTTGGCGGCCCTGTCTCCAGGAAAGAAGTGGACGGAGCGGAAAATAGAGTGGAGCAGAAGACCGCAAGCAACGGTGGTCCAGACCGGCGGGCCCGAAACGTCGGGTCGCGGAAGCGGGCCCGGGCCTTTCCCAAGGGCCGTCAATACGAGGATGCAGCCCTCCGGGAGGTACGAGAGTTGCTCGGTTCCCGACATCGTCGTCCCGATCTCCTCATCGAATTCCTGCATCTGATCCAGGATCGCTATCAATACCTGTCAGCCAGGCATCTGCGCGCGCTTTGCGAAGAAATGCGCCTGCCGCAGGCGGCCGTTTACGAGGTGGCGACCTTCTATTCCCATTTCGACGTCGTGAAGGAGGACGAGACACCGCCCCCGCCCACGACCATCCGCGTCTGCGACTCCATCACCTGCGAGCTCAAAGGAGCGGAGTCTCTCTTGGACGCACTCAAGTCGCGCGCGAACCCCTCGGACGTCCGCGTCCTACGGGCGCCCTGCATGGGCCGTTGCGACACGGCGCCAGTGTGCGAGATCGGCCATCTGCATGTTGATCACGCCACGCCTGAAGCAGTCGCGGCGGTGGTGCGCAGCGGAGATCGCGAGCCGAAGATCCCCGCCTATCAAACCCTGGCCGACTACCGGGCAGCGGGCGGGTATTCCGTGCTCGAAAGCTGCCGCTCAGGCGCGCGGAGCTTCGATTCAATCGTCAAGGAATTATCCGATGCTGGCCTCCGGGGATTGGGCGGAGCCGGTTTCCCCACCGGGCGCAAATGGCAAATCGTACGGTCCTACCCGGGCCCGAGACTGATGACCATCAATGGCGACGAGGGCGAGCCAGGGACCTTCAAAGACCGCTTCTATCTCGAGCGCGAACCCCATGGCATGTTCGAAGGTGCGCTGATCGCCGCCTGGGCGGTCGATGCCGAGCGGATCTACCTCTATATGCGTGACGAATACCCCGCCGTGCTTCACATTTTAGCGCAGGAGATCGCGGCTCTCCAAGCCGCTGGACTGATCAAGCCCGACCAGATCGAGCTACGCCGCGGCGCAGGCGCCTATATCTGCGGCGAAGAGTCGGCGATGATCGAGTCGATCGAAGGCAAGCGCGGCTACCCGCGCAACCGGCCGCCCTATATCGCCGAGGTCGGCCTGTTCGGCCGCCCGACCCTCAACCAGAATGTCGAGACGCTCTATTGGATACCCCAGATTCTCGCCAAGGGCGCCAAATGGTTTGCCGACCACGGCGTCAACGGCGCCAAGGGCTTGCGCTCATGGTCGGTATCGGGTCGCGTGAAGAAGCCCGGCGTTATCCTGGCCCCGGCCGGGATAACCGCCCGCGAGCTGATCGAGCTTGCCGGCGGAATGGACGACGGGCAGTTTTTCAAGGCCTATCTGCCCGGCGGGGCTTCGGGCGGCGTCCTGCCGGCGAGCCTCGCAGACCTGCCGCTGGATTTCGGAACCCTCGACAAATACGGCTCCTTCGTCGGCAGCCATGCGATCGTCGTCTTCTCCGACCGCGACGACATCGGCGCGGTGGTTCTCAATCTGCTGCGGTTCTTCAAGGACGAATCCTGCGGCCAATGCACGCCTTGCCGGGTGGGTTGCGACAAAGCCGTCGCCTTGCTCGAAAGGCGGGATTGGGACGGGGAGCTTCTCAAGGAGCTTGCCCAAGCCATGCGCGACGCGTCGATTTGCGGACTTGGCCAGGCTGCTCCCAATGCCTTCATTACGGCCATGGAGCATTTCCCGGATGTGGCCGGACAGCCGGATCGATTCTAGATTGGACGTTGCAGGGGCCGACGATTAGCGAAACGATGAGGCCATGACGGACCAACTGCTCTTCACCATCGACGGAAATGTGGTTGCTGCCCGGCCTGGGGAAACCATCTGGCAGGTTGCGCAGCGCGAGGGCATCGACATCCCGCATCTTTGCTGGTTGCCCGAGCCAGGCTATCGCGCTGACGGCAATTGCCGGGCCTGCATGGTTGAGGTCGAAGGCGAGCGCGTTCTCGCCGCCTCGTGCATCCGTAAGCCGACGCCCAACATGGTGGTGAAGACGGCGACCGATCGTGCCGTGAAGGCGCGCCGCATGGTCATAGAGCTTCTGCTCGCGGACCAGCCGCCGCAAGAAGACTCCCCCGACCGTGTCTCCCCTTTCTGGCACTGGGCTGAGGTCCAGGGGCTCGATTCATCCCGCTTTCCCGCCCATGGCATTCCGCGGCCCGATCTTTCCCACCCGGCCATGGCCGTCAACCTCGACGCCTGCATCGACTGCGGTCTTTGCGTGCGTGCCTGCCGCGAGGTCCAGGTCAATGACGTGATCGGGATGGCGTTCCGCAACATCGGCGCGAAGCCCGTGTTCGACTTCGACGACCCCATGGGCCTTTCCACTTGCGTCGCTTGCGGAGAGTGCGTCCAGGCATGCCCGACCGGCGCGCTGATGCCGAAATCGATCGTCGATCCAATCACCCAGCATGGGAGCCGGGAGGTCGACCGGGAGGTCCACTCGGTCTGCCCCTATTGTGGCGTCGGATGTCAGATCAGCTATGAGATCAAAGACAACCGGATCGCCTTCGTCCAGGGCCACAACGGGCCGTCTAATGAAAACCGTCTCTGTGTGAAGGGCCGCTTCGGCTTCGACTATGTGAACAATCCGCAGCGACTGATGAAGCCGCTGATCCGGAAGCCTGGGCTACCGAAGCGGCTGGATGTGGATCCCTCCAATCCGCTCACCCATTTCCGCGAGGCGAGCTGGGAGGAGGCCCTCGATTTTGCAGCGCGCGGGCTCGCACGCGTGGCCGACAAGCACGGCAACGAGGCCATAGCCGGCTTCGGCTCGGCGAAATGCTCAAACGAGGAAGCCTATCTTTTCCAAAAGCTGATCCGCACGCGGTTTCGCAACAACAACGTCGATCACTGCACGCGGCTGTGTCACGCTTCGTCGGTGGCCGCGCTTATCGAGGGCATCGGCTCCGGCGCCGTGACCGCCACTTTCAACGAGGTCGAGCACGCCGACGTCATCATGATCATCGGCGCCAACCCGACGGAGAACCATCCCGTTGCCGCGACCTATTTCAAGCAGGCGGCGAAGCGCGGCGCCACCCTCATCGTCATCGATCCGCGGGGCATGGCGCTGCGCGAGCACGCCACCTACATGCTGCAATTCAAGCCCGCGAGCGATGTCGCGCTGCTCAACGCCATCATGCATGTGATCGTGGAGGAAAAGCTCTACGACGTTCAGTACCTGCAGGCCTATACCGAAGACTTCGAGCGTCTGAAGGACCATCTGATCCGCTACAGTCCCGAATCCGTGGCGGACATCTGCGGCATCGACGCCAAGACCATCCGCAAGGTCGCGCGGGCCTTCGGCCGCGCCGAGCGCGCGATGATCTTCTGGGGCATGGGTATCTCGCAGCATGTGCACGGCACCGACAATGCGCGCTGCCTCATTGCGCTCGCGCTGATGTGCGGCCAGGTCGGCAGGTCCGGCACCGGCCTGCATCCTTTGCGCGGCCAGAACAACGTGCAGGGCGCTTCCGACGCTGGCCTGATCCCGATGTTCTATCCCGACTATGCCGACGTGAAGAGCGACCTCGTTCGCAAGAAGTACGAGGAGCTCTGGAAGACCCGACTGTCCCCGAAGCCCGGTCTGACCGTCGTCGAGATCATCAACGCGGCGAACGCGGGCGAGATCAGAGGCATGTATATCCAGGGCGAGAATCCCGCCATGTCGGACCCCGACCTGGACCATGCTCGCGCCGGCATCGCCAAGCTCGAGCATCTCGTCGTGCAGGACATTTTCCTGACCGAAACGGCGATGCTTGCTGACGTCGTGCTCCCGTCCTCGGCATGGCCTGAGAAATCGGGCACGGTCACCAATACCAACCGGCAGGTTCAGATGGGCCGCAAGGCGCTCGACCTGCCTGGCGACACGCGCGAGGATTTGTGGATCCTTGTCGAACTCGCCAAACGCCTCGGTCTGCTTTGGACCTACACCCATCCCTCGGAAGTGTTCGCCGAGATGAAGCTTGCGATGCCCTCGCTCGACAACATCACCTGGGATCGCCTCGAGCGGGAATCCTCCATCATGTATCCTTGCCCGGCGCCGGATCATCCGGGCGAGCCGATCGTCTTCGGCGACGGCTTCCCGACCGCATCCGGCCGCGCCCGGCTGGTGCCGGCGGATGTGTTACCCCCTGCCGAGGTCCCCGACCGGGAATACCCCTTGGTACTGATGACCGGGCGACAGCTTGAGCATTGGCACACGGGAGCCATGACGCGCCGCGCCGACGTGCTGGATTCGCTCGAGCCCGGACCGACCGCGAGCCTGAACCCCGCCACGCTTGCACGTTACGGAGTCGCGCCCGGCCAAACCATACGGGTGACCACGCGGAGGGGGACGATCATGCTCACTGCCCGCGCCGACCGGGCGATCCAGGACGGCACGATCTTCATCCCATTTGCCTATGTCGAGGCGGCGGCGAACGTGCTCACCAATCCGCAGCTTGATCCGATCGGGAAGATCCCTGAATACAAATACTGCGCGGTGAGGATCGAGGCTGCCCACGGGAAAGAACGGACCGTGACGGAGCATGGTCTGAACGTGACAGCGTCTGGTTTGTAGTCCTGGACTTCCAAGATGGATGCAGAGGACGTTGTCGTCGGCGTTTTGCTCGCTGGCGGCAAATCGAGCCGCATGGGCGGCGGCGACAAATGCTTGTTGCCGCTCGCCGGCCGACCGATCCTCGCTCATGTCCTTGAGCGTCTGAGGTCACAGGTCTCCGACATCGTCATCAATGCGAACGGCGATCTTTCTCGTTTCTCGTCATTCGGTCTGCCTGTGGTCCCGGACCACCTTGGAGACCATGCTGGGCCCCTTGCCGGCGTTCACGCCGGTATGGAATGGGCGCTTGCCAGTCGGTCTCGGAGTCGCTTCGTCATTACCGCCGCGACCGACACACCCTTCTTTCCCGCCGATCTCGTCAGTCGATTCTGCTCGGCCATCGGGGAGCGTGACCTTCGGCTTCTCGTGGCTCGGTCGGAAGGGGGCGTGCACCCGGTCTTCGGACTGTGGCCCATGTCGCTTGCTCCCATTCTCGAAAGCTCGTTGAAAGGCGGCATGCGAAAGGTCGGCGATTTCGTAAGGCGGCAAGGGGCGGAAGAAGTGTCGTTCCCGGCCAAAAATGTTGGTGGGCGAACGATAGACCCATTCTTCAATATCAACCGGCCGGACGACCTGGATCAGGCCGAGGCTTTCTTGCAAGGGAAGGCCTCATGACGCCATCCGTGTTCGGCATTACCGGTTGGAAAAATTCCGGCAAGACGACGCTCGCCGCGCGATTGATCGCCGAGCTCACCAAGCGCGGCTTTGTGATCTCCGCGGTCAAGCACGCTCATGAGAGCTTCGACATCGACCAGCCTACCCGCGACTCCTACAAGCTGCGGGAGGCGGGCGCGCGGCGGGTGGTGTTGTCCTCGCCGAAGCGTTGGGCGCTCATGCATGAGCTTCATGACGAGCCGGAGATGCCATTCGAGCAAATCTTGTCCGAGGCCGGACCCTGCGACCTGGTTCTGATCGAGGGTTACAAGCGGGAGTCCTTTCCCAAAATTGAGATACGCCGGGACTCCGGCGCCTCGCGGCAACCGCTCGCCGGGGTCTCACCGCAAATCGTGGCGATTGCCTCCGACCACCCCGGCGAGGAGGTCGATGCTCTCCCCTCATTCCATCTCGACGATGTCAGCGGTATGGCAGACTTCATCGTCGACTATCTACGGCTTGCATCTCCATGAGCATCAAGCTCGCCCACGATTGCTTCTTCCACGATAAGGACCGGCTTCCGCATGGCGAAGCTCTCGCTATCCTGAAGTCTCGCGTGCGGACTGTAGTCGAGGTCGAGGACGTCTCCCTGGACAAGGCTGCGGGGCGCTACCTTGCGGAAGCCATCTTGGCTCCGAGAGCTATCCCGGCGCACGACAGCGCCGCGGTCGATGGCTATGCCTTCGCGCACGCCGCTTATAATCGCCAGGCTGGTGCGCGGCTTAAGGTGGTGGGCGAGGCCGCAGCGGGCCATCCGCTAGCGACAATTCCGGCCTCGGATAGCGCCGTCCGCATCTTCACCGGCGCCGTCGTGCCGAGCGGATTCGACACGGTGGCGATGCAGGAGGATGTGTGCCTCGAGAAGCGAGGGGAAGAATGCTGGGCCCTCATACCCCCCGGTCTGAAGCAGGGCGCCAATCGCCGTCTTAAGGGTGAGGATTCCAAGTCCGGCGCCGTGCTGGTTGATGCCGGCACACGACTGCGCCCCCAAGACGTGGGAAGCGCCGCCGCTTGTGGCCTCGCCCAGCTTCGCTGCCATGCCCCACTCAACGTCGCCATTGTCTCCACGGGAGACGAAATTCTGCGCCCGGGTGCCCCTTTCGTGCCTGGCAAGGTTTATGACGCGAATGCACCGATGCTCGAGGGGCTAGTGAAGGCGGTGGGGGCAGAGCCGGTCGACCTTGGCGTGCTGCCCGATAAAGCCGAGCGGGTGCGAGAGGCGCTGACAGACGCGGCGCGTCGCTACAACGTGCTGGTGATCTCAGGTGGCGCGAGCCAGGGTGCCGAGGACCACGTGGTCAGCGCGATCGATGCCCTAGGGAAGCGCCACCTTTGGCAAATCGCCATCAAGCCCGGACGCCCCATGAGCTTCGGTCAAATCGGCGAGTGCGTGGTTCTCGGTCTGCCCGGAAATCCGGTGGCGGTCTTCGTCTGCTTTCTTGTCTATGTGCGACCGGTACTTGCGAGGCTCGCGGGCGGCATGTGGCCCGAGCCCGTTCGCTATCCCCTGCCTGCTGCTTTCGCGCAGACCAAAAAGGTGGGCCGGCGCGAGTTCTGGCGGGCAAAGCTCACGCAGAGAGACGGAAGGCTCTCGGTCGCCAAATTCGCACGAGATGGATCTGGATTGATCTCTTCCTTGCGGGACGCGGACGGCCTGATCGAAGTAGCCGAGGATGTGAGCGAGGTCAGGGAAGGCGACATGGTGGATTTCGTTCCCTTCACGGAGTTTGGACTGCAGCCGTACTGACGCTTTCAGGCGACGTGGCTGGTCAGCCCTCCACTGACGCGACGGGGATGGGTGAAGACCTCAAAGCCGTCCTTGCGGGCGATGGCCACAAGCGTCATGCCAGCAGCTTCCGCCATGCGTACGGCCAAGGCGGTGGGCGCCGAGACCGCGACGATCATCGGGGCTCCAATAGCCGCCGATTTCTGCACCATCTCGACCGAGACGCGGCTCGTCAGCAGAACAATGCCCTGTTGGGCCGTGGCGTGCTCACGCGCCAGTGCGCCGGCGAGTTTGTCCAGCGCGTTGTGGCGGCCAACGTCCTCCCGCACGGCAACAAGGCCGCGCGCCGGGTCCCAGAAGCCAGCGGCGTGCACCGCACGGGTCTCCTGGTTCAGCACCTGCAACGGGAAGAGCGAGTCGATCCCCGTCATGATCTGGTCCGGCGTGAAGACGAAACCTTCATGCACCTTGGGCGGCGCCCGCATCGCCTCGACCAAGCTTTCGATGCCGCAGAGCCCGCACCCCGTGGGCCCCGCCATCTTCCGGCGGCGTCCCAGAAATTCTGCGGCGTGCGGGGCCTTCAGCCAGATCCGTACCTCGATGCCGACATCCTCCTCGACAATCTCCACGCTCTCGATCGCATCGCTTGAAGAGATCACACCCTCTGTGAGGCTGAAACCGACGGCAAAATCCTCAAGGTCCTGCGGCGTCGCCATCATCACCGCGTAGGACGCCGTGTTGAAGGTGAACGCGACCGCCGTCTCCTCGGGAATAGCACGCTCGCCCCAAGTGCCGCCTTTGACACGATAAAGGGAGCGGGAGACGCGAACAACGGGACGAGACATGGGGCTTCTCTGCCGGAAGGTTGGAAACGGGATCGTTACTCAGCGACCATGTATTCTTCTTCGACCGCTTTCTCATACAGCGGTTACTGCCATTTCACCACATTTCCATAAGCCGAACATCGCGCGGGATCCGGCAAGGTCTGCTTTTGATGTTGTGGACGGCTCCTCCCCCGGCACGCGAGGGCCGTGGATATGGGTGCTGTTAACGCGCCCACGATTCGGAGGAGCCAACTATGCAAGCCATCACGACTATCGGTCTCGATATCGCAAAGTCGGTTTTTTAGATCCACGGCATCGACGCGGAAGCCAAGGTGCTCATCCGCCGTCAGCTGAAGCGCCTCTACGTCCTGGCGTTCTCCCAGAAGCTGCCGCCCTGCCTGGTTGGGATCGAGGCCTGCGCAACGTCGCATCATTGGTCGCGTGAACTGAAGGCGCTCGGGCATATCGTGCGCCTGATGCCGCCAGCCTACGTGAAGCCCAGCACCCATATCCATGGCCCTCGCGTGCCGTGGAGGAGCCGTCCACAGCATCACGAGCGGACATTCTAGAGCGTTTTCAGCTTAATCCGGATCATATCCTACGGCGGCGAAGTAGTTGGCGCATTCCTGCGGGCTGAAGGCGTCGATGAGCTTCCCGATCAGGTGCCATAGGCCCTCGATGCTGCGCTCGCC
>JBARKP010000119.1:0-55868 GCA_049801475.1 Methyloceanibacter sp.
GCCAAGACCCGCGAGCCCGGGGCCGTCTGGCGGCATAGGCGGCTCGCCGTCAACGCCGAGCGGCATGTCCGGCTCGAGCCCGAGCCCGCAGCCTTACCGGCCGTCCTGGGCGAGAGACGACGACGACATGTAGTCAATTGGGAGGGTCGGCGTTCTCGTGCCGGCTCTCCCCCTCCATACAGCCCTCTCGACGCCGTCCCCGAAGCCGCCCGAGGCTGAGACGCTCCATGTCGTCGAGCCATGTCCAGCGAGGAGTGGGTGATCGAGCAGATACCTCGCAGGGGCTGCAGGACGTGCGCAGGGAGCTGGGTTTGCCCTTATCGCTCTTGGCGCGGTGCTCGTCTTTCGCGGCCAGCTGTGAAAGCGGAAAGTTCACTGATTGCTCCGGACGGCTTGCGGCCGTCCGGAGGACATGTCGGGCTATACGCCCCTGAAGACATTGCCAACCGCTAGGATGACATAGGCGATGATGGCCACCCAGAAGGCATTGGCGCTGACCAACGGAATTGCGACAAAGGTGCTGATCACGGCCAATACGGCCAGAATCAGCGAAATGACAAAAACCGCGGTGGTCGGCGGTGACAAATTCATCTCCAGCCCTCCCTCATTGTTGACGGGCGAAATGTAATCGGTTTCTGTGAAAAAGCGAGCGCGTTGGCCTCGCTGCGCACAGACCGAGCTTTGCGGCAGGGAGCTGCTCAAGGCCCCAAACGGGGAGGAGTGAAGCGATGCGTCCCATGATGCGGTTGATCCTTGGGCTTTGCGCTCTCGTCGTGATCTTGGCGGGGGTCGCGCTCGCGCTCCCAAGTCATCTCACGGTGGCGCGGTCGGTGGTGATCAATGCCCCGGAGCCTGTCGTGTTCCCGTATCTCAACAATCTGCACCGCTTCAACGACTGGTCGCCTTGGGCGGCACGCGATGCGCAGTTGCAGGTGAGCTTCTCCGGGCCAGAGGAAGGCAAGGGCGCTAAAATCGAATGGACGAGCGGTCAGCGATCAGTCGGTCAAGGCAGCATGGAGATCACCGGGAGCGATCCCAACCGGCATATCGACCTCGCCGTCAATTTCGACGGCTTGGACGGGACGAGTTACTACGATGTCGCGCCATCCGGCTCGGGCAGCAAGGTGACCTGGGGCTTTGGCTACGACACGGGCACGAGCCCGCTGAAACGATGGAAGGGCTTGCTGCTCGATCGCTTCGTCGGGGCCGAATATCGTGACGGGCTCGCGAAGCTGAAAGAGCGCATCGAATCCGAACGGAGGCCGACCGCGCCTGGCGTGAGCGCGACGCCTCCCATGACCACATCGACGGCGGGTGAGCAGCCTACCGCGGCTGTGCCGGATCCGGCTTCGACGGCAGGCCCGGCACAGACCGCGGATCCATCGCAAGCGGCGCAATCGCAAGCCACAACCGCGCCCAATGCGGCTTCACCGCAAGCGTCGCCGCCCAAGAAGCCAAAGCGGCACTGAGCGCTTAAAGGTGAGGTGAGGCGACGGATCTGGACCCTGCCGCTGTCGGGAGCGCCGCCGGCTAGAGCTTTTGCTCGTGGCTCGTCGCTTGGCTTTCCAGGTGGTCGATGTGGGCCCCCTCGATGAGGAAGCGGAGCGCGCCAGCGAAGGAAGAACTGTGATGAGGGCAGGCAAGGTGTGGGTCGCTCGCGCCAGCGCGCGAAGCATCGGTTGCAGAACCTTGCGCATCGAGGTTTTCCCGACCGGTCACCTGATAGGCAGGAGTGAGGCCCTCGGCGGTCGTCACGGGGAGGCCGTCACCGATCGCCACGTCGCCAAGCGCTAAATGCGGGTCATGGCGATCCATAGCCAAGGACGCGCGCCATGACCGCGAAAAGGGCTTCCGCTCCGAGCGCTGTCCGTTTCCGTCATAGAGGACCGCGGCGCTGAGGCCGAGGCGCGGCACGGTGCGGTAGGCAACCGGCGAGGCGCCGTCCCAAGGCCAGGCCTTATGCTCGGGCTCGCCGGCAAGGGCATGCTTCCAAGCGACTTGGGGCAGCAATTGGGTCAGACCCAACTTGGCCGTGTGCAAGACGCTCTCCCCGGGCAGCGGGCCCAGGAGGGCGACAAAGGCGACAGCCAATCCCAAACTCCACCCGGGCTTTACGCGCGAGCCGAAGAAGGGGAGGAGGAGCTGTACCGGCCCCCGTTCCGGCATCAGGTCCTCCTCCCGATCCGCCGCGGGGAGGCAAAGTCGCGGCGGTGGTAACGCCACCATGCGAGCGTCACCGCGCTTAGAATGGCAAGAAGCAGCAAAGCCAATTCCATCGGTCCCTTAGGTGCCACAACCGCTGCCCCCGGCAGGTCTACGTGACTGGATTGGTTGGCGAGTGCGGCGAGTGCCGCAACAACGGGTAGGGTCAGCAGGCAGGAGGCAAATTTTGGCACCGGCTCGCATGAGCGCAGAGCTTGGCGTCGCATTGTCATCGACTTGGCCCTTCAGGGTCCTCCGGCACCACGGTAAGGAAGCACTCCATTGGGGCGCGGCTTTAGCGGGATTGTGGCTATCCAGGGCGATTACCGTCGCAACTATGGCGCAAATGCGATGCGCGCTGAGAGCAGGAAACTGAAGCAGGCGCCGAAAGTTAGTCACCCTATCGCAATCACGAAAAGCGTGGACGGTGGGGGGAGCGACGCGCGTGCGACCGCATCAACAAGAGGGGCCAGATCCCCCACGCCCAAAATGAAATCGCTGGAGACCCTTTTTCATCAACAAGCTCAAGGACGTGTACTACGCCGAGAAACAGATCCTGAAGGCGCTGCCGAAGATGGCGAAGCAGGCCGACTCGGCTGAGCTGCGCAAGGCATTTGAGCACCACCTTAAGGAGACCGAGGGTCAGGTGGATCGCTCGAGCGGGTCTTGCCGCGTGCAACGAGAAGGCCTCCGGTAGAACTTGTCCTGCCATCAATGGCATCCTCGAAGAAGGGGAAGACGACATGAAGCAGTCCGGCGATCCTGAGGTGCTTGATGCCGGCTGATTGCCGATGCCCAAGCCGTCGAGCATTACGAAATCGCCCGCTACGCTTATCGCTTGGGCAAATCAGCTCGGGATGAAAGAGGCTGCCATGCTGCTAAACGAGACCCTGGAGGAGGAATACGACGCGGATCGGACTCTGACCGAGCTCGCTGAAGGCAGCCTTAACCGACAGGCTGCTGCCTAAACCCATCCTACGGTTGGTGTGAAAGATAAGCGGCGCGGGCGCACCAAGCCCCGCGTCATTTTTTGTGTTTTCGCCATAGGTCTTGCAGGAGCTGGCGTCCGCCCTTAGGGTGCGGCCGCTTCCGACGCAGGCGCTTTCTGCGGGCTGCCGCGGCGCTCACTTCGCTTCCAGGAGAACAGCATGGGATTGATTGCCCACGCGCTTGAGAGGGTGAAACCCTCCCCGACCATGGCCATCACCAGCAAGGCGCGCGAGCTGAAGGCCGCCGGCTTCGACGTCATCGGACTTGGCGCTGGTGAGCCTGACTTCGACACGCCCGATAACGTCAAGCAGGCCGCGATCGAGGCGATCAGGCGCGGCGAGACCAAATACACCGCCGTCGACGGCATTCCCGAGTTGAAGCGCGCCATCGCCAGCAAGTTCGAGCGCGAGAACGGCCTGGTCTACAAGCCAGCGGAGATCACCGTCGGCAGCGGCGGCAAGCAGGTGCTTTACAACGCGCTGCTCGCCACGCTCAACCCGGGGGATGAGGTGATCGTGCCTTCGCCCTATTGGGTGAGCTATCCCGACATCGTGCTGCTTGCCGGCGCCACGCCTGTCGTGATTGAGACGAAGCTCGAGGATGGGTTCAAGCTGAGGCCCGAGGCCTTGTCCGCCGCCATCAGGCCGCGGACGAAGTGGTTCATCTTCAATTCGCCGTCGAACCCGACCGGCGCCGCCTACACACGCGACGAGATCAAGGCGCTCACGGACATCATTCTCAAGCATGAGGATATCTGGGTGCTTTCCGACGACATCTATGAGCACCTCGTGTATGACGGCTTCGCCTTCACGACGCCCGCACAGGTCGAGCCGAAGCTAAAGGCGCGGACGCTCACCGTGAACGGCGTCTCCAAGGCCTATTCCATGACCGGCTGGCGTATCGGCTATGGGGGAGGGCCCGAGCCTTTGATCAAGGCCATCGCCACGCTGCAATCGCAGTCGACGTCAAACCCATGCTCGATCAGCCAATGGGCCGCAGTCGAGGCGCTCGACGGACCGCAAGATTTCCTGCCGGGCTGGGTCGCGTCGTTCCAGGACCGGCGCGACCTCGTCGTGTCCATGCTGAACCAGGCCAAAGGCTTGCACTGCCCTAACCCCGAAGGGGCTTTCTACGTCTATCCGTCTTGCGCAGGCTGCATCGGCAAGACCACGCGGGATGGCAAGCAGCTTGCCGATGACGAGGATTTCGCCACCGCGCTCCTGCAAGAGGAGGGCGTCGCCGTGGTACATGGGGCGGCATTCGGGCTCTCGCCCTTCTTCCGCATCTCCTATGCGACGGGGATCGAGGCGCTGGAAGAGGCCTGCCGCCGCATTCAGCGCTTCTGCGCAAATCTCACCTAGAGTGCGCAGAGTCGCCGGGAAAGCATTGGGGGGCAGCACATGAAGCTCAGCACGGGCAATCAGATCAAAGGCAAGATCATGGAGATCCGGAAAGGCGCTGTAACGGCCATCGTCTACGTCGCCATCGCCGGCGACACCATGCTCGAAACCAGCGTCACCGTCGCCGCCTTGGAGTCCCTCGCCCTTTACGAGGGCAAAAACGTGACGCTGATCGTCAACCCAGGCGATATCATCATCGGCTGCGATTAAGCCCCCAAAGCTTGCCACGTTCTCCGGCTCACCGGTCCCGCCTTCGAACTGCCTCGCGGCCTCGGTAGAACGGGCGTGATGGAAACCATGATCACGGCCGGACATCCGCCGACGACACGCATCCTTGTGCTTCCAGGCGGAAGGCGCATCGGCTGTGCCGAGTACGGCAATTCGGAAGGCCTGCCGGTGCTCGCCCTGCACGGAACGCCGGGCTCTCGGCTGATGTTCGCGCTGTCAGACGGGGCGGCGCGCGACAGGGGGCTGCGCCTCATCGCGCCGGAGCGGCCGGGATATGGACTTTCCGACTACCAGCACTACCAGAGCCTGGCGCAATCGGCCGAGGACGTAGCCGCTGTCGCCGATTCCTACGGGCTCGATCGCTTCGCCATCATTGGGGTCTCGGGCGGCGGACCTTATGCCGTGGCCGTGGCGGCGGCGATGCCCGACCGGGTCAGCCTGCTCGCGCTCGTTGGACCGGTGGGCGACATGGCCGAGCGCCGAATACGCATGTCAAGGATGCACAGGCTTCTGTTCAGAGTGCTGGCCCGCGCGCCAGTAGCCACGCGCGCCTTTTTCCGGTCGCTGCGCTACGTGGTGTCGTCCGTGCCCGATACCGCCTACCGCTTGCTCATGCGCCGCGTGAGGGCGTCCGACTGGGAGATCTTGGCGCGCCCGGACGTCAGTGCGAGCCTGCAAGCGGCGGTCGGCGAGGGCTTGCGGCCAGGCGTCGAGGGGGCCGTGCAGGATGTCAGGCTTTATTACGCGCCCTGGCGCTTGCGGCTCGCCGAGATCGACGTGCCATCGGTCGTGTGGCAAGGTGGCGACGACACCATCGTACCGCCGGCCGCAGCCTTTGTGCTGGCGCGGACGCTGCCCAACTGCCGGCTCGACGTCATTCCGGCGGCCGGGCACTATTGGGTGTTGGGCAAGTTCGGGCTGATCCTCGACGCGGTCGCAGTCGCGCTTCGGGCCGATGTCGAAACAGGCCATGAAGCGCCACCGGAGGCAATTCAGTAGCGCCGGCGTGCCCGTAATGCTCAAGATGCGGCGTTGTGGCACTGGAACGCAAAGCCATGACGCGCGTAAATCCAAGCGCCGGGGAGGAGATGAGCGAATCATGCTGACCCAAACCCCCAATGGCTCGACCTCCCATGATCGGTAGGCAAATTTTCTTCGACCCTACGGGCAAGCGAGCGCTTGTCGTGCGGTTGCTTGCGTGGGTGGTAGGCACGCTCAGCGCCCTCGTTATCGTCGTGTTCGCTGCGATCCTGACGATCGTGCACCGGCCGGTCAGTGCGAGCTTTGACGAGCAACTCTCGTCGCATGCATCGATCCGATGCGCATGGGCGCCGACCTGCTCGGCGGCCCATGCGTTGAAGGTCACCACGTCGGCTAATCCAGAATTGCTGAAAAGCGCGGCAAAGCTCAGCACGGAATTGCGGGAGAAGGAACGGGAGCTCCGCACCCGCCATCCGCAAGCCGAGTCACCGCCGGACCGTCACCCGGTGCCCTTGGCGCTTAAAGGTCCAGACGAGAGGTCCTTGAGCATCGGCTTCTACGTGAACTGGGACGACAATAGCTACCCCGCTCTCAAGCGGGCGCTCCCCCATCTCGACTGGCTCATCCCCGGCTGGCTCAATCTCGAGGGCCCGACCATGGACCTGAAGACCGACATTGAGGATCGGGCGCTGAAATACATCCAGGCAACGAAGCCGAACATTCCGATCCTGCCCATGATCCAGAACGCGGTGGAGGGGCAGTGGAACGGAGCGGGGCTCGCGCGGCTTCTCGCCGATCCAACGGCACGGGCAGCGCGCATCAAGGACATCGTTGGGTTTCTCGAGACGAACAAGTTTCAGGGGTTGACCATCGACTTCGAGGAGGTCCCGGCCCAGGCGCACAAGAACCTCCAGGCCTTTCTTACTGAGATGTCTCAAGCCTTCGCCGAGCATGACCTCGTCATCGTGCTAGCGGTGCCCTTCGATGATGATAGCTGGCCCTACACGACTTACGCCAAGATCGCCGATTTCCTGTTGCTCATGGGTTATGACCAGCACTGGGAGCAGGGTGCTGCCGGAAGCATCGCCGGCCAGGGCTGGTTCGAGGATACCCTCGACAAGCGGATGAAGGACCTCGATCCGGACCATACCATCGTCGCTATCGGCGGTTACGGCTACGATTGGGTGCGGGGCAAAACGGCCGAGGACCTGACCTTCGAAGAGGCCGTCCTGTCGGCTCGCGACTCCGAAGCCGATATCGCGTTCGATCCGGAAACCGCGAACCCGCACTTCTCCTTCATCGAGGACGACGGCAAGGAGCACGACGTGTGGTTCCTGGACGGCGTCACGGCCTTTAACGAGATTCACTCCGCCGATGAGTATCGTCCCGCCGGCTACGCGCTGTGGCGGCTGGGCTCGGAAGATCCCTCGATCTGGTCGGTCATGGGGCGTCCTTATGGGGCGCCGGCACCGGAGGCCTTGCGCGTGATCGGCACCGGCCAGGACATCGACTTTGAAGGCGAAGGCGAGATGTTGCGCGTGGCCGAGACGCCAGCCGAGGGCGCGCGCACCTTCGAGGTCGACAACCAGACCGGCGAGATTGTTGATCAGGTCTATAAGACCGTGCCGACCCCCTTCGTCATCGAGCGCGCTGGAGACACGCCCGGGAAGCTCGCGCTGACCTTCGACGACGGTCCCGATCGCGACTGGACGCCGAAGATCCTCGATATCCTAAAGGCCAAAGACGTACGGGCGAGCTTCTTCATCATCGGCGAGAACGCGCAAGCCTATCCGGCACTCGTGCAGCGCATGCTCGCCGAGGGTCACGACGTCGGCAACCACACCTTCACCCATCCAAATCTCGGAGAATTGCCGGAGGCTCTCGTCACCCTCGAGATCAATGCGACTCAGAGGCTTTTCGAGGCGCTCACCGGGCGATCGATGCGATTGTTCCGTGCCCCCTATTTCGGAGACGCCGAGCCGACGACGGGCGACGAGATCCTGCCCATCCAGATCGCCCAGTCGATGGGCTACGTCTCGGTGGGCCTGCATGTCGATCCCGACGATTGGCAGCGGCCTCCGGCCGATGTCATCGTCCAACGGGTGCTCGACCAGGCAAGCGACCCCAATCCCGACGTCAGGGGTCACATCATCCTGCTCCACGATTCCGGCGGTGACAGATCGCAGACTATCGCGGCCTTGCCCAAGCTGATCGATACCATGCGCGCCCACGGCTATGAGTTCGTGCCGGTCTCCGAGCTTGCGAGATTGACGCGCGACCAGGCCATGCCGCCGGTCCCCCCTAACTCGCTGGGGCGATTAGTAAGCCTGCCGGTGTTCATGACGCTGAGCTGGCTTGGTCATCTCGTCACCAACCTCTTCTTCTTGGCGATCTGGCTTGGCGTGGCGAGGGTCGTGTTCTTGTGCGGGGCTGCCTTGCGCAATCGGCAGACCGAAGCCAAGCGCGTGCCGCCGCCTTTGCCGGAAGCTCCGCCGTTGCAGTCGGTCCTGATCCCCGCCTATAACGAGGCGAGGGTTATCGTCGCGGCGATCCGCCACATCTTGGCGAGCGACTATCCGAATCTGGAGGTCATCGTCGTCGATGACGGGTCTAATGACGGCACCTCGGACCTGGTGCGGCAGCATTTCAGCTGCGATCCGCGCATCAGGCTCATTACCATTCCCAATGGCGGCAAGGCTGCCGCCTTGAATTGCGGCTTGAAGCATGCGCGCGGAGACGTCGTCGTGGCGCTCGATGCCGACACGCACTTCCAGCCGGATTCGATCTCGAAGCTGGTCCGCTGGTTCCAGGACCCTTCGGTCGGTGCCGTCGCCGGCAATGCCAAGGTGGGAAACCGCGTCAACATCATCACCCGCTGGCAGGCGCTGGAATATGTGACGAGCCAAAATCTGGAACGCCGTGCACTGGCAGCGCTCGGCTGCATCACCGTCGTCCCTGGCGCCATCGGCGCCTGGCGGCGCGAGGCGCTAGAGAAGTTGAGCGGATTTCCCGTGGATACGCTTGCAGAGGATCAGGACCTGACCATCGCTCTGCTGAAGGCCGGCTACACCGTGCTCTATGACAGCTCGGCGATCGGCTGGACCGAGGCGCCGGACACGATCAGGGGCCTTGCGAGGCAGCGGTTCCGTTGGGCCTTCGGTACGCTCCAATGTCTTTGGAAGCATCGCCATGTGACGCTGCGGCCGCGTTACGGCTCATTGGGCCTGATTGCCGTTCCGCAGACCTGGCTGTTCCAATTCCTGCTGTCTACCGTGGCACCGCTCGTGGACGTGGCGCTGCTTTGGCGGCTGGCCGTGTCCGGGCTCGAAATGCTGCAACACGACAATCAGTTCGATGCCGACGCCTTGCGCAAGGTCTGCCTCTATTATCTGGTCTTCCTCGTTGTTGACCTTGGTAGTGCCGCCCTTGCGCTTGCGATGGATCGCAAGGAGAAATGGACGCTCGTGCCGTGGCTTGTGTTGCAGCGCTTCGGCTACCGCCAGCTTATGTATTGCATCGTGCTGAACGCGGCGCTGACTGCGGCCGTGGGGCCGTTTGTCAGCTGGGGCAAACTTGAGCGGAAGTCGACGGTGACGGCTGCCGCGTGAGCATGCCGGGCGGCGGCCAGCTCGCGAGCCTTCGGTCACCCGTCGCGGACGGTTCCCGCAAGGGTGGCGGCGTGGGGCTTGCCAGCACGGCTTTCACTTGACACCATAGCTCCTGAGGCTCGCGGCGGGGCGTTTAACGCCGCCGCGGATAACGCCATGGGAGGAGAGTATGGGCCAAGCGCAGGCCCAACCAGCCCGCAGCGCCCGCTGCATCGCACTGGTGGGCCCCTATCTCAGCGGTAAGACGACACTTCTCGAAGCCATTCTCGCGCGCGCCGGCGCGATCAGCCGACAGGGCGCCATGGCCGAGCAGAACACCGTCGGCGATGCCTCGGAAGAGGCGCGGCATCACGGCATGAGCGTCGAGCTCAACGTGGGCACGGTCGATTTCCTCGGCGACAGCTTCACCTTCCTCGATTGTCCAGGCTCCATCGAATTCCAGGCCGACGCCGCCAATGCGCTCAGCGCCTGCGACGCCGCCGTGGTGGTGTGCGAGCCCGACGAGAAGAAGGTCCCGGCGCTCCAGTTGATCCTCAAACAGCTGGAAGACCGCGGCATCCCCCACTTCCTGTTCATCAACAAGATCGACAAGGCCGAGGCGCGCGTGCGCGACATCGTGCCGATGCTGCAGCCGGCCTCGACCAAGCCGCTCGTGCTGCGTCAGGTGCCAATCTGGGAGAACGACATCGTCACCGGCTTCATCGATCTCGCGCTCGAGCGCGCCTTCGTCTACCGCGAGCACGCGCCGAGCGAGGTGATCGCCATTCCCGACACCCTTGCCGGCCCCGAGAAGGAAGCGCGGTTCTCCATGCTGGAGAAGCTCGCCGATTATGACGATGAACTGATGGAGCAGCTCTTGGAGGACGTGCCGCCGCCCCGTGACAAGGTATTCGACGACCTCTCCAACGAGCTGCGCGACGGGCTCATCTGCCCCGTGCTGCTCGGCTCGGCCGAGAATGGACACGGTATCCTGCGGCTCCTCAAGGCGCTCCGTCACGAGGCGCCCTTCGTGGCCAGCACGTCCAAGCGCCTCGGCGTCGGCGCCGCACCGTCTTGCGCCTATATCTTGAAGACGTTCCACACCGCCCATGGCGGCAAGCTGTCGCTCGCCCGCGTGCTCGCCGGCGTTTTCGCTGACGGCACGATCCTCCATGGCGGCTCCGACGATGAACGCATCTCCGGCGTCTTCAACGTCATGGGGCAGGAGCCGGCCAAGCGGGGCGAGGCCCAGCCGGGCGACACGGTGGCCTTCGGCCGGCTCGACAGCACCAAGACCGGAGACACCCTGACCGCGGAGAAGGGCAAGCCCGTCAAGCTCGAGAAGGCCGCTCTCACTCAGCCCGTGTTCGGCCTCGCCATCGCCGCCAAGGAGAAGAAGGACGAGGTCAAGCTCACCGCCGCGATTGCCAAGATCATCGAGGAGGACCCCTCGATCTCCCTCACCCACAGCCAGGATATGGGCGAGATGGTGCTATGGGGGCAGGGGGACATGCATTTGCGCGTGGCGCTTGAGCGCCTCGTCCGTAAATACGGCATCGACGCCTCGACCCGGCCGCGGCAGATCCCCTACAAGGAGACCATCCGCAAGAGCGTGGAGGTGCGCGGGCGTCACAAGAAGCAGTCGGGCGGCCACGGCCAGTTCGGCGACGTGGTGGTGACCATCAGGCCGCTGCAGCGCGGGCAAGGTTTCGAGTTCTCCGACCAGATCACCGGCGGCGTCGTGCCCAAGAACTACATCCCCTCGGTCGAGATCGGGGTGCGCGACTTTCTGCATTCGGGCCCGCTCGGCTTCCGGGTCGTCGATGTCGGGGTCTGCCTCATCGACGGCTCGTATCATTCCGTCGATTCCTCCGACATGGCCTTCCGTCAGGCCGGACGCATCGCCATGAGCGAGGGCATGCCGCAATGCTCCCCGGTGCTGCTCGAGCCGGTGATGGCGGTCGAGATCGCAATTCCCTCCGACGCGACGGCGAAGATCAACGGCATCATCTCATCGCGGCGCGGGCAGATTCTGGGCTTCGACGCGCGGCCGGGCTGGCCCGGCTGGGACCTGGTGGAAGCGCATCTGCCTGAGGCCGAGATCCAGAACCTGATCGTGGAGCTGCGCTCGGCGACGGTGGGCGTCGGCACCTTCACGGCGAAGTTCGATCATCTCGCCGAGCTGACGGGCAAGATCGCCGATCAAGTGCTGGCGAGCCGGGCGGCAAAAGCGGCTTGATATTCTGAGAGAGATTTAGTTTCGGTCCATCCAGCGCGCTTCTCTCGTTTCTGCGAGTTACGCTCCTGCCAGCGCGACGCGGACCGCTTCCAGATCGCGCAAGGCGGCCTCGTCGAGGGTCGGGAATTTGGGATTGATCGTCTCCAGCTGCTTGACCATGGAGGCGGCGACGACCAGGCGGGTGAACCATTTATGGTCGGCGGGCACGACATACCAGGGTGCATCCGGTGTCGCGGTGTGGCGGACCATGTCGTCATAGGCTCCCATGTATTGATCCCACAGCTTGCGCTCGCCCACATCGCTCGCGTTAAACTTCCACTGCTTGGCCGGATCGTCGAGGCGTTCGAGCAGTCGTTTCTGCTGCTCCTGCTTGGAGACATGAAGGAAGAACTTGATCGGCACGATGCCGTTGCGGACGAGATGGTGCTCGAAGGCGTTGATATCTTCGAACCGCTCCTGCCAGATAGTCTTGGTGACGAGCTTCGGGGGCAGGCTCTGGCGCTCGATCAGTTCTGGGTGCACGCGCACCACCAGCACCTCCTCGTAATAGGAGCGGTTGAAGATGCCGATATGCCCGCGCCGGGGCAGCGCCACCGCCGCGCGCCAGAGATAATCGTGATCGAGCTCCTCCGGGCTTGGCGCCTTGAACGAATGAACCTCGCAGCCTTGCGGATTGACGCCCGACATCACGTGCTTGATGACGCTGTCCTTTCCCGACGCATCCAATCCCTGCAGGATGACGAGGATCGCGTAAGCGTGCTCGGCATAGAGCCGTTCCTGCAAGGCGGTCAGGCGCTTGACGCCTTGATCGAGCAGCGCCTTGGCCTCGTCCTTCTCGATATCGAGCCCGCATTTGTCGGCGGGATTGATCTCGGCGAGCCGGAATTCGCTGCCTTTGCGAACGCAATAGCGTTTGATGATGTCGGATGGGAGCATCGTACCGCCTTGGGATTGGGCCAGTCGCGGGATTAGGCTAACGCATCACGTTAGACCTTGGCTACGCCAGCGGTCCTGCCCGCTCAATGCCGACGCGAATAAGGTCGATGGCCTCAGTGGGCTCCACCCAGCGAAGGACCTTTACCCATTTGCCCTTTTCGAGATCCTTATAATGCTCGAAGAAATGGCCGATTTGCTCGACAAGGATTTCCGGCAGGTCGCGATAGCTCGCAACCCGCTTGTAGAATGGATGAAGCTTATCGACGGGCACTGCGATGATTTTCTCGTCGACACCCATCTCATCCTCCATCAGAAGCGCGCCGATGGGCCGCGCGCGGACGATTGCCCCCGTTGCCACGGGTGTCGGCGCGATCACCATGCAATCGAGAGGATCGCCGTCCTCGGAAAGCGTGTGGGGGATGAATCCGTAATTTGCCGGGTAGAACATTGCTGTGTGCAGAAAGCGATCGACGAACATGGCTCCGGAACCCTTGTCAACCTCGTATTTAACGGGCGCCCCACCTTGGGGTATTTCGATTATGACATTGACCTCGTGCGGCGGATTTTCGCCAACCGGAATGCGGGAGAGATCCATAGCCAGTCGTCCTTAAATGCGGCTGCCAATGCGATCTTACCTCACAAAGTAGGTTCCGCATTGGGCAAGCCCGAAATCCCTCGTCGAACTTATCCCCGGCATATGCGGGGCGCTCGCGCGTGCCGGAAGCATACCCCGCCTCGTAGATCGCGGCGTGCTCGTCGGTCCAAGGGCGATAACCTTTGCCCCTAATCTGTGGAAGCTCGACGCCGATGGTCGGGTTGTCACCCTTGGCACGCCATCCGACCTTGATGGCGACCTTAATGAGCAGCCGAAGGGCGATCAGAAAGTTGCGCGCCGCCGATGGCGTGGTTGACAGGCCATCGACCATCGCCTGAACGTGTTCCTGCGTGAGCTTGGCGACGCGCTTATCGCCGTGCTTCTCGGCAAGGCGGTCGATATAGCTTCGGAGACCGTTGAGTCGCGAGCCTCTTGGTGGTGAAGATGGCGTGATCGTAGAAGATCGGTCTTAACGCGGCGAAGGTGTCCTGCTTGATCGGACCCAAGCCCACCTTCGGCATTGGCTCTGAGGCTTCCAGAGCAGCCCTGTAGTCGCTGCAGCCGGGCTTGCGGAAGCGCCAGCGAGGCAGTCCTTGCCGGTCAAGGCTGTGTCCTTCCGGTCACAGCGACTCGCCCCCGTCAACCCCTCCGAAAAAAGTTGCAGAGATTGCAATGCCGGGGCGGCGGCGCCTCGTAAGCCGTGCAAAGCGGGGAAAGGACCCCCCCCTTTGGGGGAAATCAACTAGCGTCGCGCGATCGCGATCAAATGGCCGGCGAAGGGCCGCGTCACGGTGCTGTCGGAAAGCCAGTCCTCACGCGGCATCGTCTGTCGCGAGATGGCGGTGCCGAGCTTCGGCGAAAGCTTGTGCAGGAGGCGGAGCGGCGCGAGCATGGCACCGTGCAGCTCCACACTTGAAAAGCCTGCAGCTGTCAATTTTCTACGCAAGGAAGAAGGCGTCTCGAACTCGACGTGATAGCGCGGCGCGTGTCCCCTCGCCTTGCCTAGGAGGCTTCGCACGCCCACAAGCTGGCGATAGAGGTCGAGCGCTAAGCGATTCACATAGGTGCCGAAATATACGCCGCCGGGTTTCAGCGCGCGCAGGATCGCCCGATGCCCCGCGCGGTTGTCCGCGCTGTCGAGATAGCGAAACACCTCGATGGCGTAGATGAAATCCTGGGAGCTGTCGGCCACGGGCAAATGCAGCACGGTGCCGTCGACGATGCGGTCCTCTGGCACACGTTCATGCGCAAGCTTGCGCATCTCCGGGCTCGGCTCGATGCCCTTCACGTCGAAACCAACCTCTAGCAGCCGTGCCATATAGACGCCGATGCCGGCGCCGATGTCGAGGCCCTTGGCGCCCTTCGGCAGCGTCGCGACGACGCCTGACCAAGCCTGGTCGATGAGATGGCGCCCATAGCGAAACGGCGAGTCGTAGACATTGTCGCTCGCATATTCGACGGAGAACATACCCGCCGTCTCGTCATGGACGTCGACGGCGCGCTTGCGCGACCAGCTCGTGTCGGAATTCATGGCGTTGGCCTAGAGAGCTCGGCCATGGCGCGGCTTTCTAGTCCGGGCTCGTCGGCGAGCCGCCGATAGCAATCGAGGACCTTGGCGAGAAAGGCGATGTTATCGGCGCGGTCGCGACCGAAATTCTCTGGATGCCACCAAAGGTGAAAGGTTCCACCGGTGCGCGCTGCCGCTTCCATGGCTTGCTCGATGCGGCGGAGGCGCAGCGCGTCAAATGCGCGGAGCCTCCGATTGAACGGACGCAGAAACCGGCTCGCCGGCACATTGACAAGCGGCTCGGCGCCATTGCCTTCTCGCGCCACGTTCGGGCCCGAGATGTTGATATAGGAATCGGCTAAGCGAAAGGCACGCCGGAGCTTGGTCTGCCGCGCACCGGATGCGGGCGCATAGAACCACGCCGCCTCATTGCCGCGAAAATGGGTGAGTCCGAGAGCGCGGCAGATTTCGATCTGCGTGGGCCCATACTGATTGCGCGGGAAGACAATGGAGCGACACGAAATGCCCCAGTCCTTGAGGTGCACGAGCGCGGCGTCAACATCCTCCTTGAAGCGGTCGAGGGTCGTGCCAGGCTCGAGCGCGCAAAGATGCGAGAAGGTGTGGGTGCCGATCTCCTGCCCGGGACAGGCAGCGATCAGGCGCGCCAGGCTTGCGCCGAAATGATAGGGATCGGCACGCTCGTCGCGACCGATATTGTCGAGTGCGGGCTGACGCGGAGGGGAGTCCCCCTTGCGCCGACCTTTCGGCGGAAGCCGCGTGAGCAACTCGTCCTTGCTCTCGCAAAGCAGCGCGCCGACGATGGCCCAGGTGGCGCGGATGCCGCGGTTCTGAAACAGATCGAGCATCGCGGGGATTGCCTCGCGCCCGCCAAGCACGTTCGGACCATAGCTCTCACGCGTGGCGTGATCTCTGACCCCCCACATCAGCTCATAGTCCAAGGAAATGACGAAATTTCCTGGCATCGCGCCCTGCGCGGCTGTTGCGGTCCCTAGAATGGCGGCGGGGCTTTATTAAAGCAAGCAGCAGCGCGGAACGCGGGCACCTTCCAGGGCATTGCCCAACCTTCGGCACTGCCTGCTGCGCTTTCCTCGGCGCGGTGCATCCGCCGCTGCGCTAACGCCGCCTGCTTGCGGTACGCTGCCGAGCAATAGCCATCAAGCCAATTGCTGTCCGCGTAGTCAGCCTACTCCGCGGTCGCGGCTTCGTGCAGCTGATCGAGGCCGGCGAGGTGCTTCTCGGCGTCGAGCGCGGCCATGCAGCCGAGCCCAGCCGCCGTCACGGCCTGGCGATAGACGTCGTCGGTCACGTCGCCCGCGGCGAACACGCCCGGCACGCTGGTCGCGGTCGAGTGGGGCGCGGTGATGATGTAGCCGGACGGCTTCATGTCGAGTTGGCCTTTGAACAGATCGGTCTGCGGCACATGGCCGATGGCGATGAAGATGCCCTCGATGGGCAGGCGCAAGGTCTCGCCGGTGAGGGTGCTTTTCAGTCTGGCGCCGGTGACGCCGAGCGGGTCGTCAGCCCCGAGCACCTCTTCAAGCTCGGTGTTCCACATCACGTCGATCTTCGGATTGCCGAACAAGCGTTCCTGCAGGATCTTCTCGGCGCGCAGCACGCCGCGGCGATGCACCAGCAGCACCTGGTCGGCGATGTTGGCGAGGAACAGCGACTCCTCGACGGCGGTGTTACCGCCGCCGATCACGATCACATTCTTGTCGCGATAGAAGAAGCCGTCGCAGGTGGCGCAGGCCGACACCCCATAACCCTTGAACCGGCTCTCCGACGGGAGCCCGAGCCAGCGCGCCTGGGCGCCCGTGGCGATGATGACGCTATCGGCCGTGTATTCCGTGCCGCTGTCGCCTTTGAGCCAGAACGGCTCGTGCGTCAGATCGACGGCGTCGATATGGTCGTGGATGATCTCCGTGCCGACATGCTCGGCTTGGGCGCGCATCTGGTCCATCAGCCAGGGGCCCTGGATGACGTGGGCGAAGCCCGGATAGTTCTCGACATCGGTGGTGATGGTCATCTGGCCGCCGGGCTGGACGCCCTGGATCAGGAGCGGCTTCAGCATGGCGCGGGCGGCATAGATCCCGGCCGTGTAACCGGCAGGACCCGAGCCGATGATGATCAGCTTGGCGTGGCGCGATGTCATGCGTGTGGCCTTAGGGCGTGAGATGGAGCCAACAGGTAAGCATAACGGACTCGTTGCGCAAGCAAGGCTCGGTGTGCGCCCCATTAATCCTGTGGTTTCAAGGTGGAGGGCTCGCCGCCGGTGCCGTCCCAGACGAAATGGGGGACTTGGACGATGGCGATACGCTTGATCCCAAGCGCGATGGGCACGCTTCTGCGGCCGATGGAGATGATGAAACGCGGCCAAGGTTCCGCCAGCGGCTCATTGGCGGCAATGGAGCGGAGCAGGCGCGCGGGCCGACAGGTAGATTTGCAGCCGCGCCGGCAGCCAGCGCATGGCGCCCGTCACGCGCACGCGCTTCAACGCGTAGGGAAGGCCGACGGCTTCCGCCACGGCTGCCTCGGTCCTCCATGCCGACCGAGCCGTCGGTGACGATCGACGTCCCGGCCGGATGGGTCGTCTCTCCGGCACTTATGGAACTTCCGGAACGTTGAAGGCTCAATTTCTTTTCGATTCTTTTCGCAAGATGACCTAAAATTGCGCGAAAGCGGATTCGGGTCCGCTTGCAGATTTCGGCGTTGCCGCTTCTAACGCGCGCTCGCCGCCATCGTCCAGGGAGTAAAGCCTATGCGTTCAGCCCGTCTCGACGCGACCGACTGGCGGATCTTGCGGGAGCTGCAGGCGAGCGGGCGCATGACCAATGTCGAGCTTGCCGGTAAGGTCGGCATCTCGGCGCCCCCTTGCCTGCGGCGCGTGCGTGCGCTGCAAGAAGCCGGGATCATCCGTGGCTACGCCGCGCTGCTGGACGACCGGACGCTCGGTTTCGACGTCACCGCCTTTGCCATGGTCGGACTGCACAGTCAGGCCGAAGCCGATCTGATCGCCTTCGAAGAGCGCGTGCGTAGCTCTCCCATCGTGCGCGACTGCTACATGCTCTCCGGCGAGATCGACTTCATGCTGAAATGCGTGGCCCCTGACCTGAGCGCATTCCAGGAGTTCATCATCCACGAGCTGACCGCCGCGCCGAACGTCGCCAGCGTCAAAACCTCCCTGGTCATTCGCGCGTCGAAGCACGATCGAGGCGTGCCGATCGAGGTCCAGACGGCAAGGCTATGAGTCTGCGCGGCATGACCGATGGCATGCACGACAATCCGATCCTTATCGAAGTGACGCGTGGTGCGCTCGTTGAGAGCAGCCACCGCGGCGCTATTGCCGTTGCCGACGCCGATGGGCGCCTCTTGCTTGCGCGGGGCGGTGTGACGCGCCCGGTATTTCCGCGCTCTGCCGTCAAGGCCTTGCAGGCCATTCCGCTGATCGAGAGCGGCGCGGCGGACGCGTTCGGTCTCGGTGAGCCTGAGCTCGCTATCGCCTGCGCCTCGCACAGCGGAGAGGCGATTCACCTCGCCGCCGTCCGCAAGGTCCTCACCAGGGCTGGGCTCGACGAAAGCCAGCTCGCCTGCGGGGCGCATTGGCCGATCAGCGAGTGGGCGACGCGCGAGCTTATGCGTGCGGGGCGGAGCCCCGAAGCCATCCACAACAATTGCTCCGGCAAGCATGCGGGCATGCTCGCCACGGCGATCCATCGCGGCCTCGACCCACGTGGCTACGAGCGACCCGAGCATGGCGTGCAAGAGGAGATCAGGCGAATCATTTCAGAGATTTGTGGCGTCGAATTGGAGCGGGAAGAGATGGGGATCGACGGCTGCTCGGTGCCGACCTTCGCGCTTCCGCTTGCGGTGCTTGCCCGAGGCTTCGCGCGGCTGGCAAGCGGCGAAGGGCTTTCCCGCGCGCCGGCAGAGGCAGCGCAAAGGCTCATGGGAGCCTGCTTCGCAGCGCCTGTCCTGGTGGCAGGCGACAAGCGTTTCGACACGATCGTCATGCGCGGGCTAGCTGGTACCGTCTTCGTCAAGGGCGGTGCCGAAGGGGTTCATTGCGCCGCCTTGCCCAAGCTCGGAATCGGTATCGCGATCAAGATCGACGATGGCGCCAAGCGGGCCGCGGAGGTGGCTCTCGCGGTTCTGCTCGCCACGCTCGTTGCCGGCGCGGACCAGGTTCTTGCCGGGGAGCTTCAGGGGGAGATCCGCAACTGGCGGGGTTTGAAGGTCGGGCGACTGCGTGCGAGCGCCGAACTCACGGCTGCGCTGGGGGAACTGCCCCGCCCGAACATGGTCTCTGCCGCCGCAGCGCCACGTTGATTGCCTATGGCGGGTTGAACAAAGGGGGATTATCCCTCTGGCGTTTGATCCAGGATTTCCTTGCGAAGAGGAGCCAAGCTCATGATCTCATTGGAGTCTTGGGGCCGCGGCACGGCAAATTTGGTTGGGCTCGCCGCTCTATTGCTCGGCGCTTCCAAGCCCATGCCGGCCTGCTCAGAGTTCCCCGGGTGGGCAGCTCGGTTGCGATGTTAGGGCGGCCTGGGCTTCATCTTCGGCTCGTCCAAGGCTCTCGATTGCGTTTTTTCGCCGAACAGCGGTGGACGGGACTATTACGCAGGCACCATCAACAAATTCGGTCTGGATATCGGCTTTCAGCGCCGCGGCACCATCCTCTGGGCCGTGCTTTTCGCCCAAGCTGACGCTCGGCCCCGGCTTGCTTCAGGGCAAATATGTTGGCGGCACGGCGCAAGTGGCGGCGGGCGTCGGCGCCAGCGCCAATTCGCTCGTCGGCACCAACAAGGTCGTGCTAAACCCGCTCCCGGCTTGAATATCGCTGCGGGAATCGTCGGCCTCGAGCTTGTCTATATCCGTGGGCGGTGAGGACAGAATCGGTCAAGGGAGGAAAAGGATCATGGGTCCGATTGAGTGCTGGCGCCGCAAGTCCGTCGTAATCTCTGCCGCCGCCGTCTTATCGGCGTCGCTGGCAGGGACCGCGTCCCTCGCGCAGCCGATAACACCGCCGGGGGGCCAGCTAAAATGCGACGTCGAAGGCGGCCTCAGTTACATCATTGGCTCGAGCCGGCGCCTTGATTGCGTCTACCAGCCAACTGGCTTTCCACCCGAATTCTACAAGGGCAGCGTCAACAAGATCGGCATTGACCTCGGATTTCAATCGTCTGGTGTGATCGTTTGGGCGGTGTAGTCGCCCGGGCTGACCAATGGGCCAGGCTCGCTGTCCGGCAACTATGTGGGTCTCTCGGCCGATGTGGCCGCTGGGCTCGGCGCCGGCGCCAACGCGCTGATCGGCGGCAACAAGATCGTGCTCCAACCAATCAGTGTCAGCGGCAATATCGGCATCAACCTCGCCGCCGGGATCGGCGACATCACCCTCACTTACGTCGGGGGACCGCCGCCCATGATCCGTGAATATCTTCCGTTCGGGAGGTAACGCCGCGGGGCCCCAGCGCGCGACGTTCGAATAGACGGCGAGATTGGGGAAAGCCTCGGCGCTAGCGCGGGCAAGATCGCAGCGGGCAGAAACAGAGGGGTGCCGGACTGCGCCGCTGCATCGGCAGCCTCTTGCAGCGTCGCCGTCTGGTCAATGGCGCCGCCTCCCGGAACCAGGCCGAAGGTGCTGAAGGGATATCCGTCTCGCAGGCGCTGCCGACGTGGGCCCGGCGGCAAGCGCGACCCCGAAGCCCAAGTGCGAGCATCACGTTTCGGCGATCGACCGCCATGAATTATCCTGTCTCAGTGTGGGACCGGAGCAAGACCGGGGCCAACTTGCTCCTGCGATGCTACCTCTGTCACACCGGTCCGCGAATGCCAGGAGGTAACGCAGTATCGCTTCGGCACCGCGCAAAAGCTCTGCTTCGCTTAAGGGACCGCCTTGGCGAGGCCCCGGCGGAACGTGCACAAAGACGACGTCGCAGCGCCCGTCTTGGCGCTTGGCCCATTCAAGCGAGAGATAGTAAAGAAAGTTGCAGAGATAGGTGCCGGCGGAGCGGGAGGCGGCGGCGGGGAGGCCCTGCTCACGCAAGTGCTTGGCAAGGCTTGCCGCGGGAAGCTGCGTGTCGAGGCGATCCCGCCCATGCTCGAGGATGATGCCCGTCATGGGCAACGCACTGCGCGCATCTTCCCTGGCCCCGACCCGGTTGTGAGCGGAGCGCTCGATTCGGAAACCGCGGGCGCGTTTGCTCAAGCCGAAATGCAGGAGCATGCGAGGCTTGTGCTGGTGGAGGAGACGGGGGCCTAGGGCCGAGACCTCTGCCCATTCGGTGGGCAACACCTGCGCATGGAGCTTGCAGCTTAGACGGGACGAGTAGCTTGTTGCCGCGAGCGCCTCGACAAGCCAACCTGACACATTCTCGGTAACGCCGGGAAAAGGACCGAACCCCGTGATGAGCAAGCTAAGCGGATGCATGACAACCGATCGAGAGGCGGCCGATTGGCGGAAACCGTGAAAAAAATCGCCGACGCCCTCATACAAAACATAGGGGACCTGGTCCAATCAAGGCTTATTGCCTTGGCATCGACACACGAACAGTCCCACTATGCCCGATATGGGGGGGCAGGCGATCTCTCGATCCAGCTGCTGATGGCGCGCGATGGGCGCCGTTCCATCCTAACCCAGCACTTCGTCAGTTCTCAATCCGAGGAAGTCGGGCACGGATGGCGGCATCCCGCAATGCGGCAGCATCTTTCATCCTCGCTCACGCCTCCGCAAGGCGATGAGTATGCTGATCTCGCCCTCTTCGGCACGACTCGAGGAGGACAGGCGGCGGTCACCAAGCGACGCAAGGAGGATGCCGCGCGCGATGCGTTGCGTGAGGTGGTTGTCTACTAGGGCGCGTATTCGATAGCCATGCTGGGCCCGTATTCCTCGCTCAGACGAGACGAAGGCGGCTCAGCTCTGATCACAGCTCACGCCAGCCCATGAGCTCTGCGAGGTGATCGACGGCAGCGGCGGGCGTGATCTCGCCAGCGCGGACTTTCTCCTCCATCTCGCTCCAAAGACTGTTGACGCGCCTGCCGCCCTTGAAGGCCGCTAGCAGCCTTTGTTCGAAGATCTCGCGCATCCAGGCCACGGCTTGATCCTTGCGGCGGGCATCGAGCGTACCGGAAGCTTTAAGCGCGGCGTGCCGCTCCTCGATCTTGGCCCAGAGCTCGTCGAGACCGGTGTTGTCCCTCGCCGATACCGTAAGCACAACAGGCGACCAGTTTGGAATGCCGGCGGCGAGAATATGGAGCGCGGTTCGATACTCCATGGCGGCGCGATTGGCTCGCTCCACCTGATCGCCATCTGCCTTGTTGACGGCGATGATGTCGGCAAGCTCGAGCAGGCCGCGCTTGATGCCTTGCAGCTCGTCGCCCGCGCCTGGTAGCCCCACCACGACGAAGACGTCGACCATATTGGCGACGGCCGTCTCCGATTGTCCGACACCGACCGTTTCGACCAGCACCACGTCGTAACTGGCAGCCTCCACAACAGCTATGGTCTCACGCGTCGTCTTGGTAACGCCGCCGAGATTGTCGCCCGAAGGGGAGGGGCGGATGAAGGCAGAAGCCTCCGCGGCGAGCCGACCCATGCGCGTCTTGTCGCCGAGGATGGAACCGCCGCTGCGGCTCGATGTCGGGTCGACGGCGAGCACGGCGACCTTCCGACCTTTGGCCACGAGGTTCATGCCCAGCTGGTCGATCAGCGTGGACTTGCCCGCGCCCGGAACGCCGCTGATGCCGACCCGCACGCTCTTGCCGGTACGCGGCAAGAGGCGTTCCAGCAGCTGTTGCACATGGGCCTGATCCTCCGGCCTCGCGCTTTCGACGAGGGTGATGGCGCGGCCAAGCGCAACCCGGTCGCCGGCCTCGGTGGCCGCAATCATCTCGTCCAGGGCGGTTCCGGATCCTTGCTTGGCGCTCATGGCGAGCGGCGTAGGGGTAAACCTATCTGAGCGCAAGATGTGGATGTAGGTGACGCCCGTCGATTGGGCCCTTAAGCGGTTTTGTGGCATCGCCCCAGCATTCAGGCCGCGAGAACTCAGCGGCGCAGGACCCCGATAACTTTGCTGGCAAAGCTGCCGGCTCCGGCGCGCGGCCAGCCACGTTATGGCGTGATTCCGCTGCGACGTAAATCCGACGAGGGCTTACGGCATCCAGTCAACCGACCGGCGCCAAGCGGCAAGGCTTATTCCGCAGCCTGCTTGGCCTTGTCGCCTGTCCCGGCTCTGAGCTTCTGCAAGAGGTCGATGGCGGCTTCGGCGACGGGGGTGCCGGGGCCGAAGATCGCCTTGGCGCCCGCGGCGCGCAGCTCCTCGTGGTCCTGGGGCGGGATCACGCCGCCGACCGCCACCATGATGTCGCCGCGGCCCAGGTTCTCGAGCGCCTCGCGCAAGGCCGGCACGAGCGTCAAATGGCCGGCGGCCAGTGACGACACGCCGACGATGTGCACGTCGTTCTCGATCGCCTGGCGGGCGGCTTCCTCGGGGGTCTGGAACAGAGGGCCGATGTCGACGTCGAAGCCGAGATCGGCAAAGGCCGAGGCGATGACCTTTTGGCCCCGGTCATGGCCGTCTTGTCCCATCTTGGCCACGAGGATGCGGGGCCTGCGGCCCTGCTCATGCTCGAAGTTTTCGATCAGCTCTTTGACGCGCGTCAGGCTTCCGTCCATGCGACCCATCTCCGCCTTGTAAACGCCCGTCACCGCCGTGATTTCGGCGCGGTGGCGGCCGTACACCTTTTCGAGCGCATCGGATATCTCGCCGACGGTCGCCTTGGCGCGTGCGGCTTGAACGGCGCCCTCGAGAAGATTGCCTGTGCCTGTCTCGGCGTAACGGGTCAGCGCGTCAAGAGCGGAGCGGACCCTATCCTCGTCGCGCTCGGCTTTGAGGCGGGCGAGCTTCTCAAGCTGCTGACGTCGCACGGAGCGGTTGTCCACCTTGAGGATGGCGAGCTTGGCCTCGCTGTCGGGGCGGTATTTGTTCACTCCGACGATGGTCTGTCGCCCTGAGTCGATACGACCCTGCGTCGCGGTCGCGGCCTGCTCGATCATGCGCTTGGGGATGCCGGCCTCGATGGCCTTCCCCATGCCGCCGATTTTCTCTACCTCCTCGATATGGCTCAAGGCGCGCGCAGCGAGATCGTAGGTCAGGCGCTCGACATAGAAGCTTCCGCCCCAGGGATCGATGATGCGGGTGGTGCCGGATTCCAGCTGCAGCATCAGCTGGGTATTGCGGGCGATACGCGCGGAGAAGTCGGTCGGCAGCGCCAAGGCCTCGTCGAGCGCGTTGGTGTGCAGCGACTGGGTGTGGCCTTGCGTTGCTGCCATGGCTTCGACGCAGGTGCGCACAACGTTGTTGAATACGTCCTGCGCGGCAAGGCTCCAGCCGCTCGTCTGGCAATGGGTGCGGAGCGCGAGCGAGCGGGGGTCCTTGGGTGCGAACTCCTCGGCCATTAGCTTCGCCCAGAGCAGACGCGCGGCGCGCATCTTGGCGATCTCCATGAAGAAGTTCATGCCGATCGCCCAGAAGAAGGAAAGCCGCGGCGCAAACGCGTCGACGTCGAGCCCGGCCTTGATGCCGGCACGCACATATTCGATGCCGTCGGCGAGCGTGTAGGCGAGCTCGAGGTCGGCGGTCGCACCGGCCTCCTGCATGTGATAGCCGGAAATTGAGATGGAATTGAACTTCGGCATCTTCTTGCTGGTGTAGGCGAAGATGTCCGACACGATGCGCATGGAAGGTGCGGGTGGATAGATGTAGGTGTTCCGCACCATGAACTCTTTCAGGATGTCATTCTGGATCGTGCCTGAGAGTTGCTCAGGCGGCACGCCTTGCTCTTCGCCCGCCACGATGAACAGCGCGAGCACCGGCAGCACCGCGCCGTTCATGGTCATGGAGACTGAGACCTTGTCGAGCGGAATGCCGTCGAACAAGGTGCGCATGTCGTAGATGGAATCAATAGCGACACCTGCCATGCCGACGTCGCCGGTCACGCGCGGATGATCCGAATCGTAGCCGCGATGGGTGGCGAGGTCGAAGGCGATGGAGACGCCTTGCTGGCCGGCGGCGAGGTTGCGGCGATAAAAAGCGTTGGAGTCCTCGGCGGTCGAGAAGCCGGAATATTGCCGGACCGTCCAGGGCCGCTGCACATACATGGTGGGGTAGGGGCCGCGGACATAAGGGGGCACGCCCGGCAGGCCATCGAGGAAATCGAGGCCTGTAAGGTCCTCGGCGCCATAGGCCGGCTTCACCGCAATGCCTTCCGGCGTTTGCCAGACGGCAGCCCCGGCAGCCCCGGGAGGCCCGGCGCCAATGCCGTTCCGCGCGTCGAAATTGACCTCGGCAAAAGCAGGAATGCGGGTCATGCGCTCAGTCTTTCATAAGCATTCTGCAGCAGCGCAAGCGTATCACAGCCTTGATAAAGGAAAGTCCCTATCCCGGCCGCTTCCAAGGCCTGCCGGTACTCTCCGGGTTCGCCCGTCAAATAGATGTGCTTGGCTCCAGCGGCCGTGAGCGCCTTCGCCACATCGGCGGCTTCGCTCGCATAAATCTTGTCGGACGAGCAGAGGCAGGCGAGCTTCGCCCCCGACGTCTTAAAGGCCTTCACCACCATGTCTTCGCGGCTCAGAGTGCCGTCGGCCGAAACCGCCTCGATGCCGCCGGACTCGAACAGGCTCTTGGCGAAGCTCGATCGCGCGTTGAAATCTGCCGGGCTTCCGAGACAGGCAAGGAACGCTCTGGGGCGCTCGGCGTGTCGCGACAGATAAGCGTCGCTTGCGTCCCGCAAACGCTCGAAATGCTCGGCGAGCCTGAAGCGGGGGAGGGGCTCGATGCTCCGACCGGCGACGCCACCAGGGGGCGAGGACTGCGGCGCTTCGAGCACGGCAACCGGTTCCTCGGCAAGATTGGGAAAGTCGCTGGTGCCAATCAGTGTGTCCCTCCGGCGCGCGACATTGGTCTCGCGCTCCGCCCGCACCTTGGCAACGGCCTGCTGGATTAGCCCCGCCGTGAGGGCTTTGGCCGCGCCGCCGGCCCGCTCGATGTCTTGGAATAATGCCCAGCTCCTCGCACAGAGGTGATCGGTGAGATATTCGATCGCGCCCGACCCCGCGGCAGGATCGGCAACGCGATGGAGTTTCGCTTCCTCGGTCAGAATGGTTTGCGTGTTGCGGGCGATGCGGCGCGCAAGCGCGTCGGGCACCCCAAGCGCGGCGCTGTAGGGAAGCACGGTCACGGCGTCGGCGCCGCCGACTGCGGCGGCAAGTGCTGCAATCGTGCCGCGCACGATGTTCCCGTGGGGGTCGCGCTTGGTCATCATGCGCCACGCGGTCTCGGCGGTGACAACGGTGCGCGAAGGCCCGAGCCCGCAGGCCTCCTCGATGCGTGTCCAGAGCTTTCTGAGGGCACGGAACTTGGCGATGGTGAGAAACTGGTCCTGGTCTGCAGCGAGCCGGAAGAAGATGAAGCGGCGCGCAGCGTCAAGCGGTATGCCGCCCGTTTCCAGCGCGCGCAGATAGGCGACGGCATTGGCCAGCACGAAGGCAAGCTCCTGCGCCTCGGAGCCGCCTGCCGCGTGGACCGGCCTGCCGTCGGCTACGGCGAAGGGGCCGGTGAACCCCTGATCCGCAAGACCGGAGATCAGCCCCGTCACTATGGGTGCGAGCTCTGCCCAAGGCATGGGAGCAACGCCGCGTGAAGCCATGGCGCCGAGCGGATCGAAGCCGAAGCGGATGTGCACCGAAGAGGGTGCAAGCCCTTTCGTCTTCACATAGCTTGCGACCAAGCCGGCAACCTGACGCGACGGCGGCCCGAAGTCGAGCTCGAGCGTGATCCCGGCGTCGAGATGCACGCTCTTTAGCGCGGCTTCGATCTCTTGCTCGGTAGCCGCGAGCGTGCAGCCGTAGTCGCCGACGGCGCCGGCGAAAACGAGCACGAGGCCGCTCGCGGCGTTGTAAAGATCGTCGAGGATTTGCGCGTTGGCGGCGTCGGGGTTGGGAAGATCGATGCGCTGCATCACGGCCCAAGGCTCACCAGGGGCCCGGCCCGGAATGAGGCTTGCGGCGGCCGCGCGCGCATAGAGCGGCTCGATGACGATGCCGTCATAGGTGCTGGAGCGGAGCGAAGCGAAGGGCGCACCCTCCAGCGCCTGTTGCACAAGCGCCTGCCAGTCCGCGTCTTCAGCGGCGGGAAAGTCGCGCGCCAAGGAAAATTCAGCCATGGTCTTCCTAGCCTTACCGCATCCGGTCCCCTCCTAGCACGAAGCCGAAGGGCCAAGAAAGCTTACGGGCCCGAGACCAACAAGAACGCGGGCCGGGCCGGGCGCCGTCTTTGCGGGCGCCCCCGGCAACCGCTAAAGTTCGGACGAACACATGAGGAGGAGAGCCATGGCCAAGCGCAAGGCGGCGCCCGAGCAAGGCGGAGGAACGGGCGGCGCGGCTGAGACAGCGGCCGCCGAAAGCGTCTATCTGCAAGCCCGATTTCATTTTGATGCGGCTTGCGAATCGGCACGGCCTGATCACCGGCGCCACCGGGAGCGGCAAGACGGTGAAGCTCCAAGGTCTAGTGGAAGGCTTCTCCGATCAGGACGTTCCTGTGTTCTGCGCCGACATCAAAAGCGATCTCTCGGGTCTTGCCGAGCCTGGGCAGTCGAGCCCGCGCCTTGAGGAGCACGCCAAGGAGATCGGCTTCAAGAATGAGTTCAGAGGCTACCCGGTGATCTTCTGGGAGATCTTCGGCGAGCAAGGCGCACCGATCAGAGCCACAGTTTCGGAGATGGGCCCGCTGCTCCTCTCTCGGCTCATGGATTTGAGCGAGGCGCAGGAGGGGGTGCTCAACATCGCCTTCAAGATTGCCGATGATGAGAAGTTGCCGCTGCTTGATCTCAAGGACTTGCAGGCCTTGCTTGAGGATCTGGCGGCGCGGGCCGACACGCTCACCACGAAATACGGCAACATCACCAAAGCCTCGGTCGGCTCGATCCAGGGGTCGCTGCTTGTGCTGGGAGCAACAGGGCGGCGCGCATTTCTTCGGCGGAGATCCTACAGAAGCGCACATCGGACCGGATCGAGGCCGATGCCGCGCAAAGCGACGACGCGGCCTCCAAGAAGAGGCATCCGGCAGCGGCTCTCGCAGCAATGGATTTTGGACGACGTTTGGCAAGCAAATCATCAGGTCGGTCGTGTCGGCGGCGACGCGAATGGCGGAGCGGGCGATCAAGGACGGAGTGGCCGGCGCCATTAAGCGTGGCACGCTGGGCGGCGTCAGGCGTGGCGGCGGTCGGGGCAGCGGCATCGGCGGGAGCTTCACGGGAATTCGCTGGGTCCCCATTGCTGCTCGGTCAGGTGACTCCTGGTGGCCCGGTGTGCTACCAGGTCCGCGCCCATGCTCACTCTTGAAAACATTACACTGCGCTTGGGCGGCCACCTCATTCTTGATCGTGCTTCCGCGTCCCTGCCGCCGAAGAGTCGCATTGGACTGGTAGGCCGCAACGGCGCAGAAAAATCGAGCCTGTTGAAGGTTATCGCTGGGCTCTATGAAGCTGACGACGGAACTATCGAGGCTCCGTCTGGCATGCGCATCGGCTATGTCGCCCAGGAAGCGCCAGGCGGTGCGGCGACCCCCTTCGAGACCGTGCTTGCCACGGCAACCGAGCGCGTCCTTCTGCTGGCGGAAGCCGAGCACACCGAGAATCCCCATCGCATCGGAGAAATTCACGAACGGCTTAATGCGATCGATGCACATGGGGCTCCTGCGCGCGCGGCTCGCATTCTTGCCGGTCTCGGCTTCGACGAGGAGGCGCAACATAGGGCGCTCGATTCCTTTTCAGGCGGTTGGCGCATGCGGGTCGCGCTTGCCGCGCTGTTGTTCTCGGAGCCCGACCTTTTGCTGCTTGACGAGCCGTCCAACCATCTCGATCTTGAGGCGGCCGTGTGGCTCGAGTCCTTCCTGAAGACCTATCGCGGCAGCCTCATCGTGGTGAGTCACGAACGCGATCTTTTGAACAACGTCGTCGATCACATTCTCCATCTGGAGCGGGGCGAGATGACGCTCTATCCAGGCAACTATGATGCCTTCGCGCGGCAGCGGCGCGAGCGTCAGGCGCAAATCGGGGCGATGCGTACCCAGCAGGAGGCGACGGCTAAAAAGCTGCAGGCCTATGTCGATCGCTGGCGCTACAAGGCGCACACGGCCCGCCAGGCACAAAGTCGCCTAAAGGCGCTGGCCAGGATGGAGCCGATCGCTGCAGCGGGCGATGATGCCTCGCTCGTCTTCGACTTTCCAAGCCCCAAGGAGCTGCGGCCGCCGCTTATCGTGCTCGATGACGCGGCGGTCGGCTATGTCACGGGCGAGCCTGTGCTGTCGTGGTTGAATTTGCGGATCGATCCCGATGACCGCGTTGCGCTCGTGGGCCGCAACGGCAATGGCAAGACGACATTGGCGCGCCTCCTGGCAGGCCAGCTGAGGCCGATGGGAGGGTCTCTTGTTGCCAGCCGGAAATTGGGGGTCGGCTATTTCGCGCAACATCAAATCGAGGAGCTGGTTGCGGATGACACGCCGCTTCAGCACATGGAGCGCCTGTTGCCAGGCGCTAAGCCGGGCGAGGTTCGCGCTCAACTCGGCCGCTTCGGTTTCTCCGGCGACAAGGCTACCCTGGAGGTGCGCCAGCTCTCCGGCGGCGAACGGGCGAGGCTGTCGCTGGCGCTCATCACCCGAGACGCGCCCCATATTCTGATCCTAGACGAGCCAACCAACCACCTCGACGTGGAAGCACGCGAGGCCCTGGTGCAGGCCTTGATTGATTTTGCCGGGGCCGTGCTCGTGATCAGTCATGACCGCCATTTACTCGGGCTGATCGCCGATCGGCTCGTCTTGGTCGACGGCGGGACGGCAAGCGATTTTGAAGGCAGTCTCGACGATTATCGCGACATGGTCCTGGGGTCTGGCCAGAATAGTGCAGTGGATGGCCAGAGCTCTGCCAAGCGATCCAGCCGCAAGGACGAGCGGCGCATGACGGCGGAAGCGCGCCAGCAAAATAAGGCTTTGCGCAAGGCAGTCGCGCAGGCCGAGGCCAAGTTGAAACGACTTTGGCAGCGGCGCGCAGAGATCGACGAGATGCTGTCCGCTCCGCAATCCCATGCGGGCACGTCCGTGAGCGAGCTGATGAAGGCGCGCGCCGAGGTCGAGCGCCACATTGCCAAAGCCGAGCATTGTTGGCTGGAAGCCAGCGAGGCCGCGGAACGCGCCAGCGTTGATATGGCAAATCGGGGCGGGCAGAGCAGCGCGGATACCGAGCAACATACAGTCAAGGGCGCCTCCGAGGCATAGCGCGTAGGTGAAATGCCCTCTTTCCAAACTTGCCGCACGACGCTTAGAGCGGCAATCCACTACCGGCTATCGCTATCGGCACAAGGGATGGCCGGCCGCGCGTAGGCCCTCGATCAGCTTGGCCGTGTGGTCATAGGCGCGCGCTGTCAGCTCGGCATGACGATGCCAGTCCATCACGTTGACATCCTCCGGCAGCGGCGGGGCCACGAGGAGATCCTCTGCATTCAGCGTGTCGGAGAGACGCTCGCGGTGGACCATCAAGCTACGCAAGAGGACCGTCGCCACGCCGGGCGCGCGGGGAAGCCTGCGGGCAAAGGGGTTCAAAAGCTGTCGCAGCATCCGCCCGCGCGAGGGGAGGGCTGCATAGTCGACAGTGCCGCTGCGGATGTCCTCGGAGCGGAGATTGACCACCACGTTCGGCCCGCTCTTCAGCCTGCGCATGGACCTGACCGGGACGTTGTCGAGGAGCGAGCCATCGACGAGCATCCGTCCGTCCGCGTGATAAACGGGGGGGAGGAGGCCGGGGATGGAGCTTGTGGCGCGCACGGCCTTCCACACCGGTCCCCGCGTGATGAGACAGAGCGCGTTACTCGTGAGGCAGGTTGAGACGGCGAAATAGCCGGTCCACAAATCCTCGATCTCGGTGTCGCCGTAATGGGTTTGCAGCGCGCGGTCGAAGACCGTGTGATCGAGCAGGCTGTAGCGCGGCCAGGTCACTCGCTTGAGCGCGCGGGCCTTTAGAAAGATGGCGGCTGTGCGGGCGCTGACCTCTTCTGGGCTCGCACCCATGGCGAAGGCCGCAGCCATGGCGCCACCGCCGCTCGTGCCACCGAAGAGATCGAAACTGATGCCAGCCTCGATGAAGGCCTTGTAGACACCGATATGAGCGGCGCAGAGCGCGCCCCCGCCGCAGGCGACGAAGCCGATAGCGTTGCCGCTGATGAAGCGGGCGAGGCGGTCGTAACGGGCAGCCTCGTCGGCGACGAGATGGTGGTGCATGGCGACTGGCCGGGTGTCTAGCCAGCGCGAGGTGCCGGAGATGGGTGTGCGGGCGTCGTGCAACAGCAAGAGCCGCCGGGCTCCCACGGGGTGGATGTCGAAGACAAAGCGCTCCAGCGCGTTTAGCTCTGGCGCGGACTCGGCATCCCCCACGATCAGCACCTGGTCCGCCTGACGGATGGTCTTGCGGCTGAACGGCGTGAGCTCCGCGTCAGCGAAATAGAGTACGTAGTGGTAGCGAAGCTCCTGCTTGTTGAACCAGCTCGTGACCGCCGCGGAGTCGAGGCTGGTCTCGCCTGGCAACGCAGAGGCAAGCGTCGGGGAATCGACGGCTGACACCTGTCCGAACCGCGACAGCGCGCGGGTCAGCCCTTGGCGAAACGCTTCCGGCACGGCCGATTGCGCGGAGCTGATCACCGCTATGGTCCGGGGATGCGATGGGCGCGGCTGGTCGTCGCTTGCGAGCGTATCGGCGAGGCGGCGGGCGAGCGTCACCGCAATCGGCTTCAGTATTGCGGGATGGCGGTCGGCGGAGGCCACGAAATCCGCCCGCGGCAGCTTGAAAACGATCGAATCGCGAAGCGCCGTGACGGTGGCCGTACGGATCCCGTCGGCGAAAAAGCCGATCTCCCCTAGGGGCGAGCCGTTGCCGACCTCAGCAATGCGCCGTCCATCAACCTCGACGACGAAGCGGCCGGATGCCACGAGATAGAGCGCATCCGCCGCATCGCCTTGGCGCATGAGAACCTCGCCGCGGGCGACCGGGACCGTTACGAGGCACTGCTCGAGTTCGGCAAGCTGCTCCACCGGCAGATCGCGGAAAGCCTCGACCAGCGCAAGCGAGGTGGGCCGAGCTGCGCCCCTATGCTTCGAAGACTCTCCGTGCTGCACGGTGGCCTCGCTTCCGATTACTGGTCTCGAGGGAGGATAGCGCGGAAGCGAGGCAGATCGTGAGCCGTTGAAACGCCGAGCGGGCAGCCCTTCCGAGCCGCCCGCTACAAATCTCTGCAATTCTCGGCAATTTCCGGCAATTAGCGGCGCTATTTCGGCGCTTTGTCGAGCATTTCCTCGACGTGCTCCCAATTGACGAGGTTGTCGAACCAGGCCTCGAGATATTTCGGCCGCAGATTGCGGTAGTCGATGTAGTAGGCGTGCTCCCACACATCGCAGCCGAGCAAGGGCCAGCCGCCATGGGGAAGCGGGTTCTCGCCGTTCGGTGTCTTGATCACCTCGAACTTCCCGTTCTTCAAGCTGAGCCACGCCCAGCCGGAGCCGAACTGGGTCTTGCCCGCCTCGATGAAGTCGGTGCGGAACTTGTCGAAGCCGCCAAGATCTCTGTCGATCAGGGTTTGCAGCTTGCCCGGCAGCTTCTTGCCGCCGCCGCCCTTCTTCATCCAGGGCCAGAAATGGTCGTGATTGAAGTCCTGGCCGGCATTATTGAACACGGGCTGGTTCTTGCCGTAGCTCGCCTTGACGATCTCCTCGAGGCTCATGCCCTCGAAGCCGGAGCCCGGCAGCAGCTTGTTCAGCATGTCGACATAGGCTTGGTGATGCTTGTCGTGATGGTATTGGAGCGTCTCGGCCGACATGTAAGGCTCAAGCGCATCATAGGCATAGGGGAGCTTTGGGAGTTCGAAGGCCACGGCAGTCCTCCGGCAGGTTCTTTCGGGAAAAAGTCCGCCGAAAGCTAAAGGTTCCAGACTGGCGAGGCAAGCGAGCGATAGGCATTGCAGGAGATGCAAAAGCGCGAAGGCCTTGGGGCCTCCGCGTTTCTGCAAACAGGATAGTTATTTGGGCGTGCGAGTTACGTTTGGCGCAGGCGCCATGAAGGGCGCATGAAGCGCGAATGAAAGCTAAATGAATGGGTTGGGGGAGTTTGGGTGGGCGCGGAGCCCCTGAACTCCGCGCCCGGTGCCGAGGAAGGTTCGCTACATATCAGTACAGGGATCTGACGCTTCGGACTTTGCGTGAGCCCGCCTGAACCCTGGATGAACCGGCTAAGCAGGATTGGTTCAGAAACCGGGCAGGGTGAAAGCTACTTCACCAAAGCTTGCAGTTCCTTGAACTCGGACGTGCCCGCTTTGCCCAGCCACTCGAACAGCACCATCTCGCTGTCGACCACGTCGGCGCCGGCCTTGAGCAGGCGCGCCAGGGCAAGCCTGCGGCTGGATTTGGTGCGTGAAGCGACGGCGTCCGCAGCCACAAAGGCCTCAAAGCCCTGCTTCTCGAGATCGATTGCCGTCTGCGCGACGCAGACATGAGCCTCGATGCCGCCAATGACCACTTGCGGTCGGCCCTGCCGGCGAAGCTCATGCAGGCGCTCGCGTAAGGGGTCGCTTTTCAAGCAAGAGAACTCGACCTTCTCCACGACCGATCCGGCATAGCCGAGAGCCTCGCGGATCGGCTCGACCGTGGGCCCAAGCCCGTGCGGGTATTGCTCCGAGAGCGTGATCGGAACTCCAAGCGTTCTTGCGGCGCGCACGAGGCGCACGCAGCGCTCGACCACGCGCTCCTGGTCGGACACTGCGGACAGCAGTTTTTCCTGGACGTCGATAATGAGCAGCTGGGACTTGTCGCGGGTGAGGAGCATAGGGGATTGTCGTGGCCTGATGGGTGGGAAGCGCCAATCTGGCATAGGTCACTGGGAACCGGCTAGCGCAAGACACATCACCTCCCCGCAGGGGGGAGGGATTTATCCGTCAAGGCCTGCGATCTTTAGCGCGAAGGCGTAAGCAAGGGCCACCTCCTTCAGCCGCTCGAAGCGGCCGGAGGCGCCGGCGTGCCCAGCGTCCATGTTGGTGCGCAGGAGCAGCAGATTGTCGTCGGTCTTGCACTCGCGCAGCTTCGCCACCCATTTCGCCGGCTCCCAATAGGTCACGCGCGGGTCGGTGAGACCGGCCAGGGCGAGAATGTGTGGGTAGCCTTGGGGCTGCACAGTTTCATAGGGCGAATACGACGCGATCGTGCGATAGGCCTCTACGCTCTCGATCGGATTGCCCCATTCGGGCCACTCCGGAGGGGTCAGCGGCAGGCTCGCATCGAGCATGGTGTTGAGCACGTCGACGAACGGCACTTCGGCGATGATCCCCAGAAACAGCTCGGGCGCCATATTGGCGACGGCGCCCATCAGCATGCCGCCGGCGCTACCGCCATGGGCGACGATGCGACCAGAGGAGGTGAATCCTTGGCGCGCGAGATATTCGGCCGCGGCGATGAAGTCGGTGAAGCTGTTCACCTTCTTCTCGCGCTTGCCGTCCTTGTACCAGCGATAGCCCTTGTCTTTGCCCCCGCGCACATGGGCGATGGCGTAGACGAACCCCCGATCGACGAGGCTCAAAGCGTTGGTGGAGAAGCCCGCGGGGACCGACATGCCATAGGCGCCATAGCCGTAGAGCAACAGTGGCGCCGACCCATCGAGCGAGGTCTCCTTGCGGTAGAGCAGTGAAACCGGAACGGTCTCGACCGCGCCGGTTTCGCTGTCCTTTGCCGGGGCCATCACCCGCCGCGTGACGTAGTTGGAGGGATCGTGGCCGCTCGGGATCCCTTGCGTCTTCCGCAAGGTGCGCTCGCGCGTCTCCATGTCGTAGTCGAACACCTGCACCGGCGTCGTCATGGACGAATAGGTGAAGCGGAGCGTGCTCGTGGCATATTCGTAGCCGGGCGACATGCCGAGCGCGTAGGCCTCTTCGGCGAAGGCGATCTCGTGATCGGTTCCATCGGCAAAGTGCCGAATGACGATGCGCGGCAGCCCGTCCTCGCGCTCGAGCCGCACGAGATGGTCCTTGAAGCTGACCATATCGAGGATGAGACGGCCGGCCCAATGTGGCACGATCTCGCGCCAATGCTCGCGGCCTGGGCTTTCCACTGGGGCTTCGACGATGCGGTAATCCTCGGCGCCTTCCGAATTGGTGAGGATGATGAGCCGGTCGCCATGATGCTCGACGGAATAGTCGTGCTCAGGCTCGCGCGGACTGACGAGGCGAGGCGCCGCCGAGGGATCCTCAGCATCGATCAGGCTCACCTCCGCCGTCTCATGGTCATGCACGCTGAGCAGCAGGAAGCGGCGGCTTTGGGTAGCGCTGAGGCCTAAGAAATAGGCGGGGTCGGGCTGCTCATGCAGAATGGCATCGGCGCTCTCGCTGCCGACGGCATGCCGGAGCACCCGGCGGGGCCGGTGCTCGTCGTCAAGCCAGATATAAAGCAGCGTCCGGCTGTCGGGCGCCCATTCAAGGGTGCCGTTATTGTCGGCGATCCGGGCATCGACGAGCGCGCCAGACCCTGCCTCGATGATTTGGATCGTGAAGAACTCCGAGCCCTTGGTGTCGACTGCATAGGCGATGAATTTGTGGTCCGGGCTGTGCGACGAATTGGCGATGCGAAAATAAGCATGGTCGCGGGCAAGCGCGTTCCCGTCGATCAGGAGCTGCTCCTCGCCGCCGCCCCGCGGCCTGCGGCAGAACAGCGGGTGCTCACCCCCGGTGACGAAGCGCGCGTAATAGGAGAAAGCTCCATCGGGGGCAGGCACCGTCGCATCGTTCTCCTTGATACGGCCCTTCATCTCCGCGAAGAGCTGCTGTTGCAGGGCCTCGGTCTCGGCCATGACGCCCTTGGTGTAGGCGTTCTCGGCTTCGAGATGGGCTCGGATCTCCCCGTCGAGCACGTTTGGATCGCGCACCGCCGCCTGCCAGTTGGCAGCGCGCAGCCAAGCATAGTCGTCCACCCGCACGATCCCGTGTCGGGTTGAGGTGAATGGCCGGCGGGAGGCGCGGGGAGGGGTTACCCCCGCGCGAGATAGGTTGGCATCCATGCCGGGAAGAATTACCCGGAGTCCTTGCCGGCTTGCTCGTCAGCGTCGAGCTTCAGTGCCACGCCGTTGATGCAGTAGCGCAGTCCGGTGGGATTGGGCCCGTCGGGGAAGACCTGGCCAAGATGTGCCTCGCATTGGGCGCAACGCACCTCGGTACGACGCATGAACAACGCCCGATCTTCGTGCTCGCTCAGCGTAGCGGCATCTGCAGGCGCATAGAAGCTCGGCCAACCTGTACCGGAATCGTATTTAGTTTCAGAGCTGAAGAGCGGGGCGCCGCAGCAGACGCAGCGATACATGCCGTCGCGCTTCTCTTCAGAATAGGGATGGCTGAACGCGCGCTCGGTTCCGTGCTGGCGTGTTACCCGAAACGGATCAGGAGTGAGTGTCTCGCGCCACTCCGCATCGGATTTGACGGTCTTGCCAGATTTGTCCATTTCTGGTTTGAGGGTTCTGTGCATGGGTCAGGACTCTTCCGTTTACTCGCAACTGCTCGCCTGCAATATAATCATCGAAATCGTCTCCTGAGAGGGATGCGCATAGCTTCTCACGCAGGCTTGATTTCAGTCTGTGTGTGAGTATTCCGGTTAATGCCATGCGCGTCTGGCTCAGAATTATTCCAGTGATGGTAGACCTTGCAGGTTAGACTTAAGCAGCCGGGTAGGCTCCGTCGGGGCACTCGACAGTTGCGTATTCGTTCATCATAATTATTCAGCCCACAGTCTTCATTGAGAAACGATGCATTGCGCGTTTGTGAAAACCTGTTATATGTGCGCAGATGCGTTGTTCGCCTTGATGCGGGGCACAGTCTCTAGTTGCGAAAACAGTGTAACTTCCCGTCACAAAAACGGCATGATCTGGTGACTTCAAGAGACGTGTGACCGGGAGATAACAGAGCATTTGCACACCGTTGCCCTGGTTGTCAGGCGCGGGGACCGTGCAGGATCAAAGGAGCGACTTGATGGAACAAAATCTGGAGAAAAACGAACTCGTCGAACTCACGGCTGAGATCGTCTCCGCCTATGTCAGCAACAACCCGGTTGTCGCCGGCGACCTTCCTGGCGTGATCCACAATGTGTTCGATGCCTTGAGCAGGGCATCTGCCGCCTCGGGCCAGCCGGCCCGGGAGGAGTTCAAGCCCGCGGTTCCGGTCAAGAGGTCGGTGACGCCCGAGCATATCGTGTGTCTCGAGGACGGTAAGAAGTTCAAATCCCTGAAGCGCCACCTGCGCACGCACTACGATCTGTCGCCTGAGGAATATCGGGAGAAGTGGGGCTTGCCGCACGACTACCCCATGGTAGCGCCGAACTATGCTGCCGCTCGGTCGGACTTGGCCAAGCGCATGGGTCTTGGGCAGCGCCGCAGATAGCAAAACGAATCGGCTGTGCAGCGCGGCGCTTTGGTCGCCGCAATTCCGTCGCCTCCGGCGCGCGAGCCGTTCTCCAGATCGGGTAGAACGCGGAGAAAGTCACCACAACCTATTGTGACTCTTCAAGAATTTGCTCCGGAGACTTGCACGGAGCGGTCGAACTCCACATAGTCGTCTCTCACGCGGCGATTCGCGAGCCTGCTTTGGGCTTGCTGGAGGGGAAAGCCGATGCTGTCCGGACGAGCCTTTCGGGCGCAGTTGGTGACGCAAGGACAGCGTGATCTCCACAATTATTGGCACCAATGTGCCGGGTCTCGGCGCATGCCGTCCCGCTCCGATCTTGATCCCTTCAGCGTTCCCAAGCTCCTTCCTTGGATCGGCTTGATCGATGTGGCCGGCGGCCTCGAAGATGCCCGGTTCCGGCTGGCAGGAACCCGCCTCCACGACGTCTATGGCGAAGAAATTACCGGGAAGCGCATCGACCAGGTCTTTACCGGCGCTTGCGCCGACTACTGGCAACGGGTCCATGCCAGGGTGGTCGAACGCGCCTCCCCACTCCACGGCGTGGTGCGCGGACCGGCCGAAGGCCGCGACCATATCGTGCTGTTCTGGTTGCGGTTGCCGCTGTCGCAAGACGGGTGCCGCGTTGACAGGATCCTTTGCTACGACACCGCGGGTTCTACCGAGAGTGTCTGCGCAAGCGCGGGACTCCCTTTGCCGCCATATCCGGCCCTTCAGCCTCAGATGTGGACCCTGCAGCGACGGGCGCATTGCGGCTGAGCGGGAGTCCGAGCGCCAGCTCGCCCTTATGGGCACTCAACAGACCAAGATGACGGTTGAGCTCGTAGCTCCAATGGCCGGCCCGCCCCCGGCGGCGCTCGGCGCGGCGCGAGAGTTAGGATTTGGAGGGGGGAGCTTGGCGGCGGCCAGGATTTTCTTTCGGCGTTCTCTTCGCGCGGCTTTGCTCTTGTGAGCGCAGGGTCTGGGTTGCGGAAGAAACGTAGGGAGCAAGCCGCGTACGCCCAGAAACGTCATAAGGCGCATTCCCGATAGATGAAAGCCGCGTCCGCTAATTCATCGATACGGCATGGCCCGTACCCGTAAAAATCAAGACGAGAAATAGCTGGAGAAGCTGGCCAAGCGCTTCTTTGTCCATGCTCCACAAGCCGCGCGAGGAATCGAAGGTCGGTAAGAAGCTTGCGCCGGAAACAAAAAAGCGGCCCCGGCAAGGGCGGGACCGCTGAAGCTTGGGGACGCAAAACTAGGGCGTACTTTGCGTCTTAGGTCTTAATTAACCATAAACGATGCGGCGCAAACGACAAACTTGATCCCTAACCGCTTCATGCCGAAGCGGGGTCGGTGGTGGTGGCTTTGGCTCTTGCTGGCTTTCTCTATGCCAGTATCGCTCACCGTGGCGCTGGTGAGGATAGCGATTGGCTGATAATCGCGGCCTAGTGGCATAGGTGCCTCCTATCTCTAGAAAGGTTGTGCGATGCATTAGGGGCGCAAGATGCCAATTTTATTGCGCCTCCTATTGGAGCAGCCAATGCCGCCCGACGACTCCGACTTTGGCTTGATGCCTGGCAAGGGTCTGACGATCAGTGAAGCGAGGGCGCCTCCTCGATCGCGTCGCGCGCGTCCTTGCGGATCCTCTCCACCATCGCCACGAGCCCGTTCGAGCGTTGCGGCGTCAGATGCTCCTTGAGGTGCAGTCGACCGAGAACGGCGTTGGCGTCGATGCCGAGAATCGCATCGGCCGTCTGGCCTGAGTAGAGAGCGAACAGGATCGCGATCAGGCCACGGACGATGTGGGCGTCGCTGTCACCGACGAAACTAAGGCGGGGAACGAGGTTGGCCTGATCGACCCTGGTCGCGAGCCACACCTGGCTCACGCAGCCCTGGACCTTGTTGGCGGCGTTCCGGGCATTCTCGGGCAAAGGCTGAAGCTTCCGCCCAAGCTCGATCACGTAGCGATACCGATCCTCCCAGTCCTCAAGAAGCTCGAAATCGGCAATGATCGCGTCAAAGCTCGCGGGCGGACGCGGTACGTTCGCTTCCGTGCGTTGTGTGTTCTCCATGCCAACCAATATAGGCGGGATCGAAGAGGTCTGCGACCCGCTGGGAAGAGAAATGGGCGCGCACTTTGGGTGGGAAAGGGCAGGGGAACCATCCCAAGTGTGCGCCCCTGGCAGGGAATGCCAAAGCATTTTCGTCGGCAAGGAGTGGACAGGTCGGCGATGCTCTGACTGGTCTCCGCCCCGCTCAACTCATCGCCGCCGCACGGCTTGATCTCGGTCGCACACCTAGGTGCCAGCCTGACGCGGTCCGCTCCAGGCCGGCGCGAGGTCGTCAGGGTTGAGCGTGTTTTGCGAGGTGGTTGGTTCTACGCTTGCAGGTTCCGCGGTCACCGGCGTCACGGTCCAGGGGCCCATGCTTGCTTGCGCCACGGTAGCCTGTTCCGCGCTCGCGTGCTTTGCGCCGGCGTTGTCAGCCGGCGCGCTGCCGTCCGCGCTCGGCGCTTCCGTATCGCCGGCGGCCCCCCCGGTCTGCCCCTTGATGAATCCCATAAGCATCTCAGCGCCGAACTGCGCCTTATGCACGAAGACGTCAAAGGCATCCTTGCCTGTGGCGCAAACCCCCGGGTTCCGGCTGCAGAAGCCGCTCACGTCCTTAACGGCCGCCTGAGCCGTTCCGTAGACTTCGCTCTGTTGCTGCTCATCGGTTGGAAGCAGCAGAACAAGGATGATGAGCCAGAAGGCTGTCCTAATGAGAAACATCACAGTGCCCCTTTCGATCAAGATGGCGGTCGTCCCGCCAACTACCTTCCCATAGGCGGAGCCACTATAACGCGGAGAACATAAGCGACCTTCACTATTGCTCATCAATTTCGTCCAGAAAATATTTTTAACTTTAATAGATGTCTAAATGGACGCTTCACCTTACGATAAGCTCTATTAATTTGCGTAAACTTGTCTAAAGTTTGAATAAAGGATCTTGCTCGATACTTGCCAGGCAGGACGCCTCGGCGCTGAGAGCTCAGACTAAAGGGGGCTCTGTCAATGCCGCCCGGGAGCCAAGCTCAACGCGTGTTGCGGATTCGAGCCCCCTGCGAGCCAGTCCGTTTTAAGCTTCCTTAAGCGAGCCCCGTGAATAATCAAGAATAGGACAAACGGGGACACAGCGGCACCTGGCCCGCTCCGAGATGCGCGTGATTGGCAATCAGAGTCTGCGTGGGCTTGCCGCCTATTTCAGCGCGCTTGTGCACGATTCCGTCCGCGAGGATATCCTGGACGCCGCACGGCAACAGTCCTTCATCGCCGCGCGTCTGCTTGCGGGCTTGCTCGCGCTCTGCATCTTCCCCGTCTATCTGGTATTAAGCGGGAAGCCGTCGCTGCTCGGCGCTGTCGCCTTCCTCTGGTTCCTGTCACCAATCGGCATCGCCATCTTCCTGTCGCGCACCGGAAGGTTCGGCACTGCGCATCTGATTTCGGCAGCGAATTTTGCCGTGCTTGTCACCTTCTCGGCCTGGCTCACAGGCGGCGTCACCTCTTTCCTCATCCCCTGGATGGTGGTGGTCCCGTCGGAGGCCGCGCTTTCGACCGATCGGCGCGTGGTCGCCTGGGCGGCGGGGGTGGCATGTCTCGGCCTTATCGTGCTCGCTGTCGGCGGGGCTCTCGGCCTTGTGCCACCCGCGCCACCCCCCCTGATCTCTCCCACTCTACTTGCGCTTATCGGCGTCGTGAGTGCCGCTGCCTACGCCGCGGGCATGGCGGTAAGCGTGCAGTTCGTCCACGCCCGATCCGAAGACGCCGTGCGCATCGGCGAGGAGCGTTACCGGCTGCTTGCGAACAATGCGACCGACCTAATCACGCGTCACGATGACAGGGGCCGCGTCCTATTCGCGTCGCTTGCCGCGCAGCAGCTGTTGGGCGTGCCCGCCGCGAAGCTTCACGGCGACGGCCTGTTTGAGCGGGTGCATGTCGCGGATCGGCCGACCTATCTCACGGCGTTGTCGCGGTGCTACGCCAATAACGAGCCCATCGCTGTCGAGTTCAGAGTACGGCGCGCAGGTCACCCCGACCATGAGAGATACATCTGGGCGGAGATGCGCTGCCGGCCCTTGCACGCCGAGATGTCTGCTGGCGGCGTGCCCTTTCCGTCCGGCATCCTCGCTGGCACCAGAGATATCTCAGAGCGCAAGGCGCAAGAGGCCGAGCTGTTGCGGACGCGCGATGAGGCCGAAGGCGCGAGCCGTGCCAAGACTCAGTTTCTCGCCAATATGAGCCACGAGCTACGAACCCCGCTCAATGCCGTGATCGGCTTTTCGGAGATCCTCAATCGGGAGCTGTTCGGCGCGTTGGGCGAGCAGCGTTACCGGGACTATGCCCGGCTCATTCATGAAAGCGGCGAGCATCTCCTCAACGTCCTGAACGACATTATCGACATGTCGAAGATCGAGGCGGGAAAGTTCAAGATCGTGAGGGAGCCGTTCGACGTCGCCTCGCTCATCAATTCCTGCGGCGAAGTCATGCGTCACGCCGCGGAGAAGAAGCAGATCGCGCTGAGCACCGAGGTGTCGCCAAGCCTGCCCGAGCTGCTCGCCGACAAGCGCGCCTGCAAGCAGATGCTGCTCAACGTGATCTCGAATGCGATCAAATTCACCGATCCCGGCGGGTGGGTCCGCATCTCGGCGCGGGTGGAGAAGGACACGGTCGAGCTGGTTGTGGCCGACAACGGGATCGGCATCGCCGAACACGACCTGCCGAAGCTCGGCAATCCTTTCGTGCAGGCGGGCAACTCCTACGACCGAAGCTATGACGGCGCCGGTCTTGGCCTGTCGGTGGTCAAGGGGCTTGCGCGGCTGCACGGCGGCCGGCTGGAGATTGCAAGCAGGCTCGGCCATGGTACCACCGCCACCATTGCGTTGCCGCTTGAGTCTCCGGAGAGCGAATCGAGCCAGGATTCAACGCAGATCTCCGCGGTTACCGCCGCGTAGGCCGCACTAAGCGGCCTGAAATAGGCCTCCTGTTTAGCAACTCTTTAGCTTCAGTCGCCAAGATGAGTGCCGAAGGGGTTTCGGGAGACACCTCGGTCTAGAACTTATTGAGTTGACCGCGAGCGATGGGTGTAGTGGTGGCACGGCTTGTGTTCCTGGCGTTTATAGGCCTGACCGGCTTCATCATCTACAACGCACTCTACCTGCAGGAAGTGCGTAACGCCGTCCTGCCAACGATCATGCCGAGGGGCACGCCGTCGCCGGCACCTCCGAGTGTGGCCGCAACCAAGCCGCCGCCCAAAATACCCGCGGTGAGCACCGACCTGCCGCCTCTGCAAGTTCAGGACGCGCCCGAGCAGCTGGTAGCCGCAATCCAACGCGAGCTCGCGGCGCGCGGTTATAGGGGCGGACCTGCAGATGGAAAATTGCGCGACGAGACGCGGAAGGCGATAACCTCCTTTGAGAAGGACAGCGGACTGCCCGTAACCGGCTCACCTTCGGACGAGCTGTTGCGCCACATCATCCTTGGCGAGACGGTGGCGCGAGGGGCCAGCACCGGGTCCCTAGCGAGCGCCACGGGCGGGGGGGCGGCTGCGAAGCCAGGCTCGACCGCAAAAGTAGACACAACGGTGCAACAAGTGCAGCAGATCCTCGCCGATCTCGGTTATGCACCGGGGCCGATCGACGGGGCGATGGGCAGCGATACCGAGCGCGCCGTCGGCGCCTTTCAGCGCGATCGCAAGATCGCGTCAACCGGCCGCATCACGCCAGATCTGTTGCGGGAGATCAAGCGCGTGACTGGACGCAATCTCGCAAGTGGGGCTTTGCGGCCTTAGCTTGACCCCTGTCATGCGCGTCAAGAGCGAGATCTGGGTTCAGGCGTATCTGCGCCGCTGTCAGGCCGAAGGTGTTTCTGTCGTCGTCGCGCGCCGCGGCGACGAGCACGCCGGCGCAATCTACATCTGCATCAATCGGCTCGACGGGACCGTAAAGCTCTATGGTCCTGCGCCTGCAGGCCTGGAAGCGAGCGACATCGAGCGGCTATGGGCGAGCTGTTTTGCCGCGAACATTGTCAGCGAGGCGGAAGCGGCAAGCTATCTTGCGCGCCAGCAAAATTTCGATCCCGACATTTGGATTGTCGAGGTCGAGGACAAGGCCGGGCGACACTTTCTTGGCGATGACGCCGTCAGGGACTAAGGTGCCGGTTAGGGCTTCGTTAACCTTACCGGCGCCTTAATAAATGGCAAAGGCGCGCGAGGACGCCGTTGTGGTTCAACGGTGCTCGCGCTCGACTCCGCCGATGGAGACCGAGAATGGCGATCATCCTGCAATTTTGCCCGGCAGCGAAACCCGCCCCGCGGGTCGTGGAGCCTGAGGATTGTGTTCTCGGCCAGATCATCATCTTCCCAGGGGTGCGCATCGACCGCCGCGCTTCAGAGGGAACACCGGGCGGAACGGCCGCCCCACCGCGCAAACGCGCGCAGCGGAGCCGGAAAAAACAACGCAGGTAGGCGATTTCCCAGCCTTGACACACGCGTTTCGCCTCAAACCACCTTCATTTTTTGTGCGGGCCACAATAGGTGGCCTTCAGGGCTTCCTCGATGCGGCCACCGCGGCTTGGGCCGGAAAGCGGTGCGCGGATCATGGCGATGCCTTCCGCCACCGGAGACTTGACCACGACCACCTCGTCGGCTTCCTCCGGAGCATCAACGCCCGCTTCAGCTACCGGCTGATCGGCCTTGGCAATGATGAGATCGATCTGCGCACGTTTCATATCGGCGCCGGCCACGGTGTAGAAGTTGTCGCCCTCGGAGGTGTAGAAGGCGATTAGCCACAAATCATTGGGAACGGCCGCTCTGAGCCGCACGGGTCCAGGCCCGAGATCGAAACGGCAGAAGGAATAGCGAACGTCGGGGGCCATCATCGGCATGATCTCGTGTCCGGGGCTTGGCGGCGGAAGCTGGATCATCGTGTTGGGCGGTCCGAGCGGGACCAGTCTTGCCCACGCGTTCTTGGGGGCAAGCGCCGGCAGAGTGAGCACTGCCGCGATATGGATGAGGCCTGCAACCACGAGGCAGAGCAGGAGATAAAGCAATGGAGTCCTCAGTCGCATGCCTTGCGCTCGATCTTGGGCAGTCGGTCATCGGGAATCTGTCCAATGCCGGAGGAGTCCGTCTCGCGCTGACCGTAGATGCGCAACATCAGCACGAGCTTATGCTCCGGCCCGCTCCCGCTCGGCAGCCAGTTTTCCGGACGGACATCATTGGCTAGGCTGATACGGTAGGTGCCGTCAGTGCGGCGGATGGCCTCATCGCTGTTGAAGCTGTACCGGTCAGAAGGATTTTCGATCACCGATCCGTGCTCGTCATAGACGGCTAGCGACCACCAACGGGCGTTAAGGGCCGAGCCCTCGATCGAATAGTCGCACGCGGAAGTCAATTCCCGCCCTTCGCCGTCGGTGCGCGCAAGGAAATAGCGCGCGGTCGTCGAAGTGAGGGGAAGCCTGCCGCTCCGTGCCAGATGCGCTTTGGTATAGGGATCGGCATTGGGGTTGCCTTCGCTCATCCAGCTCGCCCAAGGCCCCACTCGTTTCGTTGTGAGGGGGGAGCCGCGCTCAATCATGTACCAAGCCGAGCCGATGCCGAGAAGAAGAGCGATGGCAAAGAGCGCGATGAGGTGAAGGAGCGAGCGCATTGAAAAAGAGGGGCGCCTCGGCGGGAGCAGACCCGAAAAAAGGAGACAAGCGGAAAAGGAGAGGGTGGGCGAGGAACTTGTCAAGTAGGCGTGCGCCTTACGCGACGAAAAGAGATCGCCGCCCGCTTAAGGCGGAACCGGCGAGCCGCCGGTCACGGGTGCGGCTTCGGGGCTTTGCGTCGTACCCGGTTCGGGCAGGCTTTCGGCAGCTCCCGTGACCGAGCCGCCGGTTGCGGAGGCGATATTCGACTGTTGGGCGGCGCTGGCAGGTAGCGCTGCGGGTGCCTCGGCGCGGTTCTTGGGCTGTGTATCGCTTGGGGCGAGCGGCCGCGCTTCCTTGAGCAGGCTTCCAATTTTCTCAAGGATTTGGCGAGTAGCGCTCGACATGTCCTTGACGCTTTCAGGCGTCGGGGCAGGTATGTCCTCCGTGCCGGTCACCTTTTGCAGCTGCGCGAGGCGTTCCTGTTCGGCCACCTGGACGGGATGCAACGGGATGCCCGGGATCTCCGGGATGTTGTCGGTGTCGTGGGCGAGCACCATGAAATTGTGCCAGGTCTGGGCCGGGAAGCTGCCCCCGGTCACCCGCGACATGGGTGTGAAGTCGTCATTGCCAAGCCAGACACCGGCCACGTATTGGCCGGTGAAACCCATGAACCAGGCGTCACGAAAGTTCGAGCTTGTGCCTGTCTTGCCGACAGAGTTGGTGTAGTCAAGCTGCGCTGCCCGCCCAGTCCCACCCAGGACCACACCTTGCAGCATGGTGTTCAGCATTTCGATCACTTTGCGATCGAAGATCTGCTTGCGCGGAGGTTCGTCACGGTCATGGGAATAGAGGAGCTGGCCTTGTAGCGTGTGGACCTCTTCGATGGCGTAAGAATGAACTTCCATTCCGCCACTGGCGAAAACCGCATAGTTGGTGGTGTGTTCGAGCGGCGTTAGACCCTGATCGCCGAGCGCCAATGAGCAGGTCTTCTTAAGCCGGCTGATGCCTAGCTTGAGCATGTTCGCCATCACCTTCTCCCGTCCGACATCGAGGGAGACCTTCACGGCGATCGTGTTGATCGAATGTGCCAGAGCGTCTTTCAGCATCATGCGGCCCCCTTCGCCGGCGGAAAAGTTCTTGGGGGACCAGCGCCCACAAACGGCGCCATTGCCGCTGACCACGGTGGTCGGCTTGTAGCCGTTCTCAAGGGCTGTCAGATAGACGTAGGGCTTGAAGGAAGAGCCGGGCTGACGGTAGGCGTGTACCGCCCGGTTGAATTGGCTCTCGCCATAGTCCTTGCCGCCGACCAGCGCCCGCACGGCGCCGTCATTCTCCATCACCACCATGGCGCCCTGGCTGAAGGAGCGGCCGTGTCCGTATTGCGTGATCGTCTGCTGAAGGGATTGCTCGCCCATCTTCTGCAAGCTGATATCGACGGTGGTGCGGGCGGCGAGGATGTGCTCTTTCTTGCCCCGCATCACCCGCTGCACCTCCTCGAAAGCCCAATCGAGGAACCAATCGGGGCTGTAATAATCGCCTCGCTCGACGATCTTTGCCGGGTTCATGCGGGCACCATAGACCTGACCTTCGGTGAGGTAGCCAGCCTCCACCATGTTTGTCAGCACGTCGTTGGCGCGCGCACGCGAGGCGGCGATGTCAATATGCGGGGCGTAGCGCGTGGGTGCCTTGAACATGCCGGCGAGCATCGCTGCTTCGGGCAGCGTCACCTCGCGGATCGACTTGCCGAAATAGAACTGGGCCGCCGCCTCCACGCCATAGGAACCCCCGCCAAGATAGGCGCGGTCGAAGTAGAGCTTGAGGATCTCACGCTTGGTGTAGTGGTTTTCCAGATAGAGGGCGATGAAGGCCTCTTTGATTTTGCGGCCGAGCGAGCGTTCCGGCGACAGAAACATGTTCTTGGCCAGCTGCTGGGTGAGCGAGCTGCCGCCTTGCACCACGGAATCATGACGGGCGTTCGCGGTGAGGGCGCGGATGGTGCCTACCACGTCGACGCCGAAATGCTCGAAAAAACGCCGGTCTTCGGTCGCCAGCGTCGCCTTGATCAAAAAGTCCGGGAGCTCTTCGAGGGGAACCGAATCGTCGCGCAAGAGTCCGCGCTTGCCGATTTCGTTGCCGTAGCGGTCATAGAAGGTGACGCTGTATTCGTCGGACAGGTTCATCTTGCCTTGAGCGATGTCAAAAGCAGGCAACGCGAAGGCAACCAGGACCAGGAGGCCGCCGGCGCCAAGCGTTAGGCCCTCGCAGGCAAGTTCGTTGAGGGCGCGGAGGAAGCCTTTGACCTCGAACCGGCCGAAGAAAGTCGAATAGGCGCTCCACCAATCCTTGAACCCGGTCCAGGCGCCATAAAGGCCCGAATCGATCGAAGAATCGATCGCGAGCCAATCGATCAGCTTCCGTTTGCGATTGCCCTGTAGGAAGTCCCGCACTTTGCCCCGACCTTTGCGCGCGAAGCGCGAGAAGCCCGGCTTCACGCGCCTAATTCTGTCGCCCGGATGGGTAGAACGGCTAAGGAAATTACACCGTGATTGAGGCGTTTTGTAGAGAATAAACAATGCCCCGGACGCGGGCTTGGGTTTTCGCAGTTGCCGGCTCGGGTCTCCCTCGATCCCGCTTTGGCAGGAGCGCTTCCGGGTGCCAGGGCTCTTACGCACCCCCATCACTTCGCGACGTTGTCCTTCATGCAGGCGGCGTAGTCCTCGTCGACGGCTCCCGGGCGCATATGGGAAAGGATCGCAAGCGCGGATTTGATCCCTTTGTCCCGCGTGGCCTCCGGACGCGGCCTCGATGGCCGGGGTCGGGCTTCGCCGCCGCCGTCGGCTGGACGCTGGTGAAGTGCGAGGTGCCGGACCGGCGAGGCTGCAGGCGGAGAGAGCGCCAGGCCGAATGCTCATGCCGCGAGCACGTTCGACCCTACCCATGTCGAGGTGTTTTAAGCCGTGTTCGGCATGATCCTTATGATGACCATCGCGCTCGAGTTCAAGCGGTCGCTGCTCGTGGTGGCGGAGCGGAGCCACAGCGTGGTGCAGGTCCGCACCGTTATTCTGATCGCGCTGCTCGCCATCGTCCGCAAACTCATCATCCTCGACGTCGAGCGCGCCGCGGCGATTCTCGCGCTAGGAGCAGTTTATTGGCTCGTGCGCGACCAAGACCGGCAGGAAGCCTTCGACCGGCTGCCGCGGAGCGACGCCAGACCGGTCCGCGCCCGGCCTCCTCACCAGAGGAGCGGAACGAAGCGGTAGGGGACGCGCGCGGCGTAGTCCGCATAGCCGTCGAGCTCGGCCTTGAGCATCCGCTCCTCCATCACCGCGCGAAAGGCGAGCAGGAGAATAAGGCAAGGCGACACGCACAGTCCCCACCATGAGCCCAGCAGCAGAGGCACGCCGAGGAAGAACAGGATGGCGCCAGTATACATGGGATGGCGCACATATCGGTAAGGACCGCTGGTCACAACCTTGTGCCCGCGCTCCTTCTGCAGCTTCACCACCGGCGCGGCGAAGCTGTTCTCCTTGAAAACGAGCCAGCTGAGATAGAGGCAGAGTCCGATCAGCACCGCACCGAGAGTTTGCGCGAGGATGGGCACGCTCGACCAGGAAAAGCGCTTATCGAGGCCCATGAACACGTACCAGCCAAGCCAGAGCGGCATGAAGGCGCCCATCAGCACCTTGTCCCAAGGCTTCTGGTCCCGTTGGAAGGGGGCCCGCACGCGCTCCTTGAAAAGCGCGGGGTCGTGGCGCGCGAGCCAGGCCATTCCCAACAGGCTCGCGGCCCCCATGATCGCGAGGAAGACCCAGGCCCCCGACCAGCGAAGAGTGCCCGCCGGCACGAACAGCAGCAGGGCGAAAATAGCGAGCCAGAGCAAGCTCCGGATCGCTGGCCTCGGGACCTTGCCGGCTGGTGTAGCGGTACGAGCGATCATCTTGCCTGCTTTATAGTGCTGTCTCTGTTGCGAATGGGGCGGAGAAGCGAGGCGCTTTGTCTCAGCTATTGGCCTGCGGGTGAGAAGGGGGGACCCTCGTCCGGGTCACGATGGCGTGAAGGGTGGAGCCACGACTCGTCAACATCGCCACGCAGCCTTAGCATCGAAAGCATCGCGCGCATGGCTCTGAACCAGACTTTGGAGGGAGGACTCTCAGATGCGGATTCGCTTCGTCCTGCTACACGGCTTGGCTGCCTTCGGCATTTCGCAGGCGCTCTCCATGGCGCCGGCGCTTGCGGCAAATTGCGCTCAAGGCAGCACCGAGGAGCAGATCGCCTGTCTCGGTCGCGCCGTGGGCGATCTGGAAGCGAAGGTCGACGCGCTGACCAAGCAAATCGAGACGAAGGCAAGCAACACCGATGCGCTGAAATGGAACGACCGCGTCGCGCTTATGAACGAGGATATGCGCATTTTCCCGCGCTGCCTCGACAATCCCGGCCCGAATTCCACGACTCTCACCGACGTGTTCGCCAATTCCTGCGGCAAGGTGCCGGCGCAAACCTGGATGATCGTCAAGCCCTATCGCTAAAGGTTTTTGGCCTGGCTTCGCGTATGGCCTGCTGCGATCAGGCGCGGGAACAGGTCGTCATCTAGGGCGTTCTCCGGGTCCTACCCAGGAATGAATTCTGGGGGCTCCGTGAAGTGAAGAAGGCCGAGGCCTATTACGGCAAGCATCGCGGCTAAGCCTGCTATGACGCTGACCGTTTGAGGGGACCCAAGGACGGGTGGGCCCGCTCTTGGCGTGGGCGCTGGGGGTGGGTCCTTTGCGTTAGGGCTCACCAGGCAGAAGGCGAGGCCAACAAAGGCAGATCGATCAATAGGAACCAGAACGAGGGATCTACCGCGCATCGCCGTTTGTGGTATCTTGGTCGTGGTGGTCGTCCCTGCGATCACCCCTTTGGTTCTGAAGCCCCGGTCACTTTGGCTGGGGTTTCTATTTTTCTGGCTTCGGGCTAACTGCTGCACTCTTGTCTGCGCGATCACAATGCGTTTTCGCTACAACACCCGCACCGCATTGGGGCTTCAACGACGGGGAACGTGCCGCCCTTGCCGTAAGGAGTGCTGAAGGTAAGCCTCTCATCCCGGCTCGCTCGCCGGGGTGTGAATTTTGGCAAAAAATGTGAACCCGGCCCAGATTGCGGCGTTAGCCTTAAATCGGGGGCCTACCACTTTTTGCGAGGCTCACTCAGATGACTATAACGGAAACCTTCCGATACCGCGGATACGACATCGTGCCTATGCGCCAATGGTCCCAGTGGTGCGTAAGCGTCTACGCCACGCGCCCCGACCTGCCCCTATTTTCGCGGTCGACTCTGCGTACCTTGGCTGCCCGAAAGGAAGACGCGATGGCCGAGGCTAAGCAAGGCATCGACCGCATTCTGTCGCGCCTAGATAGGCGCACTTAGCCGGGGAACTAATGGTCTTGTGTCAGGTTTGCTCTGCAGAGGGCTCGGCCAAGCCCCCCGACGTTCCCCCGTCCTGCCGCCGAGCCCCGGATTGTCTTGGAACGTAACGTTCTGCGTAAGAAGCCCCGGTCACCCTGCCCGGGGCTTTTTTCTTTTGTGGAACCCCAGAACCCGAGCGGCCAACCGTTGCGGGCTGCGGGCAAGGACGCTGGTTTTCAATGCGGCCACCGTCGATGTGGCCGACACAGAATCGGTCGGCCGTTGGCGCGAGCTGCTGGATAGGGCGGGCGTGAAGACCGCGCGCATCACCGGTAGCGGCATTTTCAACGATGCAGCCACCGATGAGACGGTCCGCCAATATTTCTTCACGGGCTGGGTTGGAGCTTGAGCAGGACGCGGACTTTGTCGGCAGTCATGTTCGGCCATTTCTACCACCGAGTTGCTCGGCGGCAGTTCCGCGAGCGGCCGCCGTGGGCTGCTCATACAGCCCGGCGACGTTTTGTCCCGCACGTCAACGCACGCACGCATGATCAACGCGCAAGGCGAAATGAGCCTTGCGTTCAGGCCGTTCATGCCCGGTTCATGCAGGCTTAGCTAGCTTGCCAGATCAATGACGAATTGCGAGACGGGTCCCATGCGGCGGGTCATCAAAGAAGCGGCCATCGCGGCCGTCACCGGTCTGGTGCTGACGGCTGCGGGACAGGCTGCCGAGGCGAACTGCCTGCCTTGGAGCTCGGCGGCGCCGGTGATCGCGCAACACTCGCTGCTTCCCGCCAACGTCATCTACCAGATGGTGCAGGCGCGCACGGGCGGCCAGATCATTTATGCGAGCCTCTGCGATGAGAACGGCCGCTTTTTTTATAAGCTCGTCGTGCTCGGGGCCAAAGGCGACGTGAGCAACGTCACCGTTGACGCTCTGACCGGTCAGCCTTAGGAGGAATTGAGGGCGCCTGGGCGCCCCAAGGAGGATAAGAGGTTGCGGCTTCTCGTCGTCGAGGACGATCCAGACCTCAACCGTCAGCTCGTAAACGCGCTGAGCGATGCGGGCCATGCCGTCGATACCGCCTTCGACGGGGAGGAGGGCCACTTCCTCGGCGACACCGAACCTTACGACGCCGTGGTGCTCGATCTTGGGCTGCCCAAGATGGACGGCCTAAGCGTTCTCGAGCAATGGCGGCGCGACGACCGGAAGATGCCGGTGCTCATTCTCACCGCCCGTGAACGGTGGAGCGATAAGGTCGCCGGCATGGACGCGGGCGCTGACGATTACGTAGCCAAGCCCTTCCATATGGAGGAGGTGCTGGCGCGTTTGCGGGCTCTGTTGCGGCGTTCGGCGGGCCATGCCCAGAACGAGCTCGAATGCGGGCCGCTTCGCCTCGATACTAAGTCGGCAAGGGTGACGGTCGACGGCCAGGCCGTTAAGCTCACCTCTCACGAATATCGGGTGCTCGCCTATCTCATGCTGCATCGGAGCCGCGTGGTCTCCCGGACCGAGCTCGTCGAGCATCTCTACGAGCAGGATTTCGACCGCGACTCGAACACGGTTGAGGTCTTCATCGGACGCCTGCGCAAGAAGCTTCCTATCGATATCATCAAGACCGTCCGGGGGCTCGGCTACCGCCTCGCGGACGCCGGCGATGAGGCTTAATTCGCTCGCCTTCCGCCTCTTCGCTTCGGCCGCGGCGTGGACGCTCGTCGTCGTCCCCGTGGCCGCCATCCTTCTCCTCTCCCTCTACCGTCACGCCGTCGAGCGCAGTTTCGACGCCCGCCTCAACGTCTATCTGACGAGCCTCATCGCCTCGACGACGGCCGACGGCGGAAGCGCTCCGAAGCAGCCGGCCAATCTTGGCGAGCCGGTCTTCACCATCCCCTTCTCCGGCTGGTATTGGCAGATCAAGCCACTGGGCGAGGCCGAGCGCCCCGTCTTTATCTCCGACTCCTTGCTTGATCAGCAGCTCAAGCTGCCGAGCCAGACCGGCGTTCCTCCTGACCAAAACTTGATGAGGCGCGCTTATGCGCCCGGACCGCAAGCGCAGCGCTTGCGCATCGTCGAGCGCGAGATCAGACCCGCGGGCCCGACATCCGCGCGTTATTCCTATGCGGTTGCCGGCGACGCCGCGGAGATCGAACGGGATCTCGGCGAGTTCAGGTTGATGCTGATCACGGCCCTGGCAGTGCTTGGGCTCGGGCTCGTGGTGGCGACGCTGTTCCAGGTGCGGTTTGGCCTCCGGCCCTTGCGTGCCATTCGTCACGACCTCGCGGCGATCCGCTCCGGTGAGGCGGAGAGGCTTGAAGGAGAGCCTCCCGACGAGATCAGGCCCTTGCAGCAGGAGCTGAATGCTCTGATCCAGTCCAATCGCGAGATCGTGGATCGGGCCCGTACCCATGTCGGCAATCTCGCTCATGCGCTCAAGACGCCGCTCAGCGTCATCACCAACGAGGCGCGGGAGAAGAAGGATCCGCTCGCCGCCAAAGTCATCGAGCAGGCCGAGATCATGCGCACCCAGATCAGACACCATCTCGATCGGGCGCGCGTCGCCGCGCGCGCCGGCGCGATTGGCGACAATACCGACGTTGAAGGGGTGCTCAGGGGGCTCAACCGCGCGCTCGATCGCATCTATGATAGCCGAGGACTCGATCTCGGCGTCAGCTCAAGCCCCGGACTTAAATTCCAAGGTGAGAAGCAGGACTTTGAAGAGATGGTGGGGAACCTGCTCGACAACGCCTGCAAATGGGCGAAGTCTCGCGTAAGGCTGAGTACCGAACACATTGAAGGAGCCCGCACCTTCACCGTGCTCGTGGATGATGACGGACCAGGGCTGACCGGGCCGGAGCTAGCCAAAGCCGTGAAAAGGGGGCAGCGTTTGGACGAGACCAAGCCAGGATCCGGGCTCGGGCTCTCGATCGTGGCGGATCTCGCCCATCTCTACAAAGGGCGCTTCGAGCTTGAGCCCTCGCCCGAGGGGGGCTTGCGCGCGCGGCTCGAGCTGCCAGCGGCCTGACCCAGGGGCCCGCAATCCCAAATCGGCCAGAAATCACCGTTTGTTAAACGTCGGCTGCGACAATTCGACTTAAGTTAGCTTCATGAGGCACGACGTTCCGTTGATTGCTCAGGGCGGAAAGTGATGCGAGTAGCGTCTCTGCGTATAGCGTCCTTCGTTACGCTCGCTATGATGCCGGCTGTCATCGCGGCATGCGGATCGGAGAATCGGCAGGGCACGGGGGCCCTTCTCGGTGCCGTTACCGGTAGGGTTGCCGGCGCTCAAGCGGGCAGTGGACATGACCGCGCCGCCACGGCGGCGGCCAACGCCGTGATCGGCGGCATCAGCGGCAACGAGGTCGGCCTGCAAATGAGTGACCGGGAGCGCCGCATCGCGGCGAATGCCGAGTATCGGGCCCTGGAATATGGACGGTCGGGCGCGCCCACAGCCTGGCACTATCCGGCCACCGGCCATCGCGGTTCAATCGTGCCAGGCCGCCCCTACCAAAAGGGCAGCCAGTATTGCCGCACCTACATCCATACCATCAATAGAGGCGGCTCGCCGGAGACTGTTAAGGGCATCGCCTGCCGCGAGCTGAACGGCACCTGGCGCAACGTCGGTTAGGCGCAGTCGCACCAACTATTTGCCGGTGCCACCTCTTGAACCTTGCGGCCCAATCCGCGGCTTCCCCTCCCATGTCGCAAAATTCATCTGCGCCTCCCTCCCAAAGCTTGCCCCCCTTGACGCCTTTCGCCTATGGCTAGCCTGAATAAAGGAGGGTGGCGCTCCAGTGTTGCTGTGGGTCATTTTCGCCGGGTTGACGGCTTTGGTGCTCTTCGCCTTGCTCCGGCCGCTCGCAAGCGGAAGAGCGGGCGATGAGTCGCGCGCGGCTTTCGACGCCACCGTCTATCGCGACCAGCTCGGCGAGGTGGAGAGCGACCGGGAGCGCGGTCTGATCGGCGAGGCGGACGCGGAAGCTGCCCGCATCGAGATTGCGCGCCGGCTGCTGGCCACCGATGCCGAAGAGCGCGGGGCCGACCGTCAGCAGGCCCGCGCCCCGACAAGGGCCGTGGCGATCGGGCTTGCCGTGATCCTCCCCCTGCTCGCCCTAGGTCTCTATCTCGCCTACGGCTCTCCGCGTCTTCCCGACCAACCCCTCGTCGCACGCCTGCAAGACCCGGCGAGTGACAAGAATCTCGAGGCGCTGGTTGCACGTGTGGAGGCTCGGCTGCGTGATCACCCCGACGAAGGCGAGGGGTGGGACGTCATCGCCCCCGTCTATATGGGATGGCGCCGCTACGCCGATGCCGCCGAGGCGTATCGCCAGGCGATCCGCCTGCTCGGAGAATCGCCGAAGCGCCTTTCCGGTTTTGGCCAAGCGCTCGTGCTCGCCAATGACGGTGTGGTGTCCGAGGACGCCGACCTTGCATTGGAACGCGCGGCGGCGCTCGATGCCAATCTCATCGAGCCTAAATTGCTGCTGATTATCGCCAAGGAGCAAGATGGCCAATTGGCGGCGGCGGCCGAGGCCTGGCGCGCGCTCATCGCCGGCGCTCCCGCGGGCGCTCCTTGGCGCAAGCTAGCCGAGCAGCGGCTCGCGCAAGACGAAGCCCGGCTTGCCGGCAAGTCAGGTCCTGACGTGGCTCCCGGCGGACCGACGCCGACCGCCGGAACGCCGCCACAAGGAAAGGGCGCCCCAACGCCAGGAGACATTGCCGCAGCCCAACGCATGAACCCTGCCGACCGCCAGGCCATGATCGAGCGCATGGTGCAAGGGCTCGCCGACCGGCTGACGCAGAACAGCGACGATCTTGCCGGTTGGCTCAAGCTCGTCAGAGCCTATAGCGTACTCGACCGCAAGGATGACGTTGTGAAAGCGCTTGAGCGGGCCAAGACGCAATTCAGCGGCAACGCAGCCGCGCTTGAGCAACTCGATGCCCTTGCCGCCGAGCTTGGGCTGAATCGTGAGCACTGACAGACGGCCACCGGACTTGGAGGCGCATTGAATGACACGCAAGCAGCGCAGAGCCGTTCTGATTGGTACTTGCCTCGCCGTGCTTGCGCTCGCCGTCGGCATCGTGCTCGCGGCGTTGCGTGATTCCATCGTGTTCTTCTATAGCCCGAGCGAGGTGACAGAGAAACATCTCGGCACGGGTCAGCGCTTCCGCCTCGGTGGCCTCGTGGAGGATGGGAGCTTAAAGCGGGGGGAGGGGACCGCCGTCCGTTTTGTCATCACCGATAAACGCGCTACGCTTCCGGTGACCTATACCGGGGTGCTCCCCGATCTCTTCCGCGAAGGCCAAGGCGTGGTCGCCGAAGGCATGATCGAGACCGACGGCGTGTTTCACGCCGACAGCGTGCTCGCCAAGCATGACGAGACCTATATGCCGCCAGAAGTCGCCAAGAAGCTGAAAGAGCAGGGGCTATGGCGCGGAGACGCGCAGGCTGGCACGCCGCAAGGCGGGGGCAAAGTTAATTAAGGGGGCACCCAAAGCATGATCGCAGAGACCGGCCACTACGCTCTGATTCTTGCCCTCGGCGTCGCCATCATACAAACCGTGTTGCCGCTCTGGGGGACGAGGCGCCATGATCCCGACCTCATGGCCGTCGCAATGCCGGCG
>JBARKP010000120.1:0-5859 GCA_049801475.1 Methyloceanibacter sp.
GACAATTGGCAGAGCCGGTATAGGCGTCGACAACATTGACGTCGCGGCGGCTACCGAACGCGGGATCGTCGTTCTCAACACGCCTGACGCGAACGCGACAACTACCGCCGAACTTACGCTTGCGCACCTGTTGTCGCTGAGCCGCCATCTCCAGCAGGCCGACCGGTCTACGCGCGCCGGCGAATGGAAGCCGAGAAATTTTGTTGGGACCGAGCTCGCCGGGAAGACCATTGGCGTCATCGGATTTGGAACAATCGGGCGCATCGTGGCGCGCCGCTGTCTCGCGTTCAAGATGCGTGTGCTCGTGTTTGATCCTTACGTAGTCGCGGATGTGATTCGCGAGACGGGTGCCGAGCCGGCCGAGCTCGATTCGCTACTCGCTGACGCGGACTACGTGACGCTGCATTGCCCGCTCAACGAAACGACGCACAATCTACTGAACGCGTCTCGGTTCAGCACAATGAAGCCTAGTGCACGGCTCATCAACTGCGCACGGGGCGGGCTCGTCGACGAGACTGCACTCTTCGAAGCACTCAGCAGCGGACGCTTGGCGGGCGCAGCCCTCGATGTTTTTGCCAACGAGCCCCCAGGAGCATCACCACTCTTAACGCTCGAGAACGTGGTGTCGACGCCGCATCTCGGCGCTTCGACCGAAGAGGCCCAGCAGGCGGTAAGCCTAAGGATCGCAGAGGACATTGCGGCGTTCCTCGAAACGGGCGCGGTTCAAAGCGCGGTAAATCTCCCGCGCATCCCGGCGGATCAGGTCAGCCGCGGGCGACCATATCAGCAGCTTGCGCACGCCCTAGGACGCCTGATGTCCGCATTGATACCGGGCCCAATCGCCGACTTCGAGGTAGTCCTCTTGGGCCGCGTGGCTGAGATTGACCCGCGGCTCATTACTGCCGGAGCTCTGGCTGGGCTGCTCGGCAAACGCCTTGCGGTACCAGTGAACGAGGTCAACGCCGCGACACTGGCGCACCGGCAGGGTATTACAGTCCGCGAGATCCGGTCGGACGAGGCGCACGACTATGTTTCTCTGGTTGAGCTTCGCGCCAAGACGGGGGAGACCCTAACGAGTGTCGCGGGGACACTCCTCGGCGACCGCCATCCCCGCCTCATTCGTGTCGACGACTATCATGTGGAAGCAGTTCTAGAAGGCTACCTCATCTTCACACGTCACGATGACCAGCCTGGGGTCGTTGGAGCACTAGGCAGTATTCTTGGGCGGGAAAATATCAATATTTCGCGGATGCAGATCGGCATTGCGGAAGGCCGGGCCGAGGCCATCGCGTTGATCGGTGTGTCAGCACCGCTTTCCCCGAAGGTGCTTGAAGAGGTACGGGCGATTCCCGCCATCCGCCAAGCCATTCAGATCCAGCTGTAATGAGAGAGCGGCCAAAATTCAGTGCCATTTGCTTCGATTGCGATGGCACACTGACCCGCATTGAGGGCATCGATGAACTTGCCCGACGGTCGGGCCAAGAAGACGAGATTGCCCCGCTTACTGCCGCCGCAATGGAAGGTTCGTTGTCCCTCGAAGATGTCTACGCGAAGCGACTTGCCATTGTCCGCCCCGACCAGGATGCGCTCGCATGGCTGGGGCAGCGCTATGTGGAGGAGATCGTTGACGGCGCCGTCGAAACGATTGCCACGCTGCAACGTCTTGGAAAGTCCATCTATCTCGTGAGCGGCGGCTTGCTCCAGCCAGTGGTGGTGCTGGCCCAAGCTCTTGCGATACCACTCTCTAACGTGTGCGCCGTCGAAATTTACCTCGACAGCGATGGAAACTATGTCGGCTTCGATGGTGGCTCACCCTTAGTGCGGAGCGACGGTAAGGCAGAGGTCTGCCGTGGCCTTGCGGCGCGTCATGGCGCCCTCGCGATGGTCGGAGACGGGGTGACTGATCTTAACGCTCGCGCGGGCGGTGCTTTCGTAGTCGGTTTCGGCGGTGTTACGCGCCGGCATGTGATGGCTGAAGGGGCAGACTGCTTTATAGACGGTATGTTGGCCCGTACTCTTGAGGTGCTTCTGACCGGTGCAGAACTCCGCGATGCCAAATGGTCTAATCGGACATTAACATGAGAGAGCCGGGTGCAGGCAGAGCGCATCAGGGAATTCCTGGTTGGAGTACATGCTTAATGTAGCTCACGAGCTTCTCCAAGAGCTGCCGGGATCCGGGCGATGTTAGAGAGGAGCGCGGGGTTTAGAAAGAGCGCTGCAAGGGGTCTAACTCAGTTGAAGCTTCTGGTTGGTCCGGATCAACGGCTCTATTTCTCGACTCTTGGCTCAGCTGCGTAGCGCATCCAACCTTTCCCTTCATGGCGAGACGGGAATAACTCGGGGTGAAAGATCTCGGCCAACATTTCCAGACTTTCGACGATGCGAGGCCCCGGGCGGTTAAAATACTGATTGCCATCGGCGACAAAGATGCGATCGCGCCGCACGGCCTTCAGCTCGCGCCAGCCGGGGCGGTGCTCAAGCAGTGGCATCTCCTGAAGCGTTCGCGCCATGTCGAAGCCGCAAGGGTGCACGAGGACGATATCCGGGTCGGCGACAACAATCCGGTCCCAATCGAGCCAGGGCGAAGGTTGGCGCACCGCGCCAAACAAATCTTCACCACCGGCCATCTGCACGAGCTCCGGCATCCAGTTGCCCGCGGCCATCAGCGGATCGACCCACTCGATCATGGCCCCGCGCGGGCGCGTTTGCGCCGCGCCGCTTTGCTCCGCGATGCTGGTCATGCGCGCTTTCAGCTGTTCGACCAGACGTTCGCCTTGGCGTTCGCGCCCGAGCGCGCGGGCGATTTTAGCGATGTCCTCCCAGATGTCGGCGAGGGCGTCGGGCTTAAGCGATACGATCTCCACCCGCCGTCCACTCCATGCGCACAGCGCCGCCTCGACGTCTTTGAGGCTTACGGCGCAGACCTCGCAATGGTCCTGCGTGACGATGATATCGGGCCTAAGCGCGCCGAGCTTCTCCGCATCGACGCGGTAGACGGATAGCCCTTCCTGCAGGATGGCCTTGACGCGGGCGTCGATGTCGTAGCTTGTGCCGGTCACCGGGAATTTCGGCTCGGTCAGGGCAGGCAAGCGCGTTACGTCGGGCGGGAAGTCGCATTCATGGGAACGGCCGACAAGGAGGTCGCAGGCGCCGAGTGCACAGATGATCTCCGTCGCGCTCGCGATCAGCGACACCACGCGTTTGGGCTGAGCATTGGTCATCTTGCTCCATGCTATCGCCCGACACCGACAGAAACCAGAAACCGAAAGGCAGAAGGTGACGCCCCTACTCCCTTTTTAGAAAACCACGCCGATATAGTGAGCTTAGTAGTCCCCCTGAAGCAAACGAAGCTTTAGCTCCTGTCTCCATTGTGTGAGGGCTGTCGAGAGCTTAAGGCCGCCGGGCTCGACTGGACCATTGTGCGGCCCGGCTTGCTGACAAATGGCCCGCAACTGGCCGCTACCGCGTCCTCACCGCGTCAAAGGACTGGCGGTTCGGCGCGATCAGCCGTGCGGACGTCGCGGACTTCCTCGTGCGGCAGATCAACGACCGTGCACTGATCGGGACCACGCCCCTTCTCATCAGCTGAGCCAGAGTCCGGCGGCGTTGCCAAGACGACCATAACGACTGAGAAGCGCGGCTTCTCCACGCGATCCCACGCTTCAGCAGAGCTACGTGGCCTCCTCCTCTAGTTGGCTGATGCGCTCGGCTGTGAGCCGGCAATTTCTAGCTAGCCTCAGAAACGCTGCAGCTAGCACCGGGTCTTGCGCTTCTTCGGCAAGCCGCTCGTAATTCTCTGCTCTTTGGAAGTATTCGTTATGGGGATCGGTCACGATGGGCTTTCCTTCTTGCGCCCATCAACGCTCTGCGACAGGCCGCTACTTTAACTCTAGCTCTATCGAAATAGGTGAAACCCTGCAATTGGGTAAACGGCCTCTTCCGATTTCGGACCTATCGGGGCAGCAATGAGACTTGCTTCCCCGCTAAGAAAGAGTGCGATGACGGGGCCCAGGTGATCCAGTTCTCGGCGGACCGGCAGGGTTCCGGAGATTCGGATTACCGATCGCCCCAGACCAGATGACACCAACCCTACTGAGGGAGGATGACATGCCCGACAAGTTCCGGGCGTTGCTCGTGACCAAAGATGGCGACCGGCAGAGCGCAGCGGTCGCCGAGCTGACGGATGCTGATCTCATGGAGGGCGATGTCACCGTGGCAGTCGAGCACTCAACGGTGAACTATAAGGATGGCCTCGCGATAACGGGCAAAGCGCCGATCATCCGCAAATTCCCGCTCATCCCCGGCATCGACTTGGCCGGCAGGGTGCTGCACTCGGAGGACCCGCGATTCCAAGCGGGGGATCGCGTCGTGCTGAACGGCTACGGTCTGGGCGAGGTGCACCACGGCGGCTACGCTGAGCGGGCCCGCGTCAAGGGCGACTGGCTTATCCGCCTCCCTAAGAACATTTCGACTGCCAATGCCATGGCGATCGGCACCGCCGGCTACACCGCCATGCTTTGCGTGCTGGCCTTGGAAAAGGCAGGCATCACGCCAGACAGGGGCGATGTGCTCGTGACCGCTGCTGCCGGTGGCGTGGGTTCGGTCGCGATCGCGCTCCTTGACAAGCTCGGTTATCGCGTTGTCGCCTCTTCCCGCCGGGCCGAGCAGGAACGCGACTATCTGCGAGGCCTCGGCGCGGATGAGATCATCGATGCTCGCGAGCTTTCCGGGGCTGGGGTCCCATTGGACAAGGAGCGCTGGGCGGGCGCGGTGGACTCGCTCGGCAGCCGCACGCTCGCCAACGTGCTCTCGCACATCAAATACGACGGCGCCGTAGCCGCCTGCGGCTTGGCGCAGGGGCCCGACCTGCCTGCGACCGTCCTACCGTTCATCCTGCGCGACGTGACGCTTGCGGGCGTGAACTCGGTCTGGACCCCGCGCGAGAAGCGCGAAGAGGCCTGGGGTCGACTGGCGACGGACCTCGACCTCGCCAAGCTCAACAGCATGACGTCACGGGCGAGACTCGACGACGTTCCGTCCCTAGCGGCCGAAATCCTTGTCGGAAAAACGCGAGGACGGGCGGTCATCGATCTCTGAAGACTGAGCAGTGCGGTCTAGCGAACGTCAGCTAATGGTCGATGCTGTCGAAAAACGTTTTCGAGAGGCGAGTGAGTAACATTGATTCAAGATAGGATGCACGGGGGCTTGCCCCTCGGCGTTGCGCTCGCGCGTTTCGCTGCGCGTGTAAGATCGTGAAGTCTGTTTATGGCACTAAGGCGACCAACTCGATGGGGCGTCGCGAGGTCAGCTTCTGACCCACAGCGGACATACCGCGCGGGCTCGGAGTGATTTCCGCTGTCGATAATGAAGGAGACCTTCCCGGCCGATCACGTCAAGTCTACCGCTAAGCTGTCGTATCGCTGCCCTCGGCGGAATGTCAGTCCCCGATCCGAAACGGATGCTGGCGCGATCGCTGCAAGGCCCGCCTGGCGGCACAAGAGTAGTCAATGCTGGAGGGCGAAGTCAGCAAAAAGGGAAAGCCTGGCCACTTGGCCAAGGCTTCCCCCGTTTCGGATTGCAGTTTCCCTCTCGTCTTCGCGCGATTTCATTGACCAGTAAAAACCGCGAGCGTGGCAGATCTCGGGCGATCCCAAAGCACAGAGCAATAAATTCGCCGCGTTACTAAAAAGTCACAGAGCCAGCCCGATCGGTGCGCCGCCCTAAAGACGACAAATTGGCCCTAACCACAAGCGGCTTCCATCTCGCGGATCGACTCGGCGATTGCGACCGTACGCTCGGCCATGCCGAGATGCAGCCGCTCGACCATGTGCCCTTCCACGACGATCACGCCCTTCTTGG